>JAWPMO010000001.1:2484313-3105391 GCA_033344875.1 Ilumatobacteraceae bacterium | reverse complement strand
TGTCGTGTCGATGGCCGGCGTGGCCAGGTGTCGTCTTGGGTTTGGTCGTCTTGCCGGTCGACTTGGAGTTGGCGCCACACGGCGTCGGTCACACGTCGTTTCAGACAGCGGAGTGCTTCGAGGCGGCTCTTGCCTTCGGCGATCTTGCGGCGGTAGTAGTCCCGTCCGGGGGTGTCGAATCTGATCTGGGTGACCGCAGCCATGTGGATGGCTCGGTTGAGTTGACGGTTCCCGGAACGTGACAGTCGATGCCGGTTCACATCACCGGATGACACTGCGATCGGGGCGGTCCCGCAGTAGCTCGCGAAGTGATCACGGGTGGCGAAACGGGAGACGTCTTCGACCTCACCGAGAATCAACGCAGCGTTGATCGGCCCGACCCCATACACCCGCGTCAACGTGGTGCCCGACGCCTTCACGGTGGCGTTGATGCGCTTGGTGATCTCATCGATCTTCAGATCCAGCCGGGCGATGTCGTCGATCAACTCCATCGCGAGCTCAACCCGCA
Organism: Ilumatobacteraceae bacterium; assembly: GCA_033344875.1. Taxonomy (NCBI): domain Bacteria; kingdom Bacillati; phylum Actinomycetota; class Acidimicrobiia; order Acidimicrobiales; family Ilumatobacteraceae; species Ilumatobacteraceae bacterium. Next base: position 3,104,883 of record JAWPMO010000001.1, on the reverse strand, counting down.
TCTGATCGGCGACGTTGTCGACCTCAAGTGCTGTGAGCAGGTCAAACGCATGCTCAGCTGACAGTGACAGTCGCGCCCCACCCGAGATCAGTTCGCGCAAGAACCTGTGCAGCCGGCACACCGCGGAGGTGCGTGACCGCACGAGTTCGGTGCGTCGATCCGACAACAGTTTCAACGCCACGTTCGGACCGTCAGGCTGCACCCGACGCAGATGCTTGGAGTGGATCGCAGCACGAGCGATCGCGACCGCGTCGGTGTGATCGGTCTTGGTGCCGTGCCCGGTCGAATACACCCTCACCCGAGTCGACAACTTCGCCGGCACATCGATCACCGTCTCACCCGCGGCGACAAGCCGTTGGGCGATGTTGCGGCCCATCCCATTCGCACCCTCGACCGCCCAGACCCGCTTCGGGAACTCGGCCACCGCCGCGAACATCGCGGCCAGGCCGTCGTCGTCATGGACAAATCGGCGTCTCGTTAACAACGTCTCGTCGCGTTCCAACACGACGATCGTGTTCGACACCTTGTGCGGATCGAGACCGATCACGACTTCGTTCAACATCACAGATTCCCTTCTCTCGTTGCAGGTTGTGCGACGGAGCAGGGCAACGCCTCTTTGAGCTGTGCAGACCTCTCTTCAGCCACGACCCCGTCTCGAGGTTCAGGCCGCAAGCCGAAAGCAGAGCCACGCCGCGCTACAACGCGTCGGGCAGCCGGAATACCGAGCGAACCATCCAGAACCCCGACCCAAAGGCTGGCCGAGCCCCCGGATCACCGTCAACTATGACAAGAGGCCGGAAGCCGAGTACGGGACAGCCCGTTCTCGGCCGCGATTATGAGCTGGAGCAGCGCGCTGTCCCCGATTGGAAGTGAGGATATCGCGCAGGTCTGGGGCGATGTCGAGCGTTGAAATGGACGCCGACCAACGGACTGACCTTAGAGCAGAAGCGTCACTCGTCAAGCTCCGGTGTGACGCAGTCATCAAATATCCTTTCACCGACGGCTTCGATCGCGTCGTTGAACGGCGCACTTGCGATCAGTTCCATGCTCGCGGCCGGCGCGTCGGCCAGAATCTTCGTGTCCTCAGGGCTCAGCGTTTCGACCGCATCTTCGACGCACGATCGGTCGAGTTCGACACCCGCCACGTCGGCGAAGTCGAGGAAGAACTGTGTCGCAGAATTTGCATCGCTCGAGGAGTCAGCCTCGGAGCCGCCGCAACCGGCGGCGGCCAACGCGACCGTTGCGCCGCCGAAGAGAGTTCGCGTTGCGCTTCGCTTCATCCGTGCCTCCATGATCGGGTCAAAGGTCTGAATCCACACTTCCACACCGGCCAGCTACCACGCGTCGAACTTGACGTTCGGACGCCTCCGCGCCGCATCGCGGCCCCGGTGCGGTGCCACGTAATATGCGAACCAGTGCGCCGGCATCGAGACGGGGCGAGTTTCATTCGTTCGATGACACGGTTCCGAAAAGGAGTAGCCGTCGGTTGCCGTCGCTGCCGGTCAGGAAGATCCGGTCGCCGATCGCCCGGAACTCGAAGAAGTCGAAGGTGGTGCCGTCGTCCAATTCTCGTAGGTCGTCGACGTCGATGCGCTCCCATTCGGCGCCGTCCGGGCTGACGAGCACTGACGGGCTGTCGTAGTTCGCGACTGTGACGAACCCGAAGTCTCCAGCAGAACGCCCGTCTCCCTCGGTGGGCTGGATCGATTCGAATGAGCGCCCGTCGACGGTCGTCCAAGCCCGTGACGGGATACTCGTGTCGATCAGCATGACGTCGCCGTCGACGTTGCGGTTGAAGTAGCCGTCGGCTGCGTCTACCGGGAGGGCCAGTCGATCCCAGGTGAGGCCGTCGGCCGACGACCACGCTGCGAGCGTCTGATTCGCTGGGGGCGACGACGAGCGGTAGGCCATGAGCGTTCCGTTGAGTTCCGCGAACCGAATACGGTCACCGACTCCCCAGGGAACATCGATCGATCGGAGGGTGCCGCTGTCGAACTCGTACAGCTCGGTGACGGAGACACCTCCGGCGAAAAGCTGGACTGGGTCGGCACCGACGAAGCCGGGCACACCGTTGACCCCGAGCACGACCGTGCCGTCCTCGTCGAGCAACTCGGCACCCTGCGGCGTCTGGCGCACCGAGTAGTTGAAGAAAGACGTGCCCAGCGCATCGCGCGTGCTCGTCCACGAACCTTGGTCGAGTTCGACGCTCACCGACGACCACTCGTCGGTGCCCGTCACCATGTCCCAGTCGGGAAGGACATGGCGATCGACGACGACCAAGGTGCGTCGCGCGAGCGAGAACGGGAGGCCAAGCTCGTCGCCTCCGATGCTGCTCGTCAGCTCGAACGGTGCCTCGACGCCGACGCGGAACTCGGGCAGCTCGAGCAACTGCTCGCCAGTCCCGGTGTCGTAGGTGAGCACCGCCGGCTCGTGGTCGAACGCGTCGTCACGGGCAACCCACTCCACTCCGTCGATCACCCGACGGACGCCGTCACTGACGTTTCGTTCCCACGATTGCCCGCCGTCGACCGACCGCCACGTCACCGAGGTGTCCCGGTCGCGCCCCACCAGCACGCCGTCCTCGTCAACGCCCGAGATCAGTTCGGGCAGATCGGTGCGGGTGCCGATCACTCGACTCCACGTGATCAAACCCACGCTCGAGTCGGTGACGACGACTTGGTCAGGTTTCGGCAATTCCGCCAGTGGCGGATCGCGTTCGATCGATCCGGGGACGTCGGTGACGGAATCGGCGTCGTCGCGAGCCAGCGCGCCGACCGCCACCACGACAAGCGTAACCACCGACGCCGCAACGAGTCCGCCCGCCAATGGGCCGATCCAACGCATCGACCGAGGGCGCCGCTCGATCGGCGGCGCAATCGGAGCTCGCCCATGCATCTCGTCGCGATCGACCGGTTCGACGCGATCGTCGACGAGTCGACCGTACGCCCGCAAGAGTTCTTCGACATCAGTCATTGTGGGACACCTCCAATGCGTCACGGAGCTTTTCGAGACCCCGCCGCAGGTGATTGCGGACGGAACTCACGGAGATCTCCAGCAAGTCGGCGATCTCGCCGTAGGTCCAGTCGAAGCTGTGGCGGAGGACCACGACGACCCGCTGGTGTTCAGTGAGCAGATCGAGTCCACGCTCCAAATCGGGCTCGATCCACGGTGCGCGTTCGGTGGCCGGTTCCTGACCGGTCAACGGCACAACGACCGGCTCAGCGCGAACGGCGTTCGCGCCCACCCGATACAGATACCCGACCGGGTTCGCCATATTGCGCACACGATCCCAGTGCTGCCAGCTGTACGTGAGCGCATCAATCGTCGCCTCGCGACCACGCTCGGCGCCGTGCCGGGCGACGAGCGCCCGTCGCAGTCGAGGTTCTGCATCCGCGACGAACGCGTCGAAGCCGATGACGTTCTCGATCGCGGTATCGGGGCCAGCTCCCATCACCGAAGAAAGGGCGGTGAGGCCTCAAATGTGTCACGCGGTAAGACGAAGATCTCGACCGCAGGTGTCAATCGAGACCGACGGCACGGCCAAACAGATCTCTCACCGACATCGGACCCCCGATCCACCCGGGTCGATACTGCGTCACAGCCGAGCATCGATGTTGACTCGGCCATTCGCCTCGGTTCGATCCCCCTCGACACCGCCCATCCGATCACCAGCTCACATACTCCGCCATCGGCGATCAGACAGCAAACTGTTGCGCATCGCTTCATGCGCGAGGCGGGGATGCCTGACGCAGTGCTCGACCATGTGATCAAGTTAAAGCGGGTCAAGCAGATCCGCGACCTGCCGGACATGATCGCTCGTCAGGCCGGTGTGTGACACGCGGGGCTTCACTCAGAAACTGCGGGCCGGGTTGCTGCTCGAGACCTCGTTCAGGGCCACCCGATATCGGCGCCCGGTAGTCACGACCGCCGTCGAGCAAGCCGCGTCACAGAACGGCCCTTATGCCGGTGATGTTGTCAAGTGGGTCTGGTAGAGCTGGTCGACTTTGTCGGCGGCGGCGAAGTATTCGTCGGCGACGGTGCGGTCTGCGATGCGGGCGTAGACGAGGGTCATGCGCATCGATCGGTGCCCCAACATCGCGGACACAGCTTCGAGGCTCATGCCGTTGTTGATCGACTGCGTCGCGAGCGTGTGACGCAATTGGTGGGGATGGACGTGGCCGATCCCGGCGATCCGGGCGCAGGCTTTCACGACGCGACGAACGACGTCGACGGACAGTGGCCTGCCCTTGTTCGAGATGAGCTGGCCGGTGTCGTTCGGGCCGTTCCAGGCCAGCCAGTCCCGGTGCAACTCGATCAGCGAGGGATGCAGCGGGACGTAGCGATCGGTGTGGAGTTTGCCGACCGGCACCCGCAGCCAGTTCGTCTCGTTCATCTTCACGATGGCGTCGTCGGTGAGCTCACAGAACTCGGTGACGCGCAGTCCGGTGCGGGCCAGCATCTCGACGATGAGTCGTCGTTGTGGATCAAGTCGGACTGCGGCGGCCATGAACTTGGCGGCCTGGTCGTCGTCGAGGAACTTCGGAAGCGGCTCGTCCATCTTGGGAAGGTCGGTCCACATGATCGGGTTCCTCGTCGGTGTGTCGGGATGGTCCCATTCGATGAGCCGCTCGATGACAACGCGCAGCATCGACAACCGAAGATTGATCGTCGACTTCTTGAGCGGCTGGCCGTGCTGGTTCTCACGGGTGGCGAGCCAGAGCTTGTAGTGCTCGATGTGTCGACGGTTGACCTGTCGCAGCGACACGACGGCGGGGTCGTGGTCGATGATCCAGCTGGCGAACAATCGCAAGGCGACATCGACCGAGTTGATCGTGCCCGGTCGAGCGGTCACCGAAATCTGATCCATGTAGCTGCGGGCAGTCGCAGCGAGGACCGGAGCGTGTGCGCCGATGCGTGCCCAGCGCTCGTCGACGGGCTCGTGTTCGATCGCGAGCATGGTCATGACGCCACGACCTGGCGGCCGAGTGCAGCCTGGGCATCAACGGCTTGAGCTGCACGTATGTACTCGCCGGCGAGCCAATCGTTGGCGAGGTGCAGGTAGATCTGCGTTGCTGAGATCGAGCGGTGACCGGCTTGGGCTTGGAGTGCTTCGAGTGCCATGCCGGCCTCGCGGAGCCGGGTGAAACAGGTGTGGCGCAGCTCGTGACACGTCGCATGCTCGAGCCCGGCACGCGTGCGCGCACCCAACATGATCTCATCGAGCCCCTTCGCCGTGAGCGGGCGGCCACGGTTGGGTCCTTTCAACACGACGAACACGAACGGCGTCTCCGCGTCCGCCGGTCGCTCGTTGTCCAGATAGCGGCGGAGCGTGTCGAAGAAGCGCGGCGAGATCGGCACGATGCGTTGATGGCCGCCCTTGCCGTCAGCGATGAACAAGCGGCGTTCACCCCAACGAATGTCCTGGAGTCGCAGGCCGAGCACTTCGCAACGCCGCAGACCGGCGAGCAGCATCGCGTCGATCATCGCCCGATCCCGCTCCTTCCGGAGCGCTCCGACCAACTTGTTCACGTCGTCGTGATCGAGGATCTGTGGCAGGTGTCGGATCGGTCGGACCAGTGGGATCACACGTCGGTCGCGGGTCACGGGGGCACGCACTGGCATGCCGCGCTGCACCGGGTTGTGGTCGAGTTCTCCGAGTGCGACGAGGTGCGCATAGAACCCCGCGAGCGTCGACAGGCGACGTCGGATCGTCGACAACGCCAACCCGTCGGACTGGTCCATCGGGACCACCGTCGCATGGGCCGAACCGGTCCGCTGCACGCGGATGAACTCGAGCACGTGACGGCGTCGGACGTCGAGCGGGTCGACGTCGATGACGGTGAAGAACACCTTCAAGTCGTAGACAACCGCCAACGTCGAGTTCGGTCGAAGCCGCGCATGCACCGACTCGAGATAGTCGTCGACGAGCCGGTGGCCGAGGGTCGGGGCGACGCGCGAACCCGGGTCAGGAAGCGTCAGCTTCGGAAACGAAATGGGCTTCATGTGATCCTCCGATCACGCCCGCTGCACCATCGTCACCGACGGAACAAGCAGGCGGGTGGATCACCGACATATCTACCCAACCGTGACACGAGATAATTCCCGATTAGAAGTGAGTGGCTGCGCAGGTACGGCCATCTGGATCTGGCTACGGGATTCGCCGAACCAGTCTCAGTCAATGGCGCGGGAAGTCACCTCGCGTTCGGTACGAATACTGCTATGGCTGGATTTCGACCCATGCGAGCCGTGTGATCTCGCCGAGTTCGTCGGTGACGATCAAGGACCGGTCGGCTTGGATGTCGATCGTGAACTTGCGGGTGAGGAACGGGATGAGCGTGACCTCGTCTCGAGGACGGTCGTTGTCGCCGTAGGCCGTACGGTCCCCGAAGATCTTTGGATCGGCCCCGGCGAGAAAGCTGTATCGGTTCGTTCCGGGTTCCTTGACGAGTACGCCGAGGGCGCCGCGGTCGTCTGTTTGGTATCCGTAGTTGGGGTCGTCGTAGGAGGCTGAGGCGTTGAGCAGGTAGACGATTGGCTGTTCTCGGCCGTGGTAGGCGGTGATTTCAATGGACCGTTCGTTGTAGACCTCATCGTCGGTCTTGATCGGGTCACCGTTGGCGTCAGCGATGACGTAGCGAGACACGCCGATCGCGGCTACGTAAGGAGCGAACTCGGGGTACTCCAGCATCTCCGAGACCCCCAACATGTCTCGAACGAGGGGGTTGTCATCGAGGCTCTCTTGGCTGAGCGGTGGTGTCGGGATCCAGTCTTCGGGCACGTCCTCAGCATCGTCGGGCGTTCCGGGCGCGACCGTTGGTGTGTTCATGTCGGATCCCGTGGTCGGTTCCGGGTGCGATGGGACGAACACTGCTGCGTCTGCGAAGAACTTGCCGTGCACGCTGACGATCGACGTGCTGATGATGACCGCTGGTTCGTCGCTGGAATCAGAGGTTTGGGTTTCGAACCGTTCCGGCGAGGCGAGGTACACAGGGGGCGCGCTACTGAGAGCGATACCCGAACCGCATCCGACGGGGAGCGATTCGTCGATCGTCCAGCACATGAGCCATTCATCGGCGCCAACGTCCAGGAAGGCGATTCCGGCGAGGGTGCCGGTCCAGTCTTCACCAAGCTCGAACGCTGCGAGTAGCTCGGCAAGTTCGGGTGACAAGCCGTGGTCGGTGGGCCACGGCATCCGTTCGGTGCGTTGGGTCAGCTCGGCCGGTGTCGCGGCCGGCGGCCGATCGACAGACACGGCTGTCGTTCCGACGGTGACGGTGGTCGCTGGCAGCACCGACGGCGGCGATGACGGCGAGCTACTCGGGGACTCGCCGACAACATCGTCTGGACCGCATGCGCTCAGCATTGCGGCGAGGCAGACGAGTATGGAAACCACCATCCCGCCGCGTCGTGGAACGGCTGAACTCGCCGCCGGTTCCCGCATTCGTCGATCATCTCACCCAAGAGGTGTGGACCGCAACGGGCCGACGCACATCACTGCGTCTCGGTGATGCGTGGCCCTATGGGACTGGGAATGGGCGCCTCGCCGCTGCCGGCGGGTGGTATGGAGATCCGTGCCCGCGATTGTCTGCGGCTCATCTGTCAGAGGTCGATCCCAAGCTGGATGGTCGGCTCCGCGGGAGCGGCCCCCGCTTGCCGCTGGCCTGACATTGGGTGGGATACCGCCGTCGCTACCACGACGCCGTTGGCCTCGCACCAGTCCGCGAGCGGCCCAGCCAGGTTTCGGTGGTCGAGTTCGGCTGACTGGGTGAGCGAGTGGATGGCGCCTACGAGAGCTCCGGCCTCGACCGGCTTTCCGAGTGCCCATTCGTTCCACGTGGTGAGGGATGTGTGCTCTCCGATTGCTTCGGTCAGTTCGAGGGTGAGTTCCGCTCCGGCGGTCTCCAGCCGATCGGCTGTCTCGGCGGCGTGCTGACGCTGGACCCATGTCGCTCGCTGCTCGGCCTTGAGCGGGGCGGCGTTCTTGGCTGACTGTTCGAGTGCGGCCTGAAGCTCGGACCGATTCGCTGTCAGCTCATCGCGACGGGCGCGAGCACGTCGGCCAGCGAGTACGCCCGAGCCGTTCACCCGGTATGCAGCGGCGGTGATCTCAGCTGTCAAGCGGTCGACGCCGTGACGCAGTTCCGCGACGTGTTGGTCGTAGCCAGCGAGGCGTTCGTCAGCCTGAGCGACATGGTGCGCGGCGGTTGCGAGGTCCTGCTCTGCCTGCTTGCGGTGCGAGTCGAGTTCATCCAGTCGGACTTGCAGGCCGCTGACGCGATCGACGACGCGAGTGCGAGCCTCGTCGAACCAGGCGGGGATCTGGCAGCGTGGCGTCGGCGCAACGTGTCGTCGACATGGCTGCAGCTCGGCGAGTTCTCGTCGTTGCCGAATGGCGGGGAGGTCGGCGCGGTCGTTGACGAGCACGCGGTCGAGTACCTCTCTCGCGTCGGCGACGTCGTGGGTGTCGGTGACGACGAGCATCATGTTCTCAGCCTGCCCTCGTGTGATCGCGACGTACAGGCCGCGGCACGTCGTGGCCGGCGAGACGAGGGTGATGGCCCGGTGAGCGTCGTCGGATTGGTTACCGGGTTCCGTGGCTGCGTATCCGAGTTGGACGAACTCGTGGACGTAGTCGGCCGGCAGCGTGACGCTCCCGTGTCCGTCGATGCGGGACGCGGTGAGATCGCCGTTGTCGCCGATGTGAGTGACGGTCCAGTAGTCACGATTGCGGACGTGGTCGCCGCCGGTGGTCACGAGGCTGCGACAGTTGCGGCGAGTGACGACCGTGTCGCCGACGTGGGCGTGTCGACTATCGGCGATCTCGCCTGACCGAGCGCCGAGCTGACCGACTTCGATTCGCGTCTGCTGGATCCGGTCGTTGAGGGCCGCAACATGATCGTTCGACATCGTGGTGATGGCGACTCGGCCGTGCGGGCTGTGGCGCTGCCAATAGTCGGCGATCGTGTCCAAGTGCTCGTCGAACCACCCGGCGACGATGCGTCCGCTGCTCTCGTACATGTCGAGGCCGGATGGATCGCCATGGCGGATGCGCAGCGAGGCGGCGGCCTCCCACGCGTGGTCGAAGCGATGCAGGCGCTCGAGTTCGACAACACGACCCATGTCGCACAGCTCGGCGAACATGCCACCCCGACCCACGGCCTGCAGCTGGTGCGGATCACCGACGAGCGCGATCCGCCATCGCTGTTCGCGGCTGAGTTCGATGAGATGCCGGAGGTCGGCGGTGTTGAGCATGCCGGCCTCGTCGACGATCACCGTCGTGCCGGGCGCGAGTCGCCATTCGGATCTGGGTGGACGGTCGGGCTGCCGCCATTCGTAGAGGAGCTTGGCGACGGTGTCGCACTCCATCGCCGTGCCTTCCTGGAGCACCCGCGCCGCCTTCGCCGTCGGGGCGAGCCCGTAGACGGGTCGGGCTTGGCGATCGAGGTCATCGACGGCGGCGCGCAGCATCGTGGTCTTGCCGGCACCTGCCGGGCCGACGACCATGGCGAGCGGGTCCTGCCCGGCAACGTCGGCCGCTGCTTCGGCTTGGAGCATGTCGAGTTGGCCGACCTCGATCGTCTGCGAAGGCGACGGCGGAACGGTGCTGTATTCGATGGCCCACGTGATGATGACGTCTTCTTCGAGGATCACCTGCTCGCTCGTCATGTGTGACGTCACCGGCGGGAGCCAGACCGACCGCCCATCCGAGGTCCGCCGACGAGCGCCATCTGCCGGCGGGTCGAGCGCGACGCACTGCGCCAGGACCTCGTCGACTGCCCGGTCGAGCTTGGCCACCCACGTCGCGTCGTCGATGCCAGGCTGCGGTGATGTCGCGTCACAGATCGTGCGCAGCACGTCCATCCGATGCCACGTCGACCGCCGATCGGCCAGCTGAGAGAGCACCTCGCTCACCGAGAGCTTCTCGTCTGGGTCGGGGTTGGCGCGTGCCGCCGCTTGGATCTCGGTGATCAGTTGACTCGGCGTGACGCCGACCTGCGCTGCTTCGTCGAGCCAACGTGTGCGCAGATCGGTGACGGCCGCGCCCGTCTTGCGGCTTCGGGTGTCGGCGGCGGCCTCTCGTTCGAGCGCTGCTCGCTCGAACCGGGTCGGGTCGCGACCCTCGCGTGCGTAGAAGCCGGTCAGCTTGTCCCGCATCGCGATGCCGATCTCGGCGGTGCGCTTCGAGAATTGTTCGAGCAGTTTCTCGGGCACGCCCGCGATCTCGGCCTGTCCGTTCACGATCTCGTCGAATGTCACGCCGTAGCGAGCGGCGAGTTCGGCTCGGAGCACCGACTGGTACAGCCCGCCGAGCGCGCGCTGATGCTGCTTGAGGACGCGGCCGTCGAGCGCGAGCCATCGCCCATCGTGGGTCTGCACCTTGTTCGAGATGACGACGTGGGTGTGCAGTTGCGGATCGTCGGCGCGTGAGGTGGTTTGGCGGAACGCGGCGGTGATGAGTCCGTGGGTGTCGAGATGTTGCCGGCCGCCGTTGGATCGGACGCGAGTCGTCGCTCCGTGACGTTCGAGATAGTCGATCGCAGCGCTGACCGCGACGTCATGACAACGGGCGAGCCCGTCGTCGCTGGTGAGTGCCCAGAGCACCGACAGCGACTTCGGCGCGGAGAACGTCGCGTCGAACCCGGCGACGGAGCGGATGACGGTGCCGTCGGAGCGGAAGGTGTCGACGAATGGCCGACCGAGCGGTGTCCCAAGGCTTGGGTCATGGCCGGTGAGGAGCAGTTCGAGCGCGTCCGTGGTGACGTCACCGCCGAGCCCAAGGAGCGCAGCCTGGCGGCCATGCCAGTCGCCCGGCTGCTCGCCGGGAGTGTCTGTGAGGTACTGCGTGTAGTAGGTCGCCGTGGCGGTGGCGCTCGCTGCGTAGATGGTGGAGACCCTCAACATCCCTCACACCTCCGGCCGGGCACCTGTCTGTTCTTGATTTGTCGCGAGGGGTCGGTGCGGTGAGCGTTCATGGCGGACCTCAGACGCGTCGAAGCCGCTGAGAGTCGGACGAGCGACGAGCGCGCTGCGAGGGAGCGGAGTGCGACGTGGTGTCAGCCGGCGGCGAAGTGGCGGCTGTGTCGAGGTCGAACGGCGGCCATGTGATCGGGCAGCCGATCATCGTCTCGAGAGCGACACGTGGGAACCGGCGTTGTCCGCCGACCTCGACGTTCGGAATCCCGACAGCTCCGTCGGACTCGCCGAAGCGACGAGCCTCGGCGTAGAGCGTGGTGCGCCCGATACGAAGAACCGCCATCGCCTCGCGAGGCGTCAGCAGATCCGGCGCAGCACAGGTGTGCGGCGCGGCAACGTCGCCGACGGAGCTCATCACCCACTGAAAGCACCGAACGAGGTACCTCCGTTACGGAGGCCCCGCTGATAGACCCTGCAGACGCCTACGAGATTGGCCCGCGGGACTGAATGTCGCGGCTCTCGTCGGCCACACAGATGCAAACCCGGGTTTGGAGCAGCCGACGGTGCCTACGGATTCGGCACGGCAGACGTTATGGTGACATCGTTGCAGGCGATGATCGAACGAGACGCACGATGACGATGTCGCTTCCGTCCTACGGAAAGCCTCCCGTCTACGAGGTCGCGCTGGCGGTGCAGTTCGAGACGGACCGTCCATTGAGCTCGGCCGACCTTGCGAGCATCCGGTCGCTGCTCGAGCCTGACTACCCGATCGTTCGTGACATGCCGCCTCTCGGACGAATGACGACCGACCTCGAACGGACCGTCGAGTTCGAGTTCTCGAGCACGCCGCCGGTTCCTCGCTACTGGTTTCTCTCTCAAGACGAGTCGCACCTCGTTCAGTTACAGCGAGACCGAATTGCCGTGAACTGGCGCCGGCAAGGGAACGACCCGTACCCCCGGTACGACACCATCAAGCCTCGGCTTGAGAAGGCGTGGACCTTGCTGGTGCAGCACCTCGGCGAGTTCGGATACGAGGAGCCTCGTCCTGATGTGGCTGAGGTCACGTACGTGAATCCCATCGAAGCAACGCCGGGAATCTGGGAGCAGCCGAGTGAGCTTGGTGCTGTATTCAAGCCCTGGAGCGGTGACCTCAATGATGAACTACATGCTGAACTTAAGACGGCCGCCTTGAACCTTCAGTTCACATTGCCAGGAACCGATGGAGGTTTGAGGGCTACAGTCCAACCAGCAATGAACAACGAGACGGGGCGTGCAGCGCTGATGCTGACTCTTGTCGCACGAGGGAATGCTGAGAACGAAACATTCCAGGGCGCTTTGCGGTTCCTAGACATAGGACACGAAGCAATCGTGAGAACGTTCACCGCGCTAACCACGAACGAGATGCACACACACTGGGAGCGAATCCAATGACTGCTGTACTAGCCAAGAGCTCAGCGATCGGCAACGAATCGCACTGGAGCGTGGAGGACGTTACGACAGACGAGGACGTTCGTAGCTCGGCGTTCTCGGACGACTGGCTGCCCTTAACTGCGACAATCACTCTGTACATCGAGCCCACGCTGCGTGAGGCGGCCTGGCTGGATGACTTACTGGACGACCTGCGGGATGTGGTTGCCCTGAAGGCGAACTGGAACGGCTGCGGCGAGCGCTCGATTCACGCGTCGAGTGTCAAGCGAGCCGTGGACATTCTGAACCGTATGCCACCGACCATTTCTCGGCCCCACGTCGTGCCCCTGTCGTCCGGCGCTGTGCAACTCGAGTGGCATCGTCCAGATTTGTCTGTCGAGGTCGAAGTGCCACCGGAGGGCCCCGCTGTTGGCAACGCCTATTCCGACGATGATGAGATCGACATTGAATGGAAGGTTGCAGGCCAGCCCAACGACGGGCGAGGTGTGGCTCAACTGAACTCGCTGCTTGCGGACCGCATCGCCTGAGCGTTGCCGCCTTCGCAGCCAGAGCCACTTGACCCCGACGAGCTGGTCTGGCGTCGGGTCCATCCGAAGCAATACGTCCCGGACGATTCGGGACGGATGAAGGTCTCGACCGCTGCGTTCAAGGACCCCTCGCTGTCCGTCGATCGTCGGCGCATAGTGGAGGCGATGGGTGAGGACCATCAGTACACCAGGAAGGACGGCGTCGGTGTCGCAGAGTTCTCAGTTGAACTTGCGGTCGGGCTCGGTCTGGACTGTGTGTCGGACGAGACGGACGACAATCCGGCTCACGCACTCATCAACGGCAAGAAGACGAGGCCCATCTATCGTCGCCTTCGTGACGGAAGCACGTTTCTGGAATAGCCCCGATGCGACGGTCTATGGAACTCTGAGGCAACCGAGTGCCCCACAATGCATCGTGGCAGCCCAGCCAAATGTCCTGAGCGATCGGTGCTCCGACGAGTTGCCCTATGACCTCACTTCCCGTTGTTCCACCGCGGTGTGGCCTGCAGGATACGGAACTTCGACCATCGGTGAGGCGCGAACCTGCTGCGTGAACCCGTCGCTTGCGGTCTCCCATTGCTTGCGTGTCCGCTGCGTGACGTTCACCTCGCGACCGAGGCGTTGCTGGGCCCGTTGGGCGGCCTCGTAGACGGCGTCGCGATCCGGTCGACCGAGGACGAGCACGTCGATGTCGTTCGGCGCAGCGCCCGGCTCACCCTGGTAGCGCGCCGCCCATGACCCGTAGATGTAGACCGCCTCGATTCGATCGACCGACGAGAACTCCTCTCCGATGACGAGTGGTGGGCCGAACGCCATGATCGCCAGCTGGCTGAGCGGCCGCAGGTACGGGTTCGCCGCGTTCGCCGACAACAGCTTCGTCCGCCCGATCGTCGTCGCGACGAGCAGCTCGGCCTCCTGCAGCCGGCGAACCTCGGTCGCGACCGTCTGGTAGGGCTCACCCGTCCGATCAGCCAACTCGTCGATCGTCCACTGCCGAGCAGTGTCGACCAGGACGAGCGCGAGCAGCTCGCCTTGGAGCTGCGAGCGGAAGACCGGTAGGAGGGGAGGTGCGGTCGCCGGCATGTTCATTATTGCTTGGATTTCAAGCGATATCAATCGAAAACCAAGCATAGACGTGGCGATTCCCGCTTGCTGACGCCACCGCGATCCGCTCGTGCAGGAGGTGTCCGCCGGGTCGATGTATCAGAGATGTATCAATCCGGTGAGCACCGCTCTGTGTCAGCCCGTTCGGGCCGTGTTGACATGTCCACGGATCGCGCCTGGTGGATGACACATTCTGACACGAGCCGACAGGACACGGCCCAGCCCGATATGCCCAAAATCCAGATTTGCAAGCAGAAGGTCGTGGGTTCGATTCCCATCGTCTCCACCAGGTCTGATCGCACCGGCAAGCGTCCGCCGCGGTGCAACGGTCCCTCGTTCGACCCGGCGATCGACCCCGGGATCGACTCGTCGTCGTGCGGGAGTCGACCAACGGCACGTAGCCCCTCGCCGGACTGCTTCAGTCCGTCGCGGTCAGGTGGATGAGCGTTGCGGTCTCGGGGTGGGTCGCCGGAAGTTGGACGCCGACCCTGGCGAGATCGCGGCCGGTCATCGTCACACCGTCGTTCCACCACGCCGGCAGCGTGCGGTTCGGACCCGTCGGCTCGTGCGGCAGCGAAACATGCCCGACCCGGTAGCGGCGGTCGACGGCGAGCCCCGGCAGACGGAGCGGCGGCGGCACGAGGCTCGCTGACGTGGCGATCCGGGCCACGCTGACCAGGGCCTCGCCACGGTCGGGCCGGTACACGCCGTGCGCGACGAACTCGGCCTCGGTGTCGAACCGCACGACGTCACCGCCGTGCAGCAGCGGCCGGAAACGCTGGTGCAGCGCCACGACCTCGGCGAGCGCGTCGAGCTCGGCGTCGCCGAGATCGCGCAGGTTCCACTCGATCCCGAGGTGGCCGAACAGCGCGGTCGCGGCACGGAACGCGAGCCCGTGGCGGCGACCGGTCGTGTGCGAGCGGGGCGGGCCGATGTGCGCCCCCATCAGCTCGGGCGGGATCAGCATCGACGCGCCGCGCTGGATCAGTTGGCGCTCGAGCGCGTCGTTGCAGTCGCTGGTCCACACGCGGTCGGTGCGGGCGAGGATCTCGTGGTCGATCCTGGCACCGCCCGAACTGCACGACTCGATCTCCACGCTCGGGTGGCGTGAACGCAACTCGTCGAGCAGCCGGTACAGCGCGAGCGTCTGGGCACGAGTCCCCGCCGCCCCGTCGGCGCCGCTGGCGGCGATGTGGTCGCGATTCATGTCCCACTTCACGTAGGCGATGTCGTGATCGGTCAGCAGCGCATCGAGCTGGCCGAGCACGTGGGCGAATGCGCCCGGCTGCGCCAGGTCGAGCACGAGCTGGCTCCGACCGAGCGGGGGTTCGTACCCGTCGGTCGTCAGCACCCACTCCGGGTGCGCTCGGAAGAGGTCGCTGTCGGGGTTGACCATCTCCGGCTCGACCCAGATCCCGAACTCCATCCCGAGCCCGGTGACGTGCCCGATCAGTGGTGCGAGCCCGTCGGGATACGCGTCGGCCGACACGACCCAGTCGCCGAGGCCCGACGTGTCGTCGCGCCGCGATCCGAACCACCCGTCGTCGAGGACGAACCGCTCCACGCCGACCCTGGCGGCACGGTCGGCGAGATCGCGCAGGGTGTCGAGGTCGTGGTCGAAGTACACCGCCTCCCACGTGTTGATCAGTACCGGCCGCGGCCGGGCCGGGTGCTCGGGGCGGGCGCGGAGGCGACGGTGGAAGCGTTGGGTCGCCGCGGTGAGCCCGGTGTCCGACCACACCGCGACGAGGTCGGGGGTGCGGTAACTCTCGCCGGGCTCGAGTGAGACCTCGCCGGGGTGCAGCAACTCGCCCATCTGGAGGTAGCGGCGGCCGTCGGCGAGCCGGTCGGCAAACCACGCATGGTTGCCGCTCCATGCGAGATGTGCACCCAGCACCTCGCCGTCCCACTCGCCGAAACCGGCGGTGCCGGCGAACAGCAGCGGCGGGGTCTCGTGCGAGGTACGGCCGCGACGGTTCTCCGCCGTGTGGGCGCCGTGCGGCCACGGCAACCGCACCTGCTGGAACTCTCGCGTCCAGCGACCGGTGAAGCTGCCGAGTTCGTCGAGGTGCTGCGGGACCGGGAGCGTGATCGACAACCCGTCGAGCAGGTAGCGCTCGTGCTTACTCAGGTTGGAAAGTTCGGTGGCGACCACGAGGCACTCGCCGACCTCGATCGTCGTGACGAGTCGGAGTTCGGCGACGGGGTCCTCCGCCACGACGGTCAAACGGCCACCGTCGAGCGTGTGCTCGCGCGGCTCGAACCGGGGCGCCCAGTGGCGACCACGCCGCCGGTGGCCGCGGAGTCCGGGTCGGCCGGTGAATCCGGCACCGTGCTCGGGCACGACGGAGAGCGGGGCGACCGCGTCGGGCGTGCCGTGCACCAGCGGCCGGTCGTCGACGTTCGCGAGCGCGCTCGGGTCGCCGATCGGCGGGCCCCAGTGCGCGACGACCGGCGCACCGTGGTCGAGATCGACGACGACGTCGAAGGACGAACCCTGCAGATGGATCACGCCGTCAGTCTGGCGAACGGACCCCGCATCGTGCCGCATCCGGCCGGGGAACGAGGCCGGCGGCCGCCACGGGAGCGCGGGCGGAACCATGCGCGCGCCTTCGCCTTGCCTGGGCCTTCGCCGTCGGTTACCTTGCACCCCCGAGGCTTATTGACACAATGTCAGTAAGGGCCCGGCTCTGCGCCGGACCCGTCTGCACAACCCAGAAAGACCGAGATGAACCCCTCAACGAGTGCACCGACCCACGACATCGGATGGGCCGGACCGTCCCGCACCGACCCCGAGGTCGTCGCCCTGCGCGACCACCTCGAGGCCAACAACGGCATCCGCGGTCTCGACGTCCTCGAGCCGACGGAGATCGAACGTGCCGTCCAACTGTTCGATCGGGACGGTTTCGTCGTCGTCCGCGATGCGCTGACCCCCGAGCAGACCGAGTTCCTCGCCAACGGCGTCCTCGAGGTCGTCGACGACATCGTCTCGCTCGACGACACACGCGACGGCAACCGCGGCTCGCATCGATACTCGTTCGGCGGCACCAGCGTCACCCGGAGCATGCTCCACCGGCCCGAGTGGCGGATGCTGCTCGACCTGCCGACCGTCACACCCCTGCTCACCGCGATCTTCGGCTCGCCGAACTACTCGGTGCGGTCCGGCAGCGGCGACTTCTGCCTGCCGGGCGCGGTCAACTACCAGCCGCTGCACTCCGACATGCGCGACTACGTCGATGCCGAGAGCACCCCGATCAGCTCGTTCATCGACCGACGCAAGTTCCTCACCACCCGTGACCTGCCGGCACCGTACGTGTGTGTCAACTTCCTCCCGTTCGACCAGACCACGCTCAACGGCCCGACCCGTCAGATCCCCGGCACGCAGCACGCTCGCGTCGCCCCGCCGTCGCTCGAGGAGGAACCCGAGTGGATGCGGCTCAGCACGGTGTGCCCGGCACCCGCCGGATCGATCCAGATTCGCGACGTGCGCGCGTGGCACGGCGGCACCCCGAACCTGTCCGACGAGGTGCGAGCGATCCCGAACATCGAGTTCTACGCACCGTGGTTCCGCGAGCCGACGATCCCCGGCATCACCTACGAGGACTTCAAGACGTTGTCACCCCACGCCCAGCACATCACGCAGCACGTCGTCCAGGACAGCTCGGAAGAACTCGACACCAGCCTGTCGTTCCGCTCCTACATGCCGTTCCGCACGTCATGAACTGGAACGAACTCGACATCGACGTCGACGGCGTCGACATCCACGTGCACCGCGGTGGGGTGTCCGGCGCGCCGGCGGTCGTCTTCGCCCACGGCTTCAGCGACGACGGGCGGTGCTGGAGTCGGTTCGCCGAGCTGATCGCCGAGCGGTTCGACGTCGTCGCGGTCGATGCCCGCAACCACGGGCGTTCGGGCCGCGGCCCGGCCGACCCCTCGATCCTGGCTGCCGACCTGGCGTCGGTCATCCGCGAGCTCGGCCTGAGCCGACCGATCCTCGTCGGTCACTCGATCGGTGCCACCACCGTCACGGTGCTGGCCGCGACCTTCCCCGAACTCGTCGGGTCGGTCGTGCTCGAAGACCCGCCGTGGCGCCCCGATCGATCGTCGGTCGACCGGGCGCGCCTCGACGGTGCGCGAGCGTGGATCGACTCGCTGGCAGGCCGGTCGGACGACGACCTCCGACGGCTCGGCCGCGAACAGCACCCGACGTGGCCCGAGGAGGAGTTCGACTCGTGGGCGCCGGCCAAGCACGGGCTCGGCCCCCGGGCGATCGAGCACCTGGCCCCGATCGAGTGGGAAGCGCTCGTGTCGTCGATCGAGGTCCCGATCCTTGTCGTGCTCGGTGACCCCGAACTCGATGCGATCGCCACGCCCGAGCTCGCGGCGCAGATCAGCGCTCGCAACGAGCGGGTGACGGTCGGCTCGGTGGCCGACGCCGGCCACAACATCCGACGTGAGAACCTCGTCGGCTTCGCCGACGTCGTGGTGCCGTTCCTCGACGCGAACAGCTCGCCGGCCGCCTGAACCTCACCGGCCGGGCGTCACCAGGCGTAGGCCTCGGGTGCCGGACCGGGCCCGGGGAAGATCTCGTCGAGGCGCGCCAGCACGTCGTCGTCGAGGGTGAGATCGAGCGACTGCAGCGCATCGTCGAGCTGCGCATCGGTGCGCACGCCGATGATCGGCGCGACGACGCCCGGCCGGTCGCGCAGCCACGCGGTGGCGACGATCGCAGGAGCGTGCCCGATCTCGGCGCACAGGGCTTCCCACGCCGCGAGTTGTTCGCCGACACCGGCTGCCTCGGCGCGGGCGCTCTGGCGTCGCTGCGACTCGGCGTCGGGGGCGCCGGCGAGCAGACCGCCGCCGAGGGGGCTCCACGGCACGATCCCGATGCCGTAGTGCTGCGCCGCGGGGATGACCTCCATCTCGATCGCGCGGGTGGCGAGGTTGTACAGACTCTGCTCCGACACGGGGCCGAGCGTGGATCGCGCGGCGGCGCGTTCCATGCCGGACGCGAGCGACCAGCCGGGGAAGTTGCTGGTACCGAGATAGGTGATCTTGCCCTCGGCGACGAGCCGGTCGGTGGCGGTGTAGACCTCGTCCCACGACGCGGCCCGGTCGAGGTGGTGGAGCTGGTACAGGTCGATGTGGTCGGTCTGGAGGCGTCGCAGGCTCGCCTCGCACGCCCGCCGGATGTGGAATGCCGACAGGCCACGCTCGTTGGGGCCGTCGCCCATCGGCTCGTGCACCTTGGTGGCGATGACGAGCCGGTCGCGGTCGGAGCGTCCGGCGAGCCACTCGCCGACGATGGTCTCGGTCGTGCCGACGCCCATCCGGCCGCCGTACTGATTGGCGGTGTCGATGAAGTTGATGCCGGCGTCGACCGCGTGGTCGAGGATGCGATGGGCATCGGCGGCCGGGGTGTGCGGCCCGAAGTTCATCGTGCCGAGTGCGATCGGGCTCACTCGGACGGCCGTGCGGCCGAGTCGGCGGTACTCCACTGGGTTCCTCGTTTCGTCGTGATCGGAGCAGCGTCCGATCGGTTCCGGTGCTCGTGTCGACCGAAGTCTCGATCGACAGTGTTGTCGATATTGACAGCAAAGGAAAGCAACAGCAAGAATATCGAAAGTGAGTGAAACTCGGGACGGCCAGATGGGGGCAGACCCGCGGTTCGATGGCAGCGCCGACGACGGCAGCGAGCCACTGCCGGTCGAGCTGCGCCTGCGCGCGGAGCACGAATTGCTCGTCCGGCACGGATTCGCCCGGGTTCGCGACCTGTCCGACCGATTCGGGGTCAGCACGGTCACGATCCGCCACGACCTCCAGCAACTCGAGGAGCGCCAGCTCGCGCGGCGGGTGCACGGCGGCGCCATGCCGGCGGCCGGCTCACGCATCGAGCGCAGCTTCGAAGAGGTCATGACCGTCCAGGCCGACCAGAAGGCGGCCATCGCGCGCGCCGCTGCCGATCTGATCACATCGGGTGAGTCGTTGCTGCTCGACGTGGGCACCACGACGGCGGCGTTGGCCGACGAGCTCGTCGCCCGCCGTGACCTCGCCGATCTCACCGTCTTCACGAACGGGCTCAAGATCGCGCTGGCGCTCGAGGCCGCCCACCCGCGGTTCGCGATCGTCGTCACGGGCGGGACCCTGCGACCCAAGCAGCACAGCCTCGTCGAGCCGCTCGCGGCGCCGATGCTCGACTCGCTGCGGGTCGACACGGTGTTCATCGGATGCAACGGGGTCGATGCCGACGGCGGTGTCACCAACATCAACCTGCCCGAAGCAGCGGTGAAGCGCAGCATGATCGGCGCCGCCGCACGCTGCGTCGTCGTCGCCGACAGCAACAAACTCGGGAGCCGTGCGCTGGCGTCGGTCTGTGCGATCGACGACGTCGACGTCGTGATCACCGACCGGGGCGCCGACGCCGACACGGTCGACGCCATCAGATCGAAGGGGGTCGACGTCATCATCGCCGAATGACGTCGACCACGAACGTCCGGCCGGGATCCCGCCCGGCACCGTCCGACACCGCCCGGAGGGTGAGGCATCGCCGCACCCCCGAGGAACCAGGAGCGCAACGTGCAGACAACGAAACGGATCGCCGCAGCCGTGCGGATCGCGATCTCCACCATCGAGCTCGCGCATCCGTCCGAATCCTTCCGGAAGCAGCCGGCCTGATGGGTGAACAGCGAACCGACCCGCACCTGGGCACCGTCGTCCACATCGTCGGCACCCGCCAGAAGCGGCCGAACCTGCCGTCGTCGGGCTGTCCGTTCTGCGTCGGTGGGCTCGAGGTGCCGGATCCCTACGACGTCCGATGGTTCCCCAATCGCTGGCCGGCGATGGAGGGCGACCGATGCGACGTGGTGCTCTACACATCCGAACACGACGCGACCTTCTGGTCGCTGGGCGCCGAGGGCGCTCGCAAGGTCATCGACCTCTGGGCCGACCGCACCGCAGCGCTCGGCGCCCGCGACGACGTCGACTACGTGCTGGTGTTCGAGAACCGAGGTGCCGACGTCGGCGCCACGATCGCCCACCCGCACGGTCAGATCTACGCATACGACCACGTGCCCGCGCGTCAGGCGCGGCGTCTCGGCGCCGGCTGGCGACCCGACCCGGACCCGGGCGACCGGCTCGTCGTCGAGCGCGACGGTTGGTCGGCGTGGGTGCCGTATGCGCCGACGTTCCCGCTGTCGATCGAGGTCGCGCCCGGTCATCGGGTGGCCGACCTCCCGTCGATGTCCGACACCGACCGCGACCGGCTCGCCCACGTGCTGGTCGACGTGCTCGGTCGCCTCGACCGGCTGTACGACGCCCCGGTGCCGTACATGATGTGGCTCAACCAGCGGCCGACGGTGACCGACGGTCACGACGACGCATGGTTCAACATCGAGATCGTGTCCCCGTGGCGATCGGCCGGCGTGCAGCGGTTCATCGCCGCCGCCGAGGTCGCGAGCGAGGAGTACTTCAACCCGGTGATCCCCGAAGCGGTGGCCGAACAGCTCCGATCGATCGACGAGGGACGGTGACGCGATGCTGCCCGTGATCGGAACCCTCGCCCCGTGGACCGACTCCACACTGCTGCAACTCGGCCGCCTCCCCGCCCACACGCCGCTCGCAGGTTTCCGGCGACAGTCGCTCGACGGGCCGTGGCAGCTCGAGATGTTCGAGACGCCCGACGTCGTCCCCGCCACGGCGATCGCCGGGTCTCGCGCGCGAGCGGTCGAGGTGGCCGTTCCCGGCAACTGGACGATGCAGGATCTCGGCGGTTTTGTCGACCTGCCGCAGTACACCAACATCCAGATGCCGTTCGAGGGCCCCCCGCCCGCGCTGCCCGACCGCAACCCGACCGGGGTCTACCGCAGGACCTTCCGGGTCCCGAAGGGCTGGGCGCGCACTCGCGTGGTGCTCGGCGTCGAGGGTGCCGAGAGCGTGCACGCGGTGTACGTCAACGGCGAGTTCGTCGGCTACGGCACCGACAGCCGCCTCCCGAGTGAGTACGACGTCAGCGCCCACGTCCACAGCGGCGACAACGAGATCGCGATCGTCGTCGTCAAGTTCAGCGCCCACAGCTACGTCGAAGACCAGGACCAGTGGTGGATGGGCGGCCTGCACCGCCCGGTGTGGATCGAGCCGCGGCCGGCGACCCACCTCGCCGACATCCCGGTCACGACGACGTTCGATCCGGCCACCGGTGCCGGTGCGGTCGCGGTGTCCGCGATGGTGTCGTTCGGCGCCGCACCCGAGTCGGGCTGGTCGGCGCGCACCACGCTGACCGACCCGAACGGCAAGCAGGTCGGTCGTCCGCAGGTCGGCGTCGTACCCCACGAGCACGCGCGTCCGTACGAGTTCGCCGGCTTCGTGGTCGACGCGCGGTTCGAACTGCGACGGGCCCGACCGTGGAGCGCCGAACGGCCCGATCGGTACACGGTCACCGTCGAATTGCTCGACCCTCGCGATCGGGTCCGCCACACCGAGACCGCGCTCGTCGGTGTGCGCTCGGTCGAGGTGCGCGACCGGCGACTCCTCGTCAACGGCCGGCCGGTCTGGATCTTCGGCGTCAACCGACACGACCATCACCCCGACCGGGGCAAGGCGGTCACCGTCGACGACCTGCGCGCCGATCTGGTGGCGATGCGCAAGCACAACATCACGGCGATCCGCACGTCGCATTATCCGAACCGCGACGAGTTCTACGACCTCTGTGACGAACTCGGGTTCTACGTGATCGACGAAGCCAACATCGAGTCGCATGGCTACAACCGGAGCGTCTGCGACGATCCGCGCTACCGGGCCGCGTGGCTCGATCGCGGTGCTCGGATGGTGCAGCGCGACCGCAACCACCCGTCGATCATCATCTGGAGCCTCGGCAACGAGGCCGGCTACGGCGTCAACCACGACGCGCTCGCCGGGTGGATCCGCCGGGCCGACCCGACCCGCCCGCTCCACTACGAGGACGCGATCCGGATCGAGGGGTGGGACGACGGCGGACGTCCGGCGACCGACCTCGTGTGCCCGATGTACCCGACGATCGACGAGATCCGTTCGTACGGCGAACGTGGCGTCGGCGACCGGCCGCTGATCCTGTGCGAGTACAGCCACGCCATGGGGAACAGCAACGGCTCGCTGGCCGACTACTGGGATGCCATCACCGGCACCGACGGCCTGCAGGGCGGATTCCTGTGGGAGTGGAAGGACCATTCGCTCCGGCAGCACCTCGACGACGGCACGACCCGGCTCGCCTACGGCGGACAGTTCGGCGACGTGCCGCACGACTGCAACTTCGTGGCCGACGGCCTGATGTCGTCGGAACTGGTGCCGCACCCGGCCGCACGTGAGCTGGCCTGGGTGTATCGCCCGATCACCGTCACGTCCGTCGACGGTGGTGTCCGGGTGGAGAACCGGCGCTCGTTCAGCGATCTCCGCGACTTGCGACCGACCTTCGTGGCGCTCCGCGACGGCGAAGTGGTCGGGCGGCCCCGTTGGTCGGCACCGAAGTTGGCGCCGCACACGTCGGTCGACGTCGCGCTGCCGGACGTCCCCGACGGCACCGATCTGATGCGCGTCGAGTGGCGCACGCGGGCCGACACCTGGTTCGCGCCGAAGGGCCACCTCGTCGCCTGGGACGAGGTCGTGATCGCCGAACCGTCGGGCGGATCGACGCGGTCCGCGTCGGGTCGGGCGCCCGGCGACCTGGTCGATCCTCGACTGCACCTGTGGCGGGCCCCGGTCGACAACGACGGCTTCAAGTTGATGCCCGACCTGGCACGCCGACTCCGGGTCGGCGGGCAGGCGCTGGGTTCGTGGCAGGACGCCGACGTCGACGTGCGCGACGCGGAGGAACTCGTCGAGCACCGGGTCTCGGTGACCGAGACGGAGGCGGGCACCGTCTACCGCCACGTCGTCGAGGTGCCGGACGACCTCGCCGATCTGCCACGGGTCGGCGTCGTGTTCGGCCTACCCGAGACCTTCGACCGGGTTCGGTGGTACGGGCGGGGACCGCACGAGAACTACGCCGACCGCAACCGGAGCGCGATGCTCGGCATCTGGGAGGGGGCGCCCGACGAGTTGCCGTACCTGGTACCGCAGGAGTTCGGCTTGCGCACCGAGTGTCGCTGGGTCGACCTGATCGAATCGTCGACCGGACGCATCGTGCGCGTCGACGCGATCGATCGTCCGCTCCAGGTGTCGGCAACCAGGTACCACGCAGCCGACCTGACCGCCGGTGCGAGTTCGTTCGATCTCTCGCCGTCACCCGAACTGGTCGTGCACCTCGACGTGGCTCACCGCGGGCTCGGCACCGCGAGCTGCGGACCCGAGGTGCTCGAGCGGTATCGCCTCGCCGCCGGCGCCCACGAGTTCTCGTATCGCGTCGCCGTCGTCGATCCCTGACGTCGACTCGGCGCGACGCGTCGCACCGATCGTGGCGGTCGACGATTGAACCGCGGTCGGGCGGGGTAGAGGTCCGACGGGGCGTGTTGCACCGGGGGTGCAGCTGCGCGGATTTCGCCAGGTGCTCGTCCCGAACGGACCATGACACGCACACTCCCCGCCACGCTCGACCCCAGCGGTTCCGCCGCCCGGGAGATCGCCGAACTGTGGTGGCTCCTGGTCGGACTCGGTGCGGTCGCCTTCGTGGTCGTCGCAGTCGGTCTCGGGATCGGACTCCTCCGACGCCCGGCCGACGACGGTGACGTGGCTCGACCGGCGGCCGGAAGGTGGCTGATCGGCGGCGGGGTGGTGCTGCCGACCGTGCTGATCGTGGTCGTGTTGGTCGCGACCGTCGCGTCGATGCGAGCCGTGTCGAGCGATCCCACGGACGATGCGGTCAGGATCGAGGTGACCGGCCACCAGTGGTGGTGGGAGGTCCGCTACCCGGACGACGGGGTGGTGACCGCGAACGAGGTCCACATCCCGGCGGGACGCGACGTCGTGCTCGAACTGCGCTCGGCCGACGTGATCCACAGCTTCTGGGTCCCGGCGCTGGCCGGCAAGATGGACCTGCTCCCGGAGCGCTCCAACACGCTGGTGATCGACGCCGATCGTCCCGGCCGGTACGAGGGCGTGTGCGCAGAGTTCTGCGGCATCCAGCACGCCAACATGCAGCTCGTCGTGGTCGCCCACGACGAACCCGGTTTCGCCGGCTGGCTCGATGCGCAGCGACAGCCCGCCGTCGAGCCCACCGGCGAACTCGAGACCCGGGGCGAGCACGTGTTCGTCGATCGTGGCTGCGCCGGTTGCCATCGCGTCGGCGGCACCGACGCCGCCGGCGACGACGGACCCGACCTGACGCACGTCGCCTCCCGCGCGGCGATCGCCGCGGGGACGCTGGACAACACGCTGCCCAACCTGCGTGAGTGGATCCTCGACCCGCACGCGATCAAGGACGGCGTCCTCATGCCGGCGGTCCAGCTCGACCCCGACGAGCTCGACGCCCTCGTCGCGTACGTGGGAGCGCTCCGATGACCGACGACGCCGGGCTCGGCGACACGGGTCGACACGAGTTCCGGCCGGGTCCCGACGGTGAGCCGCTGACCGATTCCTCGACGCCGGTCGCGGCGTCGCCCGACACCACCCGAGAACTCGACCGGCTGTGGGACGACCGTCCCGGCATCTGGGGCAAGCTCACCGCCGTCCAGAACGACGCGATCGGCGTGCGGATGGTGCTCACCGGCTTCTTCTTCCTGCTGCTCGGCGGCAGCGTCGACTCGTTCGTGATGCGACTGCAGCTGGCGCGCCCCGAGAGCGACCTGATCGGGCCGCAGCTCTACAACGAACTGTTCACCAACCACGGCTCGGTGACGATGTTCCTCGTCATCCTGCCGATCTTCGAGGGCTTCGCGATCCTCGTGCTCCCCATGATCCTCGGATCGCGTGAGATGCCGTTCCCACGGCTCGGCGCCTTCGCCTACTGGACCTTCCTGATGGGCGGGTTGCTCTACTACAGCTCGACACTGTTCCAAGCGGTGCCCGACGCCGGTTGGTTCGCGTACACACCGCTGAGCGGCCCGCTCTTCTCGCCCGACCTGAACATCGACTTCTGGGTGCTCGGGCTCGGCGTCGCCGAGGTCGGAGCGATCGCCGGTGCCGTCGAGATCATCATCGCCGTGCTCAAGCTCCGAGCGCCTGGCATGTCGCTCACGAAGCTCCCGCTGTACGCCTGGTCGATGCTGGTGACCGCGTTCATGATCCTCTTCGCGTTCACGCCGCTGATCGTCGGCAGCCTGCTGCTCGAACTCGAACGCGGCTTCGGGATGAGGTTCTTCGATCCGGACCGCGGGGGGAGTTCGCTGCTGTGGCAGCACCTGTTCTGGATCTTCGGTCACCCGGAGGTCTACATCCAGTTCCTGCCGGCGACCGGCATCGTCTCGATGGTGCTGCCGGTCATGGTCGGTCGGAAGATCTCCGGCTATTTCTGGATGGTCGCCGCCATGATCGGCATCGGGTTCCTGTCGTTCGGCCTCTGGGCGCACCACATGTTCACGGTCGGTCTGCCGGCGATCGTCCTGGCATTCTTCGCCGCGGCCAGCATGATGATCGCGATCCCTGCGGGGGTGCAGATCTTCTCCTGGATCGGGACGATCTGGGACGGCCGCGTCCGCTGGAACACCCCGTTCCTGTTCGTCATCGGGTTCCTGGTCACGTTCGTGCTCGGCGGCATCACCGGCGTGATGGTCGCGGCCGTGCCGTTCGATCAGCAGGCGCACGACTCGTACTTCGTCGTCGGACATCTCCACTACGTCCTGATCGGCGGCGTCGCGTTCCCGATGTTCGCCGGTGTGTACTACTGGCTCCCGAAGTTCACGGGTCGCATGATGAACGAGCGGCTCGGACGGTGGAACTTCTGGTTGCTGTTCGTCGGCGTGCACGTGACGTTCGGACCGATGCACATCGTCGGCCTGCTCGGCATGCCCCGCCGGATCTCCACGTACGCCGCCGAGACCGGATGGGGACCCTACAACCTCGTGTCGTCGCTCGGGCTGCTGTTGATCATCCCCGGTCTCGCGTGCTTCGTCGTGAACCTCGTGTACAGCTACTTCCGCGGCCGTCCGGCCGGACCGAACCCATGGGGTGGCGACAGCCTCGAGTGGGCGCTGCCGTCACCGCCGCCGCAGCAGGGTTGGACCGAGTACCCGATCGTGCGGAGCCGTCACCCGCTCTGGGACCAGGACGATCTCCACACCGGCGAACCGCGCCACGAGCGACTCGTGCGGTCGATCGGTCAATGGCCGCTGCGCTGGCGAGCGGTGCTCGTCGTCGGGACCGCCGACGGCGAGCCGGAGGAGATCTTCCGGGTAGCGAACACGTCGATCTGGCCGTTCGTCACGGCGCTCGGCACGGTGGGCATCTTCGCGAGCGAACTGCTCAAGATGCGGGTGGGAGCGCTGGTGAGCGCGGCGGTCGTCGTCGGTGCCGCGCTCATGTGGAACCGTCCGTCGGAACCGCCGATGACCGAGGAGGAGGAACTCGCGTTCGAGGCGGAGCACGGGGTGCCCGTGCGAGCGTCGGGCAGCCTGATCGTGGCCCGGTGGGGGATGGGCATCGCGATCCTGTTCCTGTCGATCGCGTTCAGCAGCTTCCTGCTCAGCTACTTCTATCTCCGGATCGAGAACCCGGTCTGGCCGCCAGCCGGCGTCGAACGGCCGTCGGTGGCGGTGGCGGTCGTGGCGGCGGTGCTGTACGTGACCGGCGTGGCCGCGATGTGGGTCGCGCGACGGCGGCTGCTCGTCGGGGACCAGCGTGGGCTCCGTGTCGGCTTCGCTGCTGCGACCGTCCTCCTCCTCGCCGGCGGTGGTGTCCTGGTACGCGACCTGGCAGCGACGCCGTTCGCGTCGTCCGATCACTCGTACGGTTCGATCTTCCACACGCTCGGGGGATACGTCGTCGTCGTCACGTTCATCGCGCTCGTCATGTCGGTCTCGACCCTGGTGTACGCCGTCCGGGGTCACTATTCGGCGCGGAGATTCTCACCGGTCGACAACGTCACCCGTTTCTGGATCGCGACCGGCGTGATCGCGATCGTCTCGCTCGTGGTGCTCTACGGGGCCCCGGTGTTGACGTCGTGAGGTCATCGTGAACCGTCCACCGACCGACACGCTCCGCGAGCCGCACGAGCCGCTGGTCGAGACGCCCGGGACGATCGGGATGTGGGCGGTGGCACTCGCCGGGCCGATCCTCGTGATGGCTCATTTCTGGTTCGTGTACCTGGCTGCCGAAGCCGTGTGCGAGGCCGACCGGACCGGCGGAATGCGATTCGTCTCGACCGCTGGGCTGGAGTGGACCGTCGTCGCCGCGACCGCCGTCGGTGCCCTGGCGGCACTGGTGGCCGCATGGATCGGCTGGCGTTCGATCGGCAGCCGCATGTTGGCGAAGGTGGGCGCGATCATGTCGGTCGGGTCGGCGGCGACGATCCTCGCCGTCGGGCTCCCGGTGCTGGTGCTCGGGCCGTGTTGAGCCTCGTCGCGCACAGTGGCGCACCGTTGCGCCCGCACGACCTGTGGTCGGCATGGCAGTTCGATCCGTTCGTCGTCGTCGGTCTGGTCGCCGTCGCGGCGCTGCACTGGCGTGGCTGGCGCCCGGCCGACGGCGCAGCCAGGGCATGGTCCTGGTGGGTCGGTTGGGTCGCGCTCGTACTCGCACTCGTCTCACCACTCGACGCGCTGGCCGGCGTGCTGATCAGCGCCCACATGGTGCAGCACGTTCTCCTGGTGGCCGTCGCGGCTCCGCTGCTCGCAGCCTCGGCACCGGGGGCGGCCCTCGTGCGCGGGATGCCGGGAGCGATCCGCCGTGTGGCGGCATCGGCGCCGTCGCGCCTCGGTCTCGGGCTCGGTGCGCTCCGCCTGCTGCGGGGTCCCACCGCACGGTGGCTCGTGTTCGTCGGCTCCTTCTGGCTCTGGCACGCCTCGGTGCTGTACGGCGCCGCGGTCGAGTCGGACTGGGTTCACGCGCTCGAACACGCCAGTTTCCTCGGGGCCGGTCTGGCCCTGTGGTCGGTCATCGTCGGCCCACGCCGGGTCCGGGTCGACCGTGGTCGGGCGGTGGTCATGGTGTTCCTGCTCGGGCTCCAGAGCGTGTTGCTGGCCACCCTGATCACGTTCGCCACGACCCCCTGGTACGAGCCGTACTCGACCCCGGCGCCCGGCTGGGGCCTCGACCCGTTGGCCGACCAGCAGCTCGCCGGCGTGGTGATGTGGGTACCGTCCGGCCTGATCCTGACCGTGGTGGGCATCGTCATCCTCGTCCGGTGGCTGCGCGAGATCGACGACGAGGATTCACGGCGCGGCCGGCTGGGTACGTTGCCGAGGTGAGTGGAACCGTGACCGAATCGGATGACCGCGACGTCGGTCGCGCTGCGGTGCCGCGCCTGCTCGAAGTCGGTTCGGCCTGGGGGTGGAGGTTCCTGGTGGTCGTGGCGGCGGTGCTGACGACCGGTTGGCTCCTCGTGCAGCTCCGTGTGGTCCTGATCCCCGTGTTCGTGGCGCTCATCCTCGCTGCACTGCTCCAACCGGCCGTCGATCTCCTCGACCGCTGGATGCCACGGCTGCTCGCCGTCTGGGTGGTCCTGCTGGCGGTCGTGGCCGGACTGACCCTGTTGATCTACGTGCTGCAGGCGCCCGTGCGCGATGCGATCGACGAGCTCTCCAACTCGTGGGACTCCGCTCGTGCCGAGATCGAGGACTGGTTGCGCACCGGCCCGCTCGGGCTCGACCAGAGCCAGGTCGATTCGCTCGTCGATCGGGTCAACACGGCGGGTCGACAGTTCCGGAACGGCTTGTTCAGCAGCAGCTCCGGCAGTGCTCGCATGGCCGCGGAGGTGGCCGGCGGGTTCTTCCTGACGATCGTGCTCACCTTCTTCTTCACGAAGGACGGGTCGTCGATGTGGCAGTGGGCCGTCGACCGGATCCACCCCAGGCGTCGCACGGTGCTCGACCGTGGGGGTGTGGCGGCGTTCGGTGCCCTGCAGGGCTGGATTCGTGGGGTGGCGATCACCGGCGCCGTCGACGGACTCCTGATCGGCATCGCCCTGTTCGTCCTCGGTGTCGACGCCGCGCTCCCGCTCGCCGTCATCACGTTCTTCGCCGCGTTCTTCCCGATCGTCGGCGCCACGCTCGCCGGCGCGCTGGCCGCAGCGGTGGCGCTCGCGACGCAAGGACCGCAGACCGCCCTCATCGTGGCGGTCGTGGTGCTCGTCGTCCAGCAGGTCGAAGGTGACGTGCTGCTGCCGATCGTCATGTATCGCCAGGTCGCTCTCCACCCGGTGGTGGTGCTGCTCGCGCTCGCCGTCGGCAGCGCGATCGGTGGGATCCTGGGTGCGATCGTCTCGGTGCCGCTCACGGCGTCGGTCACCGCCGCCATCGCCGCGGCCCGGAAGTGTCCGGACGACGACGGCGACGAGGTGCCCGACGCCGACGTCGCCATCGCGACGTAGCCGCTGTGGATGACCGTTCAGCCGAGGTCGTAGGTGGCGACGGTGCAGCTGACGGCGAAGATCGGGATCGGTTCGCAGAAGTGCACGGTTCCGGTGGCACCCCCGGCCGCGGCGGCGACCGTGATGAACGTGCGGATCTCGAATCCGCCCTGCCCGGCGTCGGTGTAGACGGTCAGGTCGTCGTAGTCGAGGAGGGCCGCGCGATCGTTGCGGCACCAGCGGTCCATGAAGTCGAGGTCCCACTCGACGTTGATCTTCCCCGAGTCGGGGGTGGCCGGCCAGTGCGAGATGCCGCCGGTGCCGATGACGGCGATCCGTTCGGGGAGCTCGTCACAGGCCGCTCGGATCGACTCGCCGAACGCCCATGCCCGATGCAGCGGCGTCAGCGGCGGCCCCTGGCAGTTGACGTTCACGGGGATCACCGCGACGTCGTAGCGCGGGGTGAGGAAGTGCAGCGGCACCATGATCCCGTGGTCGAACTTCCATTCCTCCGCGTAGCTGACGTCGGACGTCTGCATCACCCGGGTGATGAACCGCTCGGACAGCTCGCGATCGCCGGGCACACGGCGGCGCTCGATGCCGAGCCATTCCGGATCCTCGATGGGTCCGTCGTAGTGATTGGCCATCCCGATCGCGAACGACGGCATGTTGTTCATGAAGAAGTTGGCGAAGTGCTCGGCCGCGACGATCACGATCGCGTCGGGTCGCGCCGCTTCGAGGTCGGCGCGCATGCCGTCGAACGCGGCGGAGAAGCGGTCGCGGACATCGGGGTCGGCCTGGTCGGCGCGTCCGGTGATGCCGGGCGCATGCGAGCAGACCCCCGCGAAGACGAGCGGCATCAGCGCGCTCCTTCCTGGTCGTCGGGCCCGTCGTGTTCGTGGACGGGCGCGACGACCTCGTCGACGCCGGTGGTCATCGCGTAGACCCCCTCGCGGACCGGACCGTGCTGCGCGATCCCGTCGCGCATCCGTTGGAGGTAGTCCTGCCACTCGATCTTGTGGAGTGCGGCGAAGTGCATGAGGATCTGACCGTTGACGCCGAGGTGGAACAGCCGACCGATGTCGGGTTCGACCAGTGCCGCGGCCTCGTCGTCGGTGAGTTCGTACGGTTCGAGTACGGCTCTGGGGTCGTCCCGGTAGGCCGCCTGCAGCGTCTCGGACCGGTTGAGTTCGTACAGGAACTTCTGGGTCGCATACAGGCTCACGGCGCGACGCCGTCCCACTCGAGTTCGAGCCGTTCGGGCCCACGGAAGGTGATGTTGGGGAAGTAGGTCAGCTCCTGGTCGGCGGCGAGCCGGAGCGACGGCACACGTTGACTGAGCAGTTCGAGCGCGATCCGGGCCTCCATGCGTGCGAGTCCGGCGCCGAGGCAGAAGTGGATGCCCTTGCCGAACGAGATGTGGCGGTTGGCGTGCGCCCGGTGGATGTCGAACTCGTCGGGATCGACGAACACCTCGGGCTCGTGGTTGGCCGACGCGAAGTTCAGCAGGAGGCGCGTGCCGGCCGGCAGGTCGACCCCGCCGAGTGTCGTCGGTCGGGTCGTGATCCGCCGCCACGACACCTGGCTCGACTCGAACCGGAGCGTCTCCTCGACGGCGGCCGCAGCGAGCGAGGGGTCCTCGCACAGGGCGTCCCACTGCTCCCGCCGCGGGAGGAGGCAGCGGAGCGTGTTGCACAGGAGCGCGGTGACCGGGTCGTGGCCGGCGAACGAGATGCCGTAGACCACCGACTCGACCTCGCGGTAGGAGATTCCGGTGCCGTTCGACGGGTCGGGGTCGGCATCGTGCGCGTCGAGGAGTTCGGAGGTGAAGTCGTCGCGTCGGTCGTCGCGGCGAGCGGCCACGAACTCCCGGCAGTACCGCCAGTAGTCGACCATGCCCTCGGCGATCGCGACCTGTTCGTCGGCGGACGGTCGACCCCAACTGAACGCCCGTCGGTTGACGCACCACTGCTTGATCATGGCGTCGTCGTCCTGCGGGAAGCCGATGAAGCGGAAGACGATCTCGGCGGGCAGCGGGAACGCGAGCGCGGCCACGTACTCGGCCCGGTCGCCCGATGCCAGCATCTCGTCGAGCAGGGCCGACGCACGTTCGCGCATGTACGACTCGAGCGACTTCAGTCGACGGTTGGAGAAGCCGCCCCGGGTGTAGACCCGGATGCGTGCGTGATCGGGTTCCGGGCGGTTCGACATGACGGCGATCGGGTCGTAGTCGGGGGCGTCGAGCACCGCCACCGCCTCGGGTGCGAGGGGGAACACCGGGTCCTGCACGTTGGCCGAGGCGTAGACGTCGGGGTGGAGGAACACGTGCTCGATGTCGGCCATCCGAGTCACGACGACGTGTCCGAGCCGTTCGGAGTAGAAGATCGGATGCTCGTCGCGTAGTGCGTTGGCGATCGGGTACGGATCTGCGAGGTAGTCGGCGTCGAGCGGCGACCACTCGCGGTTCATCGGGCATCCGGTCGGGGCGGCGGCGATCGAATCGGGCGCCCGGTGGTACGTGTTCGACGACGTCATGATCCGGCTCCGATGTCGGCGGTGCGGCGGAGGAGGTCGTACAGCTGGTCGAGGTCGGCCCGACCGAGCTGCGAACCGATCTCGGCGTAGACGGTTTCGCTGTGCGGGGCGATCGCGGCGACGAGTCGGCGTCCGGCACCGCTGATCGCGACCTGCGATCGACGTGCATCACCGCGATCGGTCGACCGGGTGATCAGCCCACGATCGTCGAGCGTCACCAGCATGCGCGACAGGCTCGGCCCGAGGAGGAAGGTCCGGTCGACGAGCTCGCCGACGGTGACGGGTTCGTCGGCGTCGTCGAGCGCGCGCAGCACGCGCCACTGCTGTTCGGTGACGTCGTGAGCGCCGAGGATCGGGCGGAATTGCCGCATGATCGATTCGCGGGCACGCAACAGCGCCATCGGGAGCGACTCGTCGAAGCTGCGCAGTCCGGTCTCCGCGAGCGGCGCGGTGGCGTCGCCGGGATCATTCATCACGGACGCCGTTGCGGAGGGTGCCGAGTTCGGGCACCGTCACCTCGACGACGTCGCCCGGCGCGAGGAACCGGGGCGGGTCGAAGCGAGCGCCGGCGCCGGTGGGGGTGCCCGTGAAGATCAGGTCGCCCGGCTCGAGGCTGCAGAACGTGGAGAGGTACTCGATCTGGTACTCGATCGGGTACGCCATCGTGGCGGGGGAGTCGTCCTGACGGAGCTCACCGTTGACGTGCGTGGTGAGGTGGAGGTCATCGAATGCCCCGATCTCGTCGAGCGTGACCATCCACGGCCCGATCGCGCCGGACGACTCCCAGTTCTTGCCCTGCGTGACGTTGAACTTCGCGTGCCTGACCCAGTCGCGGATCGTGCCCTCGTTGCCGAGCGTCAGCCCGGCGATGTGTTCGCGGGCGCGCTCCCGCGGGATGCGCCGACCGCCGCACCCGATCACAGCGACGATCTCGCCCTCGTAGTCGAGTTGCTCGCTCTCGGGCGGCCGCACGAGATCGTGCTCGTGACCCGTGAACGACGCCGGGAAGCGCACGAACACGCTCGGCTTGTCGGGTGCTTCCTGCCCGTCGCGGTACTCGGCGTTGCGGCCGCCGTAGTTCACGCCGATGCAGAAGATCTTGCCGGGTGACGGGAGTGTCCGCTCGTAGGAGATGTCGTCGAGCGCCACGTCGGGTGTGGCGTGGGCGACCGCGGCGCGCGCCTCGTCGAGCCGCTCCTGACGCAGCAGATCCGACAGGTCGCGGACGCCGTCGATGCGGTGCGTCAGGTCGACGACGCCGCCGGCGAGGAGGGCCCCGTACGCCGCTCGACCTTCGTGGGAGTAGCTCAGCAATCGCATGTTGCGTCCATACTTAACATGTTAGATAATGGAACGCAATGCCGCATCTGACGATCGAGTACTCGGCCAACGTCACCGACCACGTGTCCATCGACGCGCTGGTCGATGCGTTGCACGACGCCGCGCTCGGCACGGGGATCGCCGCGCTCGATGCGCTCCGCACCCGTGCCGTGCGCCGCGACCACTACGCGATCGCCGACCGACACCCCGACAACGCCTTCATCGCCGTCACCGCTCGCCTGGGGGCGGGCCGCAGCGCCGACGACCAACAGCGGTTGCTCGATGTGCTGATGACGGCGCTCGATGACACCGTCGGTGCCGCCGGCCGCACGATGATGCTGAGCGTCGAGTACCAGGAGATCGACCCGGAGCGCCGGATCAACCGGAACCACCTCCGCGAGCTGGTTCGTGAGCGCACCACGAACGACCCGACCGCGACCGAGGAGCCCTGATGGCCGTCACGAAGACCTTCGACGAGTACACCGCGATCGCTCGTGACGAACTCGAACGATTCCGATCCGCCACGTTGCTGCACTTCGTCGGCGGAACCCACCTCGCCAGTGCGTCGGGCGACACCTTCGACAACCTCTCGCCCGTCGATTCGTCGACGCTCGGCTCGGTCGCGTCCGGCGATGCCACCGACATCGACGCCGCGGCGCAGGCGGCACAGTCGGCGTTCGCCGACTGGTCGGGTCGCCCGGGCAAGGAGCGCAAGCGGATCCTTCACCGGGTCGCCGACCTGATCGAGGAGCGCGCCGACGCGATCGCCGCGGTCGAGTGCGTCGACACCGGCCAGACCATCCGGTTCATGTCGGCCGCCGCGATCCGCGGTGCCGAGAACTTCCGCTTCTTCGCCGACCACGCGCCCGACGCGGGCAACGGCCGGTCGATGCCCGACGAGCACCACGTCAACTTCTCCACGCGGACGCCGATCGGCCCCGTCGGCGTCATCACGCCATGGAACACGCCGTTCATGCTGTCGACCTGGAAGATCGCACCGGCGTTGGCGGCCGGTTGCACCGTCGTGCACAAACCCGCCGAGTGGAGCCCCTACACGGCAGCGATGTTGTCCGAGATCGCCCACGAGGCCGGTCTCCCCGCCGGTGTGCTCAACACCGTCCACGGGTTCGGCGAGACCGCCGGCAAGGCGCTCACCGAACACCCGCTGATCCGAGCGATCGCGTTCGTCGGCGAGTCCGTCACCGGCTCGATGATCCAGGCGCAGGGTGCCCCAACGCTCAAACGGGTCCATTTCGAACTCGGCGGCAAGAACCCGGTGATCGTGTTCGACGACGCCGATCTCGAGCGGGCGCTCGATGCCGTCGTGTTCATGATCTACAGCCTCAACGGCGAGCGCTGCACGTCGTCGAGTCGGCTGCTCGTGCAGTCGTCGATCCACGACGAGTTCGTGGCGGCCCTGAGCGAGCGTGTCCGGGCCCTGCGGGTCGGTCACCCGCTCGACCCGACGACCGAGATCGGCCCGTTGATCCATCCCCGGCACTGCGAGAAGGTCCGGAGTTACCCGACCAAGGCCGTGGAAGACGGTGCCACGGTGCTCGTGGGCGGCGGCGATCCGATCGATCCGGCCGGCAACTACGTCAACCCGATGCTCTTCACGAACGCGACCAACGAGATGCGCATCGCCCAGGAGGAGATCTTCGGACCGGCGCTCACGGTGATCCCGTTCGGTGACGAGGCCGAGGCGGTCGCGATCGCCAACGACGTCGACTACGGCCTCGCCGGCTACCTGTGGACCGGCGACACCGGGCGCGCCCATCGAGTTGCGCGCGACCTCGAGGCGGGAATGATCTGGGTCAACAGTCAGAACGTCCGTCATCTGCCGACACCGTTCGGCGGTACCAAGGCCAGCGGCATCGGTCGCGACGGTGGACCGGAGCACTCGTTCGAGTTCTACACCGAGACCAAGAACATCTCGGTCGCGTACGGCACGCACGCGATCCCGAAACTGGGGAAGATCTGATGGCCGTCACCCTCTCGCCCGACCAGATCGCGTCGATCGCGGCCGATCACGAACGGGCACGACGCACCGTCACACCCATCGACCCGGTGACCCGACGGCATCCCGACATGACGCTCGACGACGCGTATGCGATCCAGTCGGCCTGGATCGACCTGCAGGTCGCCGACGGTGCGACCGTTCGCGGCCACAAGATCGGTCTCACCAGCCGCGCGATGCAGATGGCGATGCAGATCGACGAACCCGATTTCGGTGCGCTGCTCGATCACATGTTCCTGGCGAACGGCGCCACGCTGTCGGCCGCCGATTATCTCGACCCCAAGATCGAGGTGGAGTTCGCGTTCGTGCTCGACCGCGCACTCGTCGCCCACGAGGTCACCGGCCGGTTCACGGTCGACGACGTGTACGCCGCGACGTCGCACATCGTGCCGGCGCTCGAACTGATCGATGCGCGCTCCCACCGGATCCATCCGGTCGACGGTCGCCCGCGGACGGTGCGCGACACGATCTCCGACAACGCGGCCGATGCGGGCATCGCCGTCGGGGATCGACCGGTGTCGGTGGCCGACGCCAGGGAGGGCCGGCTGCGGTGGTCGGGTGCGATCTGCTCGCGCAACGGGGTGGTCGAGGAGACCGGCCTCGGCGCGGGTGTCCTGAACGACCCGGTGATGGGCATCGTCTGGCTCGCCGACCGCCTCCACGGCATCGGCGTCACACTCGAAGCCGGCGAGACGATCCTCGCGGGTTCGTTCACGCGGCCGGTCGATTGCCGCGCCGGCGATCACATCGAGGCCGACTTCGGCGACCTCGGTGTCGTTACGCTCGACTTCGCCTGATCGAAGGAGTAGGAGTACCGCATGCAGACACAGCTGTTCATCGGTGGGGAGTGGCGCGACGGTTCGTCCGGCGCAACGGTCGCCGTGACCAACCCGGCGACGGGGGAGCACATCGCCGACGTCGCCGCGGCGACGACCGACGACGCCGCCGCGGCCTGCGAGGCCGCCCACGTCGCGCAGCAGGCATGGGCCACGGTCGCGCCGCGCGAGAGAGCCGAGATCCTCCGGCGCTGCTGGGAGCTCATGATGGAGCACCAGGAGGAACTCGCCGGCCTGATCGTCACCGAGCAGGGCAAGCCGCTCGCCGACGCCCGCGGCGAGGTCGCGTACGCCGCCGAGTTCTTCCGCTGGAACTCCGAGGAAGCAGTGCGGATCCGGGGGTCGCTGACGACCGCCCCGTCGGGTGCGAACCGGATCATCGTGCACCATCCGCCGGTCGGTGTGGTGGTGATCGTCACGCCGTGGAACTTCCCGGCGGCGATGATCACCCGCAAACTCGCTCCCGCACTCGCGGCCGGCAACGGAGTGGTCATCAAGCCGCCGACGGAGACGCCGCTCACCGCCCTGCGGATCGCGGAGTTGCTGACCGAGGCCGGGGTACCCGGCGGCCTCGTCAACGTGACCGTGGCCGAGAGTTCGGGCGCCTGGTTCGATGCCGCCGTCGATCACCCGGCGACTCGCATGGTGTCGTTCACCGGTTCGACGCCGACCGGACAGAAGCTCCTGAAGCGGGCGGCCGACCGGGTCCTCAAGTCGGTCATGGAACTGGGCGGCAACGCACCCTTCATCGTGTTCGACGACGCCGACATCGACGCCGCGGTCGAGGGTGCGATGGTCGCCAAGATGCGGCACTCGGCCGAGACGTGCACGGCGGCGAACCGGTTCTTCGTGCACGCCGACGTCGCCGATGAGTTCACCCGCAAGTTCGCGGCGGCGATGGGTGAGATCACCGTCGGTGACGGGTTCACCGATGGTGTGGAGTGCGGTCCGTTGATCCACGACGAGGCCGTCGACAAGGTCGCCGGCCTGGTCGACGAAGCGGTCGCTGCCGGCGCCACGATCGAACTGGGCGGCGCCCGCCTCGATCGCCCGGGGAGCTTCTACGCGCCCACCGTGCTCGCCAACGTCGCGCCGGATTCCCCGATCACCCGCGAGGAGATCTTCGGGCCGGTCGCACCGATCATCACGTTCACCGACACCGACGAGATGATCCGTCAGGCGAACGACACCGAGATGGGGCTCATCGGTTACGTGTTCACCAGCGACCTGGCCCGCGGTCTCGCGGTCAGCGAGCGCATCCAGGCCGGGATGATCGGCCTGAATCGCGGTTCGGTCTCCGACCCGGCGGCGCCGTTCGGTGGCATGAAGCAATCGGGACTCGGCCGCGAAGGCGCGAGCGAGGGCATCTACGAGTTCTGCGAGACCCAGTACATCGCCACGTCGTTCTGATCGACCCGGACCCCGAACGGAGCGAACCTGGTTCGCTCCGTTCGCAGACTCAGAGGTAGCGCTCGACCGGTTCGAGGTTGGTGTAGACGGTCTTGATCTGCGTGTAGTGCTCGATCGCCTGCTCGCCGTTCTCGCGACCGATGCCCGAGTGCTTGTACCCCCCGAACGGGATGGATGCCGGCATCGTGCCGTAGTCGTTGATCCACACGAACCCGGCCTGGATCGCGTTGGCGACGCGGTTGGCCCGTGAAATGTCGCGGGTGAACACGGCGCCGGCGAGGCCGTAGTCGGTGCCGTTGGCGCGGGCGAGCACTTCGTCCTCGTCGTCGAACGGCAGCACCGACATCAGCGGGCCGAACACCTCGTCGGTGACGAACGCCATGTCGTCGGTGCAGTCGGCGAACACGGCCGGCGTCACGTAGTTGCCACCGGCAAGCGCCGGGTCGTCCGGCACGACCCCGCCGACGACATGGCGTGCGCCCGAGTCGAGCGCGGCCTGCATGTATCCCATCACCTTGTCGCGGTGCTCGGCGCTGACGAGCGGACCGATCATCGTGTCGGGATCGAACGGATCACCGACCGACCACCCGGCGACCCGCTCGGCGAGACCGTCGAGGAACTCGTCGTAGACGCCGCGCTGCACGAACACGCGCGTGCCGTGTGAACAGACCTGGCCGGTCGAGTAGAAGTTGTTGGTGAGCGCCGCGTTGCGGGCGCTGTCGACGTCGGCGTCGTCGAACACGACGATCGGCGACTTGCCGCCGAGTTCGAGCGTGACCTGCTTGAGCGACCCGGCCGCGTCGGACATCACGATCTTGCCGGTGCCCGCCTCGCCGGTGAGCGAGACCTTGGCGACGCCGGGGTGGCGGACGAGCATCTGGCCGACGCGCGCATCTCCCTGGACGACGTTGAACACACCGGGCGGCAGGCCGGCCTCGAGGTAGATCTCGGCCAGGAACCCAGCCGAGATCGGGGTGACCTCGGCCGGCTTGAAGATCATCGCGTTGCCGCATGCCAACGCCAGCCCCGACTTCCACATCGCGATCTGGATCGGGTAGTTCCATGCGCCGATGCCGACGCACACGCCGAGCGGCTCACGCCGCATCCGGGCGAAGCCGCCGGGGAAGTCGACCGTTTCGCCGTGGATCGCCGGGACCAGGCCGGCGTAGAACTCGATGACGTCGGCACCGGTCGGCACGTCCTCGGTGGAGGTCTCGCCGATCGGGCGGCCGGCGTCGAGCGTGTCGAGTGCCGCGAGTTCGTCGTTGCGGTCGCGGATGATGTCGACGGCGCGGCGCAGGATCCGGCTGCGTTCGATCGCCGGCATCGCCGACCACACGGCGAACCCGGCCGCGGCCGACTCGACGGCGAGTTCGACCTCGCGCTCGCCGGCCTGTTCGACGTCGCAGATGACACGGTTGGTCCCCGGATGCCGGGTCTCGAAAGTCTCGCCGCTCGTGGACGGGACGTACTCAGCGCCGATGAACGATCGGCGGGTCTCGAGCGCTGTGTCGGCGTTCACGGTCGACGAAGGGGCCATGTCCGGAACCTACCGAACCGGCGGGCCGTTCGGATCGGCGGCAGACAGGCCGCCCGGGCCCGGGAGCGATGGTGCCCGCGACGCGTCAGTCGTCGGTCGTGGCGGTCGGGGTGTCGCGTACGAAGCGCACCAACGACTCGCCGACCACCGTTGCCGCGATGTCGAGGAAGCGTGCACCGTCGGCGCCGTCGAACACCGCCGGATCGTCGGTGTAGCCGTCGGTGTCACTCCATCCGGTCGGGCGCTCGGTGCGGTACGCGGCGGCCGGGCTGCGCGGGTCGGTCGCGCCGAACGCCACCGACGGCGGCGGCAATCGGTCGAACGACCGGTCGAGGATGTTCGTCATCATCGCGGTCTCGAAGCCACCGGCGTGGCCGGGCATCAGGGCACCATCGGCCGCGCCGGCGTCGACGAGCGCCGCCCTGGCGATCTCCCACCACGAGCCGGCACCGACGGCGATGCCGAACTCCTGCGCGCCGTCGCGGGCCGCGAGCACGACCACCTCCTGGTTGCCGCCATGGCCGTTGAGGATGAACACCCGCTCGAACCCCGAGGCGCTCGCGGTGCGGATCAGGTCGCGCAGCACGGCGAGCAAGGTCGACGTGGAGAGCGACAGGGTCCCACCGAACGGAAGGTGATGATCGGAGCATCCGAACGCGACCGGCGGTGCCACCACGACGCGATGCCCGTCGGCGCGCTCGGCCGCGAGGTGTGCGATGGACTCGACCTGGAACGTGTCGGTCCCGACGGGCAGGTGCGGGCCGTGCTGTTCGAGCGCACCGACCGGGATGACCACCAGATCCGGTGGTTGCTCGCTCAGCTCCGTCCGTGTGGCGAGGGAGAGTGCGTGGGGAGGCATCGCCGGACCGTACCGCACGTCCGTCGGCCCGGAACCCACCGGCCCGGTCGGGTGCTACTCGATGCCGAGCGACTCGCGGGCGGTGCGAACCGCCCACTTGTAGTCGGCCTTGCCGTTCGGGCTCCGGTAGAGCGTGTCGACTCGGACCACGTGCTTGGGCAGCTTGTACGCCGACAGACGACCCCGCAAGGCGTCGACCAGGTCGGTGTCGGACACGTCGACACCGGCGGCGAGCTCGACGACCGCAGTGACGGCCGAGCCCCACTTCGGGTCGGGCACGCCCACCACGTTCGCGTCGGCCACGGCGTCGAGCAGCTTCAGGGCTTCCTCGATCTCCTCGGGGTACACCTTCTCACCGCCGGTGTTGATCGAGACCGAACCGCGTCCGAGCAGCGTGACCGTGCCGTCGGCCGCCACCGTTGCCCAGTCACCGGGGATCGACCAACGCCGCCCGTCGATCTCACGGAACGTCTCGGCCGACTTGGCCGGGTCGCCGTAGTAGCCGAGCGGGATCGGACCGCCGACGGCGAGCAGACCCTGCTCGCCGGATCCCGGCTCGACCCGGCGACCATCGGTGGTGAACACGGCGGCGTTCGGGCCGAGCGTGAACGTCGCCGTCTCCGTGTCGGTGCCACCGGCGTCCGACTGCTTGGCAGCGAAACCGACCCCCTCGCTCGACCCGAGCGAGTCGTAGCAGCTCAGCGGGGATCCCTGCGCCTTCGCATGGGCGAGGAGTCGGTCTTTCACCGGCTGGCTCCACATGACGCCCGATGACGTCACCGACCGGACCGACGTGAGGTCGACCTGGTCGCCGGCGGCGCGGCGGCGGTCGAGTTCGTCGACCATCGGCGCGCAGAACACGTCGCCGACGATCGTCACGGCGGTGCAGTGCTGTGACTCGACCGTGCGCCAGAGGTCGCCGACGTCGAGACGTCGGTTCGGTGTCGTGACCACCGAGCCCCCGGCGAGCAGCGTCATCAACGCACCGATCCCGGCGGTGCCGTGCATCAGGGGTGATGCAGCGAACTGGCGGGGCGACGAGCCGTTCGCGTCGATGGCGTCGATGATGCCGGGCAGGTCGGCGAGCGACTCGGGCACCGGTGCGCCCGCAGCGGCGAACACCCGGGCACTGACCGCCACCACGCTGCGGTGTGGCCACATGACGCCCTTTGGATGTCCGGTGGTCCCGCCGGTGTAGAGGATCCAGAGGTCGTCGGCGGAACGGTCCACCCGCGCTGCCGGTTCCGACGACGCGATCAGGTCGTCGTACACGACCGCCCACGGGGCGACCTCGGCCGGATCGCCGCCGACCTGGACCCACAACTGCACGTCGGGCAACCGGTCGCGGACGTTGGCGAAACGGTCGGCCAGCGCGACGTCGAACACGACCGCCTTGGCGTCGCTGTTGTCGACCAGGTACTCGAGTTCGGCCTCGACGTATCGGTAGTTCACGTTGCACGGGGCGGCGCGGACCTTGAAGGCAGCGAACTCGGCTTCGAGGTACTCGTTGCCGTTGTAGAGCGCAAGCGCGACGTTGTCGCCCGGGCCGACCCCGACGCGGGCGAAGGCTCCCGCGAGCCGTGCGGCTCGTGTCTCGAACTCGGTCCACGTGCGCGACACACCGCCGCAGTGCAGTGCGAGTGCCTCGCCACGGTGATCGGCGGTGGTCTCCCACGCGGTTGCCAGGTTGAAGCTCATCGTCGGTCGGTCCGCCGGGTCAGGCGAATGCGTCGAAGACTTCGGCGAACGCCTTGGCCTGGCCGCCCGAGGTCGACGAGGGAACCACGACCGGCGCGGTGACCCCGGCGTCGAACCACGCCTCCACACCTTCGCGCACCTGCGAAACCGAACCGGACAGCGTGCAGTCGTCGAGCCAACGGTCGCTCATCGCGGCGAGGACCGCATCGTGGTCACGGGCTTCGAGACCGGCTGTCACCGCGGTCATCTCCTCCTCGTAGCCGGCCTCGATCCAGTAGTTGCGGTAGTTCGGGAGTCCGACGTAGCCCCGGAGGGTCTTGCGGTTGCGAGCCCGCGCGGCCTCGATGTCGTCGTCGATGACGGTGGGGATCATGTTGCCGATCCAGAGGTCGCGGCCATCGGGGATCAACCCGAGGGAGTGCTCCATCCGGCTCCGCGACCCGTTGGCCCAGACCGCACCGTCGGCGATCTCCGCGGCGAGCCCGACCATCTTGTCGCGCAGGGTGGCGAGCACGACGGGAGGCAACCCGCCCATCTGCTCGGCGGCGACCTGCATCGTGCCGACGTACTCGCGCATGTCGGTGAGCGGCTTGCCGGTCTCGACGCCGAGCCGTTTGACCACCGGTCCGTGGGTCACCCCGACGCCGAGCCGGAAGCGGCCCTCGGCGATCTCGTGGAGGTAGCTCGCCGAGGTGGCGAGCGCGGCCGGGTGCTGCAGGTAGATCGGCTGGATCGACGTGCCGAACTCGATCGTGTTCGTCACGTGCGCGATCGAGAGACACAGACCCATCGCATCGCCGAAGCTGGGACAGTAGATGCCGGAGAATCCGCGCCGTTCGATGTCGGCGGCGAGTTCGAGGATCTGGGCGCGCCGGCCGGGCACGGCGGCGATCGAGAGGGCGGGCATGCGTTCGGTCATCCCGGTGAACCTACGCGGGCGGAGTCGGCCCCGCCGAGTTCGGTCGGACCGGACATCAGGCGCGTCGTGCGACGACGTGGACGAGTTCGGGGGTCCCGTCGTGGGTGCCCGTCGCGAGGTCGACGAACCCGTGGCGACGCAGGTGCTCGCTGAACGACTCGGCCTGCTCGACCGTCCAGCCGTGGCTCGCTACACCGTCGGCGTCGGGGTCGTCGATCCGCCGTTCCATCGCCACGAACCGGCCACGGGGTGCGAGCACCCGGTGAACCTCGCGGATGCCGGCCTCGAGGTCGACCCAGTGGTGCACGGTCGCCAACGACCACACGGCGTTCGCCCACCCGTCGGCGACCGGTACCGACTCGGCCGTGCCGACACGCCACGACGTGCTCCCGTCGCGCAGCCAGCGAAGCCGTGCGACACGCAGCATCACGCTCGCCGGATCGACGCCGACCACCTCGGCGCCGAGTTCGTCCGCCGCGTGCACGGCCGTGCCGGGCCCGCAGCCGATGTCGACGAGACGGTCGCCGGGCGCGAGTTCGGCGAGCTCGATCGCCAGCCGAGCGGCTTCGTCTCGGCCCGAGAGGAACCGGAATGCGGCCAGCAGGCCGCTCACCCCGGAG
The DNA here is from genome assembly GCA_033344875.1 of Ilumatobacteraceae bacterium. Lineage (NCBI taxonomy): Bacteria > Bacillati > Actinomycetota > Acidimicrobiia > Acidimicrobiales > Ilumatobacteraceae > Ilumatobacteraceae bacterium. The sequence goes on along the minus strand of JAWPMO010000001.1, from coordinate 3,060,748 downwards.
AATCCTCCGTGCGAGGCGTGGTGGTTGGGCACCGGTCGGTCGGACGTGTTCGCAGCCATGGATGCCACCTTGACAGTTGAACCCGGCTTCACGTCAAGTGGTGCCATGCAGAAAAGTGCCGAGGCCGATCCATCGACGAGTCCGCTGCCGATCGGCGCCGTCGCCGCGTTGACCCGCGTCGCAACCTCGACGCTCCGGTACTACGAGCGCCGCGGCCTGGTGGTCGCGGACTCGCGGGAGTCGGGACGGCGGCGGTACGAACCGGCCACCGTCCGCCGTGTCGTGTTCGTCCAGATGCTGCAGGACGCCGGGCTGTCGCTCGACGAGATCCAGGCGATCCTCGACGCCGACGACAACGCCTCGTGGAAGGCGATCGCCGACGAACGGATGGTGCTGCTCGACGAGGAGATCGCGCGGCTGCAGCACGCCAGGCGACTCCTGGACGGTGCGCTCCTCTGCCGGTTCGATCATCCCCTCGACGAGTGTCGGATCATGAACGAAGAGATCGACCGCCGCCTCGACCCCTCCGGCGAAGGCGGACGCGCGTGGGCCGGGCCGCCCGCGGACTGAGCCCTCGTCGCTGCGGTCGGGCCGCGTCCGATCTGAAAGGCTGAACCGTGTGAGTGCCACCCCCGACGATTTCGATGTGATCCGGGCCGAGGTCCGTCGGCTGTGCGACAAGTACGGCAACGAGTACTGGCGCGGTCTCGAGCCGGACCGGTACCCCGAGGAGTTCGTCACCGAGCTGACCGCGCAGGGGTGGCTCGCCGCGCTGATCCCCGAGGAGTACGGCGGGGGTGGGCTGAGCCTGTCGGGCGCCTCGGTGATCCTCGAGGAGATCGCGGCGAGCGGTGGCAACCCCAGCGCCTGCCATGCGCAGATGTACGTGATGGGCACGCTGCTCCGGCACGGCTCCGACGAGCAGAAGCAGCGCTACCTGCCGAAGATCGCGAGCGGTGAGCAGCGGCTGCAGGCGTTCGGCGTGACCGAACCCGAGGCCGGCTCGGAGACCACGAAGATCCGCACGCGCGCCGAACGCGACGGTGACGTCTGGCGCATCAACGGTCAGAAGATCTGGACCTCGCGGGCGCTGTACTCCGACCTGATGATCCTCCTCGCCCGCACCGGCCCTGCCGACGACGACGACCGTCTCGGCGGGCTCTCGGTGTTCCTGTTCGAACTCCGGGGCGCCGACGGCGAACTGGTGCCCGGCGTCACGATCAACCCGATCCCGACGATGATGAACCACAGCACGACCGAGGTGTTCTTCGACGACCTCGAGATCCCGGCCGACTCGCTGGTCGGCACCGAGGGCCGAGGGTTCCGGCACATCCTCGACGGGATGAACGCCGAGCGGATCCTGATCGCCGCCGAGTGCATCGGCGACGGCACGTTCTTCCTCGACCGGGCGAGCGAGTACGCGCGCACCCGTGAGGTGTTCGGTCGCCCGATCGGATCCAACCAGGGCGTCGCGTTCCCGCTCGCCAAGGCGTACGCCAATCTGCGTGCCGCCGACCTCATGCGGTGGAGGGCCGCCGAACTGTTCGATGCCGGCGAGCCGTGCGGCGCCGAGGCCAACATGGCCAAGATGCTCGCCTCGAACGCGTCGTGGGAGGCCGGCAACGCAGCGCTTGACACACACGGCGGCTTCGGGTTCGCGGTCGAGTACGACATCGAGCGCAAGTTGCGCGAGACCCGGCTCTACCAAGTCGCGCCGATCAACAACAATCTCGTCCTCGCCTTCGTCGCCCAGCAGTGCCTCGGCCTCCCCAAGAGCTACTGATGAGCGCACCACTCGACGGGGTGATCGTCGTCGCGCTCGAACAGGCGGTCGCCGCGCCGCTGGCCACGCGTCACCTCGCCGACCTGGGCGCGACCGTGTTGAAGGTCGAGCGACCCGGCGTCGGTGACTTCTCCCGCAGCTACGACACGAAGATGAACGGCGAGTCGACGTTCTTCGTGTGGGCCAACCGCGGCAAGCAGAGCATCGAACTCGACCTCAAGGTGCCCGCCGACCGTGCGACGTTCGACGCGCTCGTCGCCGGTGCCGACGTGTTCGTCCAGAACCTCTCGGCCGCGGCGGGCGTGCGGGCAGCCGTCGACGCCGTGGGCCTGCATGCGCTCCATCCGCACCTGATCGCGTGCGAGATCACCGGCTACGGGCGCGGCGGCCCGCGTACCGACGACAAGGCCTACGACCTCGCGATCCAGGCCGAGGCGGGAGCGATGGCGCTCACCGGCTCGGCCGACCAACTCTCGAAGGTCGGGTTCTCCGCGGCGGACATCTCCGCCGCGATGTACGCGCTGAGTTCGATTCTCGCCGCGCTGTACCGGCGCAGCGTGACGGGTGAGGGAGCGGCGATCTCGCTGTCGATGTTGGAGTGCCTGACGGAGTGGACGGCACCGGCGGTGTACTCGGCTGCACACACCGGGGTCGTGCCCGAACGTGCAGGGCACCGACACGCGTTGATCGCCCCCTACGGGTTGTACGAACTCGGCGACGGCGGTTCCGTGCTGGTCGCGGTGCAGTCGAATCCGGAATGGGCGTCGTTCGCGACGACGGTGCTCGGCGACCCGGCGCTGGTCGACGACCCGCGCTTCGTCGACAACGAGGACCGGATCGCCAACGTCGAGGCGCTCGAGCTGGAGATCGAGCGGGTCTTCGGCACGCTCGATCGCGACGCCGCCGCCCGGCGGCTCACCGAGGGTCGTATCGCCTGGTCACAGGTGCGCGACCCGATCGAGGTCTGGAACCACGAGCAACTCGCCGCCCGAGATCGACGGTTCGAGGTCGAGCACCCGACCGGAACGGCGGCGATGCTGCTCCCGCCGTTCAACATCTCGGGTCTGCCCGATCCGTCGACCTCGATCCCGGCGCTCGGTGAACACGACCGGTCGCTGGTCGACGAGATCCGGCACCGTCGCCGTCCGTGAACGTGTTGTCGGCTCCGGTTGCGGCACACTGTGAACATGAGTACGGAGAACACCGGCGGCGTCGAGTCGCTCGGAGCGGACGGCCCGTCGCCCGACGGCTCGCCGGTCGTGCAACCCGGGGGGTCGCTACCGCCGCCCACGACGCATGCCGAACCGATCGCACGCGAGGTCAGCGACCTCTCCGATCCCGACTCGCCGGTCCTCGTCGGTGTCGCGTTCCAGCAGCGGCTGATGGCGCAGGAGTACCTGATGGCCATGAGCAGGCTTCGGACCGAGGGGTCGCTCCAGCTGAAGGACGCGGTCATCGTCGAGAAGCACGACAACGGTGACGTCAAGGTCACCGAGACCATCGACCCGACACCCGGGCGAAGCGCGCTGAACGGTGCGATGTGGACCGGCTTGCTCGGTCTCTTCGTCGGTGGGCCCGTCGGCTGGATCGCCGGGATCGGGATCGGCGCCGGAGCCGGCGCTGTCACCGCCAAGGTCATCGACCTCGGCATCCCCGATGCGTGGGTCGACTGGTTCAAGCAGGCGGTGCAACCCGGCACGTCGGCCGTGATCATCCTCGCCGAGCAGGTCGACGTGCACGCGCTGGAGCGTGAGGCCCGTCGGTTCCCCGGTGCCGAGCTGATCGAGTCGACGCTGCCCGAGGCAGCCATCGCGGATCTGGCTGCTGCGTTCGAGCAGCACTGACTCGGCGTCAGGCCGGCGTCACCAGCGGAGGACGACGGCGACGCCGTCGTCGAGGACCGCGACCGACGGGACGACGACGATGTCGGCGCCGGTGGCCAGTGCGCGGCTGATGCAGCGGTCGATGAGGCGGTCGTTCGACGTCGTGTCGGCATCGTCGTGCACGAGGAGGGTGTCGACTCGGCCGGCTTCGAGTGCGGCGAGGACGTCGCCGTCGAAATCGTCGGCGGTCGCCATCGACTGCTTCGCTCGTTCGATCGCTGCCACGGCGTCGGAAGCGGCGACGTCGGCGGTCAATCGGGTCACCGCGTCGGCGATGCCGTCGACGTCGCCCTGCTCGATCGATTCGACCGAGTACTCACGGTTGTTCACGAGTCCCTCGATCGACTCGACGACCATCGACCTGGCGCGGGCGGGCCCGGCCACGGCGACGAGACGGGCATCGACGCGGCGGGCCAACTCGTCGGCCGCCTCGGCGATGTCGTCGGCGTTCTCGTCCCACGTGTTCTCGGCTCGCTGCTGGAAGCGACGCTGCGACCATCCACCGGGGTGACCGCGATGGATGTGCTCGGTGTCGCCCTCGACGATCTCGCTGTCGAGCAGCCGACCACCGTCGAGTGCCGTGAGGCTCGCCCCGGCCTTGTCGGCGTCGACGACCACGTGCGCGACCGTGCGCTGGCGTGACTCGATCAGCGGAGCGAGCCGAGGCAACGGGCCTTCGAACACACGGGGTTCGACCGCGTCGTCGATGAACTCGACGTGGGTCGGTCCGCCGGTGGCGTGGACGACGATCACCGAGGCGCCGGCGTTGTGCGGCAGCGCGGCGAGTTCCTGCTCGAATCGAGCGAGGTCGTCGCTCGGCCAGTCGTCGCTCACGTCCTTCAGCGCGTTCTTGCAGCGAACGGCGAAGCGTTCGGCGGCGTCGGCGTGGCGACTCGGGGCCGGGAGGAGCAACGTCAGGAACGGGCCTTCGGCGTCGGTCAGCGGCTGCAGGTCATCGAGAGAAGCGCTCATGGCGGGAGCATCCCCGTAGCGCGAGAGCGCCAAACGTACGCGGTCACCCGGTCGGGTGATGCGTGCGAGTCGCGCCGCGTGCGACGCGACCGCCTGCGATGACCCCCGATGACCGGGGCGCGGTTTACCGGGGTGGTGCCGGGGGTACGCGCCCGCTCATGACAACACAGCGAACCATGATCCGCCCCATGCTCGCCGGCCTCGCGGTCGTCGGACTCTCGCTGGGCGCCACGGCGTGCAGCGATGACGACGGCAACGACGACGACATCGACAACCCCGTCGACGGCGTCGACGATCAGATCGACGACGGTGCCGAGAACATCGAGGAAGAGATCGACAGCGAAACCGATGGAGAAACCGACGACGACGGCTGACGTCGACGTCACCACATTTCTGATCGGCAGCGAGGCCATCCGACGATTCGTCGGGTGGCCTCGTCGCGTCGGGCGTCAGTCGGTGCGGCGGGTGAACACCGGAGCGTCGGGTGTCGACTGCTCGGGCGCGAACTCGTAGCCGTCGCTCGAGAAGTCGGTGAGCGCCGAGATCGTGGTGATGCGCTCGCGCACGATCCACCCGGCCATCGCGCCACGGGCCCGTTTGGCGAAGAAGCTGATCACCTTGTAGTCGCCGCCGCCCTGTGCGTCGAGGAACTTCGGGGTGACCACACGCCCGTCGACCCGATCGGGCTGGACGGCGCCGAAGTACTCGTTGGACGCCAGGTTCACGAGCGCCGGGGTACCGGGGCTCTTCGCGAGATCACGGTTGAGCTGGTCGGTGACCTTGTCGCCCCAGAAGCTGTACAGATCGCCGCCACGTCCGTGCTGCACCTTGGAGCCCATCTCCAGGCGGTACGGCTGGATCAGGTCGAGTGGCCGCAGCACGCCGTGCAGACCCGACAGGATCCGGAGCACCTTCTGAGCCTGCGTGAAATCGCGCTCGTCGAACGAGTTGGGGGCGTCCAGGCCGATGTAGGTGTCGCCGTTGAACGCGAGGACCGCCGGTCGGGCCGGGTTCGGCGTGGTGGGCGGCTCCCACTCCTGGAAGCGTTCGAAGTTGAGTTCGGCCAGCGCCGGCGAGATGGACATCAGCGCCGACAGATCGTCGGGCGTCTGCCGCGACATGATCGACACCAGTTGTCGTGCCTCGTCCATCATCGTGGGGACGGTGTACTTCTTGGTCGCGAGGGGCGATTCGAAGTCGAGGGCTTTGGCGGGCGAGACGACGATCAGCACCCCATCAGTTCTACCGGTTTGCCGAAGACTCTGCGTGACCGGCACTCGCGTACGATCCGAACGTGACGATCCGCGCCGACCTTCGCGCCATCGTGGTCGCGTGCGTCGTCGCGTTGACGGGCGGCGCCGCCGTGCTCGCGCTCTCGGCGGGCATCCACGAGGCGGCCGACGTGTCGGAGCCGCCCACTCGGGGTGCTGCCTTCCGATCCACCGACACCCTCGCCCCACCTCCCGGTTGCGCACGGGTCGTCGTGATCGGCGACTCGCTCACCGACAACTCCGTGCCGTGGCTCCGGTCCGAGCTGCGATCGGCCGGCTACGACCACGTGGTCGATGCGCAGCCCAGCCGCAGGATCCCCGAGCGGGTTCGGGCGCCGTACAGCGGCGTGAAGGCGGCCAGGTCGGTGCGGGCCTCGTTCGGGGAGGCCGACTGCTGGATGGTCGCGCTCGGCTCCAACGATCTCGTGTACGGCGGCGGTGACCGCACCGCCGCGGGCGAGATGATCGACGAGATGCTCGGTGCAGTCACACCGGGAGCGTCGGTGTGGTGGGTCAACGTGAACTACCACCGTGATCCGAGGACGAGTTTCGACTTCGTCGCCGCGACCGCCACCTTCAACGCGGTGGTCGCCGAACGGGCGGCGTCCGACCCCGACCTGCACCTGATCGACTGGTACACGCTCAGCGAAGTGCACCCCGACTGGTTCTTCGACCCCGTGCACGTCGGACGCGACGCCAGTGTCGTCCGCGCCGAGTTCACGGTCGCCGCCCTCCCGCCGGCGCGCTGAGCAGCGGGACCGGTCGGACGCCGATCGTGGCAGCGGACGGGTGCGCCATCTAGGTTGGGACGCCATGGCGACACACGAACTGCAGCCGCCCGAGTGGATCGACGGCGCACCGATCACGGTGACCGAGACGATCGACATCTCGGCCCCGCCGTCCGACGTGTGGGCGCAGATCGCCGATCACGAATCGTGGCCCGAATGGTTCGCACCCATCGAGCGGGTGGAGCTGCTCGGCGCTCCGACCGGTGTGGGCGGTGGACGCCGGATCTTCGTCAGGAAGCGACCGATCGACGAGGTCTTCACGGCCTGGGACGTCGACCGACACTTCGCGTTCGCGGTGACCGACAGCAAGCTGCCGATCCTCCACGCCCTGGCGGAGTCGGTGCGGCTCGAGCCGATCGACAGCGGCACCCGGGTGACGTATCGCCAGGGCCTCGCCGGGCGACCGGGATTCGGTTGGCTGATGCGCCTGATCTGGAAACAGCCCGCCCAGCAGCTCGCGACTGCGCTCGAGCAGCTGCGCGTCCGAGCCGAGGCGCGGGGCTGACCATGGACGAGGCGAATCTCGCGCTGCTGCTCGTGCGTGTCGTCGTCGGCGTGACGCTCGCGCTGCACGGCCTGCAGAAGATCCGCGGCGGCCTCGACGGCGTCGCCCGGTGGTTCGACGGCATGGGTATGCGACCGGGTTGGTTGCACGCTCGCTTCGCCGCATTCGGCGAGATCGCGGCCGGACTGTGCCTCGCAGCCGGTCTGCTCACCACGTTCGCCGGCCTCGGTTTCGTCGGGCTGATGACGGTCGCCGGCTGGACCGATCACCGCGACAAGGGGTTCTTCATCATCAAACAGGGGTGGGAGTACGTCATGGTGCTCGCCGTCGTCGCGGTCACGGTCGCGATGCTCGGCCCCGGCGAATGGTCGATCGACCATGCCCTCGGGATCGACGACGACCTCGACGGCTACGTCGGTCTCCTGATCGCGGCGGGAGGCGGCCTCGCTGCCGCCGTCGGACTGCTCGCCGTGTTCTACCGGCCGCCAGAATCCGCCGACTGACGCCTGCCGATCAGGTCGGCGCGCTCGCGCGAGCGGCGACGCTCGGGTGATCACGGTGGATGATGTCGCCGACGTGGCGACCGAGCTCGACCGCTTCCGGGTACACGGCCCGCCCGATCCGCATGTCGCCGAGGTCGCGCAGCCGTCGCCCGCCGAGCGCGGTCATCGACGGCGACGGGACCACCTGGAGCACCGAACCTCCGTGCTGTTTCGTCCACGAGCGGATCTCGCGCCGGGCCTGCAGGGCGCCGATCCGCCCGCCGATGCCGAGGCTCTTCACCGCGAACGGCGTGATCGCGAGCAGCAGATCGGCGGCCGGTGCGAGGTCGATCGATGCAATGCTGACCGCCCCGCCGTCGATGTAGCGCTTGCCGTCGATCCGATGGGGCCGCACGAGCAACGGCACCGACGAGCTCGCGGCGACGATGTCGGCGAGCGGGTGGTCGTCGGACGACAGCACGTGTCGACGCAATGTCAGTAAGCGCACCGCGACGGCACCGACGGCGGTCCCGCCGCGCTCGCCGTAGATCGGCCCGGCCAGGTCGATGCCGCTCGACCGGCGATGGTTCGACGCGCCGTCGATGTAGCGGGCCCAGAGCGTCGCGACGTCGTCGAACGTGAGTCCGCTGTCGATCGCGGCGGCGGTGTGGGAGCCGGCCGACGTGCCGAGCAACGCGGGCTGCCGCAGGTCGAACCCGCGCTCGCGCAGTCCGTCGGCGACGCCCATGTCGAACCCGAACCCGAAGGCACCGCCACCGCCGAAGCAGACCGCGAGGGGTGGACGCGTCGTGGGCTCGGGCACCACCCCAGGCTACGGACGGGCGCGCCCTCCGACCCGCCGTGAACGCTCCATGAATGGGGCCGGCATCCCTTTACGGTTCGTCAACGCGGCGATACTGTCCGGGGCATGGCGAACATCGTGAAGGCAGCACTGCTGCAAACCGACTGGACCGGCGACAAGGAGTCCATGATCGACAAGCACGAGGAGCAGGCTCGTGCTGCCGCTGCCCAGGGTGCTCAGGTCATGTGCTTCCAGGAGCTGTTCTACGGGCCGTACTTCTGTCAGGTGCAGGACGCGCAGTACTACGACTACACCGAGGAGATCCCGAACGGGCCGACCACGAAGCGGTTCCAGAGCCTCGCCAAGGAGCTCGGCATGGTGATGGTGCTGCCGATGTACGAGATCGTGCAGGCCGGGCTCTACTTCAACACCGCGGCGGTGATCGACGCCGACGGTACGTACCTCGGCAAGTACCGCAAGCAGCACATCCCGCAGGTGAAGGGCTTCTGGGAGAAGTTCTATTTCACCCCCGGCACCGACGGGTACCCGGTCTTCGACACCGCGGTCGGCAAGGTCGGTGTGTACATCTGCTACGACCGGCACTTCCCCGAGGGGTGGCGCTGCCTCGGTCTCAACGGCGCCGAGATCGTGTTCAACCCGTCGGCGACGCACCGAGGGTTGTCCGAGTACCTCTGGAGCATCGAGCAGCCGGCCGCCGCCTGCGCCAACATGTACTACGTCGGTGCGATCAATCGGGTCGGCATCGAGCCGCTCGGCGAGAACGACTTCTACGGGCAGAGCTACTTCGTGAACCCCCGCGGTCAGTACGTCGGCGACAAGGGTGACCCCCACAACCCGGAGTTGATCGTGCGCGACCTCGACCTCGGCCTGATCCGCGAGGTCCGCGACGGCTGGCAGTTCTACCGCGACCGCCGCCCCGACGCCTACGACGAGATCACCGCCCGCTGATCACGAGTTGTGCCAGGCACAACTCGTGATCCGTCCGCTCCTACCGAAAGTGAGGGCCACATGGCACGCACACTCATCCAGAACGGCACGATCGTGTCCGCCACCGGTCGTCAGGCCGGCGACGTCCTGATCGACGGCGAGACGATCGTCGGTGTCCTGGCCCCCGGTCAGGCCGCAGGACTCGGCATCACCGCCGACCGCACGATCGACGCCACGGGCAAGTACGTCGTCCCCGGCGGCATCGACGCCCACACGCACATGGAGCTGCCGTTCGGCGGCACCGCCGCGTCCGACACGTTCGAGACCGGCACGATCGCCGCCGCGTGGGGTGGCATCACCACGATCGTCGACTTCGCCGTGCAGACCGCCGGCAACGACGTGCAGGAGGGCCTCGCCACCTGGCACGAGAAGGCCGCCGGCAACTGTGCGATCGACTACGCGTTCCACCAGATCATCGGCGGTGTCGACGAGCAGTCGCTCAAGGCGATGACGTACCTCGTCGACCACGAGGGCATCACCAGCTTCAAGCTGTTCATGGCCTACCCGGGCGTGTTCTACTCCGACGACGGACAGATCCTGCGGGCGATGCAGAACGCCGGCGAGTCCGGGGCGATGATCATGATGCACGCCGAGAACGGCATCGCGATCGACGTGCTGGTCGCGCAGGCGCTGGCCAAGGGCCAAACCGATCCGATGTACCACTCGCTCACCCGGCCGGTCGAGCTCGAGGCCGAAGCCACGCACCGGGCGATCGAACTCTCGAAGGTCGCCGGCAACGTGCCGCTCTACATCGTGCACATGTCGGCCAGCGAGGCGCTCGAAGAGGTCGCCGCCGCGCAGCACGCCGGCCTCAACGTGTTCGCCGAGACCTGCCCGCAGTACCTGTACCTGTCGCTCGAAGACCAGTTGATGCAGCCCGGTTTCGAGGGTGCCAAGTGGGTGTGCTCCACGCCGCTGCGCACCAAGCACGAGCACCACCAGAGCGACCTCTGGAAGGGTCTCCGGATGAACGAGCTGGCGGTCGTCTCGACCGACCACTGCCCGTTCTGCATGAAGGACCAGAAAGAGCTCGGCCTCGGCAACTTCTCGGCGATCCCCAACGGCATCGGCTCGGTCGAACACCGGATGGAGCTGCTGTATCAGGGCGTCGTCACCGGAGAGATCACGCTCGAGCGGTGGGTCGAGACCTGCTGCACCACACCGGCGCGCATGTTCGGCCTCGACAAGAAGGGCGCGATCGCGCCGGGCCTCGACGCCGACATCCTCGTATGGGACCCGAACGGGCACACCAAGCTCGGCATCAACGACAAGCACCACATGAACATGGACCACTCGGCCTGGGAGGGTTTCGAGATCGACGGCAAGGTCGACACCGTGATGAGCCGCGGCATGGTCGTGATGGAGAACGACACGTTCACCGGCAAGGTCGGCCACGGTCAGTACGTCAAGCGCGGCCTCAGCAACTACCTGCACTGAGCCCGATCCGGCCGAGCGCGGCCCGATCTGACGAGGGTCGATCGGGTCACCAGAAGAAATCTTGACGATTTCCCATCCAGTTCCTCTCGTGTTCCGAACCAGTGGTGATCGGCGGAACCGACAGCGAAGAACTCCGACCTCGGGGTTCGACCCGCCGACACGAAAGGACCACTGATGAAGAAGACCATGATCGCCGCCACCGCGGCCCTCGTCGCCGGCCTCGGCGTCGGCGGCACCGCACTCGCCGCTCACGACGGCGTGCCCAGCTCGAAGGTCGCGAAGTACACGTACGATCTGAATCCGGTGCAGGATGCGAGCATCCCCAACTCCCAGGCCACCGGATGGACCAAGATCACGACGCTGCCGAACGGCAAGGTCAAGGTGCAGGTCGAGGCATCGGGCCTGGCACCGAACCTCCCGCACCTGATGCATCTCCACGACGTCCTGGGCGACGCGCCCAGCGACTGTCCATCAGGGACGGCCGACGACGTGGTGACGGTCCTGGACGGTGCCCCGGTCTACGGCGGCATCCAGCTGGGACTCGACACCCAGATCGCCGACGCCGACGGCACGATCTCGTACTCGGCCATGTTCCCGGCCGACACCCCGCTCGCCGAGGACGACACGATGACGCTCGGTGAGATCGCCGGCACGGCCCAGGTCGTGGTGCACGGTATCGACTTCGACGGCAACGGCGAGTACGCCATCAACGACGACGACGCGTTCGCATCGATGGAGTCGTCGATCGTGGCCGGTGCCCCGCTCGAGCTGACGGCCCCCGTGCTGTGCGGCGGTGTCCCGAACTGAGTCTCCGGACACCATCAGCGCCTGATACCCGGAACGTCCCGGTCGGTCCGCCGGCCGGGACGTTCCGCGTCCGGGCGGCGTCGCCCGTCGACACGGCTGGGTGCATCTGCTTGGATGGCTCGCGCAGGCTGACGGTCGGACTCGGTCCGGCGTACAGTGAGCGTCAGGGGTAGAGCGCTCCAATCCATGGCTCCGACTCGAAGGGGAACAGCATGAACGAAATTCAGCATTGGATCGACGGCAAGGTCGTCGCATCCACGTCGGGACGTACGGCACCGGTCTACAACCCTGCTCTCGGCGAGCAGTCGGGCGTGGTCGCGCTCGCGTCGGTCGACGAGGTCGACGCTGCGGTCGCGGCGGCCAAGGCCGCGGCGCCCGGCTGGAGGGCGACGAGCCTGTCGAAGCGGGCCGAGATCCTGTTCCGCATGCGTGAACTCGTCGACGCGAACCGCAAGGAGATCGCGTCGCTGCTCACCGCCGAGCACGGCAAGGTGCTCTCCGACTCGTTGGGCGAGGTCGCTCGCGGCCTCGAGAACATCGAGTTCGCGTGCGGCGTGCCGCACCTGCTCAAGGGCGGCTTCTCCGAGCAGGCGTCGACGGGGGTCGACGTGTACTCGATCCGTCAGCCGCTCGGTGTGGTGGCCGGCATCACGCCGTTCAACTTCCCGGCGATGGTCCCGATGTGGATGTTCGCCAACGCGCTCGCGTGCGGCAACACGTTCGTGCTCAAGCCGAGCGAGAAGGATCCGTCGGTGACGATGTTCATCGCTGACCTGTTGAAGCAGGCCGGCCTGCCCGATGGCTGCTTCAACATCGTGCAGGGTGACAAGGTCGCGGTCGATCGCCTCCTCGAACACGACGATGTCGCGGCCGTGAGCTTCGTCGGCTCGACCCCGATCGCGAAGTACATCTACGAGACCGGCACGCGCAACGGCAAGCGCGTCCAGGCCCTCGGCGGCGCCAAGAACCACATGCTCGTGTTGGCCGATGCCGACCTCGACATGGCGGCCGACGCCGCGATCGGCGCGGCGTACGGTTCGGCCGGCGAACGCTGCATGGCGATCAGCGTCGTGCTCGCGGCCGATGCGATCGCCGACGACCTCGTCGCCAAGATCGCCGAGCGGATCCCGCAGGTCAAGGTCGGCAACGGCATGGAACCCGACAGCGAGATGGGCCCGCTGATCACCGCCGAGTCGCGCGACCGGGTGACGGGCTACATCGAGAACGCGCCCGCCGAAGGCGCGACGATCGTCGTCGACGGTCGGCCCGAGTCGAATGACGGCGGCTACTTCGTCAACCCCACACTGATCGACAACGTCACGCCCGGCATGAAGTGCTACGACGACGAGATCTTCGGGCCGGTGCTGTCGGTGACACGGGTCAGCGGCTACGAGGAGGGCGTCGAGATGATCAACGCCAGCCCGTTCGCCAACGGCACGGCGATCTTCACCCGCGACGGCGGTGCCGCTCGCGAGTTCCAGTTCGAGATCGAGGTCGGCATGGTCGGCATCAACGTCCCGATCCCGGTGCCGGTCAGCTATTACAGCTTCGGCGGCTGGAAGGCGAGCCTGTTCGGCGACACCCACATGTACGGCCCGGAGGGCATCAACTTCTACACCCGCGGCAAGGTGGTCACGAGTCGTTGGCCCGATCCCGCATCCAGCTCGGTCGACCTCGGCTTCCCCGAGACCCGCTGACCCGCGTTCGGCGCGTTGCCTCAGTGCGTCGCGGTCAGCTTGACCGCGACGATCGCGGTGATCAGCGCGCCGATCGCGACGACTTGGGCGGCACTCGTCGGCTGCTGTCGGAACACGGTTGACACGACGAATGCGCCGACGGCGCCGATGCCGACCCAGACGGCGTACCCCGTGCCGATCGGGATCGTGCGCGTCGCCACGCTCAGCAGGTACATGCTGATGCCCAGGGTGACGAAGAAGCCCGCGGTCGGACCCGGACGGGTGAATCCCTTCGTCTCCGGGAGCAGCGACGCCCAGGCGACTTCGAACAGTCCGGCGACGGCGAGGATGAGCCAGTTCATCGATGATCTCCTGCGCCCGTCTTGTCCGGCCGGTACGGTGCGCCCCTCGTCGGTGAGTCGTGGTGACTCGCTGCCCAGGCTAGCCAGCGTCCGGTCCGGCCGCCCCGTGCGCCCCGGCCGCCCCGTGCGCCCCGGCCGGTGTCGCTCGGCGTGTGAACAGCCTGTGACGACGACCCGGGACCTTTACGTCCTGTCAAACGCATCGGTAGTGTCTCGGCATGGACGTCGGCATCGTGCTCCAAACGACCCCTCCTGCGTTGCGGGTGGTGGAGTTGGCGAAACGGGCGGAGTCGCTCGGTTTCTCGCACGTCTGGACCTTCGACTCCCACATCCTGTGGGAGGAGCCGTACGTCATCTACAGCCAGATCCTGGCCGAGACCCGCAACGTGATCGTCGGCCCGATGGTCACCAATCCGGCCACTCGCGACTGGACGGTCACGGCGAGCACCTACGCCACGCTCAACGAGATGTACGGCAACCGCACGATCTGCTCGATGGGGCGTGGCGACTCGGCGGTTCGGGTCACCAACGGGAAGCCGACGACGCTCGCCACGATGGCCGAGTCGATCCACGTGATCCGCGAGCTGGCCAACGGCCGCAGCGTCGAGTACAACGGTTCGACGATCACGCTGCCCTGGGCGGCGAAGTCGCGTCTCGAGGTGCTCGGCGCCGGCTACGGGCCGAAGGCGTTGAAGACGATCGGTGAGACGTGCGACGGGTTCGTGCTCCAACTCGCCGACCCGCAGATCGCCGCCTGGACCATCGAGAGCGTGCGGACCGCGGCGTCCGACGCCGGTCGCGACCCCGACGCCCTGACGATCGTGGTCGCCGCGCCGGCGTACGTGGGCAACGCCGACGATGCGTCGATGGCGTACATGCGCGACCAGGTCCGCTGGTTCGGCGGCATGGTCGGCAACCACGTGGCCGACATGGTGGCCCGCTACGGCGACCGGGCCGACGGTATCCCGCAGGCGCTGACCGACTACATCAAGGGCCGCGAGGGCTACGACTACAACCAGCACGGCCAGGCCGGCAACACGCACGCCGACTTCGTGCCCGACGAGATCGTCGACCGCTTCTGCATCCTCGGCCCGCCCGACGAGCACCTGCGTCGTCTCGAAGAGCTCCGTGATCTCGGTGTCGATCAGTTCGCGATCTACCTCCAGCACGACGGCAAGGACCACACGCTGCTCGAGTACGGCGAGCACATCATCCCGCAGCTCGACGAGCACACGCTCGCCAAGTCGTAGTCTTCGTCCGTGATCCGACGAGCTGCGCGCCGAGCCGCACTGTTCTGCGTCGCCCTGTTCCTGGTCGCCTCCCTCTGGGAGCTGTACAAGGTCGTCGGACCCGACGACGGGGGATCGGTCTTCGGCGTGCGGGTCATCCCCAAGGCGTCCAACCGTGCGATGCCGCACACCTGGGACATCGTCACTCGTCTGACCGAGCCAGAAACCAGCGCCGGCACCGAACCGATCTGGCGGACGGTGCTCGGCTACTCCTGGTACACGTTCCGGTTGGCGTTCGTCGGGCTCGTGCTCGGCGGCGTGATCGGTGTGTTCCTCGCGGTGCTGATGGCCCGGTTCCGGATCGTCGAGCGGGGCCTGCTCCCGTGGGTGATCATGTCGCAGACCGTGCCGCTGATCGCCCTCGCCCCACAGGTGGTGAGCTGGAGCGGTCGCCTCGACCTGTTCGGGTGGGAGTGGCCGCGGTGGGCCTCGGTCTGCCTGCTGGCGGCGTTCCTGGCGTTCTTCCCGGTCGCGGTCGGCACGCTGCGCGGTCTGCAGTCGGCGCCGTCCGCAGCGCTCGAACTGATGGACAGCTACGCCGCCGGCTGGTGGCGCACCACGCTGAAGCTCCGCTTCCCCGCCGCGGTGCCGCACATGGTGCCGGCGCTCAAGTTGGCGGCGACGCTGTCGGTGGTCGGCGTGATCGTCTCGGAGATCTCCACCGGCATCCGCGGCGGCATCGGCCGGGCGGTGCTGTCGTACCTGCAGGCGTCGACGGGCGACCCGGAGAAGTTGTACTCGGCCGTGTTCGGAGCCGCGGCGCTCGGCATGGTCCTGTTCGGGGCGGTCGTCGCCGTCGAGATCCTGGTGATGCGGAACCGACCCCGTGAGGAAGCGTCGTGATGGAGTTCGTACCCATGGAGGAACGTGCATGAGTGGTGTCGTCGTCAACAGCGTGTCGAAGGCGTTCAACGAGGGGCAGGCGAATCAGGTCGACGCGCTCGTCGACGTCACGCTGACGGTCGAGCCGGGTGAGTTCGTGTCGCTGATCGGCCCGTCCGGTTGCGGCAAGTCGACGCTGTTGCGGCTGATCGCCAACCTCATCGAGCCGACGGTCGGCGACGTGTTGGTCAACGGCAAGTCGGCGGCACAGGCGCGACTCGACCAGGACTACGGCATGGCGTTCCAGCAGTCCGGTCTGTTCGAGTGGCGGTCGGTCGAGAAGAACATCGAGCTGCCGCTCGAGTTGAAGGGCTGGGACAAGGCGAAACGCCGGGCGCGCGCACACGAGATGCTCGAACTCGTCAAGCTCCCGGAATTCTCCCGACACATGCCGTGGCAACTCTCGGGGGGTATGCAGCAACGGATCGCGATCGCTCGGGCGCTCGCCGCCCATCCGCAGTTGCTGCTGATGGACGAACCGTTCGGCGCGCTCGACGAGATGACCCGTGAACACATGCAGGCGGAGTTGCTCCGCATCTGTGCGGCGACCAAGACGACGGTCGTGTTCGTGACGCACTCGATTCCCGAGGCCGTCTATCTGTCGGATCGGGTCGTCGTGATGTCGCCGCGGCCCGGTCGCATCACCGACATCGTCGACATCGGGCTGGGCCCGAGCCGCGACGAGGACACCCGCGAGGACGACCACTTCTACTCGTCGATCACGGCAGTGCGCGAGGCGTTGCGCAGCGGCGAGGCGGTACGGGGCGGGGTCGACGACCGATGAGTGTTCGTCGCCTGCTCGTCACCGTCGTGCCGCCGGCGATGTTCGGCGTGCTCTTCGTCGTCGCGTGGGAAGCGACCGTGAAGGGGTTCGACCTGAAGCCGTACTTCCTGCCGGCACCATCGGCGATCTGGGATGCGTTCGTCGACAACCCGGGGTTGATCCGCAGCGCCGCGTTCGTGTCGGGGTCCAACGCCCTGGTCGGGTTGGTCGCCGGCACGCTGTTGGGCGTCGCTGCCAGCTTCCTGCTGATGCGGTTCAACCTGCTCAACGAACTCGTGTCGCCGCTCGCAGTGGCGCTCAACGCGATCCCGATCGTCGTCCTGGTCGCCGTGTTCCAGAACATGTACGCGAGCACGAGTGAGATCCCGCGCCGCCTGATGGTGACGTTGATCGTGTTCTTCATCGTGTTGACCAACGTCGCCAAGGGACTGCGCCAGGTGCACGCGACGCACTTGGAGTTGATGCGGTCGTATGCTGCCTCGCCGACCATGATCCTCCTGAAGACGCGTATCCCGAATGCGCTGCCGTACCTGTTCACGGCCCTCAAGATCGCGGCGCCGACCGCCGTGATCACCGCCTTCGTCTCGGAATACTTCGGCGGCCGCCAGAACGGTCTCGGCTACTTCATCCCGTCCAACTTCGCGAACTCCAAGACGGCCGTTGCCTGGGCATACGTGATCGGTGCGTGCCTGCTCGGCCTGGCGTTCTATCTCGTCTCCATCGCCTTGGAGGCCATCACCACACACAGACGGGGATCCGTCCCCGGGGGAGCAACAGCATGAACACACGAAGGAACACTCGAACGATCACCAGGGCGGTCGGCGCACTCGCGGCGCTGGCCCTCGTCGCGACCGCCTGCGGGGGTGACGACGACGACGCCACACCAGCGGCCACCGACCCGCCGGCGGAGGACACCTCCGACGACATGAGCGACGACATGAGCGACGACATGTCCGATGACATGAGCGACGACATGGCGATGGAGTGCGAGACGCCGCGCGAGGCGAGCCTGCAGCTCCAGTGGTTCACGCAGGCTCAGTTCGCCGGCTACTACGCCGCCGTCGACCAGGGCTTCTACGAGAACCATTGCCTCGACGTCACGATCGTCGAAGGCGGTCTCGACATCGTGCCGCAGACGCAGCTCGCCAACGGTGACGTCGACTTCGCGCTCGCGTGGGTGCCGAAGGCGCTGGCCAGCCGTGAAGCCGGGGCGAACATCGTGAACATCGCCCAGATCTTCCAGCGCTCCGGCACCCTGCAGGTGTCGTTCGCCGACGCCGGCATCACGTCGCCCGCCGACTTCGCCGGCAAGAAGATCGGCAACTGGGGTTTCGGCAACGAGTACGAGGTCTTCGCCGCACTCGGCGCCGAGGGTCTCGACCCGGCCTCCGACGTCGAGTTGGTCGGCCAGAACTTCGACATGGTCGCGCTGCTCGAAGGCGACATCGACGCCGCCGAGGCCATGACGTACAACGAGTACGCCCAGGTCCTCGAAGCGATCAACCCCGACACCGGTGAGCTCTACACGCCAGACGACTTCAACGTGATCAGCTACGAAGACGTCGGCGTGGGCATGCTCCAGGACGCGATCTGGGCCGATGCCGACAAGCTCGCCAACGACGAGGACTATCGGTCGCTCGCCGTGTCGTTCGTCGCCGCCTCGATGGAGGGTTGGATGTACTGCCGCGACAACGTGCAGGAGTGCGCCGACATCGTGCTCGCCGCCGGCCCGACGCTCGGTGCCAGCCACCAGCTGTGGCAGACCAACGAGGTCAACAAGCTGATCTGGCCGTCCGAGAACGGCATCGGCTACATCGACCCGGCCGCCTGGGATCGCACGGTCGAGATCGCCCAGGGCACGCCGAACCTCGAAGGCGCCACGGTGCTCACCGCGCCGCCGACCGAGGGTGCGTACACCAACGAGATCGTCGAGGAGGCGTGGACCCACATCCAGACCGGTGACGACACGACCGGTTCCGGTTTCACGGCGATCGAGGTCACCTTGAACGAGGGCGGCAACTGACCCTCGGGTCGGTCACCAACACCAACATCGATGCCGTCGGGCCGGGCAACCGGCCCGGCGGTTTCGCGTCCCAGGTCGGTTCAGGTCCGGGCCGACAGCGCTCGTCGGAGATGCATCGGTCGGCGCGGCACCGGCGAACTCGTGACGATGTTGGTGGTCGAGTCGCCGTACTCCCACAGGTGCTGCAGCAACGCCTCGAGGTGACCGGTGCTCCGGGCCCGGAGGCGGACGACGTGCGACTCGGAGCCGGTGACGCGGTTGGACTCGATGACCTCGGGCATGGCCTCGATCACGTCGTCGACACCCGGGCGGGCGTTGAGACGGATCACGCACAGCAACGGGAAGCCGAGCTGCTCGTAGTCGACGACCGCCCGGTACCCCTTGATGACGCCGAGCTCCTCGAGTCGGCGAACCCGTTCGGTCACCGCCGGGGCGCTCAGACCGACCCGTTCACCGAGTTCGCGGTACGACATGCGACCGTCGAGTTGCAGCAGATCGAGCAGCTCGATGTTGATGTCATCCAGGTCGATTGCTGACATGCAGTGACTTTCGCATGTGATCAGGCAAATGACAATGAAATCCAAGGCAATTGACGGAATTCAAACAGAACAACGATGGTTCCGAAATTGGCCGGATGCGGCGTCGGTCATAGCGTTGTGGACATGAACGCTCTCCAGAACCACGCTTTCCAGCACCTCCTGTCGGCGTGGCGCCGGCGGGAAGACGCCCGCTCGTCCGGCACCTTCGCCGACCTCGGTGCCGCCCGCAAGTCGCTCGAGTCCGCTCGGTCGAACATGCAGTCGTCGCTGCAGTCCAGCCTGCGCTGATCCACCAACCCGGTGCCACCGTGGATGGCGCCGAGTCACCGACACCCACGCACCCGGTCGCGCCGCTCGGCGGTCCCGGGTGCGTTTGCGCGTTCAGGGACCGATCGCGCCGTGTCAGCCGAGGCCGGTGAGGACGTCCTGGAGGGCTTCGAGGCCGGCTGCGAGCGAGTCGGTCAGACTCGCGAGTTCGGTGTCGCGCACCTCGATCGCGATCGGCACGTCGAGCTGCACCGGGAACTCCTCGTCGAGTTCGACGGTCTCGTTGATCGGGATGTCGACCACGAGGTCGACCGGCACGTCGACGTCGACGGGCACGTTCACGTCGAGCGGGATCCCACCGAACGGTGTGTCGATCGTGATCGTGGTGTCGAACGACTCGTTGATCGGGATCGTCGTCTTGATCGGCACCTGGACCACACGGTCGAGGAGGATGTCGGTCTTGACCGGGATCACCTCGTCGATCTCCACGTCGAACGCGATGGTCGAGTCGCCGAATTCGCGCAGCCCGGCGATCGCTTCCTCGACGCCGGCGGACACCTGCGGTTCGAGAGCGACGAGCTGCTCCTGGAAGCCGGTGATCTGTGACGCGTACAGCGCGGCGCCCGCTTCGACCCGTTCGAGGTCGGCCTGGGTGGTCGCGAGGTCCTGCTCGGTCGACTCCAGCGCGGACCGGGCGGCGGCGGCGTCGTCCTGTGCGTCCGCGACGCGCGACATCATCAGGGCGATCACGACGAACGCACCGACCAGCAGCACGGCGAGCAGCCCGATCAGCACGTTCATGCGGGTCGCGAGCGCGTCGATCTCGGACCGGGTCGCCGACGACACCGGCTCCGCCTCGCCGATCGGAACCGGCTCGGCCACGTCGTGCGAATCGATCGGCGCATCGTCGTGCGATTCGATCGGTGCGTCGACCTCGTCGGGGGTGCGTTCGGTATCCATGTTCGTGTCTCCGTTTCGCCGCTTCATGGCGGCGGTCGCGAGCAGGCCGGCGCCGATGACGACCGCAGCGGCGGTGAACGTCTCGGCGATGGCCTGCGCGGTCAAGGTCTCTTGGGCTTCGGTGACGGCGGCCTCGAAGCCGGGGTCGGTGATGCTGGGGAGGTCGATCGTCGATCGCAGGTCGTTGAAGCGGGCGAGGCCCCATGCCGTCAGCGCCGACAGTCCGACGCTGAAGCCCATCAACCGGACGACCATCACGACCGAAGCTGCGGCGCCACGCTGATCGGACGGCGCGGCGTCGACGACGGCGCTGGTGGTCGGAGCGACCGTGAGGCCGAAACCGCCACCGAGCAGTGCGAGCTGGATCGCGAACACCGGGTACGACGTGTCGGACGTCCAGGTGGCACCCATCCACGCGTAGGCGCCGGTCGACATGGCGAGGCCGGCGAGCACCGGAGGTCGGTACCACCATCGTTCGGTCGCGCGGCCCCCGACGTACGACATGACCGCCATCGCCGCGGTCAGCGCCGACAGGATCGATCCGGCGACCACCGCCGAGCGCTCGAGATCGAGCTCGACGGAGTTGATGAACAACGGCACGTCGACCATCGCGATCACGAGCGCAGCACCGACGACGAAGTTCACGAACAGCGCGATCAGGAGGTTGCGGCCGCGGAAGAGGCGTCGGTCGAACAGCGGGTGGTCGCTCCGCCGCTGCTGCCACACGAACGCCACCCCGGCACCCAGTGCGACGAGGTAGAGGAACCGCCAGTCGGTGCCCTCACCCGTCAGTTCGGAGAGGCCGTTCACGCTCTGGATCTCGGCCGATCCCAGGAGCGCGACGTTGAGGCTGACCAACGTGACCGTCAGGAGGACGGCACCGAGCCAGTCGATCCGTTGCCGATGCTCGGGGCGGTCGTGACCCTCGAGCGCCCACCACGACGCGGCCAGGCCGGCGATCGCGAACGGGATGTTCAGCCAGAACTGCCACTGCCACGAGAGGAAGCGGACGAGCATGGCGCCGTACAGCGGACCCCAGACCCAGCCCATCGTCTCGATCGCACCGAGCGTGCCGAGGGCACGGGCACGCTTTCCCTCCGGGTAGACGTCGCCGACGACAGCGAGCGCGACGGGCACCATGGCCCCACCGCCGATCGCCGTCATCACCCGACCGGTCAGGAACCATCCGAACGCCGAGTCGAACTCGACCGACAGCGGGATCAGGATCGTGCCGACGAGGAACAGGAGGTACGCGCCGACGAAGGTCCGTCGTCGGCCGAGCACGTCGCTGATGCGACCGGCGATCGGCATGATCGCGACGAACGCGATCAGGTACGCGTTGACGATCCACGCCGCGTCGTCGAGCCCGTCGGGCAGCACGAGGCCGAGATCGCCGATGATCGGTCGCAGCATCGTCGACACGACCGTGAGGTCGTCGGCCGCGACGAAGACGCTGAAGCCGACGACCGCGAGGATCGCTCCCGGGGAGGGGCGGCGTCGGCCGGAGTCGATCGAGATCTCGGTGGTGTCAGTCACGCACGTTCTCCGGCGGTTCGATCGTGAAGCTGTCGCCGTACTCGGCGAGTTCGAGTTCCCACCGGGCATCGGCGCCGTCGATCTGCGTGGTGAACTCGGCGGCGGTCACGAGCGCCGTGGTGGGGTGGATCCAGAAGTCGACCGGCACGTCCTGATCGCGCACGAGGTCGACGGTGATGTTGCGAACGTCGGCGGCGTCGGCGACCCCGCGCACGCGGTAGCGGTCACCGCCTCGGTCGTCGATGCCGACGAGTTCGACGTCGCGCAGGTTGGCGATCAGCGGCTGCCAGCCGTCTTCCGGATCGAAGAAGCGCGAGGGGTCGATGTCGTAGCCGGCCGGAAGGGTCTCGAAATCGCCGGTGACCGGGTTGGAGATCCAGACCTCGGTGTCGATCGCGACGGCGCCGATCTTGGTCGGCAGGTTGCCGCTGACGGTCACCGTGAGTTCGGCCTGCGCCTTGGTCGGCACCGTGAACTGGCCACGCAGTCCGTCGAGCGCGATCTCTTCGAACTGATCGATGAAGACGGGAGCGCCGGAGCGTTGGAGTCGGAACTCGACGCTGGTCACCTCCGACATCGCCGTCGCGGAACGCTGCATCAGCGCGCGCGGGTCGACGGCGGGGTCGGCGACGGCACCGTCGTCGAGGTCGACGACCTCGGTCGTCTCGTCGTCTGCACGGCTCGCCGAGCCGGAGCCGGACCGCACGACCACCACGAAGGTGGTGATCAGGGCGAGTGTCGCAACTGCGACGGCTCCGGTGGCGAACAGTGACGCACGATCGGTGCGTCGTTGGTCGGTCATGGACGTTCCTCCTGCCACACCCCCGGTTCGAACCGGTATCAGGCGTAACAGTTCCTCAACCGGACCCCGACGAAACCTATTCCGCCTCCGGCCCCGCCGAGCGACTGCTGGTCAGCCGGTGACGACGATCGTGCCCGTCATCGAGGGGTGGAAGTTGCAGAAGTATGCGAACTCGCCCGGTTCGGTGAACGTGAACTCGAACGATTCGTCCTGACTCAGGGCGCCGGAGTCGAACGTTCCGTCCTCGGCCGTCCACGTGTGCGGAGCGGCATCGGTGTTGGTCACGACGACCGTCGTGCCGACCGCCACCTCGGTGACGCCGTCGAACGAGAAGTCGGAGATCGTGATCGTGTTCCCCGACGCGCTGTCGGAGGCATCGGCCGAGTCGGCAGGGTCCGCGGAGTCCGCAGGATCGGAGGAGGCGACCCCCACGTTCGCGGCGACGACGGCGACGTCGCCGTCGGCGGTCACCGCCGGACCGTCGACCCCGTCGACGCTCCCGAACTCGTAGACGCCGTTGGCGTTCGTGTCGATGTGCGCCATCGGATAGACCACCGCGTCGGCCGCCAGCGGCTCGTCGAGCGCGATCGTGACGTCGCTGCTGCTGCCCTCGGGCAGCAGTTCGCTCACACCGATGACGGGACCGGGAGAACCGCCTCCGTCCGCATGGACCGCGATGAAGCCCGGTGCCGGGAGATCGACGCCGGCCACGACGACGGTCGTGCCGTCACCTTCCTGCGCTTCGGCCGTGATGGTCGCCGGCTGCGTCGGCACGTCGTCCGCGCCGTCGGCCACGCTCGTGGTCGCCCCGGGATCCTCGGGCTCGGCGGCGTCGTCACCGCCGCCACATGCGGCGAGCGTGAGCGCGAGGCCGGCGCCGAGTGTCATCGCAGTTCGGGCAGAGCTTCGGAAGGTGTTCACGTCCAACAGTTCGGAGCCGAAGCCGATCCGGTTCGCGCCGATGTCGAGAAGTCTCAGCGAGCCATCCCGTAGAACTCGTCGTTCGGTCGCATGCCGGTGAAGTTGGCGTACCGGTTCGAGAGCGCGAACAGGGCCGTGATCGCGCCGATGTCCCAGATCTCGTCGTCGGTGAATCCGAGTGCCCGCATCGCTGCGAGATCGGCGTCGCCGACGTTCGCCGAGTCGGTCGCGACCTTGAGCGCGAAGTCGACGATGTGCCGCTCGCGTTCGCTCAGATCCGCCTTGGCCGGGTTGGTCGCGACCTGGTCGGCGAGCAATGGGTTCTTGGTGCGTATCCGCAGGATCGCACCGTGCGCGACCACGCAGTACAGGCAGCCGTTGGCGGCCGACGTGGCGACCACGATCAGTTCCCGTTCGGCTTTCGAGAGCCCCTCGTTGCTGTCCATCAATGCGTCGTGGAACGCGAAGAACGCCCGGAACTCCGCCGGACGGCGGGCGAACGCGAGGAACACGTTGGGGACGAACCCCGACTTCTCCTGGACGGCCAGGATCTGCTCGCGGATGTCGTCGGGCAGATCGTCGAGCTCGGGGACGTCGAAGCGGGAGATCGCACGTTCGGTCATCGCACGAGCATCGCGCACCCGCCGGGGTCACGCCCGACGGAGCACCGCCCACAGGCCGGTACCCGCTCGAGCTGTGACGCCGTGCCAGCTACCCGGGAGTGCGCGTTCGACGTCCGCCGGCGGCAGGTGGATCGGCGTCTGGTCGCCCTTGGTGTTGACCCAGACGATCGAACCGTCGGGGCGGAGCACCCGATCGACCTCACCGGGGAACAGGATCATGTTGATCATCAGGATCGCGTCGAACGAGTCGGCCGGGAAGGGGAGCGCCGACGAGTCAGCGCGCACCTTCGGCGCGAGTCCGTCGGGTGCGTGGGCGAGCATGCCGGCGGAGAGATCGACCGAGACCTGCTCGACCCCGCGCTGGTGGAGGAGCCGCGTGCCGGCGCCCGTGCCGGAACCCAGCTCGAGCCAACGGCCGTCGAGCGGCGGTGTGCCACGGTCGAGGGCGTCACCGACGACCGCGGCCTTGACCGGGTCGACCTGCCGCTCGGTCCACTCGGGCGCCAGGCCGTCGAAGATCGCCGCCACGCGGCGGGCATCGTCGTCGGTCCACGGCTCGCCGAGCGCGATCGACCGGGTCAGTTTCCGCATCGGATGGCTCGGCCCCGCGAACGGTTCGGGTTCGGTCGCATCCGGATGATCGGGGAGGTGCGTGATCATCGGCCCATCCTCATCGAGGTCTCGCCGCGACGGCGAACGCGACGGCGGCGGCAGCACCGACGTTGAGGGAGTCGACGTCGTGGTCGATCGGCAGTCGGACCCGGTGTGTCGCGGTCGCCATCGTGCGCTCGGTGATCCCCGGCCCCTCGGCGCCGAGGACGAGCGCGAGCCGCTCTGGCGGCCGGAGGCCCCAGATGTCGACGCTGCCCGACGCAGGCGTCAGCGCCCACGACTCGAACGCCGCCCGGTGCAGCGTCGGCAGCACGTCGGGCCAATCGCCGGCGTCGACCCGACAGCACGGCAGGAAGAGGATCTCGCCCATGCTGACCCGGACGGTCCGGCGGGTGTAGGGGTCGATGCAGGTCGGGTCGAGGACCAGCCCGTCGATGCCGAACGCGCGCGCCGAGCGGGCGATCGCACCCAGGTTCTCGGGATCGTTCAACCCTTCGAGGACCGCCAGCCGGTCACACCGGTCGGCAAGGTCGGACAGGGCCGGGAGCGGGCGTCGGTCGGCCGCGGCGATCGCGCCCCGATGCAGGTCGAAACCGACGATGTCGTGCAGGACGTCACGGTCGACGACGAACGTGGGCGCATCGAGCGGGTCGAGGAGATGACGGAGCCGTTCGTGCTTGCGTTCGGACACGACGACCGACCGGATCCGGTGCCCCGACGCGATCAGCCGCTCGATCGCCACCGGTCCTTCGGCGATGAAGAACTCGTCGCCCTCGATGACCCGGCGAGCCGAGATGTCGCGGAGCTCGCGGTAGTCGACGAGCCGGGGATCGGTCGCGTCGTCGATCCGCTCGGCCATCCGACCAGTGTGCCAGTGACTTGTGATCCGTGCCGCCGTACGCGACAATCGAACACGTGTTCCCTTCGCCGATCATCGGGCAGCGATCGCTGTTCGGGTCGCTCGATCCAGAGTACGACCCGTCGTTCCGTGAACTGACGCGGCTCGATCTCGACGGTCGCACCTGGGTCGATCACGTCCCGGGCTGGTTGACCGGCTCCGACCAACTGTTCGACGAACTCACCGCCGGGCTGCCGTTCCGGCAGCGCACCGGCATCCGCATGTACGACCAGATCGTCGACGAACCCCGGCTGTCGGCGTGGTGGAGCGTCGCCAGCGGACAGCCGGAACCGATGCCGATCCTGCGCGAGATCCGGCTGCTGCTCGCCGACCGCTACGGCGAACCGTTCGACTCGATCGGCTTCAACCTCTACCGCGACGGCACCGACTCGGTTGCCTGGCACGGCGACCGTCACCGGCACGTCGTCACCAACCCGGTCATCGCGATCCTGAGCGTCGGCGCGGCTCGACCGCTCAAGCTGCGACCACGCGGTGGTGGCGCGTCGCTCGCCTGGCCGCTCGGTCACGGCGACCTGTTCGTGATGGGCGGCGCGTGTCAGCACGAATGGGAGCACACCGTGCCGAAGATGCGCGCCACGAGCGGCGCCCGACTCAGCATCACCTTTCGATCGGTCTGACGCGTCGGTGCCAGGCGCCGCCCCGTCAGCGGGCGAACACCTGGTCGTCGTGCTCGAAGGCCTTGAACTCGAGTGCGTTGCCGCTCGGGTCGAGCACGAACATCGTCGACTGTTCACCCGGCTCGCCGACGAACCGGGTGTGCGGCTCGATGACGAACTCGACATCCGCCGCCCGTAGCCGATCGGCGAGCGTGCGCCACGCCCCGGGTTCGAGCAGCAACCCGAAGTGCGGGACCGGGACGTCGTCGCCGTCGACCGGGTTGACGATGCGTTCGCCCGCCCGTTCCGACAGGTGGGCCACGATCTGGTGGCCGTACAGGTCGAAGTCGACCCAGTGGTCGTCGGACCGGCCCTCGGCACACCCGAGCACATCGCCGTAGAAGTGGCGGGCGGCCGCGAGGTCGTGCACCGGGAACGCGAGATGGAAGCGCGGTCGCGGCGTCGAGGTCACGACGAGCTCCGCGGCAGCGGCACGGCGTAGGTGCCCTGCGCCACGGCGGTGATCTTGTGGGGCGTGCCGTCGACCCAGATGTGCACCGTGCCGACGACGCTGCGGCGGCTGACCGTTTCGAGGTCGGCACGGCCGATGATGCGCTCGCCGACCGCCGGCCGCAGGAACCGGATCGAGAGCTCGGACGTGAGGGCCATCGGCTCGATCCGATCGAGGCCGACGAAGGCGAGGAACCACAGCGCACAGTCGGCCAACCCGAACTGTGTCGGGCCCGACACGAAACCGCCGGGACGGATGTCGGACGGCGTGACGTCGTACGCCGCGACGGCGTAATCGGCACCGAGTTCGATGCATCGGTTACCGGTGCCGGGGAACTGATCGACGATCATCGCGTTGATCTCCGCGATGTCCAACTTGCTGGTCATGTCGCCACGCTACGGAGACGACGTGCTAACCATCGAACCATGATCCGCAACGTCGTGGTGGTGGGGGCGTCGCTCGCAGGGCTGCGAGCTGTCGAAACGCTCCGTACCGGCGGGTTCGACGGCAACGTCACGTTGATCGGTGACGAGTCTCACCTGCCGTACGACCGACCGCCGCTGTCCAAACGGCTCCTCGCCGGCGAGTGGGAGCCCGATCGCATCGTGCTCCGCAAGCCCGACGACATGGGAACGCTCGACGTCACGTGGCGCCGCGGCGATGCCGCGACCGGGCTCGACCTCGACCGCAACGTCGTGTCCCTGGCCGACGGCGACGAGGTCACGTTCGACGGCTTGATCGTCGCGACCGGCGCCAATGCCCGGCGGCTCCCCGGGCAGGAGGCACACGCGCACGCCACGGTGTTGCGAGGGCTCGACGACGCACTCGACCTCCGGGAGCGACTGGCGCCCGGCGGTCGTCGTGTCGTCGTGATCGGTGCGGGCTTCATCGGTCTCGAGGTGGCCGCGACCGCGAGACAACTCGGCAACGACGTCGTCGTGCTCGAGGGCGGCCCGGCGCCGCTGATGCGCGCACTCGGCCCCGAGATGGGCACGGCGGTGGCGGCCGTGCACGCCGACCACGATGTCGAGATCAGGTGTGGCGTGCAGGTCGAGGATCTCGCGAGCGGTGCGGTGCTGATCGACGGCGGCTGGCACGAACCGGCCGACGTCGTCGTCGTCGGGATCGGTGTCGCTCCCTCCACCGGGTGGCTCGAGGGGTCCGGGCTGCAGATTCGTGACGGGCTCGTGTGTGGCGCCGATCTCAACGCCGGCCACCCGCTCGTGTACGGCGCCGGTGACGTCGTGCGATGGCACAACCCGCTGTTCGACGAGGAGATGCGCATCGAACACTGGACCAACGCTGCCGAACAGGGTGCACACGCGGCGACCAACCTGATCTCCGAGGCGGCCGGGCAGCCCCGGGCCGACTACGCACCGGTGCCGTTCTTCTGGAGCGAGCAGTACGACCGTCGCATCCAGTTCCTCGGACGCGCCGCTCCCGACGACGACGTGGTGGTCGTCGCCGGTTCGGTCGACGACCGTCAGTTCGCCGCCCTGTACGGCCGAGCGGGACGCCTCCGAGGTGTCCTGGGCCTCAACATGCCGCGAGCGGTGATGCCGTTCCGCAAACACCTGCTCGACCGCATCGACTTCGCCGAAGCGGTCGAGATCGCCACCGCAGCGCCCTGAGCTGCCGGGCGCGTTCGGGGTCCGCTCGCGCGTCGTAGGCTGCAGGAATGTCGCACTTGTCGAACGTGTGGTTCAAGGTCACCGACCTCGAGGTCGCCTCGGGACGGGGGTGTCGGGTCACCACGGTGGACGGTCACGAGTACCTCGATTTCGCGGCGGGCATCGCCGTGAACTCGACCGGCCACTGCCACCCCAAGGTCACCGCTGCGATCGCGGCCCAGGCCGAGCGCTTCCTGCATGCGCAGGCCAACGTGTTCACCCACGATCTGCTCGAACCGCTGGCATCGAAGCTCGACGAGATCACCCCGGCCGGCATCGACACGTTCTTCTTCGCGAACTCGGGCGCGGAGATCACCGAGGCCGCGGTCAAGCTCGCGAAGCAGGTGACCAAGCGACCGAACGTGGTCGTCTTCCAGGGCTCGTTCCACGGACGCACCCATCTGTCGATGGCGATGACCACGTCGAAGACCGTCTACCGCGCCGGACACGCACCGCTGCCCGGTGGGGTGTTCGTGGCACCGTTCCCGGATCCGCTCGCCTCCGATCAGGAGGCGACCATCAACGCGTCGCTGCGTGGATTCGACCGGCTCCTCCAGCAGCAGACCGCACCGGGTGAGACCGCGGCGGTCATCCTCGAACCGGTACTCGGCGAGGGTGGGTACGTCCCCGCTCCCCGGGCCTTCATCGAGGGCATCGTCGAGCGGTGCCGCGAGCACGGCATCATGTTCATCGCCGACGAGGTGCAGAGCGGCTTCGGTCGTACCGGCAACTGGTTCGCCGTCGACCAGTTCGACATCGAGCCCGACATCGTCTGCATGGCCAAGGGCATCGCGAGCGGGTTCCCGTTCGCGGCGCTGGGCACCCGACGCGAACTCGACGACCAGTGGCCGACGGGCAGCCACGGCGGCACGTACGGCGGCAACCCGATCGGTTGTGCGGCCGCGCTCGCCACGATCGAGGTCATGAGCGAACCCGGCTTCCTCGACAACGTCCGCACCCGCGGCACCCAGCTGCGCGACGCGCTCAGCGAGCTCAAGGAGCACTACCCGATCCTACGTCAGGTGCGCGGACCCGGCCTGATGGTGGGTTCGAGCTTCGAAGACGCCTCCGTCGTGCCGGCGGTGCTCGAGCACTGCCGTCGTGAAGGTCGAGTGATCCTGATGAGCGCCGGCACCGACGGCAACATCGTGCGCTGGATGCCACCGCTGGTCGTGACCGCTGCCGAGATCGACGAGGCGGTCGGCGCGTTCTCCAACGCGCTGAAGGCCACCGTCTGACGCGATGCCGCGCCTCGACACCACTCGGCTCGAGACGTGGCGTGAACTCCAGTCGGTCGTCACCGACATCACACGCGGGATCGACGAGGACCTGCGCCTCGAGTGGGCCGTTCCGCTCGGTTGGTTCGACGTCCTGGCCGCACTGCGGCAACTCGACGGTCGGGCTCGACCGCAGGACGTCGCGAACCGGATGAGGATCCCGGCGTCCAGCCTCAGCCGTCGGTTCGACCGCCTCGAGGAGGAGGGCTGGATCGCCCGCCACCGTCAGGTCGACCCCGACGATCACCGCGCCGTCGACATCGAGCTCACCCCGCGGGGTCGCACCCTGTGGCGCGAGATGAGCGTGACGTACCGGCGGTCGGTGCAGGCACGGTTCGCCGGCCGACTCGACGACGATCAGATCGCCGCGATCCGTGACGTCACCGGTCTGGTCGACCCGGCCGACGACGAGTCCTGACCGCGAGGGCGGCGAGCTCGAAGCGCCCGCCTACACGTCGACGGTGACGGGCTCCGTCTCGGGGTCGGTGCTCGATGTGGGGTCGACGCCCGCACCGAGGTTGGCGTGCATCTTCTCGAGTTCGTGCCCCTCGACGTTGAGCGTCGGGACGATCCGGTCGAGCCACTTCGGGAACCACCAGTTGCGGCTACCGAGCAGCTCCATCGTGGCCGGTACGAGCAGCATGCGCACGAGCGTGGCGTCGAGGAACACGGCGAGCGCGAGACCGGTGCCGAAGAGCTTGATGATCCGGTTGTCCTCGAGCAGGAATGCACCGAACACGACGACCATGATCGCGGCGGCGGCGGTGATGACCCGGGCCGTGGCGGCGAGTCCGTCGGCGACGGAGTTCTTGGCGTCACCGGTGCGGTCGTACTCCTCCTTGACCCGCGACAGCAGGAAGACCTCGTAGTCCATCGACAGACCGAACACGATCGCGAACAGCATCATCGGCACGAACGGTTCGATCGGCGCCGGCTCGATGCCGGTCAACCCGCCGAGCCAGCCCCACTGGAAGATCGCGACGACCACGCCGTACGACGCGGCGATCGACAGGACGTTCACGATCACGGCCTTGAGCGGCACGAGCAACGACCGGAACACCATCATCAGCAGGAAGAACGACACGGCGAGTACGGCCCCGAAGAAGATCAGGATGCGGCCGGCGAGATAGTCGGAGAAGTCGATGTTGGCCGGCACCGCTCCGGTGAGGCTGGCTGCGACGCCGGTGTCGGCGACGATCGGTGCGATCACGTCGTCGCGCAGTCGCGAGACGGTCTGTTCGGTCACCTCGTCCTGCGGCGAGGTGGTGGGGACGATGCGCACGACGAACGCCTCGGTGGCGGTGAGGTCGACCTCACCGGTCGCCGGGTCGGCGTTGTTCGGGAACGGCTCGGAGACGCTCTGCACGCCCGGGTCGGCGGAGATCGCGGCCGCCAGCTGTTGCACGGTGGGAACGTCGTCGGGACCGTCGATCTCGGCCGCGAGCAGGAACGGACCGTTGAAGCCGGGACCGAACCCTTCGGCGACCAGGTCGTACGCCTGCCGGGTGGTGGTCTCCTCGGGGAAGTTGCCTTCGTCGGAGAACCCGAGACGGAGGCCGAGCACCGGCGCGGCCAGCAGGAGCAGGACGCCGGTGCCGACGAGCAGGAACGTCCAGGGACGGTTCTGGATGAGATGGCTCCACCGGTACGCCCAGGTCTCGCGGATCGGCTTCTGGGTCCTGGCCGGCACGATGCCCCGAAGCGGGGCGAAGCCGAAGCTCGCGAGCAGCGTGCCGACGAACAGCACGCCACCGAACAGTGCGAGCACCGGGAGGCTGAGACCCAGGCCGAGCAGTGCGATCGAGGCGAATCCGGCCATGATCAGACCGCGCCAGCGGGTCACTTCGAGTCGGTCGTGGGCCAGTGCGAGGAGCGCCGGCAGCAGCGTGATCGACGCGAGCAGGGTGACGGCCACCGTCGCCGCGGCGGCGATGCCCAACCCGGCGATGAACGGCAGTCCGATCAGCAACATGCCGAGCAGCGACACCACGACGGTGATGCCGGCGAACACGACCGCACGACCGGCGGTGTCCATCGCCCCGACGGTCGCCTGCTCCGGTGTCGCGCCCGCTCTCGTCAACTCGCGGTACCTGGTGATGATGAACAGCGCGTAGTCGATGCCGACGCCGAGTCCGATCATGATGCCGATCAGCGGTGCGAACTCGGGGATCTGGAACGCGTGGGTGAGGAGCGACACGAGGCCGAAGCCGCCGGCGCCGACACCGGCGATGGCGATGCCGATCGGCAGGCCCATCGCGAGCACCGAACCGAACGACAGGACCAGCACGACGATGGCGAACGCGAGACCGATCAGCTCGGACTCCGGCGGCTCGAACTCGCCGAGCGCGGCTCCGCCGAGTTCGACGCGGAGGCCGTCGATCTCGGGGATCGCCTCGTCGATCGTCTGACCGATGACGACCGACTCCGATTCGTTGATGTCGTTCGCCAGGTTGACCTGCGCGAACGCGATGGTGCCGTCGTCGTTGATCTGCTCGGCGCCGAACGGGGTGTACGGGCTGACGAGCGTGACGCCCTCGATCTCGGCGACCTCTCCGAACAGTGTGGTCATCGCCGCTTGGATCTCCGGGTCGTCGATGCCCGCATCGCTCTGGAAGACGATCTGGCCACCGAAGGCGCTTCCGGCGCCGGGGAAGTACTCCTCGAGCACTTCGAACCCGGTGTTGCTCTCCGAGCCGGTCGAGGTGAACTCGGCGTCGAAGGCGGCGCCGACGATGCCGCCGGCGGCGTTCAGCCCGACGATCAATGCGATCCAGACGCCGATGACGGTCCAGCGGTGGTGGTAGCACCACCGGGCGAGGGTTTGGTACATCGGGCTCTCCTCAGGATCGAGTGCGACACGGATCGCAGCCCGGCTTGTCTATCTGGTCGAAGGGGGTTGCCGCAACGGTTTCGTAGCGGAATGTTGCACATGTCACAGACGCTGCGGGATTATTTGCCTGCTCGATGGTGGCAGCGTGCGCTCCTGTCGCTACGGTCGCGTAGCAATATGTCCGGACGACTCAGTTCCGCCGCGCGGGCCAAGATGCTGCGTGCCACGCAGGACCTCGTGCGCGACCGCGGACTGGAGGCGTTCACCGTCGAGGCGGTGGCGGCGGCGTCCGGTGTCGCCAAGACCACGATCTACCGCCACTTCCCGTCGTCGGACGAGTTGCTGCTCGCCGCGCTCTCCGAGATCGTCGGCGACGTGCCCGACATCGACACCGGTGATGTCCGCTCCGACCTCGTGGAACTCATGCGCATGTTCGCCGAGGTCGGCACCCGGCCCGACCTGCGGCAGATCATGACGGCGGTGATGCTGCGAGCGGCCACCGACGACGAGTTCAACCGGCTGCGGCTGCGGCACATCGCCGAGCGCAAGGCGCCGCTCCGGCTCGTGATCCAGCGCGGCATCGCCGCCGGCCTGATCGATCCCACCATCGACATCGAGACGGTGTCGGCGCTGCTCGAGGGTCCGATGATCGCTCGCGTCATGCACGATCGGTCGGGGTTCCGGCCGGGCGAGATCGACGAGATCGTCGAACTGGTGTTGCGCGCGGTCGCTCCGGGCCATCAGGCGTGATCCGACCGGCGTCCGCTCCGGTTGTGACACCGGACACAGCCGCGGGCAAACTCGTCGCATGACCACCGCCGTCATCGTCGACGCCGTGCGGACTCCGCTGGGGAAACGCAACGGAAAGCTGCAGCACTGGCACCCCGTCGACCTGGCGGCCGAGACCCTGACCGCACTCGTGGACCGCAACGATCTCGATCCCGCGATGGTCGATGACGTCGTGTTCGGGTGCGTGATGCAGGTCGGCGAGCAGACCGCCAACGTCGCTCGCAACGCCGTGCTCGCTGCCGGTTGGCCCGAACACGTGCCGGGCACGACCGTCGACCGGCAGTGCGGGTCGAGTCAGCAGGCCGCTCACTTCGCGGCGCAGGGCGTCATCGCCGGCGCCTACGACATCGTCGTCGCCGGCGGCGTCGAGGTGATGACCCGCGTGCCGATGGGGTCGTCGATGGCCGACGGCAAGTACGGCTACCCGTTCGGCCCGCGCATCGGTGCCCGCTACGCCGACCAGGGTGGACTGGTCCCCCAGGGGATCTCGGCCGAACTGATCGCCGACCGATGGGACATCTCGCGCGAGGAGATGGACGAGTACGGCGCTCGGTCGCAGCAGCGAGCCCACCGAGCGGTCACCGAAGGACGATTCGACCGCGAGATCATCCCGGTCGCCGGCGTCGACGGATCACCCGTCTGCCACGACGAGGGGGTCCGGAGCACCACGGTCGAGACGCTCGCCAAGTTGAAACCGGCATTCCTCGCGGAGGCCGACGGTGGTCGCGTGACCGCCGGGAACTCGTCGCAGATCACCGACGGTGCCGCCGCGCTGCTGATCATGAGCGAGGCACGGGCACTCGATCTCGGCCTGACGCCGCGGGCTCGGTTCGTCGACTTCGCCCTCGCCGGCGCCGACCCGCGTCTGATGCTCACGGCGCCGATCCCGGCGACGAGCAAGGTGCTCGACCGGGCAGGGATGCGGCTCGACGAGATCGACCTGATCGAGATCAACGAGGCATTCGCGACGGTGGTGCTCGCCTGGCAGCGCGAACATCACGCCGACCCCGAGCGGGTCAACGTCAACGGGGGAGCGATCGCCCTCGGTCACCCGCTCGGCTGCTCGGGTGCCCGACTGATGGCGACGCTGGTCAACGAACTCGAGCGAAGCGGCGGCCGGTACGGGCTGCAGACCATCTGCGAGGGCGGCGGGATGGCCAATGCGACCATCATCGAGCGGCTCGGGTGACGGTCGATTCGGCGGCCGATCGGCTGCCCACAGGCCCTGGGGATAACCGGTAGCGTTGAGGTCGTGATTCTCGCCGCATCTGTGGGCAGTGTGCTGTGGTTCCTGCTGGGCCTCGTGCTGATGGTGGTCCTGTGGCGGACCGGAATGACGATGCTGCACGCGCTGTCGGCACCCCCGGCACCCCCGCCGGAACCCGGCGAACTCCGCAAGGTGAACATGCGGTATCGCTGTGATGTCTGCGGGGTGGAGTTGAAGTTGACGTTGGCCCCCGATGCCGATCCGCCGCCTCCGAAGCACTGTTTGGAGGAAATGGTGGTCGTCGCGCCACTCTACGACTGAGTTCGCGAGCGTTATCCACCAACCTGTGGATAAGTGTGGGGGAAACTACACTGGTGTGAGTTCGCCGATTGTGGACAACCGGCGTGCCGGACGGTGCGCGCGGAGCGCGGTCGGGCGGGCGGCTAGCGCCACTTGGTGGCGGTGTAGAGGCCGCCGAGGATCGCTCCCAGACCCACCAGGGTGAGCCAGTTGTTGCCCTGGAACACCAGGTTGCGGAGGATGATCACGATCATGCCGATGATGAACAGCGCGACCATCAGCACCGGGATCCAGGGCTGCGGTGCCCGCATCTCGCTCGTGACCGGAGGGGTGTAGCGGGTCGAGGCGTGCACGCCCCGCTCGTTCTCGGTCGGGTTGGCGATCCGCTGCTCGCCGGGCCGCGTGCCCTTGGGGGTCGTTCGACCGCCGCCTGTCTTGCGCTTTGGAGGTGCCACGAGCATCGAGTCTAGAGCCACTCGGGGACTTCCACGGCGACGGGTCGCCGCTGGCGGCTCACACGACGCTTCGCTCGGCGGTCCCAACCCGTGCCGACCGGCGGCGGCCGCGTCGGTAACGTGAGCGTCGATGCCTCGCATTCTCGTGATCGACTCGTACGACAGCTTCGTGTACAACCTCGTGCAGTACCTGGGTGAGCTGGGTGCCGACCCGATCGTGCACCGCAACGATCGGATCACCGTCGACGAGGCGATCGGGCTCGCCCCCGACGGGGTGCTGCTGTCGCCCGGTCCGGGTCGCCCCGAGACGTCGGGCATCATCTGCGACGCGGTGACGGCGTTCGCCGCGGCCGGCACACCGGTGCTCGGCGTGTGCCTCGGCCATCAGGCGATCGGCCATGTGTACGGCGCCGAGGTCGTGCGCGCCCCCGAGCTGATGCACGGCAAGACCTCGCCGATCGACCACGACGGCGCCGGTGTCTTCGCCGGCCTCCCGTCGCCGCTCACCGCGACCCGGTATCACTCGCTGGTGCTCGACCCGGCCACGGTGCCCGACGTGCTCGAGGTCACCGCCCGTTCCGCCGACGGCATCGTCATGGGCGTGCGCCACCGTGAGGTCGACGTCGAGGGTGTGCAGTTCCACCCCGAGAGCATCCTCACCGGGTGCGGGCACGACCTCTTGAAGAACTTCCTGGCACGCGCCGCCTGAACCGGCGGGCCCTGATCAGGGGGCCGTGGTCGTGGTGGCGGCGTTGGTGGTCGTGGTCGCCGGCGTCGTGGTGGTGGTCGGCGGTGTGGTGGTGGTCGGCGGCACGGTCGTCGTGGTCGTCGTCGTGCTCGTCGTGGTGGTCGTCTCGGCCACCCGCGCCTGGCCGATCACGATCGAGATCGTCGTGCCCTTGTCGACCTCTTGCGTCGGCGGGATGCTCTGTTCGAGCACGGTGCCGTCGCGCGCATCGCCGGGTTCGAGTTCCTGGTAGCTGACGTCGACCGCGAGACCCTGTTCGTCGAGCGAATTGCGAGCCTGGCCCTCGGTGAGGCCCTCGAGGGGCGGCACCCGCACCTGACCGGGCCCGGAACTGATCACGAGTTCGATGCTCGCGCCGCGCTGGATCAGCGTGTTCGGTGGCGGGTTCGTGTCGATCACGACACCGGCGGGGATCACGTCGTCGACCCGTTCGACCGTGGTGACGACCAGACCGTAGGCATCGGACTCGAGCAGTGACCGTGCGACCTCGAGTTCATCGCCGATGACCGTGGCGGGGATCGACACCTGCTCGGGGCCACCGGAGACGTACACCACGATCTCGCGTTCCTGTTCGACCCGGGTGTCGGCCGTCGGGTCGGTGCGGATGACGAGGCCCTCGGCGACGTCGCTGAGTTCACGTTCCTCACGGAAGCTGAATCCGGCGGTGCCGAGAATGGCCGCCGCCTGCTCGAGGGTGCGTCCCTCGACGTTCGGCACGGCGACCAGCGCGTCGGTCGGGTTGTAGTAGAGCTCGATGACCCGGCCCTCCGGGACGATCGTGCCGGCGACGGGATCGGTGCGGTGCACGAACTGCGGCGCGAACTGCGGGTTGTCCTCGGGGATCACGATGTACGGCAGGTTGAGCGCGTCGAGCGCGCCCGTCACCCGTTCGAGCGGTTGGTTGACGTAGTTGGCGAGCTCGAGGGCCGTCGACTCGTTGTTCTCCTTGGTCAGGCCCTGGTAGAGCAGCACACCACCGGCGACCAGCGCGATCAGCGCGATGAACGCTGCCAGCGCGTACCAGCCGGTTCGTGAGTTGGAGTCCTGGTAGTAGCGGGCCTCGGCCGATGCTCCCGGCGGGTACTGGCCGAGTTCGGGGCCGGGCTGCTGCGGCATGACGCCGGTGGGGGCCCCGGCGATCTGGGGATGGGCCGTCGGTTGCAGGCCGGAGTACGGCTCCGACACGGTGGGCGTGGTGCCGATCGGTTGGGTCGCTCCCGCCGTCGGGGTCGGCCGCGTGACGCCGGCGGCCGGGGTGCCCGGTCGGGCGGCCGCAGCCACGAGCGCCTGGACCTGTTCGCCGTTGCGGAACCGACGCAGGTCGTCGCGCAGCGCGTGCGCCGACGGGTAGCGCAGCTTCGGATCCTTGGCGAGCAGCTTGGCGATGATCGCCTCGAACGGGCGCGGCACGCCGTCGACGATCTGATTGAGCGGCTGCGGCTTGTCGTGCACCTGCTTGTAGGCGATGCTCACGGGGTTCTCGCCGGTGAACGGTGGCCGACCGGCCACCATCTCGTACATCACGATGCCGAGCGAGTACAGGTCGCTGCGGGGGTCGGGCTGGGCGCCCTGGGCCTGTTCGGGGCTGAAGTAGCTCGCGGTGCCCATGACCGAGCCGGCCTGGGTGAGGTTGGACTCGGTGGCCGAGTTCATCGCCCGGGCGATGCCGAAGTCGGCGACCTTGACCTGCCCGTTCGAGCCGATCATGACGTTCGCGGGCTTGATGTCGCGGTGGGCGAGCCCGGCCTCGTGGGCGAACCCCAGTGCGGCGGCGACCTCGGAGGCGATCTCGGCCGCCTGCTTCGGGGTCAGCTGCTTGTTGGTCTTCAGGATCTCGGCGAGGTTGCGGCCCTGCACGTACTCCATCGCGATGAAGTACGTGCCCTCGTACTTGCCCCAGTCGTACACGTTGACGATGTTCGGGTGGCTGAGGTTGGCGGCGGCCTGGGCTTCGCGCCGGAAGCGCTCGACGAAGTTCGGGTCGATCGCGAACTCGGGGAAGAGGATCTTCATCGCCACCTGGCGATCGAGCAACAGGTCGCGCGCCAAGAAGACGTCGGCCATCCCGCCGCGCCCCACGCGCTTGTGGATCTCGTAGCGGTCGTTGATGACCGTGGCGTCACCGCTGTTGCTCATGTTTGCCTCTGTCCACAGCGCCCTCGGTGGGCGGAGCGAACGTTGCACGAGGCTATCGACCCATCGGCCCCGAATACGTTCATGCCGTCGTCACGGAGGTCGCAGGGGCCCATCAGCCGTCGCTCGTCTCGGGGGCCGTCTCGGCGGGCAGCGGGGGATCGACGGCGAACACGGCGTCGAGCATCGCCTTGGCGATCGGGCCGGCGAGGCGGCCGCCGGTGCCGGCGGAGATCTCGGCGTTGGTGCCCTTCAGCATGACGGCGACCGCGTACTTTGGCTGTTCGACCGGGGCGAAGGCGACGATCCAGGCATGGGAACGTTCGGGCTCGCCCGGGCCGTTGAGCTGCGCGGTGCCGGTCTTCGCGGCGACGCTGATGCCGTTGTCGAGGGCGATGCAGCAGCTGGCGGTGCCGTTCTCGGCGACGCCGACCATGAGGTCCTGGAGGATGCCGGCGGTCTGACGGCTGATCGGGCGCTGCCACACCTCGGGCTGGGTGCGGCTGATGATGCGGCCGTCGTGGTCGAGTTCGGCGTCGACGACGAACGGCGCCATCATCTCGCCGTCGTTGGCGACCGCTGCGGCGACCATCGCCATGTGGATCGGCACCATCTGGTCGTCGTTCTGACCGAACCCCCGGATGGCGAGCAGCGGGAGTTGCTGGTCGATGTCGTCGAAGTCGCCGATCGTACTCGCCGCCGGTCGCGGGAGGTCGATCGGGATCTCCTCGCCGACGCCCCAGCGGGCGATGCCGTCCTGGAATCCCTCGGCGCCGAGCGCGAGGGCGGTCTCGGCGAACGGGATGTTGCACGACCGGCGGAAGACCTCGGCGAGGTCGCCGCCGCACAGCGATCCGCCGTAGTTCTCGATCGGGTCGCTGGTCTGTGGCGGCAGGAACTCGCGGGCGGGTTCCCAGAACGACTCCAGCGTGATCACGCCGGCGTCGAGGGCGGCACCGGTGGTGAGGACCTTGAACGTGGAGCCCGGCATGTAGCGCTGCTGGTAGGCGTTCGCGAGCAGCGGATCACGGTCGTCGGCCTGGAGTTCGGTCACGTACTCGAACGCGGCGTCGTAGTCGGGGTCGGCGACGAGGTTGGGGTCGAAGCTCGGGTAGCTCCACAT
Organism: Ilumatobacteraceae bacterium; assembly: GCA_033344875.1. Lineage (NCBI taxonomy): Bacteria > Bacillati > Actinomycetota > Acidimicrobiia > Acidimicrobiales > Ilumatobacteraceae > Ilumatobacteraceae bacterium. The sequence goes on along the minus strand of JAWPMO010000001.1, from coordinate 3,021,176 downwards.
GGCCGTGACCGCGCCGGTCTCGACCTCCATCAGCACGACCGAACCCTCCCGCGGTCCGAGCAGGAACTTGGCGACCGCCTGCATGTCTTCGCGCACGGTCAGGCGGAGTTCGCCGGAGTTGTCGTTGGTCGGGCTGAAGATGTCCTCGAGGGCCCTGACCTGCTGGGTGAACGTGTCGCCGGTCAGCACGCCCGACTTGGTCTGTTCGAGCTGGGAAGCGCCGAGACCGAACGTGTAGTAGCCGGTGATGTGCGCCAGGAGATCGCCGGTGGGATAGGTGCGGATGAACTTGACGTCGCTGTCGCCGGGCGCTTGCACGCTGCGGGCGGCGACCACGCCGTCGGCGGTGACGATCGGCCCGCGCGGCGTGTCGAACTGGCGGATGAGGGCTCGCGTGTTGCCGGGCTCGGAGGCGAGTTCTTCGGTGCGGTTCACCTGCCAGTAGTTGAGCGCGGCGAACAGCACGATGTACATGGCGATGAGGGCGCCGGCGAGCTGCCGGATCTTGCGGTTCATCGCGCGCCCTGGCACAACTCGCGATTCACGAGACGACCTCGTGCATCTCGGTGTCGGTCAGGCCGGCGCGGCGCGATCGCCGACGCAGGTTCCAGGCGGCCCACCGCTCACGGGGCGTGGGGTCGTCGGGGAGTTCGCCGAGGCGGCGGGCGCTGGCGTCGCTCAGGCGGAGCAGGATCGCCAGCACGATGTAGTTCGACAGCAGCGACGAACCGCCGTAGCTGACGAACGGCAGGGTGATGCCGGTCAGCGGCACGACCTTGATCACGCCGCCGATGATGATGAACGCCTGCACGCCGATGATCGTGGTGAGGCCGGTGGCGAGCAGCTTGTCGAACGTGCGGTCGGTACGCAGCGCGATGCGGAGGCCGGCGCCGATCAGCAGCAGGTAGGCCATCAGCACGGTCGTGGCGCCGACGAGGCCCATCTCCTCGCCGATCGCGGCGAAGATGAAGTCGTTCTGTGCCTCGGGCACCTTGTCGGGGCTGCCGCGGCCGAGGCCGGTACCGACGATGCCGCCGTCACCGATCCCGTAGAGCGCCTGGACGATCTGGAATCCCTTGCCGTACTCGTCCTCCCACGGGTCGAGCCAGATGTCGACGCGGGTCTGGACGTGTCCGAACATCTTCCACGACATGAAGGCGGCGGCGCCGAAGAGCACGAACCCGATCACGAGGTAGCTGACGCGCTCGGTCGCGACCCACATCATCACGACGAACAGGGTGAAGAACAGGAGCGACGAACCGAGGTCGCGTTGGCCGACCATCACCATCACCGAGAAACCCCACGCGACCAGGATCGGTGCGATGTACTGGAGTTCGGGGAGCCGCAGCGGGCCGATCTTCCACGTCGACGCGGCGATCAGCTCGCGCCGCTCGGCGAGGTAGGCGGCGAAGAAGACGGCGAGCGCGATCTTGGCGAACTCGCCGGGTTGGAAGCTCATCGGACCGAGTCGGACCCAGATCCGGGCGCCGTTGATGTTGACGCCGAGACCGGGCACCATCGGCAGCAGCAGCAGGAACGCACCACCGAAGAACAGTGTCCACTTGTACCGAGCGAGGTCCGCGGTCCGCTGGACGAGGAACAGGGTCGCGACGAAGGCGAGGATCGCGACGAAGCTCCAGAGGGTCTGGAGCGCGGCGAGTTCGTCGTCGAGCCGGGTGATCATCACGTAGCCGATGCCGTGGAGCAGGACGGCGACGGGGAGCAGCGTGCCGTCGGCGCCACGGGCGAGGAGCCGGACGGCGACGTGGGCCACACCGACCAGCAGGAGCAGCAGGCCGAGGAACGGGCCGATCCGGGCAGGGATCTGGGCGTTCGCGCCGAGCGATGCGAGCGTGTACGCGACCGCCGTGATGAGTCCCGCCATCACGACGAGCATCAGCTCGGTGGATCGACGTCGGCGCACGAGCGTGCGTGCCGGCGAGGCCCCGGTGGACGACATCAGTCCACCCGTCGACGGCGACGTGCCGGCCGCGACGTCACTCGTCGGGCTCCGTCGTCGTCGGCGTCAGGCGCTCCGAGACGAACCGCTCGGCGCTCGCCTGCGACTCGAAGTTCGGTTGCTCCTCGACGAGCGCGATCTTGTCGTCGTCGAGTTCGTCGCGGAACGGTCCGAACGCCTCTCGTGTCGGGTCGAACCACAGCACGCTGTCTTCGCGCCCCTGGTAGATGACGACCTGGCCGTCGTCGTCGAAGGCGACGAAGTAGCCGGAACGTGCCCACGCCGCGAAGATCGCGAATCCGAGGATCAGGACGGCGGCGACGCCGACGGCGAGCATGAAGCGGGCGAGGCGGGCGAGCCGCTTGCGCTTCGGTTTGGTCGCATCGGTCGGGGTCGCGTCGGTGTCCGGGTCGAGGATCGGCACGGCGACACCGGGCGCCGGAGTGACGTCGTCGCCCCCGTCGTACAGCGCCGTGGCGTCACGGCCCTCGTCGTCGCCGTCGTCCTCCGCCTGGTCGTCGCCGTCTTCGTCGTCGTCGGGTGGGTCGGCGACGATCTCGGTCTCACCGGTCGAGTCGAGGTCGCCGTCGTGCCAGACCGGGACGACGTCGAATTCCTCGGTCGGGTCGGGCGGGTCGTCGCCCTCGATGACGTCGACGATGACCACGGTGATGTTGTCGCGACCACCGGCGTCGTTGGCGGCGTCGACCAGGGCCTGTGCGGCGGCCTCCGGGTCGTCGGCGTGCTGTCGGAGGACATCGGTGATCGCGTCGTCGGTGATCTCGTCGACGAGCCCGTCGCTGCACAGCACGAACCGGTCGCCGCGGATGATCGGCATCGTCCACGAGTCGACCCGCACGTACGGTTCGATGCCGAGCGCCCGGGTGACGATGTTGCGGCGGGGGTGGGTGCGGGCTTCGTCGCGGGTGATCGCACCTTCGGCGACGAGTTCCTGCACGAAGCTGTGATCGATCGTGAGCTGACGGAGCCGACCGTGTCGCAGCACGTAGCTGCGCGAGTCGCCGACGTTGGCGACGGCGAACGCCTCACCGTCGTGCGGGTCGCTGACCACGGCGAGCGCGGTGACGGTGGTGCCCATCCCGGCGCGGTCGGGATCGTCGATGGAGCCCTGGTAGATCTCGGTGTTGGCCTCGCCGATCGCGGCAACGACGTCGTCGAGCGTGTTGGCCGAGGTCATCGGCAGACGTTGGTCGAGTCGCTCGACCGCCATCTCGCTCGCGATCTCGCCGGCCAGATGACCGCCCATGCCGTCGGCGACGACGAACAGGCCTTCACCCGCGTGGGCGTGGTCTTCGTTCTGGGCTCGCAGCTGGCCTTCGTGGCTGGCGCTGCCCCAGCGCAGGATGGCCACTACTGGGCCTCCAGCACGGTGTATCCGACCTGGATGCGGTCGCCGGTGTTGAGGGTGTGCCGCTGGGTCAACTTGGCCCCGTTGAGGTAGGTGCCGTTGCGCGACCCGAGGTCGTCGACGACGACGTGGCCGTCGGCCATCGAGATCGTCGCGTGGTGCGAGGAGATGTAGGCATCGTCGGTGATCACGACGGTGTTGTCGGATTCACGGCCGATCGACACGGTGGCACCGAGCGCGAACGCGGTGCCCCGGCGCTCTTTCGGTTCGAGGGTGACGAGACGGGCCGGGGTGCCGCGGCGACCCTTGGCCGGCTTGGACGGGCGGCGACCGGTCGGCGCCGGCACACCGCCGGCCGGCGTCGGCGACGGTTGCGGCACCGGTTCACCGGCGTGGCGGGCGTTGATCGGTTGGCGGACCTCGCTCCACACCGCCCACAGCACGCGGGCGAAGAACAGGTACAGCAGTGCCAGGAGCACCAGTTTGAGGACGTCGAGTACCTGATCGGTCATGGGAGTCGCGAGGGGTGCCGGGTCACGAGGCTTCGAAGCGGATGCTGACGGAGCCGACGGTGATGATGTCGCCGTCGGCGAGGCGATGGTCGGCCACGAGGCGTTCGCCGTTGACCGACGTGCCGTTGGTCGAGCCGAGGTCGGCGATCACGAACCCGCTGCCGGATCGTGTGATCTGGGCGTGGTGGCGGCTGGTGTTGCCGTCGGAGATGATGACGACGCAGTCGGCGAGGCGGCCGATCAGGTTGACGTCGTTGGTGAGTTCGATGCGGTCGCCGGACGGCATGACGATCGTGCCGGGTCGTTTGCCGGGTTCGGACTGCTTGAGCTGCGACGAGATGCCGAAGTGCCCGGCGCGCAGCGAGTTGTCGACCCGCAGCTCGACGGCGACGGGGCCCATGAAGTGGTAGCCCTCCTCGCGGGCGTACTCGCGGATCGCCTCGACGAGCTCGGTACGCAGGGCGTCCTCGATGTCGGCGAAGCCGGCGTGGTCGGATGCGGACAGCATCACGGCGAAGTCGTTCGGCACGATTCGCTGCCCTTTGACGTCGACCGAACGATGGTCGTCCATTTCGCGGATGAGGCGTCGACCGAGCTCGATCGGACGGATGGAGTTGCGCGAACGACGGAACACGCCCTCGACCATACGCTCCAGGCGACCTTCGAGTCCTTGCATGCCCATGGTCGGAGCAAGGCTAACGGTTGTCGCCGGTTCCGTGAACGATGCGGGGGCGCGTATCTGAACGGCCTCCGAGTGCTCTGTGCAGGCACGGGTTCACGACGGGGGTGAGGCAGATGGGGGTTCGGACGCAGGCCAGACGGTCGGTGATGATCCTGTTGATCGTCGCCGGCGCGGTGGCGATGGGGGTGTCGACGCAGCTCGACCGGATCTGGTGGATCCTCGTGTTCTTCATGATCGGCATGACCTGCCTGTCGTTGCTGCTGCTCCAGATCAACGACGCACTGGCGCGCCGTCTCCGGGCGGGAGCGTCGTCGTGGTGGCCGTGGGCGTTCGGCGGCATGGCCGCGTTCGGGCTCGGGGTGGTCGCGTTCTCGATCGCGAAGCAGTCGTACCCGATCGTGGCGATCGCGGGGATGGTGCTGCTGACGCTCGGCATCATCGGACTGTTCCTGTGGATCGGGCGCGACGATGCTGTCGGCGAGGTCGGCGAGGTCGGCGAGGTCGGCGAGGTCGGCGACACGGCGGGCAGCGCGGCGGCGGTGCCGTCGATCGGTGTGGGGAGCGCGGCGTGGTACGGCTTCGAGGCGATGGCGGTCGGGATCGGGCTGTTCCTGATCTCCGACGGCACCGCTTCGGTGGTCGGTTCGGTCGCGTGGCTCGCCGGGCTGGTCACGATCAAGATCGGCTCGATCTCCTACCTCGAGTCTCGTGGCGACGCGCTGGGGCGCACGGTGCGGATCCTCGTCGACGTCACGCTGCTCGGGTTGTTCGTGATGTTCGCCGGAGCGTTCACGTCGAACTCGATCATGTTGCTCGTTGGCCTGTCGGTGGTGGCGGCGTCGATGTCGATGCTCGGCGTCGGCGCCCTGCAGCTCGACTGCCCCGCCCGGAAGGCGTGGTGGGCGATGGGGCTGGCGTTGGTCGGGATGACGATCGTGTGGGGCTGGATGGCGTACGTCATGCAGAACCCGGGGCTCGCGTTCGTGCTCGGGCTGATGATCGCGCTGACGGGTGGGTTCTTCGTGCTGCGCGGCGAGGGCATCGTGCTGCTGATGCTCGCCGGCTACGTGATCGCCTGGGGGCTCGTCGACCGGTCGGTCACGATCGCCGAGACCGTGCCGACCGTGACCGGCAAGCCGGTGCAGATCGTGGCGCTCGGCGATTCGTTCATCTCCGGCGAGGGTGCGCTCGAGTTCTTCGATGGGACGAACGAGGCGGGCGGCAACCAGTGCCGGCGGGCGCCGACGGCGCACCCGTTCCTGATCGCGCGCGCGCTCGGCACGAACGTGCTGTCGCTCGCGTGTTCTGGCGCCAAGATCGCCGACCTGACCTCGTGCGGCCAGATGTGGCCGGACGGCCGCCGCTGCCGAGCGCGCCCCGAACCGGACGGCGACGGCGACCTCTCGGGCGACGCCGACCTGGTCGCGGACCCCGATGCGCCGAACCCGCTGGTGGGGGTGTGGGCCGACGCACTGGCGGCCGACGTCGACGAGCCGCCCGGTGCACTGCCGCAGTTGGTCTCGGCGCTCGATCGAGGTGCGACCGCCGAGGCCGAGGTGGTGCTGTTGAGCATCGGCGGCAACGACGTCGGGTTCTCGTCGATCGTGAAGGCGTGTCTGCTGCCGAAGGGGTGTGAGGAGCGGCGCGAGATCTGGTTGGACGCGATCGATCTCCTCGGCCCGCAGCTCGACGAGGTGTACGGCGAGGTGCGCGGCGCGTTCCCTTCGGCCGAGGTGTTGGTGATGCCGTACCCGATGCTGGTCAACGCCGAGCGGCGCACGAGCTGCGACCTGGGGCTGTCGCAGGAGGAGCGCGAGTTCGTCGTCGACTTCATCCAGAAGCTCGACCTGACGATCGCCGACGCGGCCGGGCGGGCAGGCTTCGTGTTCGTCGCCGCGGGCGTCGACGCGTTCGACGGTGCGCAGTTGTGCGGCGAGGCGGCCGGAGCGAACCACCTGAAACTGGTGCCGCCGGCCGGTGACCCGCTGGGCCGGTACTCGCCCGCGACGTGGATCCCCGGGAGCATGCACCCGAACGAGTTGGGTCACGAGCTGACGGCGACCGCCGCCGTGTGCCGGGCGGCGCAGGCGCTCGGGTCGGGCGAGATGACGGGCGTGGTCGCGGGTGACCGTCCGTTCGACTGCACGACCGACCCGGCGGTGGCCGATGACGGTGACGGCGACGGCGACGGGTCTGCCGGTGCCGGTGGTGGCGACGATGGAGATGGTGAGGTGCCGGCTGCGGTCGACGATCGGATCGACGAACTCGCCGCCGAAGTGGCCGCGGTGACCGACGAGTTGGTGTCGGACGACGAGTGGATCCGCGTCGAGTTGTTCCGGACCGTTCGGGCCCTCGCGTTGCCGCTGGTGTTGCTGCTGGCTGCCGGCATGGTGTTCGCCTGGGGTTTCGCCCAGCTGAACAACCCGTTCAGCCGCTTCCTTCGCCAGGAGCCGGGCTCGTAGGGGCCGGTTTCGTGACGCCGAACGGCGTTGCGGGTCGTTCGGTCGGACGGTTACGCTTCGCAGTCCACGTTGCGCGAGTGGCGGAATGGCAGACGCGCCAGCTTCAGGTGCTGGTGTCCGCAAGGGCGTGGGGGTTCAAGTCCCCCCTCGCGCACCATCGACGAGGCCCCGGCAACTGGCCGGGGCCTCGTCGCGTCGGAACCCGGTGCCAGTAGCCTCGGCGCAGTTCTCGACCCGGTGGAGCAGGAGCAAACGTGGCAGGTGGATTGACGGGACTTCTCGACGACGTGGCGGCGCTGGCGAAGCTCGCCGCCGCCTCGATCGACGACGTCGGGGCCGCAGCCGGCAGGGCGAGCACCAAGGCCGCCGGTGTGGTCATCGACGACACGGCCGTCACGCCGGCGTACGTCCACGGTCTCGCTGCCGATCGCGAACTCCCGATCATCAAGCGGATCGCCACCGGGTCGTTCCGCAACAAGCTGCTCTTCATCCTCCCCGTGGCGCTGCTCCTCAGCGAGGTCGCCCCGAAGGTGGTCGAGGTCATCCTCATCTTCGGTGGCGCCTACCTCTGCTTCGAGGGTGCCGAGAAGGTCTGGCACAAGCTCCGCCACAACGGTCACGACCGCGACGTCCCGGCGGTGATGAAGGGCCCCGAGGCCGAGAAGGCCACGATCGCGGGCGCGATCCGCACCGACTTCATCCTCTCCGCCGAGATCATGGTCATCGCGCTGAAGGAGGTGATCGACGAGGCCGTCTTCCAGCGAGCGGTGATCCTCGTGGTCGTCGCGATCGTGATCACGTTGATCGTCTACGGCCTCGTGGCCCTCATCGTGAAGATGGACGACGTCGGCCTCGCCCTCGCACAACGAGAATCGGCGGGCGCCCAGCGGGTCGGCCGACTGCTGGTGAACGGCATGCCGAAGCTGCTGACCTGGCTGTCGATCATCGGGACGGCCGCGATGCTGTGGGTCGGCGGGCACATCATCCTCGTCGGTGCCGACGAGCTCGGTTGGCACGGCCCGTACGGGTTGGTGCACGACCTCGAGGAGTCGGTGCACGACGTCGGCGGCATCGGTGGCGTGCTGGCGTGGCTGGTCAACACGTCGCTCTCGGCGGTGCTCGGCCTCGCCATCGGCGCGCTCGTGGTCGCCGTGGTGAGTCGCCTGCCGTTCGGCGATTCCGACCATCACTGACGGCTCTGCCACGGGCGGCACCCGCCCACCTCCAGCATTTGCATGGCGATATTGAATACAGTACCGTAGGCCCTCGAGGCGAGTGTCGCCCGCAGGATCTGAGGGGGTTCCATGATCGGCCGACGTTTGACCGCCCCAGCGCTGTGTCCGGTGCTGCTCCTGCCCGTCGCCGACGGAGGCGACGACGGCATGGTGATCAGCACAGCGAGATGATCAGGAGACAGGCATGAGTGACACGTCACCGACCACGGCAGAGCGCTACCTCGAGGTGCTCCGGGACCGCGGCATCGAGTCGTTGTTCGTCAACGCGGGCACCGACTTCGCCCCGATGGTCGAGGCGTACGCCGGCAACCCCGATGCGGCCGAGCAGTTCCCGGTGCCGGTCCTCGGCGGTCACGAGAACCTGATCGCCGGCATGGCACACGGCGCCTACCTCGCCACCGGCGAGACCCAGGCGGTCATGTTCCACGTCAGCGTCGGCACCGCCAACGCGGTGTGCGCCGTGATCAACGCGGCGCGCGACAACATCCCGATGCTGGTCACCGCGGGCCGAACACCCGTGTTCGAGTCGGACGTGCTCGGATCGCGCGACCTGCCCATCCACTGGGCCCAGGAGATGTTCGACCAGTCGTCGATGCTACGAGAAGCGGTCAAGTGGGAGTACGAACTCAAGGACGGCCGTCAGATCGAGGCCGTCGTCGACCGTGCCATCGCGATCGCCAACACCGAGCCGAAGGGCCCGGTGTACCTCACGTTGCCGCGCGAGGTGCTGGCCTCCACCACCTCCGCCCCCGTGTCCCGAGCGCCGGCGTCGCCCCCCACGCCGGCCGCTCCCGACGGCGATGCGATCGACAGCGTGGTCGATCGCATCGCCGCCGCCCGACTCCCGGTCATCGTCACCGCCCGATCGGGTGCCGACCACTCGACCGTCGCTGCACTCGCGTCGCTCAGTGAGACCTACGCGATCGCGGTCGCCGAGGTGGGCGGCCGATACGTCAACCTGCCCGACGGTCACCCGAACCTGATCGGTCGACCCGAGGCGGTCTACGCCGACGCCGATGTCGTCGTGTACCTCGATTGCGACGTCCCGTGGATGGAGTCGGCCGGTGCACCGAGCCCCGACGCGCACGTCGTGCAGACCGGGCCGGATCCGATCTTCGCCCGCTACCCGATGCGCACCCACCGAAGCAACAGCACGATCACCACCGGCACCGCCGCGTTCCTCGGTGCGCTCGAGCGTGGGCTGAGCCGACGCGCCGACGACATCGACCAGGGCCGGGCCGACCGGATCGCGGCGATCGCCGCCGCGCACCGTGACCGCATCGTCGGCGCGGCCGATGCCGAGCTTGCCGCCGACGGTGCGATCACCAAGTCGTACCTCTCGATGGTGCTCGGTGAGCTCGCGCCGACCGACGCGGTCCTCGTCAACGAGTACTGGATGCAGCCGCCGCACCTGCGCCGCACGCTGCCCGGCACGTTCTTCGGTCTGCCGACCGCCGGTGGGCTGGGCTGGGGGCTGCCGGTCGCGCTCGGGGTACAGCACGCCCGCCCCGACGCGACCGTGATCTGCGGTGTCGGCGACGGCGCCTACATGTTCGCCAACCCGGCCGTGTGCCACCACGCTGCCGCCAAGCACGACCTCCCGGTGCTCACGATCGTCGCGAACAACGCCCGGTGGGCGGCCGTCGACGGGTCGACCCGGATGGTGTACCCCGATGGCGACGCCGCTCGGACCAACTCGACGATCATGTCCGATCTGTCACCGATGCCCGACCTGCAGATGTACGCCGTGGCGTCGGGCGGGTTCGGCGCGCAGGTCACCGACCGCTCGCAGCTGCGCCCGGTGCTCGAAGCAGCGCTCCGCGTCGTGCAGACCGAGCGCCGCCAGGCGGTCGTCGACGTCGCCTGCGCCTGACCCGTCGTCAGGTGGCCGGGGGCGCCAGGAGCGCCCGGTACTCGACATCGCTCAGACCGAGGTTGCGTTGGAGTGACCGCTGCAGCTGCGTGCGCGTCCGTTCGGCCGGGACGTCGTCGTGGAACAGGGTGCGGTCGACCGCCAGCCCGTCGCGCAGTGCGGTGAGCCTCGTCGCGGTGTCGTGGTGGTCGTCGCATGTGAACTCGCCAGCGGCCTCGCCCTCGGCGATGAGCTCGACGATCGTGCCGACCTCGTGCGCGTCGAGTTCGGACATGACCGAGCGGATGCCCGGGTGGCGACGCGTCTCGCCCCAGGTCTCGACCCACAACAACCAGGAGCCGTCGGCCGCATCACCCGGCAGCGAATCGCAGAGGACGTCGGTCAGTCGCGCCGTCGCCGTCCCGGGCCCGCGGGCGATCGCCTCGCGGAAGTTGCGGTCGTCGAGGCTCGCGGCCTGCACCGCCGCCTCGATCAACTCGGGTTTCGACGTGAAGTGGTAGTGGACGAGGGCGTTCGACACACCGGCCGCCTTCGCGACGTCGGCGACGGTCATGTCGGTGAAGCCGATGTCGATGATCACGCGCACGACGGCGTCGAGGATCTCGGTCCTCCGTTGATCGCTGGCCGATGTCGACATGCGACTCGAGCGTACCGAGCGCCGGGGGACGCGAGCCTCAGCCGGCGATCGGTGCGGTGGCGAGTTCGCGTGCGGCCGCAGCACGGGTCCAGGCCACCACGTCGTCGCGGGTGATCAGGGCATCGTGGGCGACGACCTGGAGGGCGAGTCCGTCGAGCACCGAGAGCAGCCGCCATGCAGCGGCGTCGGGGTCGTCGCTCGTGAACTCGCCGGTGTCGACGCCGTGCTCGATGATGCCGCGCACGAGGCTCTGCCACTCACGGTTGAGACGTCGTGACACCTCTTGCAGCGCCGGGCGCCGGGCTGCCTCCGACCACGCGTCGAGCCACAGTTGCATCGTCCAGTCGGACTGGGCGGGTGCGTAGGTCTCGATGAAGGCGTCGAGCTGCCGGCCGGCGTCGGCGCCGGCGGTGATCGCCGCTCGGGCTCGTTCGAGATCGGTGCCGGCCGCCTGCTCGAACGCAGCCGCCAGCACGTCGTCCATCGATGCGAAGTAGTGGTGGATCAGTCCGCTCGACGTGCCCATCTCGGCACCGACGTCGCGCACCGTGGTCGCCCCCAACCCGTGCCGGCGGGCGACGGCGAGCGCTGCGTCGACGATCGTGCGACGTCGGTCGTCGGGCGAGAGGCGGGCCATCGCTCGGCACCCTAGACAGCTATTGCGCGCTTGTCCAACAACGCGGTACCGTCCATCCATGATTCGACAGTCGCCGTTCCACGATCGTGTTGCGGCCGCCAACCAGACGTCGTTGTGGAGCCACTGGTCGGGTCACCTGGTCGTCGACAAGTACCAGATGTCGGAGAAGTTCGAGTACGTCGCGATCCGCAACGCGGCCGGCATCTTCGATTCGTCGCCGCTCTACAAGTACCGGATCGTCGGGCGCGACGCCGAGCGCTTCCTCGCCGGCGTGCTGACGCGTGACATCCGAACGTGTCGGCCCGGCCAGGCCCAGTACACGATCTGGTGTGACGACCGCGGCTACGTCAACGAGGACGGCGTCGTGTTCCGACACGGCGCCGACGAGTTCCTGCTCACGGCGGCCGAACCGAACCTCGCCTACTTCCGGAACCTGGTCGGCGGGCTGTCGGTCGAGATCACCGAGGTCACGTACGACCATGCCACCCTGGCGATCCAGGGGCCGAACAGCCGGGCGATCCTGTCGCAACTCACGCCCGAGGTCGAGCACCTCGCCTTCTTCGATCACGTGCCGGCCGAGCTCGGCGACGTCGCGGTCAACATCTCGCGGACCGGTTTCACCGGCGACCTCGGCTACGAGATCTTCTGCGACGCCGCCGACGCCAACGCCGTGTGGGACGCGGTCACCGAGGCCGGTCTCCCGTACGGATTGCTGCCGTTCGGGCAGACGGCGTTGCTGATGGCTCGCATCGAAGCCGGTCTGCTGCTCGTCAACGTCGACTTCGAGGCGAGCCGCCTGGCCGAGAACGACGAGCACCGCTCGACCCCCGACGAACTCGGTCTCGGTTGGATGCTCAAGGGCATCGACGACGACACCCGCCCGTTCGTCGGCCGCAACGCGATCCGGCGCGAGCGGGCCGACGGCACGTCGCGCTGGAAGATGATGGGCCTCCTGGTCGACCCGTACGACCACGCCGCCAAGTACACCGCGGCCGACATGGTGCCGCCCAAGGACCACACACCGGTCCACGAGGACATGATGGTCTACGACGACGCCGCACAGCGCGTCGGGTACGCGACCAGCTTCATGTACTCACCGATGCTGCAGCGCCACATCGCGCTCGCCCGGATCCGGCCCGACCTCGCCAAGACGGGCACCCGCGTCAACCTCGAGTTCACGATCAACCACCGGTACGTGCAGGTCGGCGCCGAGGTCGCCCGCACGCCCCTGTTCAACCCGCCACGCAAGACCGACGTCCCGTCCACGTCGACCAGCCCAGGAGCAGCATCATGAGCGCGAGCACCGAGTACGACGCGATCGTCATCGGGGGCGGCCACAACGGTCTCGTCAACGGCGCCTACCTGGCCAAGGCGGGGCTGCGCACGCTGATCCTCGAGCGTCGTCACGTCGTCGGTGGCGCGGCGATCACCGAGGAGCTGCGACCGGGGTTCCAGTTCACCACCTTCTCATATGCGCTCAGCCTGCTGCGTCCCGACATCATCCACGACCTCGACCTGGTCGAGCACGGCTTCATGCCACTGTTGATGCCGTCGTCGTTCTGCCCGATGGAGAACGGCGACGCGCTCGTGATGGGTCAGGACCGCAACGAGAACATCATCGAGATCGCCCGCCACTCGCAACACGATGCCGATGCGTACGACCAGTACAGCCACGACATCGAGATGGTCGTACGGGCGGTCAAGCCGCTCTTCGACAAGGCGCCACCCGACATCTTCGCGACGTCACCCGAGGGCCTGGCGGAACTCGCCGACCTCGCCAAACACATGCGCGGCATCGAGCCGACCGTGCTCCACAACCTGGTGCGTCTCCTCACCGGGAGCGCGGCCGATTTCCTCGACGACTACTTCGAGAGCGACATCATCAAGGGCTACCTCGCGTCGTCGGGCATCATCGGCACCAAGGTCGGTCCGATGTCGCAGGGCTCCGGGCTCGTGCTGCTGTTCCACGGGATGGGCGAACACGACGGCCACTACGGCTCGTGGGCGTTCCACAAGGGCGGCAACGGTGGCTTCACCCAGGTGCTCGCCCGCGCCGCTGAGGGGTTCGGTGCCGACATCCGGCTCGGCGCCGAGGTCGAACAGGTGATCACGTCCAACGGCAAGGCGCTGGGCGTGGCACTGACCGACGGCACCGAACTCCGAGCGAAGGTGGTCGTGTCGGCCGCCGACCCGCGACGCACGTTCACGAAGTTCGTCGACCAGCGCGAGCTGCCGACCGACCTCGTCGACAGCCTCCGTCGCTACCGCTACCAGGGCACATCGTCGAAGGTGAACTTCGCGCTCGACGGGCTCCCGAAGTACCCGTCGCTCGGCGAGCGCGGCGACATGTTCCGCGGATTCACCAACATCGGGCCGTCGATGGAGTACCTCGAACGGGCTTTCGACGAAGCGAAGTACGGCTGGTACTCGACACGCCCCTACATCGACGGTGCGATCCAGTCGACGATCGACCCCGACATGGCGCCGCCCGGCAAGCACGTGATGTCGTGCTTCGTCCACTACACCCCCTACGAACTCAGGGGCAGCGACTGGACGACCGAGCGTGAGCAGATGGCCGACAACGTGCAGGACACGCTCGAGTCGTTCTTCCCCGGCTTCGGCGACCTCGTGCTGCAGCGTGAGATCGTGACGCCGCTCGACATCGAGACCGTCGCCGGGCTGCCCGAGGGCAACATCTTCCACGGTGAGTTCCTCGCACCACAGATGTACTTCTTCCGGCCGGCACCGGGCTGGAGCCAGTACCGCACCCCGATCGACGGCTACTACCAGTGCGGCTCGGGCACCCATCCCGGTGGCTGCGTCAGCGGTGGCCCCGGCAAGCTCGCCAGCCAGCGGATCCTCGCCGACCTCGCCGGCCAGGTGTACAGCTAGTTGTGCATGACGGGGACGTTGTCCTTGAGCGTGTCGATTGGTGTTGACCATCCGAGTGCGCCGTGTGCTCGGTGGTGATTGTAGAAGTGCACGAAGTGGTCGTACTCGACTGAGCGTTCGTCGTCGCTGTGCCAGTCGCGGATGTAGGCCCATTCCTCGAGCAGGATTCGGGTGAAAGCGTTCGATCTTGCCGTTGGTCTGGGGTCGGAACGGTCGTGTCCGTTTCGGGGTGATCCCGGCAGCGAGCAGCGTGTCTCGCCACAGGTGACTCTTGTAGCAGGACCCGTTGTCGGTCAGCACTCGTTCGACGGTGATGCCGTGAGCGTTGAACCAGGTGTTCGCTCGGTGCCAGAAGGCGACGGCGGTGACGGCTTGTTCGTTGGCGTGGATCTCGGAGTAGACGAGGCGGGTGCGGTCATCGAGCGCCGAGTGCAGGAACCTGTAACCGGTAGTTGACCGTTTCGCCGTGGGGGCGTTGCCTTTGCCGTGGATTCGCCAACCGCCACCGTCGGGGATGCCAGCGAGTTTCTTGACGTCGACGTGGACCAGCTCACCGGGCCGATCGCGCTGATAGCGCACGACCGAGTCCTTGGTGGCACGATCACCGGAGTCGAGCCGGCCAAGACCCTCGGCGATGAGGATCTTCTGCACCGTGGAACTGGCCCGACCAACCTCGAACCCGATGTGGGCAGCACCCCACCGATGCTGTTGACGCAGCTCGATGATCCGCCGCCGACAATCATCAGGTGTTGCGCTCGGAGAACGGTGCGGCCGCGACGAACGATCCAACAAACCCGACGACCCTTCGGCGACGAACCGGTCCCGCCACTTCCGAACTGTCTTCGCGTCGACCTGGAACCGTTCCGCAGTGGCTTCGATCGTCCAGCCCCGATCGATCACACAGGCAATCATCTTGCGGCGACCGAGCGGTGTCAGTGACGCGTTCGGGTGTTGGGTTCTAGCGTGTCCCATCGAGCTCTCCTTGCGAGTGGTGTGCGTTGTCGAAGACACACAGCCTCGCTCGGAGGGCTCACCTATTCAGCGGACCAACAATCCCATCCCGCCAGGGACAACGTTCCCGGTCATCACAGCTAGTGGGTCGTCGGATGCGGGTGATCGTCGTGGGCGCGGGCGTGTCGGGGCTGACCGCGGCTCGCGACCTCGCGCGGCACGGCGCCGATGTGACGGTGCTCGACGCCCGCGACCGCGTCGGCGGCCGGACCTGGACGGCCGACGTCGGCGGTGCAGCGATCGACCTCGGCGGTTCGTGGATCCATGGGCCGATCGACAACCCGCTCGCCGACGAGGTCCGCTCGGCAGGCCTGACCTGGGCGAACGACGGGCTGTGGGGGATGGGCCTCACCGTCTTCGTCGACGGCGAGGGGTGGGCGCCCGCGCACGTGGCAGCGACGCTGGTCGCGAGCCAGGCCGACTTCGACCCGGCCGAGGCGGCGGCCGCGCTCGGCCCGTCGGCGACGTACCACGACGCAGCCGAGTGGTACGTGCAAGACCGGCGGCTCACCGGCGACCAGGCCGACGTCGTCAGATTCGGGATCGAGTGGCTCGAGGCGACGCTGAACATCGCCGGCCTGCCCGACCGGGTGTCGGTGCCCGGCACCGCGGGCTACGTCGACCATGCCGGCGGCAACGTGATGATCACCGGCGGCTACGCCCGGCTCGTCGAACATCTCGCGGCCGGACTCGACATCCGGCTCGGCGAAACCGTGCTGGCGGTCGACCACGGCACCGACGGCTGTGTCGTCACGACTGCGACGTCTCGGTACGACGGTGACCGGGTCGTCGTCACCGTGCCGCTGACCGTGCTCCAGCAACGTCGAGTCGCCTTCACTCCGGCGGTCCCCGAGCACGAAGCCGCAGCCGACCGGCTCGCGATGGCGAACCTCGAGAAGGCGGTGTTCCGCTTCGACGAACGGTTCTGGCCGGCCTCGGCCCGTCGGATGACGTTCGTGTCCGACGACCACCGATTCCCGACCTGGATCGACACGTCGTACCACGCCGGCGCGCCGACCCTGATCGCGTTCTACAACCCGCTCGCCACCCCCGGTCTAGCGGACCGCTCCCTCGACGAACGAGTGGCCAAGGCGCTCGACGTGCTGCGCACGATGATCCCCGACGCGCCCGACCCGATCGCGGTCCACATGACCGACTGGACCAACGACCCGTTCGCCTCGGGCTCGTACAGCTACGTCCCGGTCGGCGGCGGCCCCGCCGACATGGCGCAGCTCGCCCGGCCCGGGTCCGACCGCCTGTTCTTCGCCGGTGAGCACACCGTGCCGCGTCACTTCGGCACGGTGCACGGCGCGTACATGTCGGGTCGCCGCGCGGCAGCAGAGATCGCCGCCGCCGGCCGTCACGGCTGACGCTCGTCATGTCGCCGCCCGGACTGCCGGCTGGTGGCTGAGCCCTCGGGGTTGAGCTCTCGGGGTGAAGGAGAAACTCGCTGTACGCGCCCGGCAGCGTTCGGTACCGTGAACCACCAGGATCCGAGGAGGCGTGATGAGCGCAGACGATGCACCGGACGAATCGGCAGCGGTCGAGGCAGCGTGGGCCTACGAAGGCCTGCACGTCGAGGCGCTCTTCCGTCAGTGGACCACCCCGGTGCTCGACGCCGCGGCCGTCTCGACCGGTGACCGCGTCCTCGACGTCGCCTGCGGCACCGGTGTGCTGGCCCGAGCCGCCGTGTCAGCGGTCGGCCCCGACGGGGCGGTGAACGGTCTCGACATCGGACCCGGGATGCTCGCGGTCGCCGAGGAGCTCGAACCCCGCGTCCGATGGGTCGAAGGCGATGCCGGCGCGCTCCCGTTCGACGACGACGAATTCGACGCGGTCGTCTGCCAGTTCGGACTGATGTTCTTCCCCGACCGGGTCCAGGCCATCCGCGAGATGCTGAGGTGTGTGCGGCCGGGAGGCCGGGTCGCGGTGGCGGTATGGGAGACGCTCGATCGTTCCGAGGTGTACCCGCTCACCGTCGACCTGCTTCGTCGCCGAGCGGGCGACGCGGCCGCCGACGCGCTCCGGGCTCCGTTCGTGCTCGGCGACACCGACGAACTCCGGTCGTTGTTCGAGGAGGCGGGCGTCGCTCGCGTCGCGATCGACACGCAGCACGGGACGGCCCGATTCCCGAGCGTGAGGTCGATGGTCGAAGCCGATCTGCGCGGGTGGCTGCCCGTGATGGGCGTGCAGCTCGACGAATCGGGAATCGAGCAGATCCTGGCCGAGGCCGAGGAACTCCTGGCCAGGTTCGTGACTGCCGACGGAACGATGGTGTTCGACGCCCCCGCCCATGTGGTCTCGGTGGAATCACCGGGGACGGCGGCCATCTGACCGCAACGCCGAGCCCACCTCAGATGCTCATGCTGGTGAGGCTGGCGTCACCGTCGACGCCGCCTCGGCGGAACAGACGCATCACCAGCCAGGCGATGACGACGGCGAGGAGCGTGATCACGAGCATCACGGTCGCGAGCGCGTTCACGTTCGGGGTCGCCGCGGCCCGCGCCGACGAGTAGATCTTGATCGGCACCGTCTCGGTCGATGCTCCCGTCGACAGGAACGACGAGATCACGAAGTCGTCGACCGACGTGGCGAACACGACCATCAGGCTGGCGAAGATCGCCGGCCCGAGTTGCGGCAGGAGCACCATCCGGAGCGCCTGCGTGCGCGATGCGCCCAGGTCGCGCGCGGCCTCCTCGAACTGGATGCCGATCGACAGCAGTCGGCCGCGGACGATGATCACGACGTACGACATCGTGAACGTGACGTGGCCGAGCAACTGCGTGGTGAACCCACGCGGCACGCCGGTGTAGATCTGGGTGAACACGAGGAACAGGGAGACACCGACGACGATCTCGGGCGTCACGAGCGGCAGCAGCATCAGATTGTTCGCGCCGCGTGAGATCTTGCCGCGCCACCGTTGCAGGCCGATCGCCATCGCGACGCCGAGCGGGGTCGCGATCAGCATCGTCAGGCCGGCCAGTTTCAGCGTGTTGAGCAAAGCGGTCTGGAGCTCGTTGCTCTGCCAGACCGAGGCCGGGTCGTCGGTGTACCACCGCATAGACATCGCCTGGAACGTGGACCGGCTCTTGCCCGAGTTGAACGAGATCCGCACGGCGATCAACACCGGCACGAGCGACCACAGCACGTAGAGCCACGTGATTGCGGCGAGGGCCCCGAACCGACGGCGCTTCATGCGGCTGCCGCCTCGCGCTGCGAGCGGGCGATCGTCACGAGGTAGTACGCCATCAACACCATCAGCAGCACCATCAGCACGATCACGAGTGATGCACCGGTCTGCGGCTGGCTCGATCCCCGCAGGAAGAACTCGATCTGGTTGCCGACCATCTCGGTGCGCGGCGACCCGCCGGTGAGGTAGGTGTTGGTGTAGTAGTCACCGCACATCGGCAGCACGACGATCACCGATGCCGCCATCAGCCCGGGAATCGAGAGCGGCAGCGTGACCCGCAGGAACGTCCAGGATGCCGATGCGCCGAGGTCGCGCGACGCCTCGATCAGCTTGCCGTCGAGCCGTTCGAGCGCGGCGTACAGCGGCAGGATGAAGAACGGGATGTAGCCGTAGATCAGGCCGAACACGACGGTCGGCCAGTCACCGTCGAGCCAGTTTCGCGACGATCCGAGTTGGAGCCAGCCGAGCACACGGTTGATGTAGCCGTCGGTCTGGAGCAGGTTGACCCAGGCCAGCATCCGCATCAGGTAGCTGATCCAGAACGGCAGCACCAGCAGCGCGAGCAGGAGTCCGCGTGAGCGGTGCGCTGACCTGGCGACGTAGTACGCGACGGGGTAGCCGATCAGACAGCAGCCGGCCAGCGACGCCAGGACGAACAGCCCGGTGCGGGCGAACACGCGACGGAGGTCGTCGGTGAACACCCGGTCGAGGACGTGGCGCATCGTGTCGAACTCCCACGCCAATGGGTTCCACTCGGGGTCGGTGGTGCGCAGGATCGGGTCGATCCCCCCGAACGCGACCGCCAAGATCGCATACGACGGGATCACGAACAGCGCGACCAACCAGAGCGTGCCCGGCGTCGCCAGCGCGGCCCAGAACCCAGCGCGGACGCGCGCGGATGGCGGCCCGGTCCTCGGCGGGTAGTCGAGTGCGCCACCCACCGATCAGCCGGCGGTGAACCTCGACCAGGTCTCTTCCCAGACGCGGTCGGTGTCGGTGTCGAGCGGCTCGAATCGGAGCCCCTTGCCGATGATGTCGTCGGTGAGCACCGCCGACCGGAGATTCTCCGGCGCGTACTCGTTCTCGATCAGGTAGTCGGCGTCGAGGCCTTGGATCGGCGGCAGGTAGCCGTTCCAGCCGAAGTTCTCCTCGGCGTTGGCGGCGTCGAGCAGGAAGTTGATCCACAGGTGCGCGAGCACCGGGTTCTTGGCGGAGGCGGTGACGGCCATGCAGTCGTTGTTGACGACGCCGACACCGTCGGGCGGGTACCACCAGCCGAGCACCGACGCATCGGTGCCCTCCGGCATGTACCAGACCCCTGCCAGCATGTCGCCGCTCCAGGTGTGCGCCAGGTCGGTCGCGCCTTCGGGGATGTCCTTGTACGCCTCGATGTTGACCTTGATGTTCATCAGGTCGACGAGTTCGGCGAGGTCGGCTCCGGCCTGCTCGATCTGCGCGGTGTCGGTGGTGTTCACGTCGGTGATGCCCCGACGCAGGAGCGCCATGGAGATGCCCTCGCGGTAGTCGTCGAGGATCGACGTGACGCCCTGGTGGGCCGGGTCCCAGAGGATGTCCCACCCCATCTCCTCGACCTTCGCCGGGTCGATGCGGTCGCTCCGGTAGGCGATCCCCGACGAGAACACGGTGTACGGCACGGTGTAGGTCGAACCCTCGTCGTACCACGGGCTGGTGAACGACGGCAGCACGTTGGAGAAGTTCGTGAGGTACGACTTGTTGAGCGGCTGCAGCAGACCGCCCGCGATGAGGCGGTCGAGCGTGTTCGGTGCCGCCGAGTTGTGCACGTCGACGTCGACCGAACCGTTGGCGAGTTTGGTGATCGCCTCGGCGTCGACGTCGAAGGTCGTGATCTCGACCGTGACGCCGTACTGCGCTTCGAAGGCGGCGACCGTGTCGGGGTTGACGTAGTCGGCGTAGTTGTACACGCGCAGTGGACCGGCCTCGGGTTCGAGCCCGTCGTCGATGGCGTCGGTGACAGCGCCGCCACCCGTGTCGTCGTCACCACCGCATGCCTGGAGCAGCGGGACGCCGGCTCCGAGCATGACGCCGAACCCGGCCGCGTGGCCGATGAACTCCCGTCGGGTCGTAACCATCCGTTCCCCCAATTTTCAGTTGTGACCCGGCGGTGCCAGGTCTCGATTCAATCGTGTGCGCCCTGGCTCCGGATGTCGAGGTACCGGTGCACGAACTCGGTGACGTACGAGTCCTTTGCGGTCAGGCCCCCGCCGGCGAACGAGCGCGACGACACGCCGCGCTGGACCATCTCGCAGACCGCGAAGTCCTGGGCGCCGACGAGTTCGTTCAGATCGACCTCGGGCGAGGGATCGAAGTCGTCGCGGTCGACGTCGTCGGCGGCGAACAGGTACTCGGCGACCACCACGGTCCGCTCGGCGGAGACCGGGAAGAGCGCCGTCACCGCGAGGTTGGTCGGCGTGAGGTCGAACTCGAGGTTCGGGAAGAACACGAGACCGCTGTACTCGGCGTTGGGTGCGATCCCGGGGAGTGGCGACAACGTCGTCTGGCCGTCGGCGGTCAGCGCCCGTGCGCCCGGCCGGAGGTCGACGATGTCGTCGTCGCGCGCCGGGTCGACGACGTGGCCGGAGCGGTAGAGCGGGATGACGTCGACCAGTTCGGGGTGGACGACCGCGCAGTGGAGACACTCGTTGTAGTTCTCGATCAAGATCTTCCAGTTCGCGGCGACGACGGCCTCGGTGCGGTGCCCGATCCGGTAGTCGGCGACCGGGACGTGGGCGAAGTCGTCGATGCCGGGCGACCATCGATCGAGCCACGAGGCGAGCGACGGCGGATGTTCGGCGACCGACACGAAGACCAACCCGTTCCAGACGTCGGCGTGATGGGTCCACAGCCCGTACTCGGCGCGGTCGAACTCGTCGTCGACGCGAGGGGTCGCGACGAGTGTTCCGTCGAGCGAGTAGGTCCACGCGTGGTACCCGCAGCGGATGTTGCCGGTGGCCGGCACGTTGCCGGCGGCGCAGAGTTCGGATCCCCGATGACGGCAGACGTTGGCGAAGGCGTGGATCGCTCCGTCGCGGTCGCGGGTGACGATCACGGACTCGCCGGCGAGATCGAACACACGCCGCGTGCCGGCCGGGAGTCCGTCGGCGTGGCACACGAACATCCACCCGGCGTGGAAGATGTTCCGCCGCTCGAGTTCGAAGATCGCCGGGTCGCAGTAGTCGGCAGACGTCAGGGTGGGGGCGAGGCCCTGCTGCGGCGGGACGTCGTCGTGGAGGTGGTGGGTGGTGTGCATGCGTCGCCCTTGTCGCCTGAGTGATCAGATTCTAGACTGACTGGTCAGTCAGGACAAGAGCGGCCCCGAGGTCCGCATCGCCATGAGTACCGAGACGACGACGATCGACGACCGAATCCGCGAAGAAGAGGCTCGGTTCGTCGACCGCAACCGACGGTCAGCCGAGCTGTACGACCGGGCGCTCCACTCGATGCCGGGCGGTGTGACGTCGAGTTGGTCGAGCACTCGCCCGATCCCCATGTGGGTCGAACGCGGCGAGGGCAGCCATGTGTGGGACGTCGACGGCAACGAGTACGTCGACTACCACGCGGGCTACGGCGTCAACGTGGTGGGCCACGCCAACCCGGCCGTGGTCGAAGCGGTCCAGCGGCGGGTCACGATGGGGACCCACTTCGCACAGCCGGTCGAGGACGCGATCGTGGTCGCCGAGGCGCTCGCCGATCGGTTCGGGTTGCCGCAGTGGCGCTTCAACAACTCCGGCACCGAATCGACGATGGACGCGATCCACCTCATGCGGGCGATCACCGGACGCGACCTGATCATCAAGGTCGAGGGTTCGTACCACGGACACCACGACCTCGTGAACGTGTCGCTGTGGGGATCGCTGGGCGAACTGGGCCCCCTCGACGATCCGCTCCGCGAGCCGGGACCCGGCATCCCGAAGGTGATCGCCGACCTCGTGCGCATCGTGCCCTTCAACGACCTCGCCGCGGTCGAGCGCGTGTTCGCCGACCATCCCGATCGGGTCGCCGGCATGATCATCGAGCCGATGATGATGAACGCCGGGATCATCCCACCGGTGGCCGGATACCTCGAGGGGCTTCGCGATCTCGTCCACCGGCACGGCGCGCTGCTGACGTTCGACGAAGTCAAGACCGGCATGGTCGTCGCCTACGGCGGAGCGACCGAACTGTTCGGCGTCACCCCCGACATCATCTGTCTGGCGAAGGCGCTCGGCGGTGGTGTGCCGTGCGGAGCGGTCGGAGGGACCGACGACGTGATGAGCGCGATCGGAGACGGCCGGTACGCCCAAGTGGGCACGTTCAACGGCAACCCGCTCACGATGGCTGCGGCACGGGCGGTGCTCACCGAGGTGCTGACGCCCGACACGTACGAGCGGGCCGAGACGCTCGGGCGCGAGATGTTCGACGGTTGCACCGAGGTACTGGCCGCGCACGGGTTGCCCTCGTACGGCATCGTGCACGGCTTCAAGGGCTCGGTCGTCGTCCACGACCGCCCGGCCACGAACTACCGCGAGTTCCTGGCGATCGACACGGCGGTCAGTCACCTCAACTATCTCGTCCAGCACAACGGCGGCGTGTTCCTGGCGCCGTGGGCGAAGAGCGAGTCGTGGACGTTGTCGGTCGCGCACACGCCCGACGACGGCGCCCGCCTGGTCGAGAACACCCGGAGGCTCGGCGAGCTCCTCGGCGCGACGTCGGAGCGAGCGTCGGAGCTGTTCGACGTCGGTGCCGTCACGTGACGCACCCGAGCGGCCGAGGGGCGGTCGGTGATCGAGGCCTTCGGTGGATGCGCTAGAACACACGCGATGCCGATGACGCACGATGTGACCGAACCCCGGGCACGGGTCGGTGGGCGGGTCGAACTCGTCTCGCTGATGAAGTCCTACGGCTCGCAGCGGGTGCTCAAAGGCATCGACCTCACGGTCGAGGCTGGTGAGTTCTTCTCGTTGCTCGGACCCTCGGGGTGCGGCAAGACCACCACGCTGCGACTGATCGGCGGGTTCGAGGAGAACGAGGCGGGCGCGGTGCTGATCGACGGGGTCGACATCGCCGGCGTCGCTCCAGAGCGGCGGCCCGTCAACACGGTGTTCCAGAACTACGCACTGTTCCCGCACATGACGGTCGCCGACAACGTCGGCTTCGGGCTCCGGTTCCAGAACTGCTCGAAGGACGAGCGTCGCCGCCGGGTCGGCGAGGCGCTCGAACTCGTCCGGCTCTCCGACTTCGGTGGTCGTCGACCGCATCAACTCTCCGGCGGCCAGCAGCAGCGCGTGGCGCTCGCCCGCGCCCTCGTGTTACGACCGCGGGTACTCCTGCTCGACGAGCCGCTGGGCGCACTCGACGCCAAGCTGCGTCGTGCCCTGCAGTTCGAGTTGAAAGAGTTGCATCGCGAGGTCGGCATCACGTTCGTGTACGTGACGCACGATCAGGAGGAGGCGCTCACCATGAGCGATCGCCTCGCGGTGATGCGCGAGGGCACGATCGAACAGGTCGGTCCACCGCAGGAGGTCTACGACGTACCCAACTCCACCTACGTGGCCGACTTCCTCGGTCTCGCGAATCTGCTGCCCGGTGTCGTGACGAGCAACGGCGAGGTCGAGGTGCTCGGCCGCACGTTGCCGGCGAGTACCGGAAGCGTTCGTGGCGTCTGCACCGTGTTCGCCCGCCCGGAGCGACTGGCGTTGACCGACCCCATCGCCGACCCGTCCGCGGATCGTGTCCTCGGGGTGGTGGACGACGTGGCGTTCGTCGGTTCGACCACGCACGTTCGTGTCGCGGTCGACGGTCAGGAGCTCGAGGTGGTGCTGTCGAACGACGGTGCGTCGTCGGTACCGACCCCCGGAACGCGAATCGGTGTGGTGTTGGCGCGCGAGGCCCTGCGCGTCCTCGAACGCTGAGCCGACGTTGACCCGGCCGGCGTGTCGGAGGAACCTGATGGGTGGGGCGCGCTTCGGCGTCGAACGGTTCCTGTCACCCGAATCGGCTCGGCGCTCGTCTGTCCAAGTGTCCGTGCTGCGCCATGCGTGGCGGATCGAGAGGAGACGACATGGACTGGTGGATTCTGGAACTGGTCTTCGTGGCCGCGATGTTCGTGGTGATCGGGGTGCTCGGTCCGCTGATCAAGCGGTTCGGCAAGGCGTACGCGGCCGACGTGTTCCAGGCGAACCCGCGCACGGGTAAGAGCTACCTCGTGCTCATGGACTTCGCCTACTACATGATCTTCGGCGCCTACATCCTGTTCGTCATCAAGTGGGAGCCGGATACGGGTTGGGCCGACACCGTCAATGCTCAGCAGATCCAGGGCTCCGTCGCCCGCCTCGGCGGCATGGTCCTCCTGATGGGACTGCTCCACGGCCTCAACGTCCTCAGCCTGCCGATCATCGGTCGGGTGTTCACGCTCAACAAACGTCTCGACGACGAGGTCGCCGGCCCGCGCGCCGCCTGACACACCCCGCGCGGCGTCCGCCGCGCACGAATCGGTCGCACGCTCGCCACGGCACCGGTCCGACACCGGGATCCGGCTCCTCGGAGCCACCCACACGAAAGGAGTCGCCCGTGAAGAAGGTGCTCACGCTCATCATCCTGACGGCGACCGGCCTCGCAGCCTCCGCTGCGCCGGTCGACGCTCACAACGGGAGGTCGCTCGAGGTCACCAACGGCCGCTTCCAGACCCTGCCCCATGACGCCGACGGCGTCCACGACGAGGTGAAGGGCGGGGCGATCATGTTCCGCTTCGCCGATGCCACCGCCGTGTACGTCGAGGTCAAGGGGCTCGCACCGGACACGACCTACCCGACCCATGTCCACAATCAGCCGTGTTCGTCGACGCCGCCGGGAGGCGGGCACTACCAGAACACGGTGTCCGGGCCGGTCGACGCGACCAACGAAATGTGGCCGACCGTCACCACCGACGACAGAGGTCGCGGCTCGGGCAGGGCGTTCCACGCGTTCCGGGCTCGCCCCGAAGCGCAGTCGGTCGTGATCCACCACCCGGCGAACACGTCGATCCGATTGGCATGCGTCGACCTGTCATGAACACGGTGGCGAGCGGCAGGGGGTGGCGAGCGATCGCCTCCCCCTGCAGCGACCCCGGTGGCGGGTCGTGAACGCCGAACTGACGGTGGCGACCTCCACCGTCACGCAGGTCGACGCCGATGCGCTCGTCGCCGACCTGTTCGCCACCGAAGCCCGGTCACTCGTCCACCTCGCACGAATGTTCTGCGACGATCAGGCGGCCGCCGAGGACCTCGTGCAGGAGGCGTTCATCCGGCTCCATCGTTCGGCCGGATCGATCCGCGACCTCGGTCGGGCCCCCGCCTTCCTCCGGTCGATCGTGATCAATTTGGCTCGCGATCACAACCGACGGGGTCTGATGTCGCTGCGCCACCGAGCGACGACGCATCGGTCCGGCGTCGAGACAGGTCTCGAAGACGAGGCGCTCGACGTGGCGGCAGGTCGGGCGGTGCTCACGTCGGTTCGCCTCCTGCCCGAACGGCAACGGGCGTGCGTCGTCCTTCGCTACTACCTGCAGTACTCCGAATCCGAGACGGCCGACACGCTCGGCATCTCGAAGAGCTCCGTGAAGACCCACTGTCGCCGGGCGCTCGCTGCGCTCGAGCGCGTCTTGGAGGACGATCGATGAACGTCGAACAGCGCCTGATCGAGGTGTTCCAGACGTCGGCTCGCCCCGAACCCACCCCCGACCTCTTCACCCGAGTGGTGCACTCGATCGAGGAGGATCGACGCCATCGGCGCCGGGTCGTGGCGTCCGCCGTCGCCGCCGTGGTCACCTTCGCCGCGGTCGTCGTCGCCGGGGTCGTGGCGATGCAGGACAGTCCGGGACCGCGTCAGGGTTACGTCCACCGGGCGACGATGGAACTCCTGGAGTGGGTGGTGCTCGTCGTGCTGCTGCTGGCGCTGGGCCCGGCGATCCGTCGATTCGGACGCGGCTACGTCGACGATCTGTGGCCGCGTGGTTCAGCCGTCCCGCGAGCGTTGCTCCGTTTGATGGACCTCGCGTTCTATCTCGTCGGCACCGGATACGTCCTGCTCACTGCTCAGTTCGAGTTCGGGCCCGAACTGATCGCGGAACGATTGTCGGGTCAGCTCGCCGAGGCGTCGTTCCGGATCGCCGGTCTGCTGCTGGCGCTCGGGATCCTGCACGCGGCGACGCTGTTCGTGCTGCCGGCCGTTGCACTGATCGACAACTCCACCCGGCGGGGGGTGTCGCCGCCGCGCTGGGCGATGCTCGGGCTGGTCGCGGTCGGTGTCAGCGTCGCTCTCCCGTTCCAGGTCGCGATCGCGCTCGGCGTGTCGGGACCGCCGTGAGCACACCTGCCCACAGCAGGTCACCCTGGAAGTGATCAGCGGTCAGCAGCCGGCGTTCTCGGCTGCCGCGACATCGGACGTCGCGGTCCAGGGCTCGGCGCTCGCGAACCGAGAGGTCACGACGTCGCTGTTCCGATCTGGTGGAGTTCGATCAGGTTGCCGTCCGGGTCGTCGATGAAGGTCTGGCGGTCGGGTCCGACCACCCGTGCATCCTCGACCTGGTACCCCTTCGCCCGCAGCTCGCGAACGACGGCATCGACATCGTCGACCAGGATCGCGAAGTGTTGACCCATGTTCGGGGGAACGTCGGTTTCGATGAGGTGGACCTGAGCGGCGCCGAAGTCGATCCATGCGCCTCCGATCTCGAAGTCCGGCCGGTCGGTGCGGACCGTCCCGCCGAGTACGTCGGTGTAGAACGCGATACTCCGATCGGGGTTCGACACGTTGATCGACACGTGGTGCACGCCGAGCGACTTCATCTGCTGGAGACTACCCACGCAGGAGCGTCCGATCGGTGATCGGTCCGGTCAGGTGGCGGCGCGGTCGACGAACGGTCGGCCCCAGCGGCGCCATGCCACCAGCGCGGCGATCGCGACGATCGCGATCACGGCGAGCCAGAAGATCAGCTCGATCAGCGCGAACAGCAGCACGATGCCGACGACGACCAGCAGGATGACGAAAAGCGTTCCCATGCGCCGATGGTGCCCCGGATCGGGGTTCGCAAACGTCGACGCATCAGCGGTCGCCGGCGGCGCGGCGCGCCGGGTCGTGCGCCGGGAGTGCGTCGTTGATGACGTCGTAGGTCTTCCAGTCGGGCACCGGAGGTTCGTGGCCGACCCGCGGCACGTTCGCCGACACCTCGTCGCGATGGATGTAGCGCCCGCAGTTGGGGAAGACGCGTGCGACGCTCACGGTGATCACCGCGAAGGCGCCGTGGAATGCGCCGACGTCGACCTCCGTCGTCGACACGGTCGCCTCGCCGTGGAGGCGGAGTCGCCACGGCCGGTCATGGTCGACGAACAGCAGGGCGACCCGACCGGTGTCGACGATGTTGCCCAGGGTGCGCATCATCCCGTTGCCGTCGTAGGCGGGGATCCGCAACTCGGTCGGCGACACGACCCGCACGAAGCCGACGTCGCCGCCCTTGTACGACACGTCGGGCCACCCGTCGGAGTCGACGGTCGACACCCACGCCGTCGACTGCGCGCCGATCAGCGCCGTGTCGTCGTCGGTCAGTTCGGTGTGGACCGTCAGGTCGTGCAGTCGGTCGGCGAGCCGCCGCGAGTCGAACTGGTCCTGGATCGCGCGAGCGCCTGCGCCGTAGAGCGGGCCGATGGTCATGGCCGCCACCGTAGGTCGCCGGACCTTCCGATGGCTCCGTGGCGTCCTCCGGAGAAAATCGGTGGACGGGCGGCGGAGATCGCGCGACGATCCCGCATGGGAACCAGGGAATGCGGGATCGTCGTGGTGGGCAGCTCGTCGGCGGAGACGACGCCCACCGCGACTGCGCATCGTGACGGTCAGCCCGACAACGCGGTCGCGGCGATGTCGAGCGCCCGGTCGATGTCGTCGTCGGTGGTCTGCCAACTCGTCACGAGCCGGATCACGCCACCGCTCGCCTCGTAGAAGAGCATCCCGGCGTCAGCCATCGCCCGAGCGGCTTCGTCGCCGACGTCGGCGAACAGCATGTTGACGTCGGGTCGGTTGACGAACCGGACCCCCAGCGGCTCGAGGCCGGCGGCCAATCGCTTCATCCGGGCGTTGGAGTTGCCGGCGAGGCGGAGCCACAGGTCGTCGGTGAGGTAGGCGATCACCTGCGCCGACTGGAACCGCATCTTCGACGTGACGTGGCCGGATCGTTTGGTCCGATAGACGAGTTCGTCGGCGATCGCGTCGTCGAACACGACGATCGCCTCGGACGAGAGCGCCCCGTTCTTGGTGCATCCGAGCGACACCGCGTCGATGCCGGCCTTCCAGGTCAGTTCGGCCGGTGTGCACCCGAGCGCGACGAGGGCGTTGGCGATCCGAGCACCGTCGAGGTGCATCTTGAGCCCATGGCCCCCGGCGATCTCGGCGAGTTCGGCGATCTCGTCGACCGCGTAGATCGTGCCCATGTCGGTCGGCGAGGTCAGCGACAGCACCGCCGGCTGGGAATGGTGCGGGTCTCCCCAGCGGACGCCGGCGAGCGTCGCCCGCAGTTCGTCGGGCCGGACGCGATAGTCGCCGCCACCGACGGCACGCATGACGGCGCCCCCGCCGAGCATCGACGTCGCACCGCCCTCGCTGTTGAGGATGTGGGCGGTCTCGTGACACAGCACGGCGCCCCATGGTGGGCACATCGCCGTCAGCGCGAGCGCGTTGGCGGCCGTGCCGCTGGTGACCGGGAACACGCGTGCGGTGTCGTGTTCGAACACCTCGCGGACGACGTCGTGGAGACGAGCGGTGACGTCGTCGTCGCCGTAGGCGATCGCGGAACCGACGTTGGCGTCGGCGACGGCCTGCACGATCTCGGGGGCGACCCCGGCCGCGTTGTCACTCCGGAACTCGATCTGTGTCACCGTCGCAGTCTCGCGCACGAGGTGGCGGCCCCGAGGGGCGGCGCCGGGTCAGCGACGCTCGCGGACGCCCTGATCGTAGGCGCCGATCAGGGCCAGGACGATCATGGCGATGACGGCGCTCGTGCCGATGATCGTGACGCCGTGGACGTGCATGTCGACCGCGCCAGGGTTCCGGAACCCGAGCCCGACGGGGCGGTCGCCGACGTCGAGCAGCGTGCTGATCACGAGCCACAGACCCGGGAGCGATGCGCCGACCGCGAGTCCCAGCCCCCATCGGCGCACGGACAGGAAGCCGACGACACCGCCGATCACGAAGAGTCCGAGTTGGACGAGGCGGCCCACGAGCAGGAGGGCGGACGCTTCGCCGACGCCTTCGATCAGGTACCAGTTGTCGCTGAAGATCGCCTGGTTCTCGGGGAGCAGGGGGCCGGCGGCTGCGACGACGATCGCCAGTGCGCCGAGCGCGGCGATCCACGGATTGAGTCCGGCGCGGCGATCGCCGAACGCGTCGTTGACCGAGGCGAAGAACAGCACGATCCCGAGGGCGCCGACGGCGAGCAGGAGCCAGTAGCCGAGATCTCGGGTGATCGTGAGGACGAACGGGTCGTCGGCCGGCACCCGGGCGAACGCGTGGGCCGTGTCGATCGGGAACTGGGCGAGCCCGACGGCGACTGCAGCGAGGCCGGCCATCGCCAGTCCGGCACCGCCGGCGAGACCGGAACCCCATCGCCATCGGAAGCCGGAGGCGACACCGCCGGCGACCATCGCGACGACGGCGATCAATCCGGCGATCGACAGGTTGTCGGCGAGGTCGTCGAGGATCCACGTGCCGGTGCGGAAACCGGCGGGGGTGTCGTCGGTCTGCACGAGGCGGGTGTCGCTCGTGATGGTGAGGATGTTCCCGAACAGCGCGACGAGTGCCACGATGCCGGTCGCGAGCGAGATCAGCAGGATCAGGTTGAAACCGAATCGTGGTGGCGGCGCCGGTGCAGCGGCCGGGACGACCGGCATCGTCGCGGTGGCATCGACCTGGCTCTCGATCTCACCGGTGATCGCGACCGGTTCTCGTTCGGTGAAGTCGTACGGGGTGGTGGCGGCAGGCTCGTCGGCGACCTGCTCCATCCAGACCTCGGTGATCGGCTCGGTTGCCGGCAGGTCACCGGTGACGGTCGCCGCCTCGTCGGGGGTCGTCACCGGGAGCGAGCCGGTCGCGGCCCACGCCGGTTCGTCGACGAGTTCATCGTCGCCGGTGTCGATGGTGACGAGTTCGGTCGGGGCGAGGTCGACGTCGTCGGACGCGTCGACGATGACCGGCGGCAGCCCGGCGGGCGGGGTGTCGGCATCGACGTCGGCCGTGGTGCCACCCTCATCGACGTCATCGACGATGGCGACGATCTGGGTCGTGTCGGTGACGCCCTCGAGCGATGTGCCGCATCCATTGCAGAACCGGTCACCCGATTCGACGCTGCGTCCGCAGGTGGGGCACTCCATGGCGACGCATGTTAGGGGCCGGGCGCGCCGACGTCCGGGCGTTTCGTCGAGTCGACATCCAGACGTCACGAACCGGACGCCCGTCGGGCACCGGGGTCGAGGCGGCGGAGTTGCGCGGCCAGGTACGGGCGCGCCCGCCGTTGACCGCCGCGACGTGCGATCGCCTCGTCGAGGGCATGGAGCGCGCGCACGATGGTGGCGAGGTTCGGTTGCCAGCCGCGTCGTTCGCACTCGTCGAACCAGTCGCCCGGCGTGCGATGGCCGCGTTCGCCGTTGCAGCGACGGCAGGCAGCGAGCTCGTTCTCGATCCAGCTCGGTCCGCCCTTGATGCGCGGGATCAGGTGCTCGGTCGTCGCGGCGACCAGGCCGACGTCGAGCGGACGTCGACACCAGACGCACTCGTCACCGTCGCGCTCGAGGATGCGTTCCATCCGCTCGCGGCGGTTCGACTGACGCTCGGGATCGCGACGACCGACCACAGCCACCAGAATGGCGCGGTGGCCGGCCGTTTCGCACCCTCGCCCACCGGCGATCTCCACCTGGGCAACCTGCGCACCGCGCTGGTGGCGTGGCTCGCGGCACGCTCGGCCGGTCTCGCGTTCCTCGTGCGGATGGAGGATCTCGACCGGGTCACGTCGTCGGTCGAACACGAACATCGTCAGCTCGCCGACCTCGCCGCGCTCGGCCTCGACTGGGACGGCGAGGTCGTGCGGCAGAGCGACCGGTTCGACCGGTACCGCGCCGAGATCGGGCGACTTCGTGCCGACGGGCGCGTGTACGAATGCTTCTGCACGCGGCGAGAGATCCGGGCGGAGATCGAGGCGGCGGCGAGTGCCCCGCACACCCATCTGCCCGACGGCGCGTATCCCGGTACCTGTCGTGACCTGACCGACGACGAACGTCGGGCTCGTCGGGCCTCGGGGCGGACGCCGGCGCTTCGGTTGCGGACCGAGGGCGAGTCGATCACGGTGCACGACGTGCTGGCGGGCGAGTTCGTCGGTGCGGTCGACGACGTGGTGCTCGCCCGTGCCGACGGTGTGCCCGCCTACAACCTCGCGGTCGTGGTCGACGACATCGCCCAGGGGGTCACCCAGGTCGTGCGCGGCGACGATCTGCTGTCGTCGACCCCTCGCCAGGTGCTGCTGTACCGACTGCTCGGCGGAGAGGTGCCCGAGTATCTCCACGTCCCCCTGGTGCTCGGCGCCGATGGCCGGCGGCTCGCCAAGCGTCATGGCGCGGTCACGCTCGCT
Source organism: Ilumatobacteraceae bacterium (assembly GCA_033344875.1). Classification (NCBI taxonomy): domain Bacteria; kingdom Bacillati; phylum Actinomycetota; class Acidimicrobiia; order Acidimicrobiales; family Ilumatobacteraceae; species Ilumatobacteraceae bacterium. The sequence goes on along the minus strand of JAWPMO010000001.1, from coordinate 2,989,056 downwards.
GATCTCGCCGCCGAGGGGTGGTCGGCCGAGGCGGTGCTCGGCACACTCGGGCGTTCGCTGGGCCTGGCGGCGTCGGACGAGCGGGTGACCGTCGGCGAGCTGCTCGACCGCTACGACCCCTCGGCGCTGGAGCGCGGACCGACCATGCTGGCCACGCTCGTGACCTGACCGGGTGACAGCGGTGCCGCCCGGGGGGAACAGCGCCCGGTCGAGGCGGGTTGAGGAACACTGTTATGACAGAATTTCTGAGCGATTTCGCGGAGAAACCGGCGGAACCGCCCGCGGGAGTTCCCCGAGGCTCGCTAAGTTTGGGTCACATCATGCAGGTGAGATCGGGGTACCTCGCCGCTGTTGCGGCCGTCGTCCTGCTCCCTGCGTGCGCGTCCACGTCGATCGCGAGCACCGCACCGGCTCCGGTCCGTGTCGTGCCGGCCACCACCGAACCGGCGACCACCACGACCGCGGTGGTCACACTCCCGGCGCCGGAGACGACCGAACCCGCCACCACCCGGCCCGCTCCGACCACGACCGTGCCGGTCGAGACCACCACGACGATCCCGGTCAACAAGATCGCGGTGCCGCCGGCCGACCCGCCGATCGTGGGTGTCGGCCAGAGCGACGGCGACGAGACCCGCCGCGCCGAGGAACGACTCCTCGAACTCGGCTTCTGGCTCGACGCCGCCGACGGCGACTACAACCTCACGACCTCGCAAGCGGTCATGGCATTCCAGAAGTTCTACGGTCTCGCCACCGACGGCGTGCTCGGCGACGAGACCGCGGCCGCGCTGACCGCGGTCACCGAGCGTCCGCACGGTCGTGCCGACGCCGGCACCCTGGTCGAGATCGACAAGGGCTTGCAGCTGCTGATGTTCGTGATCGACGGCAAGACCGAGTGGATCCTCAACGCGTCGAGCGGCAGCGAGATCCCGTACGAGGAGCCCGACCAGAACACGCCCGGCGAGATCCAGCGGGGCGACTCGGTCACCCGCAACGGGCTCCACGACGTGTACCGCGAGCGTGCCGAAGGCTGGTGGGAAGGCGACCTCGGTGAGATCTACCGGCCGAAGTACTTCACCGGCGGGATCGCCGTCCACGGGTCCAACCACGTGCCCGACTACCCGGCGTCACACGGCTGTGTCCGGGTGAGCGTGCCGGCGATGGACTGGATCTGGGAGACGGGCATCATGCCGCTCGAGACCCCGGTGTGGGTGCACGAGGGCGTCTCGGCCTGATCGATCGCCCCGGCAGACCGGCCGGGCCGCGCCGTCAGTCGGCGGCGAGGCCGAGTTCGTAGTCGGCCGCCAACCCGTCACGGATCGTCGTCTCGTCGACGTTCCACACGCCCGAGTACATCGTCGCCAGGTCGGGCGCCGCATCGAGCGCCGCCCACGTCGACTCGTCCCAGAGGTGGCCCCGCTGGAAGGCTTTGGCGCAGTGTCCGTAGATCTCGGCGGTCTCGATGACGATCGCCGCTTTGGGGGTGCGCAGCTCGTCGGTGAAGCCGGCGAGGAGATCGGGGTCGGTCGTGATCGCGGCCGGGCCGTTGATCCGCAACGTCTCGGTCTTGCCCGGTACCACCATCAGGACCCCGGCGCGGCCGGCGACGACGATGTTGCGGTAGCTGTCGAGCCGGTTGTTGCCGTTCAGATCGGGGATCGCGATGTGACGCTCGTCGAGCCGACGCACGAACCCGGGTGGGCCGCCGCGGGGCGACGCGTCGATCGAGCCGGCGCCGTCGCTCGTGGCCAGTACCAGGAACGGGCTGAGGTCGATGAACGCGGCCATGCCGGCGTTGATGTGGTCGAGTTGCTTGCTGACGGCCCCGGCACCGGGCGCTCGGTACAGCGCCGTCAGCTCGTCGATGGTCTCGATCCGTCCGGGAACGTCCATCGGTGCAGTCTGCCATCGAGCGGGTGCCCGTCGAGCACCGGCCCACGCCGGCCCGCGCCGGTCCGATCGCGTGGGAGACTGAGTCGATGAAGCAGCTCACGGGCCTCGACGCGTCGTTCCTCTACATGGAGACCCCGACGACGTACGGCCACGTGAACGGGCTCGCCATCTACGAGCGTCCGACGCCCGACTTCGACCCCTATGCGGCCGTGTACGAACGGTTCGGGTCGATGGTCGGCCACGTCGAGCCGCTCCGCCGTCGAGTCGTCGAGGTGCCGTTCGGACTCGATCATCCGTACTGGGTCGACGACCCCCACTTCGATCTCGACTTCCACGTGCGCCAGATCGGGTTGGCCCCGCCCGGGGCCGCCGACCAGTTGGCCGAGCAGGTCGCTCGCATCATCGGCCGACGGATGGACCGTACCCACCCGCTGTGGGAGGTGTACGTGATCGAAGGGCTCGGTGACGGTCGCTGGGCGATGCTCACGAAGTTCCACCACGCGACCGTCGACGGCGCCGCCGGCGTGATCATGCTCAAGATGTTCACCGACGAGTCGGCTGACGCGCCGTGGCCCTTCGAACCGATCGCCTGGACGCCCGACCCGCTCCCGGCCGACTCCGAGCTGTTGAAGCACACGGTCGGCAACCTCGTCGCCAACCCGGTCAAGGCAACCCGACTCTCGCTCCGAGTCGTCCGGAACATGGCCGAGGCGGCCGGTCTCACGACGTTGGGTGGCGTGGTGGCGCGGTCGCGTGAGTTGATCGCCTCGCGGGCCGGACGGAGCGAGGAGGCCGAGGCGGTCGCCGACCAGATCCGCCGTGTGACGCTGCCGGTCACCCCGGCGCCGCCGACGCCGTGGAACAAGAGCGTCGGCCCGCACCGCCGTTTCGCGATGCGATCGACCGCGCTCTCCAACATCAAGCAGCTCAAGGATGCGACGGGCGGCACGGTGAACGACGTCGTCATGGCGATCTGTGCGGGTGCACTTCGCGAGTACCTCGTGCAGCGCGACGCGCTACCGACGGCACCGCTGCGGGCGATGGTGCCCGTGTCGATCCGGACCGGGCTCGAGGAGGACCCGTGGACGAATCGGGTCTCGTCGATCGTCGCCGAACTCCCGACCGACTGTGACGACCCGGTCGAGCGTGTCGCCCGCTGCAGGGCCGCGATGGACGTTGCCAAGCACCAACTCGAACTGGTGCCGGCCACCGCGTTGACCGAGGCGACCGACGCGACGTCGCCGGTGGTCGCCGGTGCGGCGGTGCGACTCATGGCGCGACTCTCCGACCGGGTCAACCTGCCGGTCAACGTCGTGATCTCGAACGTCCCGGGCCCACGCGAGCCGCTGTATTTCGCGGGGTGCAAGCTCGATCACTACATCCCGGTCTCGACGATCAGCAACGGCGTCGGCCTCAACATCACGGTGCACTCGTACGAGGACCGGCTCGATTTCGGACTGGTCGCCGACCGTGACCTCGTGCCCGACCTGTGGGACCTCGTCGATCTGCACGTCGACGAGATCGCCCGACTGTTCGAGGCGTCGGGTGCCGAGTGGGCCGAGCCACAGGCGAAGCCCGCCGGACGTCGTGGTGCGATGCCCAAGGTGGAGCCGGCGCCGAAGAAGTCGGCCGCGAAGAAGAGCAGCCCCAAGAAGTCGACCGCCAAGAAGTCGAGCGCCAAGAAGTCGACGGCCAAGAAGTCGACCGCCAAGAAGAGCAGCCCGAAGAAGTCGACCGCGAAGAAGTCGTCCGCGAAGAAGTCGAGCGCAAAGAAGAAGTAGTCGGCGTCAGTCGCCGGTGGCGACCGGGCGCTCGGGGTCGGCGGACCACTCGCTCCACGAACCGGGGTACAGCCGAGCGCCGGTCAGGCCGACCTGCGACATCGCCAACAGCGCGTGACACGCCGTGACGCCGCTGCCGCAGTACACGATCGGGTTCGCGCCGATGTCGGCGAAGTGGGCCGCGAGCTCGGGCGTCGGCAGGTGCAGACCGTCGGGCCCGAGCACGTCGCCGTGGAACCGGTTGATCGCACCGGGGATGTGGCCCGCTCTGGGGTCGATCGGCTCGACCTCGCCGCGGAACCGCTCGGGGGCGCGGGCGTCGACGACGGTGCCGCCGAACTCGAGACTCTGTGCCACCGCGTCGGCGTCGACGATGCCCGTCCACTCCGGAGCGACGGGATACTCCGTCTCGGTGACGGCGGGCACCTCTCCGGTCGTCGGGTGCCCGGCGGCGACCCACGCCGACATGCCCCCGTCGAGCACGCTGACCCGTCCGTGTCCGACCGACCGCAGCATCCACCAGAGACGGGACGCCGTCGCACCGCCCGCATCGTCGTAGGCGACGACCATCGAACCGGGTTGGATGCCGAGACGACCGAGGAGCGCACCGAACTCGTCGATCGAGGGCAGCGGGTGGCGCCCGCCGCCGCTCGGAGCGGCGAGTTCGTCGTGGAGGTCGACGAACCGTGCGCCGGGGAGGTGTGCCGCGTCGTACTCGCGGCGTCCCTGGCCGTGGTCGGCGAGGTGGAATCGGACGTCACAGACGACCACGTCGGGGTCGTCGATGATGTCGGCGAGTTCGGCCACGGAGATCAGCGCCATCCGGCGACCGTAGCCGGAATCGCGGACCGGCTCGATCAGACGAGGCGGTCGAGGCGGTCAGGCCGTGGCGAGCGACTTGGCGAACCAACACTTGGCGTACGGGTTGTCGTTGTAGCGCTCGATCGGGCGATAGCCGGCCCGCTGGTACATCGTGATCGCCTCGGTGAGCGAGTCGTTGGTGTCGAGCACGACGTTCGTGTAGCCGAGCGTGGCGACCTGTGCTTCGAGGTGCGTCAACATACGCCGTCCGACGCCGGCGCCGCGCCAACCGGGGTGCACCCACATGCGCTTGATCTCGCCGGTGGTGTCGTCGTGGCGCTGGACACCGCCGCATGCAGCGACGACACCGTCCGACCGTGCGACGAGGAACGACCCGGTCGGTGCTCGCATCGCGGGCGCATCGGCGGTCAGGGTGTCGCCCGGGTCGAAGCCATCGGAGAACCGGACGGCGAGCTCGGCGAAGTACGCGGCCATCGCCTCGAGCGCATCGTCACTGCGCGGGTCGACGACGTCGAACGTGAGCGTGGCGACTCGGAGCAGCCGGTCGGCCGAGCGGAGTGCCTCGTCGAGCCGGCGCCGTTGATCGTCGGAGAGCGGTTCGAGCAGGCCCGTGGCGAGTTCGTCGGATCGGCGGTCGAGTTCGGTCCACGCCGATCGGCCCGCTGCGGTGAGGCGGACGAGTCGACGACGGGCATCGTCGGGGTCGGGCAACGCAGTCACGAGCCGGTCGCGTTCGAGTTCGCGGAGCAGACGACTCAGGTAGCCCGAGTCGAGGCCGAGTCGATGTCGGAGTTCGAGGATCGAGGCGCCGTCGGTGCCGATCTCGAACAGCAGGCGAGCCTCGGCCAGGGGGCGGCCGGACTGGAGGAACGAGTCGTCGAGCACGCCGATGCGCTGCGTGAACGAGCGGTTGAAGGTACGGAGCGTGGAAACGTCGGGTGCCGGCGTGTCAGGCATTCTCTGACTTTAGTCAGATAATGGCGGAAACGTCTCGAGAGGTCTCGGGCACCCCGACCTACGCTCGGGCGATGTCGACGTTCGCGGACAAGCCGACCCTGCGAGGCGAACGGGTACTGCTGCGGCCGATGGGGCCCCAGGACGCGGCGGCGATGTGGGCCGACCTCCACGACGACGAGATCGATCACTTCACCGGCACCCACGCCGACTTCACCCGTGAGCAGATCGAGCGGTGGTGCGCCTCACGCCCCGAGCAGACCGACCGCCTCGACATGGCGGTCGTCGACCCCGACACCGGTGCCTGGCTGGGCGAGGTGGTCGTCAACGAGTGGGACCCCGACAACCGGTCGTGCAGCTTCCGGATCGCGCTGGGGGCGCACGCTCGCAACCGCGGCGTCGGGACCGAGGCGACCCGGCTCATCGTCGATCACGTCTTCGACGCCATCGACGACCCACCCGTGAACCGGATCTCACTCGAGGTGTACGACTTCAATCCGCGCGGGCTCGCGGTCTACGAGAAGGTCGGCTTCGTGCGCGAGGGCGTACTGCGCGACGCGCTGTACTGGGAGGGCGAGTTCCACGACGCGATCGTGATGAGCATCGTGCGCAGCGACCGCGACGCCGGCTGAGGTCCGGTCGTGCGGGTCAGGCCGACCCGCTGCGGTGCGGTCGGAAGCACGCGCGCAGATCGGCCACGAACGTGTCGGGCACTTCGAGGGCGGCGAAGTGTCCGCCGTGCCCGTGTTCGGCCCAGTGCACGATGTGGGGGAACGAGTCGCCCAGCCACGCCCGGACCGGTCGCACGATCTCGGCGGGGTACACGCTGAATCCGGTCGGCACCGTGACCGGCTCGCGGCTGCCACCACGGCCGAAGCTCTCCCAGCAGATCCGGGCCGACGACGTGGCCGACTCGGTCACCCAGTAGAGCATCACGTTGTCGAGCAGCCGGTCGCGGGCCACCGCCCGTTCCGGGTGGCCGTCGCAGTCGGTCCAGGCCCAGAACTTCTCGAGGATCCACGCCAGCTGGCCGGCGGGCGAGTCGTTGAGGCCGTACCCCACCGTCTGCGGACGCGAACGCTGCTGGCTCGAGTAACCGGAGTCCCATTCGGCGTAGTACCGCAGACGTTCGACCGCCTGCAGTTCCTCTGGGGTGGTCGGTTCGCTCGTCGGCCGGGCGTCCATCGCGAGCGTCATGTGGATCGCGACGCAGTGATCCGGGTGCCGCCGGCCCAGCGCGGCGGTGACGGCCGACCCCCAGTCGCCGCCCTGCGCGAGGTAGTGCTCGTACCCGAGCCGCTGCATGAGCGCCTCCCACACGTCGGCGATCTTCTCGACGCCCCAGCCGGTCTCGGTCGGCTTGCCAGAGAACCCGAAACCGGGTAGCGACGGCGCGATCACGTGGAACGCGTCGGCCGTGTCACCGCCGTGGCGCTGGGGCTCGGTGAGCGGCCCGATGACCTGCTCGAACTCGACGATCGAGCCCGGCCATCCGTGGGTGAGGATCAGCGGGAGGGCGTCGGGGTTCGACGAGCGCTGATGGACGAAGTGGATGTCGACGCCGTCGATCTCCGTCGTGTACTGATCGAACCGGTTGAGGGCGGCTTCGCCGGTGCGCCAGTCGTACTGCTCGGCCCAGTACTCGCAGACCTCGCGGACGTACGCGAGCGGGGTGCCCTGCGACCAGTCGTCGACGGGTTCGGCATCGGGCCAGCGGGTCGTTCGGAGTCGGCGGCGGAGGTCGTCGAGCACGTCCTCGGGCACGTCGATCGTGAACGGTCGGATCGCGTCACTCATGCATGCACCACCGGCGGGTCAGTCGGCCGTCGACAGATCGACGATCGCCTCGTGTTCGAGCGTCACGATCGGTCGTCCGTCGTGTTCGACGAGGATGTCGACGACCGCTCGTGTGCCGCCGCGCTCGAAGCGATCGACGACGGTCGCATGGACGTCGACCGTCGCACCGAGTGGCCCCGGGGCGTGGTGGCGGACGACGCTGCGGGTGTGGATCCATGCCCCGTCGACCAGGTCGGTGGAGAACACACGGTTGCCGATCTGGAGCCACGTGACCGGGTGGACGATCCGGAGCTCGCGGTAGATCCCCAGATCGTCGCCGGCCCGCTCGGCGTAGTCGGCGGCGAACTCGTGACCGAGCGTGAACCGTCGTGACGCGAGTGCCTCGCCCGCCCGCATCGCCGGGGGAGCGCCGCTGTCTCGAACGGCCGCGAACGTGGCCCGCGGGTTGCGCTCCTGATCGGGACACACGGCCTCGACCAGCACCGCGCCGTCGTCACCCGAGTCGGCCGGCGTCGGCACGCACTGCACCTCGGCATCGGCGAACACCGGCGCCCGGAACCGAACCTCGCCGCCACCTCGGCTGAGCCAGTCGATACCCCACGCCGCGGCGAGTGGTCGGGTGAGGTAGGCGTACGTCGTCACGCCGGCGACCAACGCGGACGGGAATCCCTCGGCACGGGCGCCGGCGTCGGTGTGGATCGGGTTGTCGGCGTGCTCGGGAAGGTTCCGGGCCCGGACGACCCACGTCGTCGGTCGGTCGCTCATGGGCCGAACCCTACGTTCACCTGCCCGGCGCCACCGGGTCGGCGTAGCCTGCTGGCGCATGTCCGATCGCAACGTGGTCCTCACCGGGTTCATGGGAACCGGCAAGACGACCGTCGGTCGCGCACTCGCCGACCGTCTCGGGTGGGAGTTCGTCGACACCGACCGGATCATCGAGGAGCGGCACGGGCCGATCAACGAGATCTTCGCGGAGCACGGCGAGGGCGCGTTCCGGCAGTTCGAGCGCGACGTGGCGGACGAACTCGCCGACCGGCGACGCCTGGTGATCGCCACCGGCGGACGGATGCTGGTCGACGCCGTCAACGCGCAGCGGCTGGCCGAGACCGGGGACGTCGTGTGCCTGGTGGCGTCGCTCGACACGATCCTCGAGCGCGTCGATGTCGACGGTGCCGGTGCGACCCGGCCGCTGCTGCGCGGCGACGATGTCCGGGCTCGCGTCGCCGCGCTGCTCGCCGAGCGTTCCGAGGCGTACGGGGCGTTCTGGCAGCTCGACACCGACGGACGTTCGCCCGACGAACTGGCGGTCGCCATCATCGAACACATGGTGTAGAACGAGCCGATGGCTGAGTTCACCGACGGCACTCGTTCGATCCACTACGACATCGAGGGCGATGGCTACCCCGTCCTGCTGATCGCCCCGGGCGGGATGCGTTCGGCCAACGAGCTGTGGTCGAACATGCCGTGGAACCCGCGAACCGCACTCTCGGACGACTACCGCGTGATCGGCATGGATCAGCGCAACGCCGGCCGGTCGACGGCGCCGATCTCGGGCGACGACGGGTGGGACACGTACACCGCCGATCAGCTCGCGCTGCTCGACCATCTGGGCGTCGAGCGCTGCCACGTGGTGGGCATGTGCATCGGTGGGCCGTACATCATGAACCTGCTCACGACCGCCCCCGACCGCTTCTCGTCGGTCGTGATGCTGCAGCCGGTCGGCATCAGCGACAACCGTGCGGCGCTCTACGAGATGTTCGACCAGTGGGCCGAGGCGATCGCGCCGCAGCACCCCGACGTCACCGAGGCCGACTGGCAGTCGTTCCGGAGCAACATGTGGGACGGCGAGTTCGTGCTCACCGCGACCCCCGACGAGGTCGCCGCGTGCGAGACACCGATGTTCGTCGCGATGGGCAACGATCTGTACCACCCGGCGGTGACGTCTCGTGAGCTCGCCGATCTGGCCCCGAACGCGACGTTCGTCGAGAGCTGGAAGGAAGGCGACGCGCTCGCGCAGGTCGATCCGATGATCAAGGAGTTCCTCGCCGAGCACGTCCCCGCCCGGTCGTGAGGGATTCGATCGGTCGGCTCGCTGTCTGCCTGGGATCGGTCGCCGTCACGGTCGCGCTCGGCGCGTGCGATGGTGGCGACGCGACGCCGCCGACCACAGTGACTTCGACGACGCTCGCGCCGGTGACGACACCGGCGCCCGCCGTCGACCAGGTCGGTGTCTACTTCGACGCGCTCGCCCAGCGCTCCGAGGCCGGAGGGTCCGCGGCGCCGGGAACCGATGCGGCACGGTACGCCCGACATCAGAGCGACGCCGCCGCCATCATGGGCGATGTGGCGGGTGCGGCGGCGACACCGGTGCCGGACGGCGTCGACGTCTGCGACGGCGACGGTGGGTGCGTCTCGTTCACCGATGTGGTGACCGACCAGGCCGGTCTCGTGTCGACATTCGCGATCGGCGGGCAACCGCTCGCCGGTCGTATCGTCGGGAGCGGTGCGACGGTCGAGCAGGACGGCATCTCGGTGCGCGTGACGTCGGCGTACGAGTCCACCGCGGGTGAACTCCTCGTCGTCGTCGAATTCTCCAGCGGGATCGGCGTCGGTGTCGAACTGTTCGGTTTCGCCTCGGTCGTCGTGGGCGCCGGGGCCGGTGGCATCGAAGCAATGGGAGCGTGGGGCATGACGTCGGTGCCGGGGTTCGGTACCGCTCGGCAGTTGCTCGCATTCCCGGCGGCATCGCCGGGCGGCAGGTTGCTGATCAGCGGATTGCGTGACGACGGCGTCGATGTCGCGTTCGACGTGGGCATCCCCGAACCGGACTGAGCCGTACCGAGCGCGCTCAGTTCAGATCGGGGATCGCGACGACGTCGGGCGCGATCTCGATGACCGTCACCGGGAGCAGCCGGACCTCGACCCGGGTCGAACCGTCGATCGCATCGAGCACGATTCGGCGCAGCGTCTCGAGCCCGCGCGGTGTGCCGTCGGATCCGAGGTCGATCGTCGTCGTCCCGCCCGACACGTCGGATGCGATGTACCTCACACTCGACCGTGGTCCGATCCATGCCCGCACCAGACGGTCGACGCGAACTCCGGGCGGCTCACCGCCCAGACCGGGGTCGAACGATTGGATCCACTGCAGTTTGAGATCGACCGTTCGGCCGACGGCGTCGGCGACCTCGGCCGACAGCCCGGGCGCCGGTGGGGGAGCGGCGGGCCCGCTCACGGTCACATCGACGAGTCCGTCGTCGTAGACCAACTCGACGACCCGGAGCAGCACACCGTCGTCGGCCAGCCCGACGACCCAGCCGTCGATCACGTCGCGGACGACATCGGCCGGTTCGACGGCCGGCGGTGCGTCGGCGCGTGCGACGCCTTGCGACCGCTGATCCCAGCGGACGACCACCTCGGCGTCATCGCCGAGTTCCGGCACCAATCGCGTCGCGAGCAGGTGCGCTTCGGGCGGTTCGTCGGGTCCCGTCAGCTCGAGCCGGAGTTCAGGGCCGAGCACGTCGAGGCCGACGACGTCGAGTTGGAGGTCGCCGATCCACTCGTCGACCGTCACCGAGATGGCGGTCCGTTGTCGCGACGACGTCGCCGCATCGAGCGACCTGGTGGTGAGCGGTACCGCGATGAGCGCGGTTGCGAGGACGATGCCGATCGTCGTCATCGCGATGCGCGAACTCTGGAAGCACAGCCGGATCGTCGGGATCACGCCGGTTGCGAGGAACACCACGAGCGCGCTGAACGTGATGGCGAACAGGTTCGTGACGAACAGCAACGCCGAGCCCTCTGCCAGCACACGTTCCTGAGCATCGATCAAGATGCCGGTCGCCGCCAGCGGGGGGACCAGGGCGACCGCAACCGCGACGCCGGGGAGCGCACCGGACATGTCCTCGCGCGCCGTTGCGTAGGCGCCTGCGGCACCAGCAGCGACTGCGACGATGAGGTCGCGCACGTCGGGGCGGGTTCGGGCCAGCACCTCCGAATCGATCAGTACCGTCGGCAACACGCGCGCGAGGAACACCGAGAACAGCACAGACCAGACCGCCCCGATCGTGACGAGGAACGCTGCTTGGGCGGCGCGTTTACCGAGGCCCAATCCGACCGATGATGCGAAGGTCATGATCGGCGTCATCATCGGGGCGATCAGCATCGCTCCGATCACGACCGCCGCGGAGTTCGCGGCGAGCCCCATGACGGCGATGGTCACGGAGAGCGTGAGCATCAGCAGGAACCTGACGACCGATCGCCGATTCTGATTCGGCAGGAGTAGGGAGAAGATCCGCTGCTGTTCCTCGCGGTCGAGGTGTCCGTCGTCGAGCAGCAGGTGGTCGTACTCGACCCGAGGTCGTCGGACCTCGCCGGTGAGGTCTCGGAGACGCTGGAACGACCGCGGTTCGCGCCCGCCGTCGGCGGCTCGTTCCCCCGTCACGATGGGTGAAGCTAGTCGTCGGGGCCTCGGCTTTCGGCGATCGTGTACGTCGAGCAGTGGAACTCCCGCGTCGCGGCCGCTCGAATCTGACAACCTGGTGACATGCCGATCCAGCGAGACCATGCGTTCGAACGCTCCTACTTCCTGGTCGATCTCGGCGACGGAGCAGCACCGTTCCGATCCGTCGAGTTGCCGGTTGCGACGACCGACATCGTGGTGTCGCGTTCGGGTACCGACCGGACGGTCGAGCCGCAGAAGCGGCCCGGTCTGGTCGGCTACACCAACCTGGTGCTCGTCCGCGGGCTCATCGGACGAACCGACCTGTACGACTGGTGGGAGCAGGTTCGAGCCGGCGACGACGAGGTGCGGCGGAGCGTGACGGTCTCGTTGACCGACGAGCGGCACGAACCGGTCTGGACCTGGCGCTTCAGCGACGCATTCCCGGCCGTGTACCGGTTCTCGGCGCTCGATGCCGACAGCAGCGAGCTGGTCGACGAGGTGCTCGAGTTGACGTTCTCGCGCATGTCGGTCGTCTGAGTTCGAGCTCGATCGGCCTCAACCGGTCGTGACCGCGTTGCGGACCTCGTTCGCGATCTGCTCGGCGGTTGCGCCGGGGGTCAGCACCGTGGAGATCCCGGCAGCCCGGAGCTCGTCGAGGTCGTGGTCGGGCACGATGCCACCGAGGATGATCGGGATCTCGCTCCCGCGTTTGCGCACCTCGGCGACGACGAGCGGCGCGAGCGTCATGTGGGCACCCGACAGCATCGACAGGCCGATCGCGTCGACGTCCTCGTCGACGGCTGCTGCGGCGACCGTCTCGGGTGTCTGGAACAAGCCGGTGTAGATCACCTCGAACCCGGCGTCGCGCAGGATCCGGGCGACGACCTTGATCCCGCGGTCGTGCCCGTCGAGGCCGACCTTGGCGATGAGGATACGCTCGCCGCTCATCGTGTTCTCCGGCCGCGCAGGCTGCTCGTTCGTTCGCCGACGCTCGCCTGCGTCGCGGTGTTCGTCGGGGTCGGGCGAGCGTGCATCAGATCACCGGGACTTCGACGTGGCGGCCGAACTCGGACTCCATCGTGCCCATGATCTCACCGAGCGTCGCGTACACCTTCACTGCGTCGATCAGCGCCGGCATCAGGTTGACCTCGGGGTCGGCGGCGTCGGTCCGCACCCGGGCGAGTGCGGCGTCGACGGCGCTCTGGTCGCGATCGTGACGAATCTGGTCGAGTCGTTTGCGTTGGCGTGACTCGTCTTCGGTCGTGATCCGCAGCAGGTCGATCTGGTCGTCGTCGTTGCCGTCGGTGAACCCGTTGACCCCCACCGTGATCCGGCGACCGGCGTTCAGCTTGCGTTCGAGGTCGTACGCCGAGTCGGCGATGCGGCCCTGGAACCAGTTCTCCTCGATGCCGGCGATCGCTCCTTCGAGCATCGAGCCGTCGCCGAGTTCGTCGAGGTGTGCGAACAGTTCCTCGGCCTGACGTTCCATCTCGTCGGTCAGTGCCTCGACGAAGTGGGAACCGCCGAGCGGGTCGGCGACGTGGGCGACGTTGGTCTCGTTGGCGATCACCTGCTGCGTGCGGAGCGCGATGCGGGCGGCCTTCTCGGTCGGGAGCGCGAGCGCTTCGTCCATCGAGTTGGTGTGCAGCGACTGCGCACCACCGAGCACTCCGGCCATCGCCTCGATCGCCGTGCGCACGATGTTGACCTCGGGCTGCTGGGCGGTGAGCGACACGCCGGCGGTCTGGCAGTGGAACCGGAGCTGCATCGAGCGTTCGCTCTGAGCGCCGTACCGTTCCTTCATCCAGCGTGCCCAGATGCGGCGGGCGGCGCGGTACTTGGCGATCTCTTCGAAGAAGTCGATGTGGGCGTTGAAGAAGAAGCTGAGCCGAGGCGCGAACGCGTCGACGTCGAGCCCGGCCTGCATCGCGAGTTCGACGTAGGCGAACCCGTTGGCGAGCGTGAACGCGAGCTCTTCGACCGCGGTCGACCCGGCCTCGCGGATGTGATAGCCGGAGATCGAGATCGAGTGCCACCTCGGCATCTCGGCGGCGGTGAAGTCGATCGTGTCGCGGACGAGCCGCATCGACTGGCGGGGCGGGAACACGAACTCCTTCTGCGCCTGGTACTCCTTCAGGATGTCGTTCTGGAGGGTGCCGCCGAGCTTCGCCCGGGGGATGCCGGCCTGCTCCGCCTGCGCCACGAACATCGCGAAGATCACGGCGGCGGGGGAGTTGATCGTCATCGACGTGGTGATCTCGCCGAGGTCGATGTCGCGGTAGAGGTCGGCCATGTCGGCGATCGTGTCGATCGCGACGCCGCAGCGCCCGACCTCGCCGAGCGCCATCGGGTCGTCGGAGTCGATGCCGAGCAGGGTCGGCATGTCGAAGGCGGTCGAGAGTCCGTCGCCGCCCGATTTGATGATCTCCTTGAAGCGCCAGTTGGTGTCGTCGGCGGTGCCGAAGCCGGCGAACATCCGCATCGTCCAGAGCTTCGAGCGGTACATCGAGCTGTACGGACCACGGGTGTACGGGTACTGCCCGGGGAACTCGCCGTCGTCGGGCCCGTAGACCGGGTCGAGCGGGATCCCCGACATCGTCTCGAAGTCGGCGTCGCGCAGGCGGGACGCTCCGAACGACGCTTCCCAGATCTCGCGGTTCGTGGGCTGCTCGGCGGTTGCTGTGTCGTCGTTCGCCGTGTCGTTCGCCGTGTCGTCGTTCGTTCGTTCGGCCATGGTTGACACTTTACTTTGATATCAAACTAAAGTCCATGTCGTGGACGTGGACGTGGACGTGGACGTGAAGGCGCCGAACAGCGATCCGATCGAACTGGCGCGCCAGAACTGGGTCGCGGCGGGCTGGGCCGATGCCGCCGACGGGATGGCTCTGGTGACGACGATCATGCGTGTGCAGCAGCTGCTGCTGGCCGAGATCGAGTCGACGCTGCGGCCGTTCGGGCTGACCTTCGCCCGCTTCGAGCTGTTGCGACTGCTGGCGTTCACGCGCCGCGGCGAGTTGCCGGCCGGCAAGATCGGTGAGCGGTTGCAGATCCACCCGGCCAGCGTGACCAGTGCCGTGCAGCGTCTGGTCGAGGCGGGCCTCGCCGATCGTCGGGCCAACCCCGCCGACGGCCGCGGTGTCCTGGTGGCGATCACCCCGCGGGGGCGCGATCTCGTCGAGCGCTGTACCGAGCTGCTGAACGCCGGTGTGTTCGCCCCCCTGTCGATCGACGGCGATCGCCACGACGTCGTCATCTCGTCACTCCGCACGCTGCGCCAGTCCCTCGGCGACCTGCAGATCTGACCGCCCCGCCCCGCCCCGCCCCGAGAGGACCAGCCGGCCGTGTCGCGGTCTCGCGTGTGGCAGGCACAGGTTCGCGACAAGGCCGGCGGGGAGGTGGGCGCCGGCTGGGCTGTGTCGCGATTCTGCGTGTGGTGGGCACAGGTTCGCGACAGGGCCGGCGGGGAGGTGGGCGCCGGCCGGGCGGTGTCGCGATTCTGCGTGTGGTGGGTGCAGGTTCGCGACAGGGCCGGCGGGGAGGTGGGCGCCGGTCGGGCGGTGTCGCGGTTTGGGGGCTGGTGGGCGCAGGTTCGCGACAGGGCCGGCGGGGGGTGGTGGCTGGTCGGGCTGTGTCGCGGTTTGGGGGCTGGGGGGTGCAGGTTCGCGACAAGGTCGGCGGGGGTGGTGGCTGGTCGGGCTGTGTCGCGGTTTCGGGGCTGGTGACCGCAGGTTCGCGACAGGGCCGGCGGGGAGGTGGGCGCCGGTCGGGCGGTGTCGCGGTTTGGGGGCTGGTGGGCGCAGGTTCGCGACAGGGCCGGCGGGGGAATGGAGCGAAGTCGAGTGCTCGCGGGGTCAGGCTTCGTCGCGGATCACTTGGAGGCCGGCGGGGTCGACGAGGCTGTCGTGCAGGCGCAGGTTGTGGTTGTGGCCGACGTGGTGCAGCCCGAACGCCGACTGGATCGACGTGTACATCCCCATCGCGTCGAGGCTGTTGTTGACGCTCTGCTTCGACAGCGTGAGGCCGATCATCGGACGTTTGGCGATGTGTTGGGCCATCGCCAGCGTCTCCGATTCGAGGTCGTCCCGGCTGACGACCCGGTTGACCATCCCGTGGCGGTACGCCTCGTCGGCGGTGATCGCGCGGCCGGTGAACAGCATCTCCTTGGCGAGCCGGGCGCCGGCTTCGTACGGGTGTGTGAAGTACTCGTGGCCGTTGACGCCGAACGCGACGACCGGGTCGGAGAACGTGGCGTCGTCGCTGCAGACGACGAGGTCCATTGGCCAGACGAGCATCAGCCCGCCGGCGATCACCTTGCCCTGCACCTGGGCGATCGTGGGCTTGGGGATGTTGCGCCACCGCCAGCAGAGCCCGACGTACATCTCGGCCTCGGTCGCCATGTACCCCTCGGCGCCGTCGCTGTCGAAACAGCACCAGGTGCCGATCGGGTCGATCCCGCTCATGTCGGTGCCGGCGCGCAAGTCGTGACCCGACGAGAAGTGGTTGCCGTCGGCGGCGAGGATGATCACCCGGACCTCGTCGTCACGGGCGGCGCAATCGAACGCCTGATTGAGCTCGCTGAGCATCTGGTAGTCCTGCGCGTTGGCGGTCTGCGGGCGTGCGAGGACGATGCGGGCCACGCGCTCGGCCGGTTGTTCGTAGCGGATGTGTTCCCAGTCGTCGCTCATCGTGTGAGTCTCGCGCCGCCGTCTTCCATGTCTCGACGTGGGCGGCGCGGTGCCAAGATGTCGCCGATGTCTGGCGATGAACCCGTCCTGTATCTCAACGGTGGGTTCGTCCCTGCGGCGACGGCGACGGTGTCGGTCGACGATCGAGGGTTCCTGTTCGCCGACGGCTGCTACGAGGTGACGGTCGCGATCGAGGGGCAACCGATCGCGCTCGATCGGCACCTCGCCCGACTACAGCGGACACTCGACTCGATCCGCATCGACTTCGACGCGGCGTCGCTGGCGCCGATCCACCACGAACTGATCGAACGCAACGGTCTCGCTGATGCCGCGCTCGCGACGGTCTACGTGCAGATCACGCGCGGGGTGGCGCCTCGGACGCACGCGTTCCCGGTGGGTGTGCCGCCGACGGTGCTGGTCCGCGCGCAGGCGATCGCCGGGCCGTCGCGAGCGGCGATCGAGAACGGCTCGCGGGCGATCACCGGCGACGACATCCGGTGGGGTCGCGTCGACATGAAGACGACGGGGCTGCTCCCGAACGTGCTGGCCGAACAGGCCGCGCTCGACGCCGGCGTCGATGACGTGATCCTGCACCGCGACGGTGTGGTGACCGAGGGCTCGCACACCAACGTGTTCGGGGTGATCGACGGTGGGTTGGTCACCGCCCCTGCCGACCACCGCATCCTGCCCGGCGTGGTGCGCGGCATCGTGATCGAGGCGGCGCACGGCGTGGGGTTGGCGGTTGCGGAACGCGAGTGGACACTCGACGAACTGGCGGCAGCCGACGAGGTGTTCATGACGAGCACCACCGCGGGGGCGCGGCCGATCATCGAGGTCGACGGGGCCCCGGTCGGTGCCGGCCGCCGCGGTCCGGTGACGACGCGGGTGCAGGGGCTCTACGGCGAGTTCGTGGCCGCCGAGCGCCGGGGCTGAATCACGCCGCCCGCTGATGGAATGAGGCGGGGCGTTTGCGGTCGAGCGGCCCCGGGTGCCAGCCGGTCGACCAGCTGGAGCGATGATGCATCGACTGACCGCGCCCCCCGACGACGACGGTGACGCAACCGACGTCGCCGGCAACGCCACCGCCTCCAGCAACAAACATGCTGGAGGCGCTGCTCGAAACGTTGCCCAGGATCGGGATCGCAATCGTCGTGCTCGTCGTCGCTGCAATCATCCGTCGGGTCGTGGCGTGTTCTCGATCGCGATCGGGTTCGCATTTCTGGACTTCTTGGCGAACCAGCTCTGTCGACGAGGTCGAATCGGCTACCGTCCGCCCCGGCCTCGGGGTCGGTCGCCCCGTACACCGGGTGTCCAACTCGGCCGTTCACCATCGCGCCGGCGCACATCGCGCAGGGTTCGAGGATGACGACCAGCGTGCGCGGATTGCTGCCTCGGGGTCCGACGTTCTCGTCGAGTGGTCAGCGGTGAGCACGGGCCCGGATCCCGCCCTCATGGCTCGCCTCGCGAACAAGTACCTGGGTCTCGATCGGCATCCCTTGGCCCTGCGGGACCCCCGACCAGCGGGGGGCGGGCCGTGTTGCCGTCGATCGAATCGCCGGCTCCGGCCCGTGGGTCGAAACCGTCGCCGCACTGCGCTGAGAGCGAACCGTCGAGGCCCCGACGTGTTCACGCCGGGCTCGTTCTAGTGCGGCACCGGAACGAGTTTGGGCCACCGAGCGGTCAACAGCCGGAGGACGTCTTCGTCCGTCACCGAAGCGCCGGATGGCAAACCTTCCAGGTTCTCGGCGAACACGCGGTACACCTGCGCCGGATCGAGGTCATCGGTGTGGCCGTCGTAGGTCTGTGCCGCGGCCTCGTCGGCGAAGACGTACGCCTTCCACGACAACGAGCACCGGACCGCGGTCGATGGCCACCGACCGATCACCATCTCCCCGTCTCGGAGTGCGAAACCATCGCCGGTTGCGAACACTTCACTCGTGGGAGTCAGCGAAGCCGACGGTGGCCCGGTCGGCGACTCGAACGCACCGACCGCGTGAAACATTCGATCGTTGTCCGAAACGATGGCCCGGTTCGAAAGCGGAGGTGGGTACCGAATCGGTGGATTCCCCGGCCCCGACGACCAGAGCACGAAATCGCCGCGCGGACCGTCCCACACCCAGGTCACCGCAGTGCAGATGTCGAGCTGCCAACGTGCGAACAGCCCGGACCGATTCATGAGATGCAGCAAGGCAACCGGGTACTTGTCCCGGGTCATCCCGCGGAACTCGGGTACGTCGGTGTGACCCATGTCGGTGCTCATCGCGGGCATCTGGACGTTGGCGTACAACGTGTGGGGGCGCACCACGCGGCCGCCGAAGACCGACTTGGCCGCGTCTGCGAATCCCGGGTGGTCGAGTAGTTCCTGGGCCCCGGCAACCAGCGGTTTCGAACCAATGGCCCAATCCTGGCGATACCACGGCACGCCCACCGTCGATGCGCCACCACCCGGCATCTGCGATGCTGCCCCCGCGGCGGACAGGTAGCGCCCCTGGTTCCAGTACGGGCCATTGGCCTGGAACATCGCTGCGAGATCTGTTGCCGGCAAGGCCGCTCCGGGCCCGAAAACCGGTTGCATCTCGATCACCGGGACTGCGGTCATGTGTCCATCTCCATCAATAGTCGTTTCGGGGCGACCAGCCGAAAGGCGTCCTCGACGGTACGAGAAACCTGGCCCCGGTCAGGAGCCACCTCGATGATCGAGTTCGCGGTCTCGCCCCGTGGCCGAACTGTACCGGCAAGACTGCAAGCAAGGCTGTACGACACGTGCGGCGAGACCGTGTTCGACTTCTCACCTTCGACCGCGCCGAGAAGCGCAACGCGCGCTCGTCCCCACCGCGATCCACGAGATCTGTCAGGCGCTGATCGACCTCCTGAACGACGAGGGACCCGCGGTCGACGAGGGGGTCCTCCCCGGAGGGGATGACAACACAATCAGGGCCGGGATGGACCTCGGGTCGTCCTCGGCCAAACCCGGGCGCGTCGAGCACGGCGCGCTGACGGTGACCGAACGCGTCGCCGACGAGATCGGCACGGAGCTCGGGAACGAAATCGGCGGCACGGTCCGATTCGCCGACCTGGCGGCGGCCGACGAGGTGTTCATGACGAGCACCACCGCGGGGGCTCGCCCGATCACCGAGGTCGACGGGGCCCCGGTCGGTGCCGGCCGCCGCGGTCCGGTGACGACGCGGGTGCAGGGGCTCTACGCCGAGTTCGTGGCCGCCGAGCGCCGGGGCTGAACCCGGTCAGCGTCGTTTGGCGCGGAAGAAGTCGACGAGCAGTCGGCCGCACTCGTCGGCGAGGACCCCGGTCGTGCGCGGGACCCGATGGTTGAGCAACTCGCTGTCGACGAGGTCGAATCGGCTGCCGGCAGCACCGGCCTTCGGGTCGGTGGCGCCATAGACGAGGTGCCCGACGCGGCCGTTCACCATGGCGCCCGCGCACATCGCACACGGCTCGAGGGTGACGACCAGGGTGCAGTCGTCGAGGCGCCAGTGACCGATCCTCGCCGACGCGTCGCGCATCGCGAGCACTTCGGCGTGGGCGGTCGGGTCGCCGGTCAGCTCACGTTCGTTGTGACGCGCCGCGATGATCTCACCGTCGCGCACGATCACCGCACCGACCGGCACGTCGTCGTGGGTGAGCGCGGCTCTCGCCTGGTCGAGCGCGGCGCGCATCGCTGCCTCGTGGTCGGCGTCGGTCACGGACGGCAGTCTGTCATTGCTGCACGGCGAGCACCGCCGGCTCGAGCAGCTGTTCGGCGATGACGCTCACGAGCGCGGCCGCGGCGGCCGCTGTTTCGCCGGGCACGGTACGAGCGATCTGGTGGACCCGGGGGAGCGGCGGCAGCGTGGCGGCGCGCGGCCACTCGATGATGTCGTCGGCGATGAAGTGTTCGCTGAGCACGCCGACGCCGAGCCCGGCTTCGATTGCTGCGACCACGCCGCGGGTCGCCGATCCCGAGAACGCGTTGGCGAACTCGATGCCGTTCGCCGCGAGGATCGGTTCGCCGAGCCGGCGGTAGAAGCAGAGGTCGCCGAACGTGACGAGCGGCACGGTGCCCTCGTCGTAGGTCCAGCTGCGGTGGGTGAGCCACCTCAGTTGGTCGGTCCACAGCACGGTGTCGTCGTGTCGGACCTGGTCGTCGGTGACCTGGATGAGGACGACGTCGAGCTTGCCGTCGTCGACCAGTTTCGCCAGCCGCACCGTGTGGTCGATCACGAACTCGATCGTCGCGTTGGGGTGGGCCAGTCGGAATCGACCGAGCATGGACGCGATCTGGGGCGTGTCGATCTCCTCGTTCGAACCGAGCTTGATCGTGCCCGTGAGTTCGGAGCTCCGGAGTCGCCAGACGGCACCGTCGTGCAGGGCGACGATCGAGCGTGCGTCGTCGAGCAGCGCTCGGCCGTCGCGCGTCGGACGGATGGTGTGCCCGTCGCGGATCAGCAGCGGACGACCGACCCGCTCCTCGAGGCGCTTGATCTTCCAGCTGACCGCCGATTGCGTCATGTCGAGCCGCTCCGCGGCGCGTGTCATGCCGCCGGTGTCGAGCACGGCGAGGTAGGTGCGGAGCGACTCGACGTCGAGCTGCAGATCGGACATCCCGACAGTATGACGTGATGTCATGAATAGTACAAACGGTTGTGAGTTGCGTCATGGATTATGAGGCCGGACACTGTGCGCATGACTGTGATCGAGATCCCCCGAGCCGTGCTCCATCGAGTCCAGCGTCGTGACGAGACGCTCCCCGCGTCGGCGAGTGGTCGTCCCGCGTTGCGTCGGAGTGTCCAGCGTCTGAAGTCGCACCCCGGTGCGGGTACGTCGCCATACGCCGCCGCACTCGATTCGGTGCGCGACGTGCGGCCGCCACGCTGGTGACCGTGCTGCCCGGCGAACGCTGACCGGGCGCGGAACACGGCCCGTCGGAGCCGGCGCCGCCCCGCGGTGGGGGTGCCGGACTCGGAACCGAGCCGTGTGGCGGAGAGGGTGGGATTCGAACCCACGGACCCGTGAAGGTCACACGCTTTCCAAGCGTGCCGATTCGGCCGCTCTCGCACCCCTCCAGGTGTTGTGCGGTGACACGATATCTGGCCGCTAACCTGATCAGCACTCGTCGGGTTCCCGGCGGGTGAGGTGGTGGTCGGGTCCTGTGCAATGGGCGCCCGTGAACCAGGTCAGGCCAGGAATGGAGCAGCCTTCATCGGCATCGCTCGTGTGCCGCAGACCGCCTGGCCACCACCTCACTCACCAGGAGCCCGACGTTGTCGTTTTCCGGCCGCGTTCCCGGACGTCGTTGTCCGGACGTCGGTGGTGGTCGGCGTGGCGTGGTCGGCGTGGCGGTCGGCGGTGGGGCGGGCGTTTCGTGGCGCGGTCTCCTGCACCGTGTCCGAGGACGCTGCAGTACGGTTGCAGGCGTGAAGGTGCACCTGGTCGACGGAACCTACGAGTTGTTCCGGCAACACTTCGGCAGCGCGAACCGGCGCGGCGAATCCGGGCGTGAGGCGGGCGAGTTCGATGCCACGATCGGTGTCCTCACGTCGACGCTGCAGCTGATCGAGGAAGGCGCGACCCACGTCGGTGTCGCCAGCGACCACACGATCGAGTCGTTCCGCAACGAGCTCTACGACGGCTACAAGACCAGCGAGGGCATGCTGCCCGAACTGCTCCACCAGATCCCGATCATGGAGGATGCGCTCGAGGCGATGGGCGTCACCACCTGGCGGATGGTCGAGTGGGAGGCCGATGACGCGCTCGGTGCGGCGGCCCACGTCGCCGATCAGGACGAGCGGGTCGAGCAGGTGTTGATCGTCACGCCCGACAAGGACCTCGGCCAGTGCGTGGTCGGTCGACGCGTCGTGCAGTACGACCGTCGCAAGCGCGAGGTCATCGACGAGGCGGGCGTGCAGGAGAAGTTCGGCGTCGGTCCGGCCTCGATCCCTGATTACCTCGGCCTCGTCGGCGACACGGCCGACGGTTTCCCCGGGCTGGCGGGCTGGGGTGCGAAGTCGGCGTCACGGGTGCTCGACCGGTACGTCCACATCGAGGACATCCCGGCGGAGGCGAGCCTGTGGGAGGTCGAGGGGTTGCGCGGCGCAGCCAAGCTGTCGAAGACGTTGCAGGCCAACATGGAGGACGCGCTGCTGTTCCGGATCATCGCCACGGTCGACCGGGCGGTACCCGTCGGCACGGTCGACGAGTGGAAGTGGACCGGTCCGACCGACGAGTTCGCCGCCATGTGTGATCGCCTCGGCGTCCCCGCCCTGGCCACCCGAGCCGCCGCCCTCGCCCCCTGACGCCGCGGGCTCGGGGCCCGGGGCCCCGAGCACGCGACACGGCGCGTCGCTGTCGGTCGAATCACCACTGACGTCAACGTTCGCCCAGACGGTTCCGCTCCCCGCAGTCCGTGTCGCGATGTTGTGCACCCCGGCCCCAGGTTCGCGACACGCCCCGGGGCAGGCGTGGGCGGGCCGCATCGAGGCGAATGCCGTCAACTCACGTGCCGTGTCGCGATGTTGTGCGCCCCGGCCCCAGGTTCGCGACACGGTCGGTGGTGGTGTCGGCTGCATCGAGGCGGATGCTGTCAACTCACGTGCCGTGTCGCGGTTCTGTGCGCCCCGGCCCCAGGTTCGCGACACGGCCCGGGGCAAGCGTGGGCCTGTCGCGATGTTGTGCGCCCCGGCCCCAGGTTCGCGACACGGTCGGTGGTGGTGTCGGCTGCATCGAGGCGAATGCCGTCAACTCACGTGCCGTGTCGCGATGTTGTGCACCCCGGCCCCAGGTTCGCGACACGGCCCGGGGGCAAGCGTGGGCGTGTCGCGATGGCGTGCCTGGTGGCCACGTGGCCGCGACACGGTTCGACCGCGGTAGCCGCCGCTGACGGTGTGTGGTGCCGGGCTCTGATGCCGTGTCGCGGTCGTGTGCCCGGGCCCCAGGTTCGCGACGCGGTCGGTGGTGGTGTCGGCCGCATCGAGGCGGATGCTGCCAACCCACATGCCGTGTCGCGATGTTGTGCGCCCCGGCCCCAGGTTCGCGACACGGCCCAGGGGCAAGCGTGGGCGTGTCGCGATGGCGTGTGCCCCGGCCCCAGGTTCGCGACACGGCCGGGGGCAGGCATGGGCGTGTCGCGATGGCGTGCCTGGTGGCGACGAGGCCGCGACACGGTTCGGCGGGCGCGATCGAGAGATCGGCGTCGACGCTCGCTTCGAGCATCGGCCCCTTGTGGCGGTGCGCGTCGTCGCCACGCTTTTCGCGACACGGCGACCGACGATCGAACGGGCGCGATGCGAGCGAACTGTGTCGCGGTACTGCGCGATACCGGTACATACTCGCGACACGGCTATGCGGGTGGGGACCGATCCTGGCGCGTCGTTCCGGATTGAGGCCGCCCATTCCCCACAGTCCGGGCATGGACGTCGATCGACTCATCGCCGAGATCTCGGCAATCGCCGGCCGGCAGTACGGCCTGGTCCGCACCGACCAGGTGCCCGCCGCCGAGCAGAGCCGTCTGCGTCACGTTGCCCGGCGGGGCATTCTCGTGCGGGTGGCCAAGGGTGTCTATCGAGTCGCGGGCGCCCCCGAGACCTGGCATCAGCATCTCCAGGCCGGCGTCTGGTCGCTCGGGCCGACCACCGTGGTGAGCCATCGGGCGGCTGCACAACTGCACGGCTTCGACGGTTTCGAGGGTGAAGTGGTGGAGTTCACCATCGACCGTTCGTGTCGCGGCCGCCGTCCATCCGCCGTGCCGTGCACGGTGCACACCACGACCTACCGGCGACCGCGTGACCGAGTGTCGGTCGACGGGTTTCCGACCACGTCGCCGATTCGCACCGTCATCGACCTGGCCAGGGATCGAGCCTCGACCGACGAACTCGAGCGGGCCGTCGACTCGGCGATCCGGACGCGGGGCGCGACGCTGGAGCTGATCTTCGAACGACTCGCCCTGATCCGTGGCCCCGGTAGCTGGGGGTTGGGGCGCCTCTACTCGGTGTTGACATCGTCCGGTGGGCACACCGTGCTCGAGCGCAGGTTCATCCAACTGGTCCAGGGCGCCGGAATACCGGTGCCAACGCCGCAGGTGGTGCATCGACTCGATGGACGTCACGTGGCGCGTGTCGACTTCGCGTTCGGCGATCACGGTGTCGTCGTCGAGGTGTCCGGCGGCCGCGGCCATTCCTCCCCGCGCGAGCGGGCGAAGGATGCCCGACGCCGAAACGACCTGCAGCGGCTCGGACAGCTCGTGCTCGAGTTCACCTTCGAGCAGGTGATCCACGACCCACTGATGGTGATCGAGGTGCTACGGACCACGCTCGCCGGTCGATCCTCCCGCCCGTCCGCCTGACCGCCCGGCGCGCGAGGCACCGCCGTGTCGCGTTCTTGGGGCCGTGGGGCTCAGGTGCGCGACATGGTGTCGGATGGGCCGCAGGTTCGCGACACGGTCTGGGTTCGGCTACCAGGATTTGGGGGTGTGTCGCGTTCTTGGGGCTGTGGGGCTCAGGTGCGCGACATGGTGTCGGATGGATCGCAGGTTCGCGGCACGGCTGGCTGTGGGTGGGTCCGGGTGGGGTGTGTCGCGGGTTTGCGTCCGTGGGCTGCAGGTTCGCGACACGGTCTGGGTTCGGCTACCAGGACTTGGGGGTGTGTCGCGTTCTTGGGGCCGTGGGGCTCAGGTGCGCGACACGGTGTCGGATGGGCCGCAGGTTCGCGACGCGGTCTGGCGGTGGGTGGGTCCGGGTGGGGTGTGTCGCGTTCTTGGGGCCGTGGGGCTCAGGTGCGCGACACGGTGTCGGATGGGCCGCAGGTTCGCGACGCGATCTGGCGGTGGGTGGGTCCGGGTGGGGTGTGTCGCGGGTTTGCGTCCGTGGGCCTCAGGTTCGCGACATGGTGTGCGTTCGGTTCAGGGGCCGGTGGGGTGTGTCGCGGGTTTGCGTCGGTGGGGCTCAGGTTCGCGACGCGGTCTGGCGGTGGGTGGGGTCCGGGTGGGGTGTGTCGCGGGTTTGCGTCGGTGGGCCGCAGGTTCGCGACACGGTCTGGGTTCGGCTACTAGGACTTGGGGGTGTGTCGCGGGTTTGCGTCGGTGGGGCGCAGGTTCGCGACATGGTGTGCGTTCGGTTCAGGGGCCGGTGGGGTGTGTCGCGGGTTTGCGCCCGTGGGCCGCAGGTTCGCGACACGGCGCGCCGCCACTCGAATCAGCCACGCGAGTCAACCTCTGCAATCGGCCGGGTCAACGGCTGCAATCGGCCGGGTCAATCACTGCAATCGGCTGCGATCGGTCCTCGGGCGGCTACCCGTGGCCGTGCCGTGTGTTGGGTCCGCCGACCAACGACACGACACGGCCTGGGCCGCTTGGGGGATGGCGATCAGGCCCGAACTTGGGCCTGAGATCGTTCACGCAGGAGCGCGAGTTCGACGAGTGCGATCAGACCGTTCTTGACGTCTTCGCGCTGGCGTGCGTCGCAGAACAGCATCGGAACGTTGCCGTCGACCTGCACGGCCTCGCGGACCGCTTCGATCGCGTGCGTCTTCTGTCCGTCGAACGGGTTCACCGCGACGATGAACGGCATGCTGCGCGCCTCGAAGTAGTCGATCGCGGCGAAGCAGTCGCCCAGCCGTCGGGTGTCGGCCAGGATGACGGCCCCGATCGCGCCGCGAGACAGCTCGTTCCACATGAAGTGGAAGCGTTCCTGGCCGGGTGTGCCGAACAGATACAGCACGATCTCGGGGGTGAGCGAGATGCGACCGAAGTCCATCGCGACCGTGGTCGTCTCCTTCTTGGAGATGTGCGACAGGTCGTCGACGTCGGCGGACGCGGTGGTCATCATCGCCTCGGACCGGAGCGGCTCGATTTCCGAGATCGTGTTGACGAACGTCGACTTGCCGACGCCGAAGCCGCCGGCCACGACGATCTTGACCGGGATCTTGCCCGGTGCAGCGGTGGGATCAGAGGTTGCGGACACCGTCGAGCACCCTTTCCAAGAGACTTCCGAAGTTCTGTGTGGTGACGGGTTGGTGGAGGACCACGGCGCCGTCGGCGATGAGGTCGGCGACGAGCACGCGGGCGACGCCCAGCGGGAGCTCGAGCCGAGCGGAGAGCTCGATGAGTGCCATCGGGGTCTGCACGAGCTCGATGAGCCGGGCAGCTTCCCAGCGATAGACACCGAGGTGCTGCGAGGCACGGGTGCTCGCCTGGATCTGTGACTCGAGGCCGATCTCGACCTCGCCACCCGTGCGACCGCCCGTGATGGCATACGGCCGAATCAGACGGCCGGTTGCGTCGCCTTCGTCATCGGCCTCGATGTCATCACCGAGGAGTTCGGTCTCGTCGATCATGGTCACCCCCTGGAGAGCATGAGGCTCTTGAGTTCTTCTCGCAGCTCGGGGGTGAGCACGTCACCGGCGCGGTCTGCGAACACGGCGATCTCGTAGCCGATCGTGCCGATGTCGGCGTTGGCTCCCGTGACGACGCACATGAGTGAGCCGTCCCGGATGCCGGTGACGAACATCCAGCCCTGTTCCATTTCGATGATCACGTTCGAGACCGCACCGGCGCCGAAGCGTCCGGCCGATCCGTAGGCGAGCCCGATCATGCCCGAGGCGACGGCGGCGAGTCGTTCGCCTGCCTCCCGGTCGACACCGTCGGAGACGGCGAGGGGCAATCCATCGGACGAGACCACGACGGCCTGTCGAACGGCGGCGACCTGCTGGACGAAACGTCCAACGAGCCAGTTGAGGTTCTCTGCTGCTGCGTTCATCGGGGATCCCCTCCGAGATCAGGGTTCTGGTCGGTGTAGATGTCGTGGCCCCCGGCGTTGTCGCCGGAGGCGCTGGTGAACTCGGACTGGAACGCCCGCAGGCGGTCGCGCAGTGCGCTCGGGTCGACCCGGCTCTGGGTGACGGGCAGCGGTTCGTCGACGATCGGTGCCGATTCGCCGACCCGGTCACGGGTCGGGAGCGAGGCGGCAGCGGGTGCGTTGACGGCGGCTCGGCCACTGTCGAAGGCGGCGAGCGCAGCCTGGAGCGCACCCGGTTCGCTGGTGGTGACCGGGCTGTCGCCCGAGGCGTTCGCCGGCATCGCGAGTCGGTCGGGGCCTTCGGGGCCGGTGCCGCGCTGTGTGCGGGTCGGCAGGGCCGGTGCGGTGTCGGTGACGGTCGGGGTCGGTGCGGGCCGTGCGGTGTCGGGGCTGACCGGACGGCGGCTGAGACCGTTGGCCGACATCGGGGGTGCCGGCGGCACGTCGAACTCGGGTCGGGCCGACGCCGGCGGCGGCAGGTTGAAGTTCGGCGCGGCCGGCACGGCGGGTGGGGCCGGCTCGGCGACCGGCTCGGGTGTGACCTCGGCGACCGGTTCGGGTGTGACCTCGATGACCGGTGCGGGTGTGACCTCGGCGACCGGTGCGGGTGTGACCTCGGCGACCGGTGCGGGGTCGACGCTCGGCAGCGCCGGTTCGGGGGCGACCTCGGCGACCGGTGCTGGCTCGACACTCGGCAGCGCCGGTTCGGCAGGAGTCGGTTCGGCGGATGCCGGGGTGTCCCACGATGAGTCGAACGACGAGAGGTCGAGCGACATCTTCGTCCAGTCGGAGGGTTCGGCTGCCACGGGGGCTGCCGACTCGGCAGCGACCATCGGCTCGGCAGCGACCATCGGCTCGGCGAGGGTCGGCTCGGCGACCGTCGGCTCGGCCACGACCGGTTCCTCGGCGACCATCGGCTCGGCAGCCACGACGGGCTCCTCGACCGGCTCGGGGATCCGCAACGGCTCCGGCGACGGCGCCACGCTGGGCGACTCCGACGGCTCGACCGTCACGGCCGGCTCGGCAACGGCCATCGGCTCGGCAGCGGCCGGCTCGGCAACGGCCGGCTCGGCAACGGCCGGCTCGGCAACAGCCGGCTCGACGACAGCGGGCTCGGCAGTGGCCGGTTCGGCGGTGGCGGCGGCGACCGGTTGGTCGTTCCAGGCGATCATCTGCTCGCCGGTCTGCTGCGGCTCGGCGGCGACCGCGGGCGGCTGCTCGGCCGGGGCGTCCATCGGTCCGAACAGGCTGCTCGGGAGGACGACGTCGACGGTGAGTCCGGGGCTGCCGGCGCTGAGCGTCACGTTGATGCCGTGCTTGTTGGCGAGCAGCGACACGACGGAGATACCGAGCGTCGACTCGACCGAGAGGCCGACGATCGGCGGCTCACGGAGCAGTTCGTTGAGTTCGGACAACCGGTCCGGTCCGATGCCGACGCCGTCGTCGACGATGCGGAGCATGTAGGAGTCGTCGGCACGACGGCCGCCGATGCGGACCGCGCTGCCCGGAGGGCTGAACGAGGTGGCATTGTCGAGCAGCTCGGCGATGAGGTGCGAGATGTCGGCGACGACGTTGCCGCGGACCTGCAGGCTCTCGAGGTGCTGGATCTCGATGCGGCGGTAGTCCTCGACCTCACCGATCGAGGCACGCACGACGTCGTCGATCTCGGTGGCCTTGACCCGGCGACGCTTCGGCTCGGCGTTCGCGAGCACGAGCAGCGATTCGCTGTTGCGGCGCATGCGGGTGGCGAGGTGGTCGAGCTGGTAGTAGTTCGACAACACCTGGTGGTCGTCGACGCTGGCCTCGAACTCGTCGAGCATCGAGAGCTGCCGGTCGATGAGCGACCGGTTCCGTCGGGCCATCGTGATGAAGATGTCGGACACGCCACGGCGGAGCACTTCGACCTGCTCGTGGGCCACGTCGATGAGGGTCTCCTGCATCGAGTTGAAGGCGTGCGCCAGGTCGGCGAGGTCGTCGCTGCCCTTGGCGTCGACCGGTTCGATCTCGGGGAGCACCGCCTTGCCGCGAGGATCGCGGAGTGCTTCGACGAGTGCCGGCAGCTGATCGGAGGCGACCTTGTTGGCGCTGTTGGCGACCGCCTTGACCCGGCGGGTCACCGAGCGGGTGATGAACCAGGCGACGATCGCACCGACGAGGACGACGGCGAGGATGATGCCGATGCGACGCAGCGTGGCGGAGCGGGTGGCGTCGGCCTGGGCGTTGGCGCCCTCGACGATGCTCTGGCTGATCGTGCGCTCGAAGTCGACGACCTGGTCGATGAAGGTGTCGAAGCCGGCGCTGTCGAACAGTTCGACGGTCCCGGCGTCGGCCGCACGGGCGGCGCTGGTGAGTTCGGTGTTGTAGCGACCGAGCGTGGTCGTGAACCCGGACTGGCGGAACTCGGCGCCCCAGTCTTCGGGGGCGATGGCCTCGAACTCACCGAACGTGGTGAGGAGGCTGGCATAGGCGGCTCGCGACTGCGCCAGCGGGGAGTTGTCGGTGGGGTCGGTCTCCCAGGCACGGGTGCCGGCGAGGACGTCGTTGGCGTGCAGCTTGGCTTCGGCGAGCTTCACGACGGCGAGCAGCTCACGGCCGAGCTCGGCATCGCCGGCTTCCGACGGGAGGAGCTGGCCGACGGCCACGAACTCCCGGGCGGCCATGGCGTACGCATCGATCGGGTCGACGTCGGTGGCCATCTCCGGTGCGATCGCCGCCATGTCGATGTTGCGGCGGGCGGCGGAGAGTGCGGAACGTCCTGCGGTCACGTGGGCGCTGGCGGCCTCGAAGGCGCCGAGCCCCTCGATCGAGAGACGCAGGTCGTTGAGTGCCTGGTCGGTCACACGGCGGACGCCGGCGTCGGCGGTGGCGACGTCGCCGGAACCGCTGTCGTCGTCGAGCGTGTCGGCCTCGGCCTCCACGGCGTTCAGGGCGGTGATCAGTGGCTCCCACACGCTGCCCAGGTCGGCGCCGCTCTCGGCGCGCTCGATCTTGTCGAGGTCGCTGCGCACGGTGAGTGCGAGCAGGCCGCCGACCGCGATGATGAGGGGCAGGGCGGCGGCGAACAGCTTGGTCGAAAGTGAGAGGCGTCGCATGTAAGGCGTTTCCTTCGGTTGGTTCCTGATCGGTCGCCGTGTCCTGTGGATTCGCCGTTCCCGGCGGCATCCGTTGAGCACGTCGGCGATCGAGCGTGTCGAACCTCTATCGGGGGCGCCATCGACTATCTTGAGCAAAAGCGAACACTCACGAGGACAAGAGTGCGAGCATGGAGATCGAGACCACTCTTTTCGGGGGTATCGCGCCGGCGTCCAATCGTCTGCGGTTCCTCAAGCTTCCCGGAGCTTCGACCGATAGGTGGCTCGTGACCCACAAGGGTTCGCCGCCACGAACCTGTGGCGGTCCAGCGGGAGGATCGTTTCTGACATGACGAGTGAGATCGACGAGTTTCGAAAGGGTTTGGTGTCTGCTGTGCAGGCCGAACTCGAACGTCACGCGTCCGCCGTCGTGGCCGAAGTCGACCGACTGCGCGAGCAGGGCGAGCGTGAGCGAGCCGAGATGCGCCAGGAGTTCCGCGAGCAGATCGCTGCGATCGCCGCGGCGGTCGAGCAGAACCAGGCCAAGGCCTCTGAGTACACCGACCAGACTCGGTCGACGATCGAGCAGAAGATCGCCGAGGCCGACACGCGTCAGACGCGCCGCCTCGACGATGCCACGTCCGGTCTCGACGGGCTGGTCACCGAGGCGGTCCGACCGGTCGTCGGTGGTCTGCGAGACGACTACGAGGCGATGACCCGCAAGGTCGACGGTCTCGACACCAACCTTCGCAAGTTCGACGAGCAGGCCGCTCGCATGGTCACCTACTTCAACGACGTGTCGTCGCAGATGGAGGCCAAGCAGGATGAGCTCGGCGAGACCCTCAAGACCGACGTCGCCGAACAGATCGCCACACTGAAGCAGCTCGTCGAGGAGAACGACTCGTCGGTGCGCCGGTTCCAGAACGAGGTCGGTCAGTCGGTCTCGGCGAAGGTCAACGACGCCGAGGACCGTTTCAACAACCGGCTGCTCGCCGCCGAGAGCCGGATGAAGGAAGACGCCGGCCAGCAGATCGCCGACATCCAGGCCCACGTCGGCCGTGTCAGCACCGGCCTCGACGAGACGATGACGGTGCTCAACGAGCGGATCGCGAAGTTCGAGGATCGCTTCGTCGAGACCGACCGTCGGATCGAGGCGCTGTCCGAGTCGGTCGAGGGCATCGACCAGGACGCGCTCGAAGAACTCAAGGACAAGATGTCGAGTGCCGCCGGTGAGGCGATGCTCGTTCGCATCGAGATGGAGCGTCTCGAGAAGAACATCGCGGAGAAGACCGACGGTCTCGTCGTGCGCATGACCGATGTCGAGACCCAGCTGCAAGACGCCACGATGGACGTGTCGACGGCCGTGCAGCTCGATCGTCTCGAGGAGATCGAGCGCTCGTTGCTCGAACTCGATCCAAACCAATTCGTCCGCAAAGACGAATCGTCGAACGAATCAGTGAAGAAGGACGCTCAGGATGCCGATGGAGACGTCGGCGTATCCAGTGACGGCTACGAGATGTAACGGGGACCAGCGATGGCACTGCGCAAGAGCAAAGACGACAAGCGAGCACCCGAGTCGAACGACACGGGCGCGCCCGCTGGTGGCGTCGCTGTCGAGGAACGCCCCGGTGAGAGCGTCGAGGAGTGTGTCGCCCTCGGGCAGGCGCTGGTCGAAGGAGGCCACCTGCCGAGCGAGTCGCTCGCGGAGGCGCTGACCGACGGCAAGGGCGAACTGTGGCAGTTCGGCAACATCGCGTTGACGAAGTACGGCGTCGGTCGTCGTGAGTACGCGGCGGCGCTCGGCAAGGCGTGCGGTCTGCCGGTGGCCAACACCCAGGAGACCGAAGCCAACGGCGAGATCGCCGAGCAGGTCGACGAGGCCACGGCCCGCAAGTTCTACTTCGTCCCGGTCGCCGAAGAGGGTGGCAAGATCGTCGTCTGGGGCGCCGACTGTTCGCAGGCCAAGCGCGACGCCGCCGAGGCCGCGGCCGGCAAGAAGTTCGAGTGGTTCGCCACCGACCCGAAGACGGTCACCTCCTACATGGAGCAGATGTGGCGCTCCGACGCCGACATCGGCCGTCTCGTCGCCACGTTCCAAGAGGCCGACGCTGCCCATCAGGCGGGCGAAGAGGCGCTCAACGAGGTCAGCCTCGATGATCAGGCCCCGGTCGTCCAGCTCGTGTCGCGGATCGTCGGTCAGGCGCTGCGCGACCGTGCGTCCGACATCCACATCGAGCCGCTCGACAAGGAAGTCCGTGTCCGGTACCGCATCGACGGTCAGCTGGTCGAGGCGGTGCGTCTGCCGAACTCGGCGCACAACCCGCTCGTCAGCCGCCTGAAGATCATGTCGGCGATGAACATCGTCGAGAAGCGTGCACCGCAGGACGGCCAGTTCTCCACCGTCGTCGACGGTCGCCCGCTCGACGTGCGTGTCTCGACCGTCGCCACCGTGTTCGGTGAGAAGGTCGTCATGCGTCTGCTCGACAAGAGCAAGTCGATGGTCGGTCTGCACGAGCTCGGCATGCCGCGCGAGACCTACAACACCTACTCCAAGATCGTCCACGCGCCGTACGGCATGGTGATCTGTGCCGGTCCGACCGGTGCCGGCAAGACCACGACCCTGTACGCGACGCTGCTCGAGATCAACTCGACCGGCAAGAACGTGACCACGATCGAAGACCCGGTCGAGTACGTGTTCCCCGGCATCAACCAGGTGGGCACCAACGAACGTGCCGGTCTGACCTTCGCCACCGGCCTCAAGGCCCTCCTCCGACAGGACCCCGACGTCATCCTCGTCGGTGAGGTTCGCGACGCCGACACCGCCCGCATCGCGGTGCAGTCGGCGCTCACCGGTCACTTCGTGCTCTCGTCACTCCACGGCAACGACTCGGTCGCCGCCGTGCACCGTCTGCTCGACATGGGCATCGAGGCGTTCCTCGTCGCGTCGGCCGTCGTGGCCGTCGTGTCGCAGCGCCTCGTGCGCCGCCTGTGCGACAACTGCAAGGAGGAGTACGAGCCCACCGCCGACGAGATCGCCGTGTTCCGCCAGCATTCGGGCGGTTCCGACAAGGTCCACTTCTTCCGGGGCAAGGGCTGCAGCTACTGCTCGAACACCGGTTTCCACGGCCGCATCGGTGTGTACGAGTTGCTGAAGATCACGCCGGAGCTTCGGCGCCTGATCGTCGGCTGGGCCACCACCGAAGAGCTCCGCCGTCTGGCCGTCGCCCAGGGCATGCGCACGATGTTGCGTGAAGCCATGCAGCTCGTCGAAGACGACGTGACCACCATCCCCGAGGTCGTCAAGACCTTGTTCGCCTCATGATTTTCGACTCTCTCACCCTCCGGAGCATCTGATGCCCAAGTTCGCTTATTCCGCCATCGATTCGTCGGGCGCCGAGATCGAGGGCACCACCAAGGCCGACACGGTCGGTACGGCGCGTTCGCTCCTGGTCGAACAGAACCTGTTCCCGATCAAGATCGAGGAAGCCCGCGGGATGCTCGATTTCGAGCTGACCAAGGAGAAGGTCAAGAAGAAGAACCTGATGAACTTCACCCGCCAGCTGGCGGTGTTCGTCAAGGCGGGTATCCCGATCACCGACGCGCTCACCACGATCGGCGACGAGTCGACCGACGTCGCGCTTCGTCGTGCGCTGACCGAGATGGTCGACGACCTCCGCAACGGCGGATTGTTCTCGGCCGCTGCGGCCCAGCACCCGCAGGTGTTCCCGAACTACTACATCGGCATCCTCCAGGCCGCCGAGCTGACGGGTCGTCTCGACGAGTCACTCGATTCGCTCGCCGAGTTCATCAAGCGTGAGATGGACACCCGCTCCAAGGTCGTCGGCGCGCTCGCCTATCCGCTGGTCGTCATGGCCTCGTCGGTGGTCACCGTGATGATCCTCGCCGGCTACGTGCTGCCGCAGTTCAAACCGCTGTTCGAAGAGCTCGACGCGGAACTGCCACTGCCGACCCGGATGATGCTGTTCATCGCCCGGTTCTTCACCGACCTCTGGTACATCACCGCGATTGCGTTCCTGATGGGCATCGCGACGGTCGCGTTTCTAGCGATGCACCCCACCGGCAAGGAGATCTGGCAACGGGTCTCGCTCAAGCTGCCGGTCATCGGCGGCATCATCGAGTACGCGATCCTCGAACGGTTCTGCGCCGTGCTCGGCACCATGTTGGTCGCCGGCGTTGCCGTGCCGTCGGCGATGGAGACCACGACCGAGGCGGTCGCGAACGTCGTCTACCGAGAACAGCTCGACATCGCCCGTCAGCAGATGCTCGAGGGTTCGGGGTTCACCCAGCCGTTGATCGAGACCGAACTCTTCCCGGGCGCTGCCCGTCAGATGTTCAAGGTCGGCGAAGAGACCGGAACGCTCGATCAGCAGCTCGAGGTCGCGGCCGAGTACTTCAACCGTGAACTCGAGTTCCGGATCCAGCGGTTCACCACGATGTTCGAGCCGATCATGATCATCTTCGTCGGCTTGATCGTGGGTTTCGTCGCCGTCGCGCTCGTGTCGGCCATGTACGGCGTGCTCAACGGCGTGAAGAGCGACGTGTGATCAGCCATGCCAGATCAGATCGACGGCCGCTTGGCCGATGAACACGGCGACCACGGCACCGGCGGCGAGGAACGGGCCGAACGGCAACGCCGTCTTGCGCCCGGCCTTGCCGACGCTCATCGCCACGACGCCGATCACCGCGCCGAGCAAGAAGCCGAAGAACAGGCCGATCGGCACGATGCCCGGGTTCAGGTAGCCGAGGTGCATGCCGAGCAGAGGGGCGAGGCGCACGTCGCCGTCGCCCATCCCGCCACGGCTGGCCACGTAGATGATGCCCATGATCGCCAGCGCGATGCCGGCACCGAAGGCGGCCTGCCAGATGCGTTCGGGTTCGTCGTCGACCAGCGCAGCGATCACCAGGAACGGTGCGCTCAGCGCGATCGCGGTGTACGTGATCTCGCGCGGCAGCCGGAACGTGTGCAGGTCGATCCAGACCAGCGCCACCAGCGCTGCGGCCATCACGCAGAACGCGACCAGTGCGATGTCGGCCCCGAACTTCAGGCCGAACAGCACGAACAGGGCGGCGTTCGCCGTCTCGATGATCAACGGTTCGGTCCCGATCGGGTTGCCGCAGTGTCGGCACTTCCCGCGCAGGGTCAGCCAACTTCCGATCGGTACCAGGTCAGGTGCCGTCAGGCGGTTCCCGCACGCGCCACACGCGCTCGGGGGCTGCACCACCGATCCGCCACGCGGCACGCGATCGACCACCACGGTCAAGAACGAGCCGATCAACAACCCCATTACGGCGCAGGCAACAAGAACCAGTGTCGTTTCCATCTCGTCAGCACGCTAGGCCCAACGGGTCGTCGCGGAAGGGAACTCTGATGTTCGATCCAGATCCGGTGCTCGTCACCTTGTTGCAGGCCACCGTCAACAGCGGTGCCTCCGACCTCCACCTCACCGTCGGCCGCGCGCCGACCGCTCGACGCGACGGCACGCTCGTCAGCTTCGAGAACGTCAAGATTCTCGAGAACGCCGACACCGAGCGGATGATCATGTCGCTGCTCGACGAGAAGCAGAAGCGCGAACTCGACGACGTGTACCAGGTCGACTTCTCGTTCGGCATCTCCGGCCTCGGCCGCTTCCGTGCCAACGCCTACAACCAGCGCAACTCGCTGGCCCTGGCGCTTCGCGTCATCCCGTTCCGGGTGCGTTCGCTCGAAGAGCTCGGTTGCCCGCGTTCGGTCACCACGCTGCTCAACCGGCCGTACGGTCTGGTGCTCGCGGTGGGTCCGACCGGTTCGGGCAAGTCGACCACGCTGGCGGCGATGATCGACCGGATCAACGAGACCAAGCCGGTGCACATCCTCACCATCGAAGACCCGGTCGAGTACCTGCACCACCACAAGGTCGCGATGGTCAACCAGCGCGAGGTCGGCACCGACGCCGTGTCGTTCGAGCAGGGTCTGCGGTCTGCACTTCGTGAAGACCCCGACGTCGTGCTCCTCGGTGAGATGCGAGATCTGGAGTCGATCCAGATCGCTCTCAGCCTCGCCGAGACCGGCCACCTCGTGTTCGCCACGTTGCACACCAACGACGCGTCGCAGGCGCTCGACCGCATGATCGACGTCTTCCCGTCCGACAAGCGCGACCAGATCCAGACCATGCTCGCCGGAGCGCTCCAGGGGGTCATGTCGCAGCGTCTGCTGCCGGCGATCAGCGGCGGTCGTGTCGCGGCGTACGAGGTGCTGATGGGCACCGAGGCGGTGCGCAACCTCGTCCGTGAGGGCAAGAGCCGTCAGCTCCGCAACGTGGTCGCCACCGGTGGCCCCGACGGCATGCAGACGATCGAGATGGACCTCGCCCGTCTGGTCACCTCCGGTCTGGTGACGATGGAGATGGCGCAGTCGATCTCCGCCTACCCGGCCGAGATCCAGGCGCAGGTGTCGACGCTCCGTTCGCAGGCACAGGCGCAGGCCACGACCGCGTCGGGCCAGTCGGCCACCTCGGGTTCGGGCGTCCGCTCGGGCGAGGAGCAGGCCTCGGCCGGAACGAACGGCGACGGCGCCCCGACCAACGAAGCCGGGCAGCCGGCCGAGCCGGCTCCCGCCGGCTGACCGATGGCCGGCCCGCGCGACAATCCCTTCAAGGCGATCGGCGGTGCGACGCCGTGCCCCGGTGGCTGGCTGGTGTTGCCCGCTCGGTTGGCCGGTGTCACGACCGTCGCCGAAGAAGCGTTCGTGTTGAAGACGCTGATGGAGGTCTTGGACTACCGGCCCAAGTTCGACTTCATGGCGATCAACATCCCGTTCGGTTACCCCGCGCGGCCGCAGGGGCAGTACCGGCAGTGCGATCAGGAGGCCCGCGAGATGGTCGGGTGGCCGCGCATGGTGAGCCTGCGGCCGGTGCCGTCGCGGCCCGCCCTGTTCGCGAAGACCCGCAAGGAAGCGATCGAGCTCGAGCCGTGGTTGACCAAGAACGACTTCCGCCACTTCCGGTGGATGAAGGAAGCGGCGACCGAGATCCAGCCGTTCCACAGCCGGTCGGTGTACAGCGGCAACGCTGCGCTCTCGTTCCAGCACATGAACGGTGATCAGCCGCTCAAGACCTCGCCGTACCACGAGGAGGGCCGCCGGGAGCGGCTCGAGATGATCCGCGCGAAGTTGCCGGGGGTCGACGACGTGATCGAACGGATTCCGCCCGAGGGTGCCGGTCAGGTGCACATGTACGAGGCGGCGGCGATGCTGTGGACGGCTCGCCGTGCATCCGGTCGTGCGATCTCACGGTTGCCCATGGACCCGGAGTGGGACGAGGGCGGCATCCGCGTCGAGCTGGTGCGGTAGCTCGGGTGGCTCAGGTCATCGAGAGGCCGGCGACGGGTTCGCCGCGCTGTTCGGCCATCACCGTGTCGAGGAACGCCGCCATCGTGTCGGCGAGTTCGTTCTGACGCTCGAAGCACCGTTCGACGCTGGTGCCGAGCTCGGCGATGCGGCGTTCGACGTCGCCGATCCGCTCGGTGGTGGTCTCGCTCGACGGACCGGGCCGTGTGCCGGGCACGTGCACGTCGGGTTCGCCGGAGCGGACGTGTTCGATCAACCCGATGAGGGTCTCCCGGTTGCGATCGAGGTCGGCGCGCGCTTCTTCGCGAGCGAATTCGGCCTGCTGTCGGGCGATCTCGGCGTGGGCGGCGATCGTTGTGAACTGTGAGTCAACTCGGGCCTTCAGGTCGGCGACCTCGGCTCGGAGTTGTTCAACGGTCGTCAAGAGCTCGGCGGCGGCCTCGTCGCCGAGAATCCCGCGTTCTCCCAGCGTGTGCTGCATTTCGCGGCGGTGGAACATGGGTGCCTTCTTCACTCGGTGTGGCGGTTGGTGCGCTCTGGGCACCTTCAGTCATGGTTATCGGCAGCGTTTCGACTTGTCTTGAACTTTGGAATTCTCTTGGAAAAACACGTGTTCAGTCCTAAAGTATTGCTACCGCAGTGCCGAAGACCACAGTGCGCAACCGGGAGCCTGTCTCACGGTGCGGTAACCACCAGTGAGATAGCTTGCCCATACTGGGCGGAAGGAAAAAGGAAACCATCATGAAGAAGCAAGACGAGGGCTTCACCCTCATCGAACTCCTGATCGTCATCGTCATCCTCGGCATCCTGGCCACCGTCGTGGTGTTCTCGGTCCGTGGCATCACCGATGACAGCAAGGCGAACTCCTGCCAGACGGAGTACCGCACCATGGAAGTTGCGCTCGAGGCGTACTTCGCCCAGTACGGCGGCACCAGCATCCCGACCCAGGCGCAGCTCGAGTCGGCCGGTCTCATCCGAGACACGTCGGCCAACTCGACTATTGACAACGGCACCGGCGAGGTCGGACCTCGGGCCAACGGCGAATGCGTCGGCATCGCCAACTGATCAACAACTAGTTGGACGAGCCCCGCAGCTTCGGCTGCGGGGCTCGTTT
The DNA here is from genome assembly GCA_033344875.1 of Ilumatobacteraceae bacterium. Lineage (NCBI taxonomy): Bacteria > Bacillati > Actinomycetota > Acidimicrobiia > Acidimicrobiales > Ilumatobacteraceae > Ilumatobacteraceae bacterium. The sequence goes on along the minus strand of JAWPMO010000001.1, from coordinate 2,950,372 downwards.
GCTTTTTCGGCGAAGAACTCGTCCGGCGCTCCCGCATCGGGTTGGATGTAGTCCGTGACATTGTCGCAACGTGACGACCTTCAAGACACTTGCGCGGGCTACGAGTCCGAGATGGCCCAAACCGGAGTTGACTCGTTCGAGCCGAGGGCGCTGCTCGCGGTTGGGGCTTGCGTTGCGCTGGCGAAGTGGGCCTTTGCTTCGGACCGACGCATCTTCCACGTGTACTTCGACGAGCCTGCACAGTTCGCGATGGCGCGATGGCTATCGGGTCGCCAGTCGTGGACTCTGTTCGATCTTGATACGTGGCAACCTGGCTATGCGTTGTTGATCGCGCCGATCTACTTCGTCACCGATGACGTAGCGACGGTATTCCGGGCGGTGATGGTGCTGAATGCCGTAATGGGAGGGGTTTCGGCGATCTTGCTGGTGTTCCTCACTCGGCGGTTGACGGACGTCTCAAGGGCTGCCTGCTGTGGCTTGGCTACGGCGATCTCCCTGCTGCCGATGTCGCTATCGGCGTCCGCAGTTGCTTGGGGTGAGCCACTTATCACGCTGTTGTTCCTTGCAGCGTTGCTGTCGATGCTTCGTTACCTGGACAACGATGACTTTCGTGCGGGCCTTCTGTCGCTAGCGCTCGCCGCTACAGCGGCGCTCACGCACGGACGGATGCTGCCGCTTGTGTTCGTGGTCGCGGCCATCGTGATCGCACGCGAAGCTCGTGCGGGCAGTGTGAGGCAATGGCGACCATGGCTGACCGCTGGGATCCTTGCGGCATCGCTGGTTCTCACCTTCTCGTTCTCGGCGTTCGTTCGGGAGAGAGTATGGGAGACGCCGGGTGGCGAGAACTCGATTCACTCCACCTTGAGCCGGCTAGCGGACCCTACGTTGGTGGCAAGTTCGTTTCTTGGGCAGCTCTGGTATCAGTTGGTCGCTTCGGCCCTGATCTTCGGAATCGGCACGGCCGTATTGGTAAGGCGGATTGTCGGTCCATTGGCTTCGCCGCTGTTGATCGGCAGGGGCCGCGACGCGTTGGCGGTCTTGGCGATGACAGCGCCCCTCCTCGCAGTCTCGGTGCTCTTCATGGCCCGTGCTGGGCGACCGGATTTTGCGATCTACGGCCGCTACAACGATGCTGTTGTCGGCCCCATCCTCGTTGTTGGGTTGGCGTGGTTGTGGCGCGTCCCTGCCTGCCCGCCGCGTCGAGTCGTGGCGATGATTGGTGGTTGCTTGGCCGTCACGGTGGCGACGACGCTGTACGTCGAATCGCGGAGTGGTGATGCGCTCGGCGCAGATCTTGGATTGGCCCCGATGGTCGCTGGGATGCTGCCGTTCACAGACCGAGGACAATCGCTCTCGCCTATTCTGGGAGCAGCAGTGTCGATCGTCGTGTGCTCCGTCTTGCTCGGCTCCCGCCTGCTGACGATGCCACGCTCGGAAGTGGTGTTTGGGGCGGTGGTCACCGTCCTCGTGTTCTCCGCTGGGGGGCTCACGTACTCCGCGCTCCGGCCCGTGAACGAATACGAGACAGCGTCCGCTGTCAGGGTTGTCCGCGGCATTGTGCCGCCTGACACGGCTATCGGCTATCACTTCGTGAGTCGGGATGAGCCGAGCTACGTTTCGATGAACGCGCAGCGACGCGCGGCACTGCTCTACCAGGCCTACTTGCCAGACTACGAGATCGTTCGTGACGCCGGCCTCGATGATGGGGTAGGACCGTTCGTCTTCGCTCCTCGTCTCGACCCGACCTTGACCGAGGCAGGAGCCGTCGAGCTCTGGGTCGCACAGGATTCCGGTATGGCTCTCTGGCGTGAACCGGTCAGCCCGTGAGCTCGCCGGGCCAACTACGGTCGCGGAAGTGACGACCCGGGATCTGGTTCCGCTCGAGCCCGGTTCGGCCGACGACAACACAGTCGCTGACAGCAACCCTGTGTCGCTCCTTGCAAGGTGGGGCATTTCGCCGTGGGACGCCGCGGGATTGGTGCTCGCTTGCCTTCTGGTCGTCGCGTTCGCCCCGCCCTTGTTTCTTGATGGTTGGACGCCTCGAATGGCGATCGTCGTGGGTGTCGCGCCGCTCGGGCTCGTGTTGCTCGCCCGCCGAGCGCTCGCCGGCGATGTCGCCTCGAGGGTGCTCGCCGGTGCACTCGCGTGGACGGTGTTGTCCGGATTGGTCAGCGGTGCCCCTCGCTCGGCGTTGCTCGGCTTCGCGGGACGCGATCTCAGCGCCCTGACGGTCGTGGGCGCCTCCGGCTTCTGGATGATCGGTCGCAACATGTCGCATCGTGGCCGATCGCTGCTCGTCGAAGTACTGGTCTGGTCGACATCAGCGTGCGCGCTGGTCGGAATTCTCCAGGTGGTCGCCGATGTCCAACAGGGGCCGCTCCGTCTGTTGGCAGGGCGTCCAACTGGCTTCGTGACCAACCCGGTCTACTTCGGGGCGCTGGCATCTGCCGGTCTGGTCGCAGCGACACTGTGTTGGGGCCCCTCGTGGCGGCGCATGACGCTGCCCGTGGTGGTCCTTGGCATCGCGACCAGCCTTTCTGGGTCCCGTGTCGCGCTCATGGCCGCGATCCTCACGCTGCTCGCTCAGGCAGTCTTCATCCGTCGGCGTGAGATTTGGATGGCCTGCGGGCTCGCCTTCGCTGCGATCGCAGGTGGTGTTCTGCTGGACCGGACGGTCGGTGCCGGTCGGAATGCCGCCAGCCGACTCGGCGAGACCGCTGAGATCGCTTCGGGAGACGGTCGCTTCACGGTGTGGAGGTACGGGTTCGAAGCGTGGCTGGATCGCCCGATCCTGGGGCACGGATTCGGTCGCTTCCGTCCGGCGGTGCAGGGCAAGTTCTCGCCGTCGTTCGTGCGCGACCACGCAGCCGACGAGGTCGTGCAGCCGTGGTTCGATCCGCACAACGTCGGTGTCGGTGTTCTGGTGGCAACCGGCATCATCGGGGTGGTTCTGTTCCTCACCTGGGCGTTCATCTGGGGCCGGTCAGTTGGGGGACCGTTGGTGTGGCTGCTCGTGCCGATCGCGCTCCACTGGCTCCTCCAACCCGTGTCGCTCTTCACGCTGCCGCTCGCGATGCTGGTGTTCGCCGCGGCCGGTGCGCCTGAGGTCGTGAGCCGAGATGCGCTCGCCCTCGATCGATGGCTCAAGTCCGCCATCGCCGTGGGTTTGGTGCTGGGCCTGTCGCTCCTGCTCGTCGACGCTTCGTTCCAGAGGGCGTTGCAGCGGGAGGACGCCGGTGGACTGGACGCAATCGCATCTCTGGTTGGCGATGATCCCATCCTCGCTGACGTCGTCGCGCAGGCGTACTCGTTCGACGGTGATTTGGAGGCAGAGATCGAGTGGCGGGAGCGTGCGGCGTCGACCGAGCCGGACCGCCCCTTCTGGTGGTCGAGGCTCGCCGATGTACAGCGCCGTGCTGACCTGTTCGACGAAGCGGAGAGCTCGCTCGACCGAGCCTTTGAACTCCAGCCGTACAACCAGCGTACGCAACTCGTGGAAATCCTGCTGGCGTTGCACGCGGAGGACGAGAAGCGTCTCGACGCCGCGCTCGCTGTCGCGTGCGAGCTCGGGCAGAGCGATTGCACGCTCGACGCGGCCACCTTGATCGAGCAGCGGCAAGACGCCGAGGCGGAGTCGTCGGCCTCGCCTTAGTCGAGACCGAGTTCCGCCAGGCGCTTCGAAGCGAGTTCGAAGAGTTCGATATCGCCGGTGACCAACGCGACGCCGAGAGCGGTGCGCAGGGCCGTTGGGTTGTAGGCGTCGCGTTCGAGCGATCGTTGGATCTCAGTTACAGCGTCTTCGTTGCGGCCGGCGTCGAGAAATATCTCGGCCAACGTCGCACCCGCGACGGCGCTGAATGGCTCGAGTTGGGTTCGCTGTCGAGCCCAGCGGATTGCTTCATCGGTGTTTCCGACGGCTCGGTTCAGGTCTGCAGCACGCGATGCCAGCAGCGGGTCCGATGGCAGCCCCTGGATCTGGTTCGTGAACGCGGCTGGATTGTTGACGTTGCGGTGGAGCTGTTGGTCCACGATCAGGAGCCCGAGCGACATGACCGCGCCCAGCAGGACCAGTAGCTGCGTCTGTCGCTTGACCGTTCGCTGGGGCTCGGCGATCACCGGCGACATGGCGAGGCCGAGCCAGGCGAATCCCATCGGCCCGGTGGCCAGGGTGACGGGTTGCAGCAGCCAGGTGAGAGCAACGGCCAGCGCGGCCCACATCATTGGGCCGCGTGCACGACGCAGGGCAGACCAGGCGAAGAGACTCATGAAGACCACTGCGAACAGACCGCCGATGACGGCGTACTGCAAGAAAACGTTGTGGGCATCTGGCCAGCCTCCCCTGATCGGGTGGCTGGCGTAGAGCCTCACGAACTCTGGTTCGAAGTATGTCTGCGTAGCACTCCGGAACTGGCCCAGGCCATGACCGAACACCGGCTTGTCGGCGATTGCCTCGAGCGAGTACCGCCACAGTGTGCTTCGCCCGCCGTCCTCCAACGACGCCCGCGCCGCAACGTCGCGACCGCCTGTGAGGCTGGTCAATAGTCCGGCGATTGTCCAGCCGAACGCGAAGCTGCCCAGCAGCATGACTTTGGTCCGCTGTTCGGCTATTGCGACGCTGGCGATCGCTCCGATGACCAAGCCGACGAACGCGCCGCGAGAACCGGATAACGACACACATGCCGCGAAGAGCGTGACCGTTGACGAACCAATCAGCGTTGGAACGGATCGCCGAGCCCAGGCCGTCGCAGCAAGGGAACTCGCGCCCGCTGCGATTGCGCCGAGGGAAACCGGGTTGTCGAGCAGCCCACCAGGTCGCGAACCGATGAGCGCGAGAATGCCGGTTGTCGGAGCGGCGACAACCTGGATCAGGGCTGCAACGCAGCTCAATCCAGCGCCGGCCAGCGAGGCTGCGACGGCGAGCCTTCGTCCGTCCTGTTCGAGAGAGCGAGCGAGCGCCCAGAATGCCGACAGGACGATGAGGAACGTCAAGCTGGAATCGCGGCCGAAACCTCCACGGAGGTTCCAGAGCGGAGCATCCCCGATGAGCGTCGCGAAGGTGCAGCTGGTCATCAGGCCGAGGAGCCAGATCGTCGGTCTGTCCCAGCGGAGGAGGTTCGTCACGAACTGATATATCCCGAGCGGGACGACCAACAGCGCGACGACCATTCGCGGCGACCAGCTCGGGAGCAACACCGGCTCGATGTATGCGATCGGCAAGAGCAGCAACGAGAACGAAAGGGCTTTCGCCGTCCAGCTCGTTGGCGTCGACAGCAAGTCGCGCAAATAGTCGGCTGACCCGGTTGCGGGCTCGTTCGCCCCATTGTGCATCGCTCGGACTGTACCGACGCAGCGCAACTTGGTTTGGGACCCGAGTCCTCGTCAGACGGGTCACACGCCTGCTGGCTCGGGAGAGCTAGGTTCGAGACGTGCGTTCACGGCTATGGCGCGAGGCCCCATGACGACGGTTCTCGTGACCGGGAGCGCCGGCTTCATCGGGAGTCACATCGTCGATGCATGCCTCGACCGAGGCGATCGGGTCATCGGCGTGGACGTGATGACCGACTACTACGACGTCGGCCAGAAGCGGTCGAACATCGAGGGGGCCCGCTCCGACGACCGGTTCGAGTACCTCGAGGTCGACATCAACGACATGCCGCTCGATCTGCTCGACGGCGTCGACGTGATTTTTCACCAGGCCGGTCAGCCGGGTGTTCGGAGTTCGTGGCGTGATCAGTTCGACGAATACGTGCACCGCAACGTGTCGGCGACGCAGCGGCTGCTGGAGGCGGCTGTTCAGCGTGGTGTGGAACGTTTCGTCTACGCGTCGTCGTCCTCCCTCTACGGCAACGCCGAGCGCTACCCGGTCGACGAGTCGATGCGGCCGCAGCCATTCAGCCCCTACGGGGTGACGAAGCTCGCGGCTGAACACTTGTGCTCGCTGTACGGCGGCAACTTCGGCCTGTCCACGGTGTCGCTCCGCTACTTCACGGTCTACGGCCCGCGCCAGCGGCCCGACATGGCCACGCACCGCCTGTTCGAAGCGGCGCTGAACGGCACACCGTTCCCGCTGTTCGGCACGGGCGACCAGCTGCGTGACTTCACCTACGTCGGCGATGTCGTGCGGGCCAACCTGTTGGCCGGCGAGGCCGACGTCGAGCCAGGGCTCGTCGTCAACATCGCCGGCGGCGGGCAGTCCTCGATGCACGACCTGATCGCCGAGGTCGAAGCTGTGAGCGGGCGGACCATCCAGATCGACCGCCTCGATCCCGAGCGCGGCGACGTTGGCCGCACCGGCGCGCTGACCGACCGGGCGCGCGAGCTGCTGCGCTGGGAGCCACAGGTGGCATTGCGCGAAGGGCTCGAGCGCCAGTACGAGTGGCATCTGTTGCGACGATGACCGCGTTGCTGGTTGCCGGTGTGGTTGCGCTGGCCGGCACGCCAGCCGTTGTGTGGTTGGCGCACCGGTGGTCGCTGATCGACGAACCCAATCACCGCTCGTCGCACTCTGCGCCGATTCCTCGTGGTGGCGGCATCGCGATCGTCGTCGCAGTGATCGTGGCCGTGGTCGTCGCCGACGGCACCTCCGATGCGGTGATCGGCGCGCTCGCTGGCGCCGGTCTGCTGGGTGCGACCGGCCTGCTCGACGACCGGTTCGGTCTGCCCGCCATGCCGCGCCTGCTGGTGCAGCTCGTCACGCCGGTGGTCGCCACGTTGGTCGTCGTCGACCGCACCGGCGTGACCCTGGCCGTTGCAGTGATCGTCGCTGCGGTCGCGGTGCCCGCCTACGTGAACGCCTTCAACTTCATGGACGGCATCAACGGCATCTCCGGCACGCAGGCGGCGATCGCCGGCACCTTGCTCGCCGCGGTCGCGCACTCGCGTGATCTGCCGAACCTGCAGATCGCCGGCCTTGCCGTGTGTGGTGCCTCGTTGGGGTTCCTGCCGTTCAACGCGGTCCGTCCGAAGATCTTCCTCGGCGATGTCGGTTCGTACTTCCTCGGCTTCTGGTTGGCCGCGCTCGCACTGTTGCTCGTCGACGACGGTGCACCGGTCGTGGTGATCGTCGCGCCGTTCATGCTGTACCTCGCCGACACGTCGACGGTGCTGGTGCGTCGCGCCCGACGCGGAGAGCGCCTCATGGACGCCCATCGCGAGCACGCTTACCAGCGCCTCACCCAGGCGGGCTGGAGTCACGTCTCTGTGACACTGCTGTGTGCCGCGGTCTCTGGGCTCGCAGCGATCATCATGTACGTCGTGCTCGATTCGTCGCTGTGGCTGCAGGTGCTCGCGCTGCTGGGTTGCCTGGCGCTGGTGGCCGGGTACCTGGCGCTGCCCGAACAGATCCGACGAAGCGGTGCCCGAGCATGACGAAGCCGTCGGTGCTCTACCTGGTGACCGAGCCGTGGTACTTCGCCAACCACCGCCTGGACCACGCTCGAGCCCTGCTCGCAGCGGGCTTCGACGTGCACGTCGGAACCCGACGTGGCGATCGATGGGACGAGCTGGTCGTCGCCGGCTGCCAGGTGCACGAGGTCAAGATGGGCCGCGGCGGTGGAACGTTGCGTTCCTGGTTCGACGAGATCCGGACCGTTCGCCGACTCGTCCGTTCGATCCGGCCCGACGTGGTGCACGGCGTCGCACTCAAACCGCTCGCGTTGACCTTGTCGTTGATCCCGATGCGTCGTCGCCCGGCCCTGATCCTGAGCGTCAACGGGTTGGGTATCAGCGCTGCGGAGCGTGGGCTCGACATGCGAGTGATCCGCACCGTGATCCGTTCGGCGCGCCGTCTGCCGCGCGTGCATCTGCTGTTCCAGACCCGTGCCGACCGGTCGGCGATCGTCGGTGATCGGGACGACGGTGTGGTGATCCCGGGTGTCGGGGTCGACACCGAGCGGTTCGTGCCGCTCGACCGAGCCGACACGCCGCCGTGTGAGGTCGTGTACCTCGGGCGGGCGGTGAAGTCGAAGGGTCTGCTCGACCTGGCCGCCGCCTGCGAGACCGGTCAACTCGACGACGTCGAACTGCACCTCTACTGCGCTCTCGACGAGTCGAGCCCCGGCGCCCTGTCGGCCGACGAGCTCGAACGCCTGCAACGACCGAGCCAAGTCATCCTGCATGAACCCACCCGCGACGCGGCCGGCGTGCTCGGCCGGGCCCACGCGGCGATCCTCCCGTCGCGGGCCGGCGAGGGCGTGTCGAAGTTCGTGCTCGAAGCGCTGGCGTGTGGCACACCGGTGCTGCTCTCGGCCGAGTCGGGCAGCGGTGAGGTGATCGAGGCCGGGCGCACCGGGGTGGTGTTCACCGCCGGTGACGCCGACTCGATCCGTGCAGCGCTCGCCGAGGTCGCCGGCTGGTCGCCCGAGCATCGCAGCGAGGTCGGCGCCGAGTGCCGTGCCACCGCGCTGGAGCAGTTCTCGCTCGACGTGATCCTCCCGAGGATCGTCGAGTTGCACCGAGCGGCGGCGGGGATCGAGGGTCGAACGTGACCACGCGGGTCGCGGTGGTCGGCGCCAACGGTCGTGTCGGCTCGGCGCTGGTTCGACACCTGGCCGAATCGCACGAGGTCGTGGCGATCGAGCGGCGCCCTGGTGAGTCACCCGCCGACATCGCGTCTCGGGCAGCCGACGGCGTCGACGTGGTCGTGAACGCGGCCGGGGTCGCGCACCTCGAGCAGCCGACTCCCGCCGACCTCGAACGGTTGCGCGTCGGCAACATCGACCTGCCGCTGGCGTTGGCCGACGCGGCGCTCCGCGAGCGGGCCCACCTGATCCACATCTCGTCGGTGAAGGCGACCGCCGATGCCACCACGGAGTACGGACAGTCGAAGTACGAAGCCGATCGGCGGTTGGAGGCTGAGTTCGGAAGTCGTTTCGCGGAGGCCGGCCTGAGCCTGGTGATCGTGCGACCGCTCGCCCTGCTGTTCCCGCCGTTCGATGCCGGCAAGATCGCCCGCCTCCGCTTCCTGCGCTATTGGCCGAGCGTGCTGATGCCGCCGGTCCGGCTGCCGGTGCTCGCACCGATGGTGTTCCTCGATGCCGTGGCCGAGGCTCTTGACACGATCGCTGAACGCGGATCTGGCCATAGAGACTTCGAACGACACGAGCGCGGTACGTTGGCAAACGTGCGACGAGCGTTCCGATCTCACCGATGCGCGACGGAGGGCAATCGTGAAGGCTGAATGGTCCGAGATACGCGATCTGCTCGTCGACCCAGAAGATCACAGCCCGCTGGCCGAGGCCGCGAGAGGCGTTGCGCTCGTGTCGGAAACCGGTCGCCGTTTTGAGTTCGTTGACGGTCAGCCGGTCTTCCTGTCGCCCGACGGACTGGAGCTGAGTGGCTGGCGGTTTCCACCGATCGTTGTGGGTGATCTTCAGCGGCCAAAGCCGCAGCGCCGCGGACGGCGCATAGCGAAGCTAGTGAAGCGGGTGTTCGAACCGGCCGGCAGTAGACGTGACGCGGTTAACGAATTCGGTGAGCTGTTAGCGAGTGCTGGCGCCTCACCTCTCCTGCTCGTCGTAGGCGGGGCAACCGAAGGCGATGCGCTAGCCGCCCTGCTCCGATCGGACGGGGTCCGGGTGGTCGCGTTCGACATTTATCCGACTGATGAGACGGCGTTTGTTGCCGACGCCCATCGAATTCCTCTCGCTGATGAATCGGTAGATGGGGTCATTGTCCAAGCCGTGTTGGAGCACGTGTACCGGCCCGAGGTCGTCGTCGCCGAGGTCGAGCGGGTGGTGCGGGCCGGTGGTTTGGTCTATGCCGAGACACCGTTCATGCAACCGGTGCACGAGGGGGCCTACGACTTCACCCGCTACACGGTGTCGGGCCACCGGCTGTTGTTCTCCGGATGCGATGAGTTGCGATGCGGGCCGATCGGGGGGCCGGGCGCCTTGATAAATCTCGCTTGCCGCGGGCTCGTGGGTGGACTGATTCGAAGCCAAGCGATTGCGAAGGCTGCCTACCTACTGACGTTGCCGCTCCGTTCCATCGACCGCCTGGTCGATGCCCGTTGGCGGCGCGACTATGCGATTGGTGGGTACTTTGTCGGTCGGCGGAAGCCGAGCAATGATCCTGCCCCCGCTGATCCAGCTCAGATCTTCGAACTTGACGATCGCTCGTAGCGTCTCGCTCCGCTATCGCCATAGCGGGGAGGATCCACGCGCCGGCATCGGCGCCCTCGCCCCGGCACTCAAGAGATCGAGCGCAGCAATCTGGCCCACTTCTGGGTGCCAGAGCTGGTGGAGAACGCAGACTCCCAACGGTCGGCCACGGCTGCTCGTTGCTCAGCGGTCGGCTTCTGTGAGAGTTGCTCGGCGAGGTTCTCCCGAACTGCCGGACCCAGAAGTAATCCCGTCGGGCCGATGATCGACTCATGAACTGGGTTCGGCGTAGCGACGGGAACCACGCCATAGGCCATGTACTGAACGATCTTGAAGCCACACTTGTGGTCCGCGTACGGTGTTCTCGGTTGAATGGCCAATCCATAGTCGGCCGTACTGAGTACGTCGTGCTCGATGGCAGCCGTCCAGCTCAGCTCGCGGACGTTGGGGAGTCCTCGAAGCGATGTCGGAGCGCGGCCGCCGACAAATGTTACTCGAGTGTTCGGGAGGTGGCGGAGGGGTTTGAGTCGATCCCGTTCGACTTCCAGGTATGCCGCCGTCGACGGTGAACCAATCCAGACGATCTCAACGAGAGGGCTGGAGCGTTGAGCCGAGGTGACGAGCGGTTCATAGCATGTGGGAATGATCCGAACGTCGCGAGCTCCGGAGCTCACCGCCCAGTCTGCGATCAAGTGATTTCCAGCGACCACTATCGTCGCTCGACGAGCTAGGTCAGCTGCCATGGTTCCCGACCCGCGGCGCCCGATCCAGACGGCGTCATCGATGTCCCAGATGATCGGTGCAGTGCAATTTTCGATACAGGGGCGGATGAGTGGCCAGAACAGGGCTGGGCTGACGGCTTCCTTCTGAATGACGAGAACGTCAGCCTCCAGTGACCGTAGCTGTCGTCTCCGACGGATGACGCCCGCGAGCTGCTCATGAGGGTGAGCGCCCCACCGAGCGAGTGGTCGTATGCCGCTTTGAAAGCCATAGGGGTCGAGCCGCTCAACGTACTGGAGAGCCCGGTACCGTGCTGAGGCTCCCTCCCAGCCATACCGCGTGAACCACTGGACCCGCGCTGAAGGTTCGCGCAAAGTGCCCACAAGTTCGCCATGATACGGAGGTGATACTCCGTGAGCGTCGGATGGTCTTCATTCACGTCCCGAAAGCTGCTGGTACGACGATCGAACGGCTGCTTGACCCAAATGTGAACGACCCTGCTGCTCCGCCTGACTATGAGCGGGCATATGGCTGGTGCCCGGTTCGTCGTGCGTGGCTGCAGCATGCCACGTTGCAGGAACTCGTGGACTTTGGGCTGCTAGACCGAACGGAAGCGGCCGACTTCTTCACGTTCACGGTGGTTCGCAACCCGTTCGATCGCGCCGTCTCCGACTACTTCTTCTTGCGCCGGAAGACGAGCCGTGCCGGATCGTTCCGCGAGATGCTCTGTGGCGAGGGAGGTTGGCGAGCGTTGCTCCAAGATCGATCGGGTCCTCGCTATCGGGGTGATCACATCCGTCCCCAGAGTGATTATGTGATGCTGGACGGGCAAGAAGCCGCTGACCACGTTGGGCGCTTCGAAGACTTGTCGACGACACTCTCGGAGTTGTCGAGTCGGGGCTTCGACGTGAGTACTGCCGGATTTACCAATCGCGGGCGCTACCGGAGTCATCATTACTCGCACTTCTATCGGGATAGCGAGATCTTGGCCGTTCGCGAGCGATATTGCGGCGACCTGGTGCGGTTCGACTATGCTTTCGAGGACCGTCGGGAAGAGCGCTCTCGAGTTGCCCGCGAGTTCGACCGATCGCTGAACCTCGCTGGAGCCGCCCTCGCTGGGCTCAGGCCCGTGTGAGCAGACACGTCGTGCTCTGATTGGCGGTTGGGGTAGTGCTGCGATGATCGGTCGAGCGTTCCAGCCCATCGGGCATTGCGCCCCGGAGAACTGGACGGCGGTTACCTCGTCGAGTCGGCGGCTCAGTCAAGGAGTGGTGCTCTGTAGCTCAACTGCGGTGAACGTCAGGGGAGCCAGCATTTGCATCCCGGAAGTATCTCACCACCAGGATCATGACCAGCGCGTTGAACAGGAGCTGGCTGATGACCTCGGCGCTAGCGGGACCGTTTGCGTCAAAGACAGGCGTGAGCGCTGCAGCGATTGCAACTTGGGTAACGAACGTAAGCATCGACACATGCAGGAGGGCTCGCTCCCGTTCCGTCATCTGCAAGAACATGGCAACTGGACCGGTGGCCATGTCAATGGCGCTCGCTACGAGCAGGATTCGGAGCGTGGCCGTCGCCCCGGCGAACTCACCTCCGAAGGTTCGCAGAAGTAGCGGTGCTGCAGCGATGAGTGGAACGTTGACACACGTAGCAAGCACTGCGCTCGCCGTGAGCGCGCGGCGCGTGATGTCGCGAAGTTCTGTGGTGGCATGGTCTGCGTGGAACGCGGCCAGTCGAGGAGCGACTGCCGTGTTCAACGACGAGAGTGGGAGGACCCCAACTCTCGCAATACGCGCGCAGATAGCGTAGACACCAGCAGCAGAGCTCGTAGAGAAGACGCCGAGCACGAGCGTTCCGGTGTATGCCAGAACAGTTCGGATCAAGTTTGATCCGAGTAGAGGTAGCGATGCCTGGATGAGGAGCCGCTTGGCCTCGAGGACCTGATTCTTGGCGGGTCGGTCATGGGTCGCGGTCGATCGAGCCCACACGGCAATGCCTACGCCGAGCACGAGCATGTTGGCAACTACCAGCGATGTCGCTGCTCCGGAGACCCCCCAGCGGCGCAGGAGCGTGACGTAGAGGATGAGCTGGGCGATCGGGAGTGCAGCGCCTTCGATCGCTACCCCTACGAGTACCCGATGCGCACCGATCAGGCAGCGTCCGAATACCGACGTCAGGGCGGTAGGGGGAATTGCCAGGGAGACAATACGCAGCGGTGTTGTGATCGTGCTGTCCTGGAAGAGCTCGTCAGATAAGAGCGGGGCCAGCAGGAGGAGCCCTCCAGTCGCCGCAACGGATAGCACGGTAGTGAACCGGATCGCTGCACGGGCGGTCGCGACGACCAGGACACCGTTGTGGCGGTGTCCGGAGATGAGACGAACAAGTGCGCTGTCAGACCCGAGGCGAGCGATCACAGCAGTGATGAGCACCAGCGTGACGGAAATGAAGTAGGTACCAGCTCCTTGGCCTCCGGTGTCCCGAGCAAGCAGCAAGCTGAATCCCAGGCTCGCTATGAGCCCGAGGCCCCGCAGGCCTGCAACGGAACCGGCGTCGGTCAACAGAGCTCCGGGTCGCCATATGCGGCTGTCGATGCGTTCGGGCTGCGAGTCGTCGCAGTCTTGGCCTGGCACGATGGTCAGTCTTGTAGGTGGTGCCAGGCGCTGCGTCGAAGCAGGCCGCCGTCCACATCGCCGCTGATCGCCAGAACTCCCGAGGAGTCGAGTAGGTCCTTCAGCTCGACCGGTTCCGAGTGCACGTGCGTGATCATCGGGTGGAAGGGGCGTTCGCCGTGCTCGCCGTCGGCGATGAGATCCTCGTGGAGCTTCTCGCCCTGGCGGAGGCCGGTGAACACGATCTCCAACGGCGGTGTGTGTTGTTCGGCGAAGCGTTTGGCGACGTCGGCGATCTTGACCGGCTCACCCATGTCGAGCACGAGCACCTCGCCGTCACGACCGATGGCACCGGCGTTGATCACCAACAGCGCTGCCTCTTCCACGAGCATGAAGTAGCGAGTGATGTCGGGATGCGTCACGGTGATCGGGCCGCCTCGGCGTGCCTGTTCACGGAAGGCCGGTAGCACCGACCCGCGAGAGCCGAGCACGTTGCCGAACCGCACCGACACGTACGTGCCCGGAGCGGTTGCGCCCTTGTGCGCCGTCAACCGTTCGGTCAACTGCTTCGTGTAACCGAGCACGCTCGTCGGGTTTGCAGCCTTGTCGGTACTGACGTTCACGAAGTGGGTCACGCCGACGTGTTCAGCGGCATCGAGCACGTTCTGGGTGCCGACCACGTTCGTCTTCCAGCCCTCCTGCGGAGCCGCCTCGAGCAGCGGGAGGTGCTTCAACGCAGCGGCATGGAACACGACCTCGGGTCGATGCTCCTCGAACAGCTCGAACAATCGATCGCGGTCACGAATGTCACCGAGCAGCAGGTCGTTGCCGTCGAGCAACGCCCGGCCATGGATCGAGAGCTGCACCGCGTGGAGGCCGCTCTCGTCCCGGTCGAGTTTCATCAACGAAGCGGGCTCGAAGCGGGCGAGCTGTCGGCAGAGCTCACTGCCGATCGAGCCGCCGGCGCCGGTCACGAGCACCCGCTTGCCGGTGATGTAGTCGGACACCGCGTCGGCGTCGATGTCGGCCGGTCGACGACCGAGCAGGTCGGCCTCCGACACCGGGCGGATGTCGCGGACGCCTACGTCGCCGAACATCTGGTGTGCCGACGGCAACACCAGCAATCTCAGACCGGCATTGTTGGCGATCGCGTCGACGTCGCGGATCAGCTCGCTCTCTGCGCTCGGCATCGCGAGCAGCACGTCTTCCGCCGAATACCGGGCGGCGACTTCTCGCATCTGGCTGATCGGCCCTTGCACCTTGACGCCCGAGATCGAGTAACGCCGCCGGTCGGGCTTGTCGTCGAGCAGTGCCACCGGCTGGTAGCGGCTGTTGGCGTCGGCGAGCAGTGCCTTGACGATTTGCTCGGCTGCTTCGCCCGTGCCCACGATGATCAGCGGTGCAGCGCCGAGCAGCTCCCGCTTCGACTGCTTCTGCTGGTAGAGCCGCCAAGCAGATCGAACGGCGACGGTGCCGGCGATCGCAACGGCTGATGTGAGTGCCGGCACCGAGCGTGGCGCTCCGTCCATGAACCAACCGAAGTGCACGACCGTCATCACGACGCCGGTCAGGAGCACGGTGGCAGCGAGCGCGGCAACCTCGTCGAAACTGCCGTACCGCCAGCGCCGCGTGTAGAGGCCGGTGCCGATGCCGAAAGCGCCTTGGGCGACGATGGCGACGATCCACGAACGTGCGGTGGCGTCGAACTCGAGTTCAGTCAGCGAGAAGTCGTACCGGCTGAACGTCGTCAACGGCAGCGCGACGAGCCAGACCAGGCAGTCGACCAGATAGTGCACGACCGGAAGCCGACGGCGCATGGCGCTCACAGCACGCTGCCCCCATCGCTCGTCGTTGTCACTCGTCATGGATTGCTGCTTTCGATGCGGATGATCAGAGTAGCCGTCGGTCGAACGACGAGCGGTCGACCTCGTGGTTGGTCGGTGGTTGGTCATCGGCACGGCTGATGACGATCTTGATGCCAGCTTGACAACCAGTCACGGTTGAGTCTGGTGTGCCTTGAGCAAAGTTTGTCTCAATCGCGCCAAGCGCATGCCGATAGCAACAGCATGAGCGAGCGAGAGATCACGTCGAGCGGGAGCAGCGGTGACAAGGGCTTCACGTTGATCGAACTCTTGATCGTCATCGTCGTCCTCGGCATCCTTGCGACGGTGGTCATCATGAGCGTCCAGGGCATCACCGATCGTGGCGAACAGGCCACCTGCGATGCAGACGTCCGGACGCTCTCGAATGCAGCGGAGGCCTACTTCGCCAAGCACGGCGGCGACTCGATCCCGCCCGACGGCGTCGACGCCGAGGCCGTGGAGCGCACCCTCGCCAATGACGGCCTGCTCCGGGAAACCTCGAATCTGTACGACATGAACTCCGATGGAGCCGTGCTCGTGTCGGTTTCGTCGCGCTGCACGTCCGTCTGACGATGACCGGTCGCGGCCGAGAAGTGGCCGATTCATCGGCCCTCGCGCAGGGCACTGCGCCACGTCGTGGGCCCTCCGTTCTTGCCGAGACCTTGAGCCCCCGTCAGTCACCTCTGTGTTAAGTTGATTCACGTGAACTTTGCATTGGAGCGCCGAGCAACCGACGAGGCCGATGGCTTTTCGCTGATCGAGTTGCTGATCGTGATCGTCATCCTCGGCATTCTGGGGACGGTGGTCGTGTTCTCCGTTCGCGGCATCACCGATCGCGGCCAGGACAACGCCTGCGCACAAGATGCCCGCACGCTCGCGACCGCCGTCGAGGCGTACTTCGCGCAGGAAGGCAGCTCCACCATTCCGGCCACCGGGTCGGGAGCGACTCGGTACGAGCAGACGCTGGTCGACGCCGGGCTGAGCCGTAGCCTGTCGCAATACTGGGACGTCGCGGCCGAGGGATACCTGATCGGCGTGACGCCCTGCTGAGCACTTCAGAACCCGCCACCACCCGCCGATAGGCAGACATGCCACGCCGACGACCACCAGAGCAGCAGCGGGCGCACAACCCCCTCGGGCCCTCCGCCGTGTTCGGGCTCGAAGCCGGTCGGGAGCACGCCCGACGCCGCCAGCGCCGCAGCCAGTTCAAAGACAAGGTGTTCGGCGCAGCCGGCGCGATCGTCGCGATGGCCGTCGTCGCCTCGGTCGCCTACGTCGGCTACACGATCTACACCGAGCAGCAGGCCAGCGACCGGCTCGAGACCGAACAACGGCAGGCCGAACTCGACCGGCAGGGCAGCGGCAACGATCTGCGCGACGCGATCGACGAGCTCGAGAACTCACCCGCCTGGAACGGCCCGGGCAACCCGACGTTCGGCGTCGGTGAGCGCCCCGACGAGAACCGGATCGAGGTCACCCCGCCCCCGACCGTTCCCGACAGCGGAGGCTGATCCGGCGGCGACGGTGCCGCCCTGTTGCCCATCCGGGCGCGTGTGGGAGAATCTCCCCCGCAATGACAGAACCCGCCGAGGGGGACGGCGCCAGTCGATCCGACACGCCTTACCTCCCGACCGACACGCCCTACCTCCCGACCGTACGTTCCGGCTCGACCGGACCCGCCGAGCCGAGGGAGCCGAAGGGGCCAGAGATCCGCGACGCCCTGTACGTCCCGGGTGCTGAGTCGCGCGACCCCGACCCGGAGACGACGTTCGACGCGAAAGCGATGGTCGAAGCGCAGAAGGGCTATCGACCGAAGCCCGCCTACGGCCCGCTCCCCGCCGCCACCGGGGCCAGCCGCGCCGCCGCCCAGCAGCTGCGCGCCGAGGCCCGCCGACGCCGACGCCGGAATCGGGTGCTGAGTCGGGTCGTCGTCCTCACCGTGATCGGAGGCCTCGGAGCCGCCGGCTGGTTCGGGTACCGGGCGTATCAAGACGACCAGCAACTCGACGCCGAACCCTCGCCCGCCGGCGACGGGAGCGCCGACGAGGTCGCCTCGCTGTCGCCGCCCGTCACCCTGCCACCCGAGGTCTCCGTCCAGTCGAACGACGAACCGTCGGGCGACGCCGCGTCCGCCGACCTCCTGGCCGACTCGTTCGCGGCCCGTTCCGTGGAGTTCCTCTACCGCCGATGGGAGGCAGCCGCAGCGGGCTCGCCGATGGCCGAGTACTACTACCGATACGACCGGGTCGCCGACACCTATGCCGGAGAAGTCCGACAGGGCGGCGAGGTCACGATCGTCGGCGCCGACGCCGGCTACCGCTACTCGGTCGGAACCGACGGCGTGGTCGAACGAGTGCGGCGCAACGTGGCGAGCCTCGACGTCGCCCCGGACGTCGCCCTCGCCAACGTGTTCCGAGAGAGCGACGTCCTCCCCGAACCCGCCCGGCCGTTCGCCGTCCTGGAAGACAGCACGCCCGGGTCCGGGTTCGGTGACGCCTACACGTACTCCATCGACACCGAGCAGTGGCGGGCAGCGGACCCGGGCTCGTACTTCGTGTGGGTGAGCAGGTGGAACTCTCGGCCCGCGAACGACAACTCACTCGTCGACCTCGCCACGCGAGAGATCAGCACCGACGGGTTCGATCGCGCATCGGTTCCCGTGGCGCCGCCACCGCAACCGGTCGGCGACGCGCTCGAACGCGTCGCGCCCGGCGCCGGACTGTCGTACATGATCGCGCCGGCAGGACACGTCCAGGTCGTGACGATCATCGACACCACCGCCGACTTCCGGATCGAGTACTACCTCACCGACTTCGGCGACATGCCGGCCATCGCCGACCTCGGCGAACGGGTCTGGTCGCCGGCTCCCTGACGACGCCAACCGCGCCGTGGACGATCCCCACGCGCCGGCTGCCTCTGTCGGCCCGCCGGCGCGCGTGAGAGACTGGTCGTGCAATGACCACACCAACCGAACGGGATGGTGCCGACCACGACGAGGCGCCATACCTCCCCGCGGCGCAGCCCGTCAGCACGGGTCCAGCGCAGCCGACCACACCCCCCGCCTCGGACGCGCCGTTCGTGCCCGCGGCCCCACCCGTCGAACCGCCACCGGTCGAACCGGCGCCCTTCGACGCCAAGGCGATGGTCGACTCGCAGAAGCACTACGCGACCAATCCCGCCTACGGCGCGCTGCCCACCGGCAGCGAAGCCAATCGTGAGGCCGCCCAACGACTCCGGGCGAAGGCCCGCCGGAAGCGTCGTCTCAACCTGCTGTTCGGCCGTGCCCTCGCCGTCGTGCTCGTCGGCGGCCTCGCCGCCGCCGGCTGGTTCGGCTACCAGGCCTACCAGGACCAGCAGGATCGTGACGCCGCCGAACGTGCCGCCGCAGCTGCGGAGGCCGCCGACGAGGACTCGGGCGCCGAATCGGCGATCGCGGCGCTCACCCCGCTCGGCGAACAACAAGAGATCGTCGAAGCGATGGGCGATCTGAACAACACCGCACGATCCAGCGCCGGCGGCCTGCTCGGCGCGATCGACGACGCACGAGACCTGACCCAGGTGCTTCCGCCGAAGACGATCGAGGGACCCTTCTCGCCTGAGCCGCTGCCGCCGCCTCGAGTCGCTCGGCGGCCTGACTACCGGACGATCACCTACTACGTCAGGCAGTACGACGGAGCGGCCACCGGTGCGACGTTCCGTGACTTCGACGTCACCTACGACACCGAGCGCGACAGCTACTACGGCGTGGCCCACGACTCGGCGTCCGGAGACACCAGCCTCGTCTCGTTCGACGGAGCGTGGCGGTACTCGATCGGACCCGACGGTGTGTCACGGCGGGTCCGACGCAGCCCGCTCAGTGTCGAGCCCGGGCCGGACACGCCGCTCGCCGGGATGCTCGGTGAGTTCGATGTCTTCCCACGTACCGCACGCCCGTTCGCGACGCTCCTCGTGGAGAGTGCGAGTGGTGAGATCGGCGTCGACGGCACTCCGGTCACGCACTACAGCTACTTCCTCGACGTCGCTGGGTTCCGAGCGGCTGATCCCGATTCGTATCTGGAATGGAGAAGTTTGTGGGCCACCGCATCCGGTGCCCACATCGATCTGATCGAGCCGGGGACCGAACAGGTCCAGCTCGCCGAGGCCATGGACGCCGGTCCCCTGCAGCAGCGGACGGTCGAGGACCTGAGCGAGTACGAGTTCGAACCGTTCGACAACGAGACGGCGATCGTCTTCGGAATAACCGAACAAGGAATCGTCGAGATGGCGTCGGTGATCTCGCCGCAGGAAGACCTCCGGGTCGTCTATGTGATGGGCGGTTACTCGGACGAATCAGCGCGCCTGGAGTTCGGGGAAGGAACATGGGTCGACGCACCCTGAGCCCGCTCGGTGACCAGCCCGCCGTGATGAACCTCGGCGACCAGCACCAGCCCCCTGCGTCATGACCACCCACCCGTGTCGCGGAGGTGTGCCCCACACCCCCAAGTCCGCGACACGGCACCGGCGGCCGGGTGCGGGTTGGGGGGCTGTGTCGCGGTTCTGGGCGCTGTGGCCGCGAGGTCGCGACACGGTTCAGGACGACAGGGTGTCGGCGGCGATCGCCTCAGGACGTTCGATCATGACCTCGACACCGAGCCCCTCGGCCAGGAGCATCGACCGCTCCCGCGCCGCGTAGATCTCCACGTCGAGGTCGGCATCAGGGGCGCCGACCGGCTCGATCCGCACCTGCTCGTCGTCGATGAACACCCGGACCGAACGCACCGACTCGGCGTGACGGCGGTCGAGACCGATCGCCACCCGCAGCAACCCGGCCAACACCCGCACCAGTTGCTGGTCGGACTTCGACAACGCCGCGAACTCGGGGTGTTTGTCGGACGGGCGGCTCTTGCGGTGATACCGGGCGACGACGGCGATCAGCTCGACTTCGTGTTCGGAGAAGCCGGTCAGCTGCTCGCTGTTGCGAACGACGTAGTACGAGTGCTTGTGGTGGCTCGAATGGCTGATGAACAGCCCGACGTTGTGCACGATCGCCGCCGCCTCGAGGAGCTCACGGGCGTGATCGTCGAGCCCGTGCAGCGTCGCCGTGCGGTCGAACAGCTCGGTCGCCAGACGTGCCGTGTGCTCGGCGTGGGACGGGTCGGGGTCGAGCTGCTGCGACAGCCGGCGCACGTTGGTCGCCCGCAGCCCGCTCAGCTCACGCCCGGCGTCGCCGCCGAACCGGTCGAACAGCACACCTTCACGCAGCGCGTAGTCGGAGATCACCATCTCCTCGATCGAGAACGCCCGGAAGATCTCGTCGAGCAGCAGTGCGCCGGCGACGATGATGTCGACGCGCTTCGCGTCGAGTCCTGCCAGTGAGAGTCGCTGCTCGGTCGTGCGCGACGTCAACTCGTCGACCAGCTCCCGCAACTCGCCGGCGGTGAACGAGGTCCCGTTCAGCTGACGCGGCTTCTCCCCACGTCGGGCGAGCGCCATGGCGGCCAGGGTCGACGCCGTGCCCGAACTGCCGACCGTGACCTCCGGCTGATGCCCGCCGAGTTCGTGCGCCACCGGTGCGAGCGCGGACCGCACGTACTTGCGACACTCCTTCACCGCCTTGCGGCCGACCGACCCGTCATGATCGGCGTCGGTCACGCCGGCGAAGAAGCGCTGCGTGAGCCGGATCGCGCCGAGCTTCATGCTGCGGGCCTCGATCACCTGCTCGCCCTTGCCGACGCAGAACTCGGTGCTCCCGCCACCGATGTCGACCACGAGCAACCGCTGGTCGAACACGGGGAGTGCCTGGAGGACCCCGAGGTGGATCAGCCGGGCCTCTTCGAACCCGCTGATCACCTCGACCGGCACCCCGACGTCGTCGCGGGCCCGCACGAGGAACTTGTCGCGGTTCTTCGCTTCGCGCACGGCGCTCGTCGCGACGGCCGCGATCTCCACGTCGCCGAAACTGCCGGCGACCTGCTTCATACGGGCGAGCGTGACCAGGCTTCGCTCGATGGCGTCGGGCGCCAGCGACTTCATCTCGCCGCCACCGGCCCCGAGCCGCACCATCTCCTTCTCGGTGGTGAGCATCTCGAAACCGCCGTGATCGGCCAGACGGGCCACCACGAGGTGCATCGAGTTCGTCCCGATGTCGATCGCGGCCTTGTATTCCGACGAGCTCATCGTCAGCCAGTGTGTCACCTCGACCGGTGACCGCAGGTGGTCACGCGGGCGTCGGCCCGTCGTCAGCCGGCCAGTTCGGCCGCGATCCGCAACACCTCGTCCTGGTCGAACGCACCCAACCACCCGGCGAGCAACTCGCCGTCGGGAGCGAGCAGCGCAGCGGCCGGTTGACTGGCGATACCGAACGCCTCCCAGGACTCGAACGTCTCGTCCCAGTACATCGGGAAGCTGTGGGTGCCGCCGCGCTCCACGAACTCGGCCGCCTCCTCGGCGCTGTCCTGCGTGCCGAGCCCGATCACCTCGACCACATCACCGTGTTCTCGAGCGAACTGCTCGACGTCGGGCGCCTCGGCCCGACAGAACGGTCAATGCGGGGCCCAGAACCAGACGAGCAGCGGCCGATCGGACGGCAACGCGTTCTTGAGCTGGACGAACCCACCCTCGCCGTTGATCCGACGCACGGTGATCTCGGGGAGTGGGCTGCCGGCGGCCGCCTCGGGGGTGACGGGAAGCTGTGGGATCGGCCCGTCGGCGGGAGCGGGCACGGTGACGGCGGCCCCGTCGGCACCGACCGACGCCGGGTCGTTGCCGCCACCGCATGCCGCGAGCGTGAGGCCCCCGGCGACCGCGGCCGCGACGATCCGAGAGGTCACCGCTCGTGTCTGCATGGCGCCGGAACCCTGTCGACGTCGACCGGTATTCCCGACGGGAAACCACCCGCGACGCCGCCGACCTCGCCGTTCGTCTGGAACTCGTCAAGTTCGGCCACGC
Organism: Ilumatobacteraceae bacterium; assembly: GCA_033344875.1. NCBI lineage: Bacteria > Bacillati > Actinomycetota > Acidimicrobiia > Acidimicrobiales > Ilumatobacteraceae > Ilumatobacteraceae bacterium. The sequence continues at coordinate 2,928,154 of JAWPMO010000001.1, read as the reverse complement.
TTCGTGAATCCACCGGTGCGGGCTGTTGACGGAGTTCAGAAACCTTCGGCGCCTCTTGAACCACAAGTGCGTCAAGTTCCTGCAAACTCGAATGACGGGAAACACCCCGTTCCCACGACCACCGCGATGAGCCACACGATGCACCCCACCACCGAACCAGCGACCGAGGACACCCTCGAGTTCGCCCCCGCCCACACCGCCACGGCCACGACCGCGAGCCTGACCACGCAGCGCGACCACGACGGCGGTTGGACGCTCGTCGAGATCCTGCTCGTCATCCTGATCCTCGGCATCCTCGCCCTGGCCGTCGTGTTCGCCATCAGCGGGATGCGGGCCGAAGCCTCGACATCGAGTTGCGGTACCGACCATCGCAGCCTCGCCGTCGCGGCCGAGAGCTACTTCGCCGAGACCCGCAGCTCGAGCCTCCCCGCCACCGGCACCGACCACGACCGTTTCGAGCAGACGCTCGTCGCCGCCGGATTCCTCCGCGACGTCAGCACCTACCACGACCTGGACGCCACGGGCGCCGCCACCCCCGAAGGGAACTCACCATGCTGAAATTCTTCAAGCGCCGCCGCCTCACCCCGGTTCCCGCCGGGGACGACCCGCTCGCGATCCGAGATCTGCTCGAGCAGCCGGCACTGCGGGCACTGGTCCTCACCGATCGTGACACCGCCGCCGACGCCCACACCCCCGAGACCACCGTGTCGCCGGTCTGGCACCGTCTGGTCGCCTCCGGACCGATCCACTTCGATCCGGCCCCGTACGCCGACGTCGCCGCCTGAGCCGATGTCAGGACCGGCGCCAACACCACGAGGTCGCTCGAACCGGTCGCGCGTGTTCACGATCAGCGTCGTGCTTGCCGTGATCGTCAGCGTCGCCGGCTACATCGGATTCCGGTCGTACATCTACGGCGACGACGCGCCGCCGATCCCCGTGCTCGACGACCTCGGCGGCTGATCTGGCAGCTGGCCTCGGCGGCTGACCCGCGGCACGGCCCGCCGCACGTTGGTGCGGTTCAGCCTCGTGCGAGTGCGAGGACCTCGTCCTCGGGGAACACGCCCCGCCACTCGGCGACGACCTCGCCGTCGGCCGACAGCATCACGGCCGCCGGCTGACCGGTGATGCCGAATGCGGACCACGACTCGTACGTCTCGTCCCAGTACATCGGGAACGAATACGTGAGGTAGTCGCGGACGAACTCAGCGGCTTCGCCGCCACTGTCCTGCGTGCCCAGCCCGATCACTCGGACCTCGTCGGCGTGTGCTCGAGCGAACTGCTCGACGTCGGGCGCCTCGGCCCGGCACACCGGTCAATGCGGCGCCCAGAACCAGACGAGCAGTGGCAGGTCGGCGGGCACCTCGTTCTTGAGATTGACCCATCCGCCGCCGCAGTTGACGCGGCGGACCGCCAGATCGGGCAGCGTGTTGCCGGCCGACGCGGCCCGTACCTCGATCGACGGGACGGGTCCGTCGGCCACGTCGGTCTCGGTCGGCGAGTTGTCGGGCGAACAGCCATCCTCGGCCCGGGGCTCGGTGGGCGGCGGAGTGGTGGGTGCGCTGGTCGCCGGTGCGGCACCCGAGTCGGTGTCAGGTGCAGCCCCGGTGCTCCCCGTGGTGCCGCCCGGGTCGGTGCCGGGGTCGGTCGCGGCCGGGTCGGTGTCGGTCGGGTCGGTGCCGGCCGGGTCGGTGTCGGGATCGGTCGCGTTGGGGGTCGCCTCGCCGGGATCGCCTGCATCGCCCGGTTCGGTGGCGGTCGACGGCGCCGTCGTCCCCGCCGTGATCGTCGCCGGTTCGGCGGCGGTGGGCGTGTCGCCCTCGGTCGATCCACACGCTGCGAGGGCGAGCGTCGCTCCCATCAGCATGATCGTCCCTCGGCGGCGCATGAGCGCAGTCTCGCAGCGGTTCGCCGCCGGCACCGGGGCGTTTCGTGAAACTTTCGCGGCTCAGGGGGCGGGTTCCGCAGTCAGCGGATCGCGGCTCGCCGACAGGATCGCCTGCCACACGTCGTCGTCCTCGTAGCCGAGCGCCCACAGCGCCACGCCGCCCCAGCCGGCCCGTCGGGCGATCTCGGCGCGGGCCGCCCCGCCCTCGGCGTCGACCCAGTGCACCTGGCGGTTCTGCACGCACGACGCCGTGTCGTCCTCGACCGTGAGGGCATACGCGAACGACCACTCGGCGGTGACCGGATCGAACAGCGGGGCGCCGCCACGCAGGTCGGCGAGCTCGAACACCGACCTGGCGGTCACGTTCGTCTTCCCCTCCGCGTTCGCCGGGCAGTCGCCGAGCGTGGTGACGACCCAGTTCGATCCGTACGACGCCACACCGAGTACGAGCTTGTCGTGGAACTCCTCCGGCACGACCGCCGACGTGCTCGCGACCGCGTCGGCGATCCACCAGATCGGAGCGATCGGGCCCGGCTCGGCGACCGAGTAGTCGTACGTCATGATCCGGATCGCGTCGACCACCTCGGCGATCGCGCCGTGGTCGTAGACCCAGTAGCCGCTCGCCGTGTCGATCGGCACCGTCGTCGACGAGTCGTCGTCGCCCCCGGTCGCCGCCTCTTCGATCACATCAGGTGCGAGACCCCACACCGGTGGAATGCTCACGGTCAGCGTCAGGTCGTCGGCGTGCAGTTCCTCGGCGAGTTCGGTGACGAACGCGACCCAGTCCGGCCGGGTCGTCGCCCAGGAGTCGCGCCCGTCGGCGAACGCGAACTGCTCGTAGTCGAGGTCGATGCCGTCGACGTCGAGGTCGCGGGCGAACGCCATGATCGTGTCGATGTGCTGCTGCCGGGTGACCGGGTCGGCGAGGATCGCCGCCATCTCGCCGGCGGGCATCTCGTCGCGGATCGACGGGACGAACAGCGCCGGCGCGGCATCGATGCGGTCGATGAACTCGGCGGTTCGCTCGGCCGACGCGTTCTCGTCGACCACGATCCGGTCGACCCCGCGCGCCCCGAACCAGAACGGCGAGGCTTCGCGAACGTCGGCCAACCGCAGTTCGGCCTCGGGCAGCGTCTCGTCGAGCGTCCAGTACGGCGCCCACACGTCGACCGGGATCGCGCCGGGCGGGAGCGCGATCGGCTCGGGTCCGTCGTCGCCCCGGTTCAGGAGCCAGACGCTCGCCAGCACGAGCACCGCCACCGCACCGAGGATGACGGCGAGCCGGCGTCGGTCGAGGTCGAACGGCAAGGTGCGTGGCGTCGGCTCGGCGGGTGCCGACATGATCTCGGCGAGATCGCGGAGTCGCAGATCGTCGAGCGACTCGACGATCGTCAGGCCCGGTTCACGAGCCAGAGCCTTGACGTTCGGTACGCCGATCACTCGGCAACCTGCCGCGAGGGCCGAACGGATGCCGGTCGGGGAGTCCTCGATCGCGAGGCAGTCCTCGGGTGCGAGACCGCACGCCTCGGCGCCGAGCAGGTACGGGTCGGGGTGCGGTTTGCCGCGGCCGCGCGGCACTTCGTCGCCGGTGATCGAGGCGACGAACGACCGCGGCGGCAGCGCCGCCAGGACCGGGTCGGCGAACCGTCGCCACGACATCGTCACGAGCGCACACGGCACGCCCGCCTCGTTCAGATCGGCCAACAGCTCGCGGGCGCCGGGCCGCCACGGGATCTTGCGGTGCAGGCGGGCGATCACACCGTCGAGCAACCGCTCGACGATCTCCTCGGCCGGCAGATCGACACCGCCGTGCTCCTGCAGGTACGCCGCCGCGTCGAGCAGGTCGAACCCGACCATCGCGTGCGCGTGGTGGTCGGGCCAGTCGCCGTGCCCGTACCGGTCGACGAGGTCGCGCTCGGATGCGAACCAGTACGGCTCGGTGTCGACGAGCGTCCCGTCCATGTCCCAGAGGACGGCGGCGGGCAGCAGCACCTCGACCTCGCCGCTCGTTCCCTCCCCGCCCGCCTGGAGCGGATCGCCGGCGTCACTCATCCGACCACCCCGTCGCGCTCGCGAGGACGGACGGCGTCGCGCTCGCGAGGACGGTCGGCCCAGAACCGCGACACGGTCGGCTGAGGAGGGACCGGCGGTCGGCCGTGGGCTGTGTCGCGGTCTTGCGTGTGGGGCGCGCGGGAGCGCGACACGGCTGGCTGGGGTGGACGGTCGGGCTGGGGTGTGTCGCGGTCTTGCGTGTGGGGCGCCCAGGAGCGCGACGTGGTCGGCTGGGGCGGGGCCGGCGGTCGGTCGTGGGCTGTGTCGCGGTGGTGCGCGTGGGGCGCGCAGGAGCGCGACATGGTCGGCTGGGGGTGGTGGTCGGTCGCGGGCGTGTCGCGGTCTTGTGTGTGGGGCGCGCAGAAGCGCGACATGGCTGGCTGGGGGTGGCGGTCGGGCTGGGGCGTGTCGCGGTCTTGCGTGTGGGGCGCGCGGGAGCGCGACACGGCTGGCTGGGGTGGGGCCGGCGGTCGGTCGTGGGCTGTGTCGCGGTCTTGTGCGTGGGATGCACGAGAGCGCGACATGGTCGGCGGGGGGTGTTGGTCGGGCTGGGGTGTGTCGCGGTCTTGCGTGTGGGGCGCCCGAGAGAGCGACATGGTCGGGTGGGGTGAGGCCGGCGGTCGGTCGTGGGCTGTGTCGCGGTCTTGCGTGTGGGGCGCCCAGAAGCGCGACACGGCTGGCTGGGGGTGGTGGTCGGTCGTGGGTGTGTCGCGGACTTGCGGGTGGGGCGCGCAGAAGCGCGACACGGCTGGCTGGGGGTGGCGGTCGGGCTGGGGCGTGTCGCGGTCTTGCGTGTGGGACGCCTGGAAGCGCGACACGGCTGGGGGAGGGGTCACTCCTGGACGAGTTCGATCAGGGTGCCGAAGCTGCCCTTCGGGTGCACGAACGCCACCGTCGTGCCGCGCGAACCGGGGCGAGGCTCCTTGTCGATCGGCGTCGCGCCGGCGTCGATCATCGCCTGCAGCGCGGCGGCGCAATCGTCGACCCGGTAGCCGACGTGGTGCAGACCCTCACCGCGCTTCTCGATCGACTTCGCGATCGGCGAGTCGGGGCGGGTCGCCGCCGTGAGCTGGATGTAACTGTCGGCGACCTTGACGAGCGCCTCCTCGACACCGTCGCTCTCGACGATCTCGCGATGGTGCACCTCGGCACCGAACGCCTCGGCGTAGTACTCGATCGCGGCCTCGAGGTCACGGACGGCGATGGCGACATGGTCGATCTCGGTGAGGATCATGCCCCCATTCTGCCGTTCGGTCGCGAGGTCGGGACGTCATCGCCGCCGACGAGCGACCGACGAACCACCGACGAGCGACCGACGAACCACCGATGAGCGACCGACGAACCACCGATGAGCGATCGACTAGCCACCGACGGGTGGCCTCCGAGGCTCAGCCGAGGTGCGTGAGGATGTCGACGGCGACGCGGCTGGCCGTGATGATGGCCGCCCAGGCCACCGTGCCGATCACGCACCAGGCGGCGACGTGGTGGACCGGGAACATGTCGTGCGGAGGCACGAAATCGTTCTCGGCGGCCTGGATCTCGGCGGTCTCGACGGGATCACACGGCCGAACCGTGTGGGGGAGTGGACGCACGCGACACGATGTGCGTCCCTCGTTCTCGGTCTGTGCGAGGCCTGACGGCCAAGTCATCGTGCCCACGTTCGGTCCCCTCGTCGGAGCAGCCCGGCCAGGTGGTCGAGCCGGGACATCGGAAACTGTAGGCACGTCGGCACCCCGCGCGACCCATCGCGACGAGATTTATGTGACTGTTGTCACTTCGCGCGCGTCGCTATGACGCGGAGCGGAAGCGGGTGATGTTTGCTTCGCCGATCCGATCGCGCTTCTCGGGGTCGGCGACGCCCTGCCCCTCCTCGGGCGACAGGCACAGCACGCCCAATTTGCCCTCGGCCTCGTTGCGGTGCACCGCCAGTGCCGCCTCGCCGACCTGATCGAGTGCGTACACGTCGCTCATGATCGGGTGGATCCTGCCCTGGTCGATCAGCCGGTTGGCGGCCCACGCTTCCTCGTAGTTGGCGAAGTGCGACGAGATCAGCTTCTTCAGCTTCATCCAGAAGTGCCGGTTGTCGAACTCGACCATGTAGCCCGATGTGGCCGCGCACGTGACGACGGTGCCGCCCCGCTTCGCCGCGAAGATCGAGGCTCCCATCGTCGAACGGCCCGGGTGCTCGAACACGATGTCGGGGTCGTCGCCGGTCAGCTCGCGGATCTTCTTGCCGAACCGCCGCCACTCGGACTCGTCCTGGGTGTGCTCGTCGGACCAGAACTGGTAGCCCTCGGCGCGACGATCGATCACGGCCTCGCACCCCATGTCGTTGAGGAGTTGGGCCCGCTCGGGCGACGAGACCACGCCGACCGGCGTGCCACCGCCGTTGAGCACGTACTGCACGGCGTAGCCACCGATCCCGCCGGTGGCACCCCAGATCAGGACCGAGTCGCCCTGCTTCATCCGGGCCCCGTTGTCGCCGACGAGCATCCGGTACGACGTCGAGTTGCACAGCGCGTTGACCGCCGCCTCCTCCCAGGTGAGGTGCGTCGGCTTCGGCATCAGCTGGTTGGCCTTCACGACCGACAGGTCGGCGAGCCCGCCGTAATTCGTCTCGAACCCCCAGATCCGCTGGTTGTTGGCGAGCATCGAGTCGTTGTGGGCGCTGTGGTCCTGACCGTCGACGTGGTTGCAGTGCACCGTCACCCGATCGCCGGGCTTCCAGTTGCGCACGGCCTCACCGACGCGCAACACGACACCAGACGCGTCGGAACCGATCACGTGGAACGGCTGCGAGTGGCGTTTGGCGATCTCCGACTCGCGAGCCAACCGATCGAGGAACCCGAACGTGGGGAGCGGCTCGAAGATCGAGGTCCAGACCGTGTTGAAGTTGATCGAGCTCGCCATGACGGCGAGGTAGACCTCGTCGGGTGCGAGATCAGGTGTCGGCACGTCGTCGATGTGGATCGACTTCGTCGGGTCCTTCTCCGCCGACTCGACGCCCTCGAACATCTCGGTCTCGTCGCGACGTACGAACGCCGCCCGAAATGACTCGGGGATCGGGATCGCGGCGAGCTCGTCACCGGATGCATTCGCCTGAATCGCTGCAAGGATCTCGTCCATGCGCGATCACATTACCCAGCGGTAACCGCCGGGAACGAAGCGAGTCAGCGACTCGATCGAAGATCGCGCCAACGGATCCGCCGGCCGGTCTGCACGATCGCACGCCGGAACACCACGGCGCCGACCCGCGCCACGACCACGACGCTCGCGAACAGCACGACCGCCGAGATCACGTACTCGGTCGTCGACCCGGCACCGATCGCGATCCGGTACGGCTCGATCATGGGCGACATGAAGGGGACGTAGGCGAGCACCGCGCCGACGGTCGACTCGGCCGACGACAGCGCCACGAAGTAGCCGACCACCAGCAGCATCGTCAGCGGCACGACGACGGCGCCGGCCTCCTCCTGGCGGGACACGAGCGCACCGAGTGATCCGGCCAGGATGAGGTAGAGCGCCAGGCCGCCGACGAACCACACCGACGACCCGAGCAGCGTCCGTCCGAGGCCCGACGGCAGATCTCCGCCGATCGCGAACTTGATCGCCACCGGTGTCGCCCCGGCCAACAGCGTGACGAGCCCGACGCACCCGACGCCGATCACCTTGCCGAACAGCAGCGCACGAGGCGGCACGATCGCGAGCAGCACCTCGCTGACCCGGTTCGACTTCTCCACCGCGACACCACCCGCCGCCTGGCTGGTGAGCACCACGGTGAGCATGTAGAGCACCAGCGTGATGCCGAACGCCGACGCTTCACGGCCCTCACGGTCGACGTCGATCGGCTCGATCGTCGGGGTGGCGTCGACGAACGCGTCGCGAACCTCGGCCGGGTCGATGCCGAGCTCGGTCAACCGCACCGCCGCCATCCGGTCGGCGACGATCTGCGCGACCACACCGACCACCTCCGCGTTCTCGTCGTCGACGAGCAGCGTGGGCGCGTCGGTCAGCAACACGGCGAGTTCGGTCGCTTCGTCGGTGATCGCGACGGCCGCGGCGACACGGTCGGCCCCCGCCGTGATCTCGAACTCGGGATCGGTCGAGGCCTCGAGCGACTCCCGGAGCCCGATCTCGTCGTCGCCGACGATCATCACCCGGCGGGCGCTGTCGTCGCCCGACAGCACGCTCGGCAACACCATCAGCGCACTCGCGCCGAGGAACGTGAATGCGATCAGCGCCCACACGCCCTTGCGGCGCGCCGACTCTCGGATCTCCCGCTCGATCACGAGCCGGGTCGCTCGGGTGCTCATGAGGTCACCTCGCTGCCGGTGGTGGTGATCGGTCGCCTCGCCGCGAGGAACAACTCGGACAGCGTGGGCGCCTCGACGCCGAAGTCGGTCACCGCCGTGTGCGTGCGCACCCGGTCGAGCACCAGTGCCGCGTCGATCCCCGGATCGAGCGCGAGGCGGGTACCGGTCGCGTCGGACGAGGCGACGTGCGCGCCGGTGTCGGACAGCCACGACGCATCGACGTCGACGTCGACCTGCAGGAACCGATCGGAACTCGCCCGCTTCAGGTCGCGGACCGCGCCCTGTAACACCACCCGCCCGTCGTGCAACATCACGATCGTCTCGCAGAGGTCCTCGACGAGATCGAGTTGGTGGCTCGAGAACACGAGATGGCCACCACCGTTCACGTGATCGTGGATGACGTCGGTGAGGAACTCGATCGCACCCGGATCGAGCCCCGCGAACGGTTCGTCGAGGACGAGGAGCTCCGGGCCGTGCACCATCGCCGCCGCCAACTGCACCCGCTGCGCCATGCCGCCCGAGAGCTCTCGGATCGGGTCACGCATGCGGTCGCTGAGCCCGAGTCGCTCGAGCAGATCGCCCGCACGTTCGCGCGCCTCCGTCCGCCCGATGCCGTACAGGCGGGCGAGCCAGACGAGGTGGTCGATCGTGCGCATCTCGCGGTACAGGCCACGCTCCTGTGGCATGTACCCCCAACGCCGACGATCGGCCGCCGTGGCCTCGCGTCCGTCCCAGCGCACCTCGCCGGCATCGGGTTCGAGCACGCCGAAGATGATCCGCATGAGCGTCGTCTTGCCGGCGCCGTTCGGCCCGAGCAGACCCACCACCCGGCCCGCCGGGACGTCGAGGTCGATGCCGTCGAGCACCTGACGCCCGTCGAAACGATGGCTGGCGCCGACCACGGACAGCGAGGTCGTCACGTCGTGCATCCCCGCGGGTGTAGCACGGATGCGCGTGCGTTCGGGCGCGCTTGTGGGCACATTCGCGTGCCGCGATAGCGTCGGAGCATGACTGGATCCGTGATCGTCGCCGGTGCCCGTACTCCGATCGGAAAGATGTCGGGCGCGTTCGCGTCGATGTCGGCCGCTGACCTCGGAGGGATCGCGATCGCCGAAGCGCTCCAGCGCGCCGGCGTGTCTCCCGAGCAGGTCGAGCACGTGATCATGGGGCAGGTGCTGATGGCCGGCCAGGGGCAGGTTCCCGCCCGTCAGGCCGCCGGCAAGGCCGGCATCCCGATGCGGGTGCCGTCGGTCAACGTCAACAAGGTCTGCCTGTCGGGGCTCAACTCGATCTACCAGGCCCACCAGATGATCCAGTCGGGCGACGCCGACATCGTGGTCGCCGGCGGCATGGAGTCGATGACCAACGCGCCGTACCTCGCCCAGGGCGCCCGCGGCGGGTTCCGCTACGGACACACGCAGCTCGAGGATTCGATCATCACCGACGGCCTGTGGTGCTCGTTCGACGCCTGCCTGATGGGCCTCGGCACCGACCGCTACACCGGCGACTCGATCAGCCGGGCCGAGATGGACGAGGCCTCGGCGATGTCGCACGAGCGGGCGGCCACCGCCACCAAGGACGGCATCCTCGCCGACGAGATCGCACCGGTCTCCGTGCCGCAGCGCAAGGGCGACCCGGTCCTGGTCGAGCACGACGAGGGTGTCCGGCCCGGCACCACGGCCGAGAGCCTCGGCAAGTTGCGTCCGGCATTCGACCCCGACGGCTCGATCACGGCCGGCAATGCCTCACAGCTCAGCGACGGCGCGTCGGCGGTCGTCGTGATGTCGGCCGCAGCGGCCGAGGCGTCGGGCGTGGCGCCCCTGGGTGAGATCGTCAGCTACGGCATGGTCGCCGGACCCGACAACGCCTCGCTCAACTGGCAGCCGGCCAACGCGATCGAGAAGGCGCTCTCCAAGACCGACCTGTCGGTGTCCGACATCGATGTGTTCGAACTCAACGAGGCCTTCGCCGCCGTCGGGATCGCGTCGTCGCGTCAGCTCGGGATCGATCTCGACCGGGTCAACGTCAACGGCGGCGCGATCGCCCTCGGTCACCCGATCGGGATGAGCGGCAACCGGCTCGCGCTGACCCTGCTGCACGAGCTCCGTCGCCGCGGCGGCGGTGTCGGCGCCGCAGCGCTGTGCGGCGGTGGCGGCCAAGGCGACGCCATCATCGTCCGTTCCCTCTGACCCCGAGCCGGCGGCCACCGTCCGACCGGCCCCACCAGCCCGCCGTCCCACCCGGCCGCCGTCCCACCCGGCCCCTACCGGCCCGGCCCGCCACTAGCCGTGTCGCGTTGTTGTGCGCCCTGACCCCGGATTCGCGACACGGTTGGGGTCCCGCGTCGATCGCCGGCGGCCGTGTCGCGTTGTTGCGCCCCCTGCGCCCGGATTCGCGACACGGCCCGAGGCTGGGGCTGAGGCTGAGGCTGAGGGGTGCTTGATGGCCGCCGGCCGCGTCGCGTTGTTGTGCGCCCTGCGCTGGATTCGCGACACGGCCCGAGGCTGGGGCTGAGGCTGGGGGGTCAGAGGTGCTTGATGGCCGCTGGCCGTGTCGCGTTGTTGTGCGCCCTGCGCTGGATTCGCGACACGGTCCGAGGCTGGGGGCTTAGGGGTGTTTGATGGCCGGCGGCCGTGTCGCGAGTTTGTGCGCCCTGGCCCCTGATTCGCGACACGGTTGGGGTCCCGGGTCGATCGCCGGCGGCCGTGTCGCGAGTTTGTGCGCCCTGGCCCCTGATTCGCGACACGGTCTGGGGCTGGGGCTGGGGCTGGGGCTGGGGCTGGGGCTGGGGCCGGGGGCTCAGGTGTGCGCCCCGGGCCCGGAATCGCGACACGGCTGTGTCTGGAGTCGAGTTCGGTCGGCTGTGTCGCTGGCGTGGACTCCGGGCCCGGATTCGCGACACGGTCGTGGTGGGGCCGGGGTCCCGGGCTTCATCGTCGTCAGCCGTGTCGCGCTGGCGTGGACCCCGGGCTCGGGATCGCGACACGGTCGGGGACCCGGGTCGATGGCCGGCGGCCGTGTCGCGTTGGTGTGCGCCCTCGGGCTGGATTCGCGACACGGATCGTGCTCTGGGCCACTCGATCGGGTGATCGGTGGGTGTTGACGGGATCTTTGCACGCCAGGCGTTGACGCTTGAGGTTCGTTTTCGTAACGTAACTGACACATACGAATGAGGCGTCATTCCAACCGAGTCGGCCCGTCCGCCCGCTACCGACTCGGAAGGCATGGCGCCTCGTTCGCGTCCGCACGCAGGTCGGTCGGTCGAACGTTATGTGGCCCTCAGGAGACCTCCAGCCGCTCGATGTCGGCAACGGCGGTTGGGTGGCGCCGGGTCGATGGCGATACCTGCTCCGGCCGCTCGGTGGCGCGGTTCGAGCATCGGGGTTCGGTTCGGTCGGCCGTGGCTGGTCGCTCGGCCGTCGGCTTGGCCTCGTTGCGCCGGTTCGGGTCGGCGCCGGCCGCCCGTCGGGCATGGCGTCGTTCGGCCGTCGGATCGATGGCGTCGTCCGGAGAGCCGTTCGGCCGTCGGCTTGGCTTCGCTCCCCGATTCGGGTCGGCGCCGGCCGCCCGTCGAGTATGGCGTCGTTCGGCCGTCGCGTCGATGGCGTCGTCCGGAGCGCCGTTCGGCCGGACGACGTGGCGAAGCAACTCGGTGCGACCTGGCGTGCGGCGACCCGTCGATCCGGCGATCTGTCCGACGGGCGACGGGTGGCCCCGGCTCGGTCGTCAGTCGATCGAACGGCGGCCCTCGAGCGCCCGACCGAGGGTCAACTCGTCGGCGTACTCGAGATCGCCACCGACCGGCAGACCGGAAGCCAGCCGGGTGACCTTCAGGCCCAGCGGCTTCAGCATGCGGGCCAGGTACATGGCGGTCACCTCGCCCTCGGTGTTGGGGTTGGTGCACACGATGACCTCTTGGACATCTTCCGGGCCCAGCCGCTCGAGCAACTCGCGGATCTTCAGCTGTTCGGGCCCGATGCCCTCGAGCGGGCTCATGGCACCGAGCAGCACGTGGTAGCGCCCGTTGAACTCACCGGTGCGCTCGACCGACACGATGTCGCGCGACTCTTCGACGACACAGATGATCGAGGAGTCGCGCCGGTCGTCGCTGCAGTAGGTGCAGAGCTCACGCTCCGAGACGTTGAAGCACCGTTCGCAGAAGCGCACCTTGTCCTTCGCCTCGCGGATCGCGTGAGCGAGTCGGTGGGCGTCGTCGGCCGGGACCTTGAGCAGGTGGAACGCGATCCGTTGCGCCGACTTGGGTCCGATGCCGGGCAATCGGCCGAGTTCGTCGATCAGTGATTGGACGGGAGGGGTGTACGCGCTGGCCATGGATCAGTCGTCGGTCATCAGCTCGGAGCCGGGGAATGCCTCGGCGAGCCGATCGATCGGCGTCTTGACCGATTCGGGTGGGGCGTCGGTCAGCTCGTGCAGGTCGACGTCTTCGTCGGCCTCGGGGACGTACGGCTCGGGTTCGACGTCGGGCTCGGGCTCGGGCTCGGGCCGCGGCCGAGGTGCGGCAGGGGCCGAGGCGGGAGTCGACGCCGCGGACGTCGACGACGGCCCGGGTGACGAGGCGGGAGCCGGCGGCTCGCGGCTGGGCTCGGGCCGGGTCGGCGTCGACCGAGGCTCGTCGCCCACGGCGCCACCGCCGCTGACGAACTCGATCGTGACCGGCGTGCCGACGGCGCGGGCGAGGGCGGCTTCGACGTCGGCACGGAACTCGTTGCACTTGTTGCCGTGCGCCTCGTTCGGGACCGAGAACATCCACGTGTCGCCACGGTTGCCGACGAACGAACCGGCCGAGTACAGCGCACGGACGAGCGGCTTGACCTGGCCCTTGACCGTGTGCTCCCACGCATCGGGCACCGAGATCGACGGGGCGGGCGGTGCCGCCGGCTCGGGCGCCGGGGTCGGTGCCGGGGCCGCCGGTGCGTCGGCGGGCGCGGTGCGGGGCGATGCCGTCTCGGCAGGTTCGGGTGATGCGGCCGGCGTCTGGGCAGCAGGCGTCTGGCCAGCAGGTGACTGGGCAGCAGGTGACTGGGCAGCAGGAGTCTGGCCAGCAGGTGACTGGGCAGCCGGCGGCTCGGCAGCAGGCGTCTGGGCAGGCGTCTGGTCGGCAGGCGTCTGGGCAGTCGATGGCTCGGCCGTTCGGGTCGGCGTCGGGCGCCGCGCCGCGCCGCCGAGCACCGCCCTGCCCGTCGACGGATCCTTCGGCACCGCGGCCGCGGCGGCGCCCGACTCGCGCAGCTGCTTGACCGTGTTCTCCAAACGCTCGATCCGGGCCATCAACGCTTCGGTGTCGCTCCCGACGTCGTCGTGGGTGAGCTGCACCAGCGCCACCTCGACGAGGATCCGCGGGTCGGGCGCATGGCGCATGTCGAGCAACGCCGATCCGAGCCGCTCGATCGCTCGGACGAGTGCCGCCGCACCGAGCTGCTGTGCCTGGGTCGCGATCGCATCGACCCGGTCGGACGGCAGCACGACCAGTTCGGGCGCCATCAACGCCAGGAATGCGTTGCGGAGGTGCCGCACGATGTCTTCGGTGACCGTGCGCGGGTCGCGGCCCAACCCGACCGCGTGGCCCATCGCGGTGAGGACACGACCGGAATCGCGCTCGATCAGGCCGGTCAGGAACTCGTCGAGATCGATGACGTCGCTGACATCGCCGCCCGTCGACGCGAGCAGTTCGAGTGCCGACAACGTGTCGCGAGCCGAGCCGCCACCCCGGGTCAACGCCGCGTCGAGCGCCGCCTGCGACAGGTCGAGGCCGGCGTCCTGGGCGACCCACTGCACGTGTTCGGCGAGCGTGTCGGACGGCAACAGGTGGAACTGCAGGTGCTGGGTTCGCGACCGGATCGTGTCGCTCATCTTCTGCGGGTCGGTCGTGGCCAGGACGAACACGACGTGCGGAGGAGGCTCCTCGAGCGTCTTGAGCAGCGCCGCCTCGGCCGCCTTGGAGAGCATGTGGACCTCGTCGAGGATGTACACCTTGTGCCGGCCCGGTGTGCCGAGCGAGGCCTTCTCGACCAGGTCGCGGATCGAATCGACGCCGTTGTTCGACGCGGCGTCGAGTTCGTGCACGTCGTAGCTCGTGCCACGTTCGACCGACAGGCACGATTCGCACGCGCAGCACGGCTCGCCGTCGATCACGTTCTCGCAGTTGAGGACCTTGGCCAGGATGCGCGCCGACGTGGTCTTGCCGGTGCCGCGCGGCCCGGAGAACAGGTACGCCTGGCCTTCGCGGCCCGACATCACGGCGTCGCGAAGCGCCCGAACCACATGATCCTGACCCTTGAGTTCGCTGAATCGACGCGGCCGATAGCGGCGGTAGAGGGACTGGGTTGCCATCGAGCCGAGCCTACTCAGTGGGTGAACGGTCGGACTCGGCCACCCTCGGCCGGTGTCGACGCGTCGGGTGATGGTGAACGAACACCGCCGACCCTGACTACCGTGGTCGGCGTGAGCGTTCGAACCTCTGTTCCCTCGCGCGTGGGCGCACCGGTCGCCGACCGGGTCAGGTCGATGCTCCTCGCCGTCGCGGCGGTCCTGGTTGCGCTCGCGGTCGGCTCGCCCGCCGCCGCGCAGGACACGAACTCGCTCCAGTCGATCACGCCGCAAGACGGCGCGTCGCTCTCCGAGTCGCCGACCGAGATCCAGCTGGTGTTCACGCAGGAGCTCGCGGTCGACGACGAGGTCGCCGTCAATCTGTCGTGCAGTTTCCAACCGCAGGACACGGGCGTCCCCGAGGCCGACGACGACCGACTGATCGTCACCACCCCGATCAACACCCCGTTGCCCAAGGGTGCGTGCACGATCGCCTGGTCGCTCAGGGACGTCGCCGGCGAGACCCTGCTGAGCAGCACGACGTCGTTCACCGTCACCAACGATCCGCCCGCCACCGCGACCGACCCGCCCGATGCCGGAGCGGCGGCCGCCACGACGACCGACCCGTTCATCCGGACCGACGCGACCCCGGCTGCTGCCGCCGCGAGCGAACCCGTCGACCAGGGCAGCACCGGCGGCGCCCTCTGGCTCGGCCGGATGCTGTCGACCCTCGGCATCCTCGTCGTGTTCGGCGGCCTCGCCCTGATCAGCGTCGGTTGGCCCGAGGGCCCGGAGTACGTCGTCACCGTCCGCTTCCTCCGTGCCGCGTGGGCGCTGGCGCTGCTCGGCACGTTCCTCTACCTGATCGCCTACGCCGCCGACTTCAGCGGGACGTCCCTCGGCTCGGCGATGAGCCCCGGGCAGTGGCTCGACCTCTACGACGACGGATGGCGCGGCCGCGGTGCACTGTTGCGCCTGGTGTTCATTGGCGCCACCGGTTGGGTTGCGATCCGTCCCGAACGGATCATCGACCCGCAGAGCGCCATGTGGGCCTGGGCGCTACCCGGGTTCGCACTCGTCGCCGTCTCGCTCAGCCGCACCGACGGTCCCGCCGCTCCGATCGGTTTCGTCATCGGGTTCGTCCACGTGCTGTCGGTCGCGATCTGGTTCGGAGGAGCCGCACTCGTGGCCCGGGTCGTGCTCGCCGGACCGGGCGAGGACGACCTCGTCCAGGCGACGCGCACCTTCAGCCGGATCTCGATTCCCGCGATCCTCGTGGCCTGCGTGACCGGGATCATGCAGCTCATCCGACTCGACGGTGGCGACCTGTTCGGTTCGAGCCACGGCCGGGTCCTGCTCCTGAAGGTGGTCGCCGTCGCTGCCATGTTGGCCGTGGCGCTCGCCGTACGACAGCAGGTGACCATGCGGCTCGACCGCGCACACGAACTGACCGCGCCCGCCGCCGACCGGTTCCGTCGCGCGTTCGGCGCCGAGGCCGCGCTCGGGGTCGTCGCCCTCGCGTTCAGCGGTTGGCTGATCGGTCTCACGCCGTCGAAGATCGACGACTTCCCCCGCGAGGACCTCCCGCGCGAGCTGCCGTTCACCGACGAGGCGACCGGCCTCGACGCGGTGGTCTACATCGGTCCGGCCCAGGTCGGCCGCAACGGGTTCCGGATCGAGGTCGACGCTCCCGCCGAGAACATCAACAACCTGACACTGCGGTTCATCCCACCGGAGGGCAGCAACCTCCCGACGCTCGAACAGCCGATCCCGCTGACGACGTGGGGCACGGCGCAACTCGCCATCGCCGACGGCCTGCCGTTCCAGGTCGGTGGCGTGTGGACGTTGCAGGTCAGCGTGAGCACGGCGACCGGGACGCTCGACGGAGCGACCCGCACGTTCCAGGTGTTCGACGCCGACGGCAACGAAGTCGTGACGCCGCAGGTGCCGGTCTCCACGCCGACCCAGATCTCCGTGGTCGAACAGAGCAACACGACGGCGCCGTTCGCGACGACCACGACGACCCCGCCGCCGACCACGCCGACCACCGCCCCGCCCGAGGGCTGACCCGCCGACACCCGCGGGCCGTCGCGCGTCGGCCGGGCCGCACCGGCCGCGTCGGGGTGGTGGGAGCGGTGGGACCGGAATCGCGACACGGACGGTGGGTGACGCGGTGGGTCGGGGTGCCGTGTCGCGGTGGTGTGAGTGGTGGGCCTGGTTTCGCGACACGGCCCGTGGCGCGGCGGCGGGTCGGGGTGCCGTGTCGCGGTGGTGTGAGTGGCCGGCCTGGTTTCGCGACACGGCCCGCGGCGCGGGCGGTGATTCGGGTCAGCCGGATTCGGCGAGCAGGTCGTCGAACCGCACCGGACTCGCGACGTCGAGCTGGTCGTAGCGACACGACTCGGGTGTGCGATCCGGACGCCAACGTTGGAACTTCACGCCGTGCCGGAACCGGCCCGACTCGAGTTGGCCGAACGTCACCTCGACCACCCGTTCCGGCCGGAGCGGCACGAACGAGAGGTCCTTGTTCACGTTCCAGCGTGAGAACCCGCCGGGCATGCGCTGCGTGCTGTCGGCCTGTGCCTCGGCCCATCCCTGCCACGGGTGCCCGTCGAGCGCGTTCTCGGTGAGCGGGCCGAGCTCGTCGACGAGCTCCTTGCGGAACTTGGCCGTGAACGCCGCGCACACACCGACGTGGTGGAGCCGGTCGTCGTCGCCGTACAACCCGAGCAGGAGCGAACCGACGCCCTCACCGTCCTTGTGAATCCGGAAGCCGGCGACCACACAATCGGCCGTGCGCTCGTGCTTGACCTTGACGAGCGTGCGCTTGTCGGGTGCGTAGACACCGTCGAGCGGCTTCACCATCAGGCCGTCGAGCCCAGCCCCCTCGAACCGGGTGAACCACCGCTCGGCGATGGCGGGGTCGGTCGTGGCCGGCGTCAGATGCACGCTGTCGTTCGGATCGAGGTGACGTTCGAGCAACGAGCGCCGCTCACCGAACGGTGTGTCCATCAGGTCGTCGTCGCCGAGCGCCAGGATGTCGAACGCGACGAACTGGGCCGGCGTCTGTTCGGCGAGCATGTCGACCCGCGAGGCCGCTGGGTGGATGCGCTGCTGGAGCGCGTCGAAGTCGAGACCGTGACCTTCGGCGTGGGCGACGACGATCTCCCCGTCGACGACACACCGCTCGGGCAACGCATCGGCGAGCACCGGCACCAGCTCGGGGAAGTACCGGTTGAATGGCTTCTGGTTGCGGCTCGCGAGCTGGATGTCGTCGCCGTCACGGAACACGATGCACCGGAAGCCGTCCCACTTCGGCTCGTAGAGCACGTCGGCGGTGTCGGGGATCGACCGGGCCAGCTTGGCGAGCATGGGTTTGATCGGTTGCTGGATCGGGAGGCTCATGAACGTCGCTCGTAGGAGATCGCCCAGTTCTCGGTCCAGCCGGCCTGGTCGGGCGATGATTCCCACCGCCACTCGAACGAGTCGGCGGCGACGTCGGAGAACACCATCCGCTTGTACAGCGCCGGCTCGTCGACGGGGCCGGGGGTGGCGAACGAGGGGTTCCCGTCGACGAGTCCGCCGACGAAATGCCAGTAGGCACCACCCTGGTCGACCCAGGTCTGCTGCCAGACGTGGCGCTTCGGATGGAACACCGACATGCTCGTGCCGCTCCACACCTGTGGGGCATCCATCTCGAAGCGCTCGGTGAGGACGTGCCCACCGAACTCACGGGTGATCGTGTTGATCGCATGCCCACCCTCGAAGGTGCAGTCCCACTCACCGACCCAGAAGTCGAACCCATGCTCGTCGAGTTCCATGCCGCGAGCGTACGCCACCCCCGAAGCGCCTGGTCCCGGCGTTGGCCCCTGGCCATGGTGGCCGGTCTCGGATCACGGGCCTCGTCCGGCCATGCCGCGTTTGTGGGGCCGGCGGGCCTGGGATCGCGACACGCCCTGGGTGAGTGTGCGGAGTCAGGTCGGCGGAGGTGGGGCCGCGTCGCGGTCTCGTGGCTGGTGGCCACAAGATCGCGACATACCTGCGTCGGTCGGCGGAGGGTGGACCGTGTCGCGTTTGTGGGGCTGGTGGGCCTGGGATCGCGACACGCCCTGGGTGCGGAGTCTCGGTCGGCGGAAGGTGGGCCGTGTCGCGGTTGCGGGGGCGGTGGGCGCGAGATCGCGACAAGCCCTGGTGGTGTGCGGAGCCCGGGTGGTGGGTGGACTGTGTCGCGGTCTTGGGGGTGGTGGGCCCGGGATCGCGACACGCCCTGGGCGTGTGTGCGGAGTCCCGGTCGGCGGAGGTGGGGCCGTGTCGCGGTCTTGGGGCTGGTGGCCACAAGGTCGCGACATACGTGGGCGGTCGGCGGAGGTGGGGCCGTGTCGCGGTCTTGGGGCTGGTGGCCACAAGGTCGCGACATGCGTGGGTCGGTCGGCGGAGGTGGGGCCGTGTCGCGGTCTTGGGGGTGGTGAGCCCGGGATCGCGACACGCTCCGGGGTGGGGATGGGGGCGGCAGCAGCGGACGGCGGGGAACCGATGGGGTGTGCGTGGTGTCGGACGGTGCGACAGGCTGTCATCAGCGATGCCACCACTCGATCTGACCGTGTTCGACGACGACGAACTCGTCGCTCGTGTTCGCTCCGGCGACCGCGACGCCTTCGGCGCGCTCGTCGAGCGTCATCAGCGGGCGGCGTTGCGGGTGGCGGCGGTGATCAGCAGTTCGACGGAGGAGGCGAACGACATCGTGCAAGACGCCATGGTCAAGGCGTACCGGAGCCTCGACACCTATCGCGGCACCAGCTCGGTGCGCTCGTGGATGCTCCGGGTCGTCGCCAACGAGGCGAAGAACCACGTGCGGGGTCGGGTCAGGCGGCTGCGCCGTGACGACCGTGCTTCGGCTCGTGAACTCCGGATCACCACGGGTGCCGACACGGCCGCCTTCGACCGAATCGAACACGAAGCGCTCGCCGACGCGCTCGGCCGGCTCGGGGCGAACGACCGAGCCGTGCTCGGCTGCCGGTTCGTCGCCGACCTGTCCGAAGCCGAGACCGCGACCGTGCTCGGGATCGCCAGCGGCACCGTGAAGTCGCGCACGTCGCGTGCGCTCGAGCGGCTGCGGGTCGAATTGGGCGGCGAATGGGGAGGAGTGTCATGACCGTGCTCGTGGAGCGTGTGCGCTTGCTCGGCGACGCGCCCGTTCTCGTTCGCGGGGTCGAGGCGGACACGTCGCGTGCGCTCGAGCGGCTGCGGGTCGAATTGGGCGGCGAATGGGGAGGAGTGTCATGACCGTGCTCGTGGAGCGTGTGCGCTTGCTCGGCGACGCGCCCGATCTCGCTCGCCGCGTCGAGGCGAACACGTCGCGTGCGCTCGAGCGGCTGCGGGCCGAACTGGGAGGAACGACATGACCATGCTGGAAGAACGCCTGCGCTCACTCGGCGACGCGCTCGACCTCGAACCCGGCCGAGCAACCGGCGCAGACCCAACCGAGGCCGAGGCAACCCGCTCGGGCGGCGCACCGGTCGAATCGGCGTTGGCCGCGGCCGTGCTCGCCCGGCTCGACGAGCCACCGGTTCGCCGAGGGCACACCGTGCTGCGGGTTGCCGCCGCCCTCGTCATCGTGGTCGCCCTCGTGGCCGTCGCCGTGCCGTCGTCGCGCCGGACGGTCGCCGACTGGTTCGGCTTCGACGGCGCCAGGATCGAGCGCCGGCCCGCCGCACCCACCGTCTCGACGCCCGACCCGTTCGACGACGCCCCGACGACCGGGGCCGACGGTGCTGATGTCTCGGACGACCCGGCTGCCGGCTCGATCGGCACCGTGGTGGATGTCGACGGCACCGACATCCTCGTGTCGGAGTTCGTGGGCACGCTCGACAACCCGGCGATCGGCAAGACCGTCGGCGACGGCACGAACGTGCGACAGGTCGACGTCGGCGGGCAGGTGGGCATCTGGATCGACGGGGCACCGCACGACGTGTCGTTCCTCGACGACGAGGGCGACATCGTGTTCGAGCGGTTCGCCGGCAACACGCTGCTGTGGCAGGACGGTGACGTCGTCCGCCGCCTGGAGGGCTTCGCCGACGTCGCCGCCGCGATCGAGTACGCCGAACACATCGAGCCGTGACCGCGCGGAGGGGGTCTGACCCTCTCCGTCGGCGTCGGGAACCCGTCGCGGGTCGGCGGTGTCGGACACCACATGAGCCGCACGAAGATCCAACCCGTGGTGATCGCGGCGGCGCTGATCGTCTCCGCCTGCACCGGTTCGTCCGAACTCGCCGACGACGGGCGCGGTGCCGGCGCTGACGCAGACGTCGACGAGTCGTCGCTGGTGACGATGCCTCCCGTCGCCGACACCACGGGCCCAGACGCCGACGAACCGAAGTCGGGGGCCGAGCCGGCGATCACCCGCGACGCGTCGATCGCGCTCATCGACGACACCGGCAGACTCGGGTTGATCACCGACGGAACCGTCCGGAACGACTGGGTCAAGTTCGACGCGTTCCCCTCGCCCGACCGTACCGTCGCGGTCATGACGCTCGGCCCCCACATCCAGGGCATCGGGCCAGAACGACCGGTGATGTGGGCGAGTCTGCCCGAGGGCGAACCGCTCGCCGAACAGACGATGCGGACGGCGAGCGAACTCACGGCGACGTCGCTCGACGGCACGTTCGCCGGGTTCACCACGCGAGCCGGCGAAGCGATCGGCGACGCCATCGCCGGCGCGCGCCGCACGAGCGAGATCGAGATCATCTCCCGCGACGACGGCACGGTGTTCAGCCAGACGCTCGACGGCAACTTCGTGCCCGAGGCGTTCAGCCGCACCACCAACGCCGACGGCGTCCCGTCGCTCGTGTTCCTGCTCGAGTACTTCCCGGCCGAGGCGCCGCGGTTCTACCGGGTGCGGGTGCTGTCGACCGAGACCGGCGAGGTGTCGCTCCCGCTCAACCTGCGCGACAAGAGCCAGCAGGTCGACGAACGGATGGCCGGCTTCAGCCGCTCGCAGGTCGTCGCCGAGGAGCACGGTCTGCTGTTCACCCTGTACCGGGGCACGATCGACGGCACCCCCGACGGTGAGCCGTACGCGTTCGTGCACACCCTCGACTTCGCCGACGGCGTGTGGTGCCTCGAGGTCGACCCGGAACTCGAACTCGACCGGCTGCCGGGCAGCCTCGCCGCGGGCGGTGACCGGCTGTACGTCGCCAGCGCCAACGGCAAGGTCGGCGCCTACCCGATCCCGTCGCTGAGCGACCCCGGCCTGTCGCCGACGATGGACTGGGTCGTCGACGCCGTCGCCCCGGGCGACGACGCCCCGCTGATCACGGCGGACGACGAGGCGGTCCACGTCGCCGATCCGGAGCGCTCGGGTTTCGTGGCCCACGTCCATGCCGAGGGTCTGGTCCACCCGGCGGTCCGCATGTTCGGCGACGCGCCGACGGCGTTCGCCTGGGACGACGACGGGTTGCAGGCCATCGGCGACCAGTGGGCGAGCTTCGGTCACTTCTACCGGCCAGACTGGCTCGGCCGAGTCGTCCACCTCGTCGTCGACTGACGTCGGCGCCGGGGGGATTCGACCGGACCGAACAGGAGCGGAGCGCCAGATCGCTCGGGCACCGACCGTCGGGTCTCGTTTCGCTCCCGGTGGCCACGGGTACGACCGGGCGGTGTCCGCACCCACCTCCGAGCGACCTGACCGCACGATCGACGCCGATGCGGAGCACGGGTTCGGCGCACTGCTGACCGACCGGGTGTTCGCTCCGTTCTTCTTCGCCAACTCGCTGTCGAGCACCGGCAACTGGTTCCAGAACGTGGCCGCCGGGATCGTCGTGTACGACCTCACCGGATCGAACACGGCGGTCGGCGCCGTGTCGATCGTGCAGTTCATGTTCACGCTGCTGCTCACCCCGTGGATGGGCGGCGTGACCGACCGGATCAACCGGCAGCGGATGCTGTTCGCGGGCCAGGCGATCGCGTTCGTCGGCGCGACGTCGCTCGCGATCGTCGTGTTCACGGTCGGGATCGACGGGCTCCCCGGGCCGTGGCCGATCTATCTCGCGACCGGCGTGATCGGTCTCGGCGCGGCCGTGATCCTCCCGTCGCTCCAGGCGATCGTGCCCGCCCTCGTGCGCCCGCGCGACCTCGATCGGGCGATCGCGCTCAACTCGATGACGTTCAACATCGCGCGGGCGATCGGTCCGATCGCGGCCGGTTCCGTGATCGCCGCCGTCGGCGCGAAATGGGCGTTCGGCATCAACGCCGTCAGCTACCTGCCGCTGCTCGTCGTGCTCGTGCTCATCACACCGCGCGGCGACGTCGAGCCGGCCGAACGACCCACCGACGGCGCCGGGTCGGTCCGCGTCGGTCTCGACTGGATTCGCGAGCGGCCATCCGTCGTGGCGGTGCTCGCCGCGACCCTGGCCGTCGGGTGGACGTCCGATCCGTTCAGCACGCTGATGCCCGCACTCGCCGACGACCTCGGCGGCGGCGACGCCACCGTCGGGTTGCTCGTCGGAGCGTTCGGGCTCGGCGCCGCGCTCACGGCACCCACGTCCGACCGCATCCGACGGCGGGTCGGGCGATCCAGCGTGATCCCTCTCGGCCTCGTGGTCACCTCGATCGGACTCACCGTGACCGCGGCGGCACCGGTGACCGCCGTCGCGCTCATCGGCGCCGCGGTCTCGGGGTCCGGGTTCCTGCTCGGCGTGACCGGGACCAACGCCGAACTGCAGAAGGCGATGCCCGAGGCGCTCCGTGGACGTGTGATGGCGTGGTGGTCGGTCGCGTTCCTCGGGTGTCGGCCGCTCGCGGCGCTCGTCGACGGTGGGATCGCCGACCTGGTGGGCGTCCGCGCGGCGATCGGCGTGGCGGCGACGGTCGCAGTGGTAGCGGCCGCCGCCACGATGCTGGTCGGCGATCGCGGGCTGTCGACCGGGTCCGACGACTGAGCGGGTTCCCGACCGTGCCACGCTGGGCGGATGATCCGCTGGACGACCGTGTTCCTCGACCGCCCGGCCGACGGGTTCGCCGCCGCAACCGAGTTCTGGTCGACGGTCACCGACACGACACCGTCGCCGACTCGCGGTGAACACGACGAGTTCGCCACGCTGCTGCCGGCGAGCGCCGACGCCTGCCTCCGCATCCAACGGACGCTCGACGGCTCGGCCGGTTCGCACATCGACCTGCACGTCGACGACGTCGGCGCGAGCACGAACGCAGCGACCGACCTCGGTGCCACCGTCGTCGAGGATCACGACACAATGGTCGTCGTGCGCTCGCCGGGCGGGTTGACGTTCTGTCTCGTCGCCCATGACGGCGAGCACGAACGCCCCACGCCGGTCGGTGCGCCCGGTGCGCGCACACTCGTCGATCAGGTCAGCATCGACGTCGCGCCCGACCGCTTCGACCGCGAGTGCCGGTTCTGGGCCGAGCTGACCGGCTGGACGCTCCGGCCCGGGGCCGAACCCGAGTACGCGGTGCTCGAGCGACCCGCAGGCCAGCCGTTCCGGTTCCTGCTCCAGCGGCGAGGCGCGGGCGACGCCGGGAGGCCCACCGCGTGCCACCTCGACCTGGCGTGCGACGACATCCCGACCGCGGTCGCCGCGCACGTCGCGCTCGGAGCGAGCGTCGTCGCCCCGTTCCGATGGTGGACGGTGATGACCGACCCGGCCGGCGTCGAGTACTGCCTGACGTGCCGCGACCCGGACACCGGCGTGCCCGGCTGAACCGAGCGAGCCGACGGCGTCAGTCGATGTCGAAGCTGACGCCCTGCGCGAGGGGGAGTTCGGTCGAGTAGTTGATCGTGTTCGTCTGACGGCGCATGTAGCCCTTCCAGGCGTCGCTGCCCGACTCGCGTCCGCCGCCGGTCTCCTTCTCGCCACCGAAGGCGCCACCGATCTCGGCGCCCGACGGGCCGATGTTGACGTTGGCGATGCCGCAGTCGCTCCCGGCCGCACCGATGAAGGTCTCGGCCTCGCGGAGGTCGGTCGTGAAGATCGACGACGCCAAGCCTTGCGGCACGCCGTTGTGCAACTCGATCGCCTCGTCGAGGTCGTCGTAGACCATCGAGTACAGGATCGGCGCGAACGTCTCGGCCCGCACCACGTCGGTCTGGCCGGGCATCGTGACGATCGCCGGACGGGCGTAGTAGGCGTCGGGCGCCTCGTCGGCCAGTGCGCGTTCGCCGCCGGCGACGATCGTGCCTCCGTCGGCCGTGGCCGTCTGCAGCGACTGCTGCATGCGATCGAACGAGGAGGCATCGACGAGCGGACCGACCAGGGTGCCCTCGGCCAAGGGGCTGCCGATGGGCAGGGATGAATAGGCCCGGCCGATCCGCTCGACGAGTTCGTCGTGCACCGAGCGGTGCACGATCAGCCGACGCAACGAGGTGCACCGCTGACCGGCCGTTCCGGCGGCGGAGAACACGATGCCGCGCAGCGTGAGATCGAGATCGGCCGACGGGGCGATGACCGCGGCGTTGTTGCCGCCCAGTTCGAGGATCGACCGTCCGAAGCGGGCTGCCACGACCGGCGCGACCTTGCGGCCCATCGCGGTGGAACCGGTTGCCGAGATGACCGGCACTCCCTCGTGTGCGACGAGCGCCTCACCGACCTCGACACCGCCGAGCACGACCTGCACGAGATCGGCCGGTGCGCCGACGTCGCCGACCGCCCGTTGGAGCAGCCCGTTGCACGCCAGCGCGGTGAGCGGGGTCTTGTCGCTCGGCTTCCAGATCACCGGGTCGCCGGCGACGAGCGCGAGCGTCGTGTTCCACGACCACACCGCGACCGGGAAGTTGAACGCGCTGATGACGCCGACCGGCCCCATCGGATGCCAGCTCTCCATCAGCCGGTGGCCTGGGCGCTCGGACGCGATCGTCAACCCGTGCAACTGTCGCGACAGCCCCACCGCGAAGTCGCAGATGTCGATCATCTCCTGCACCTCGCCGAGGCCCTCGGAGCGGATCTTGCCGGCCTCGATCGAGACGAGCTCACCGAGGTCGGCCTTGTGCTCGCGGAGCAGTTCGCCGAGGCGACGAACCACGTTGCCGCGCACCGGCGCCGGCGTGGTGCGCCACGTGCGGAACGCAGCGGTGGCACGCTCGACGGCGTCGTCGACGTCGCGGGACGCGCCGGCTGACCCGAGCGAGCCGCCGGTGATCGGGGTGCGCGCCGTCTGGTCGCCGGATCCGACGTCGGCGCCGCAGGCGGCCAACAGCCGGGTCGTGTGTTCGACCAGTTGGTCGGTGGTGGGGAGTGTGCTCATCGAATGGTCTCCATGTGTCCGGAACATCACGAGTTGTGCCTGGCACAACTCGTGATGGGGTCAGGGGCGGTTGGTGGTCAGAGCCTCGCACGCGTCGGCGACGATCGCGAGGGCGATGTCGGCCTGCTCCTCGGTGATCACCAGCGGGGGAGCGAAGCGGAAGCCGCGCTTGCCGCAGGTCAGGCCGAGCAGACCGCGCTCGAAGCAGGCCGCTTCGAGGGCGACCGCGGTGTCGTGGTCGGGCAGGTCGAAGCCGACCATCAGCCCGCGGCCACGTACGCCGGTGATCAGCGGCTGGCGCTCGGACAGTTCGCGCAGACCGGCGAGCAGTTGTTCGCCGCGGGCGGTCGCGTTGGTCATCAGTTCGCGCTCGACGACGTCGATCGTGGCGAGCGCTGCCGCGCAGGCGACGGGGTTGCCGCCGAAGGTGGAGCCGTGCTTGCCGGGCGCCCACTCCATGATCGAGCCGCGGGCGATGATCGCCGAGAGCGGCAGGCCGCTGGCGAGGCCCTTGCCGGCGGTGATGATGTCGGGCACGACGCCGTCGTGCTCGCAGGCCCACATCGTGCCGGTGCGGCCAACGCCGGACTGGACCTCGTCCATCACGAGCAGGATGCCGTGCTCGTCGCACAGGTCGCGGAGATCCTGCAGCCAGCCGGCCGGCGGGACGATGTAGCCGCCTTCGCCCTGCACCGGCTCGACGAAGATCGCCGCGACGTCGCCCGGCTCGGTCATGTGCGTGAACAGCACGTTGCGGATGTAGTCGGCGCCAGTGACCTCGCCGTCGTGTGCGAACGGGGCGTGGTAGCTGCCGGGCGTGACGATCCCGAATCCGCTGCGGTACTTCGCCTTGGACGACGTGAGCGACAGGCTGCCGAGCGAACGACCGTGGAACGCGCCGTAGAAGGCGATCACGTTCGGGCGACCCGTGTGATGGCGGGCCAACTTGAGCGCACCTTCGACCGCCTCGGTGCCCGAGTTGGCCAGGAACACCTTGGCCGGGCCCATGCCGTCGGGCACCGAATCGGCCAGCCGCTCGCACAGTTCGGCGTGGACCGGGTGGTAGAAGTCGGACGAGCAGTAGTGCAGGCACGCGTCGACCTGCCGGTGCACGGCCGCCATGACCTCGGGGTGAGCGTGGCCGGTCGCGTTGACGCCGATGCCGGCGTTGAAGTCGAGGAAGCGGTTGCCGTCGACGTCCTCGATGATCGCACCCTCGCCGCGAGCGACGACGAGCGGGTAGACGCGGGTGAGCGACGGACTGCTCACCGCCTCGTCCTGATCGATCACGACCTGCGCCTTGGGGCCTGGCAGCTCGGTGATGATGTGCGGCACGGCGTCGCCGGCCGTTCCGATGGGCGTCTCGAGCGTCGTCATGCGCCCATTCTGACAGAGATGTTCCATCCTGTCACCAGCGTGGAACAAATCGACCGGAGAGTGGTCGAGGTGCCGTCCGATGTCGCCGTCGGTGCGGCGGCGGCCCGAACTACGGTGCAACGAATGAGGACTTCGTCACGTTCGGTCCGAGCCGCTGCCGTCGCATCCGGGGTCGCCGCCATGTTGGTGTCGGCCGCCTGCGGCGGGTCGACGGAGGTGTCGTCATCGACGGTCTCGACGACCTCGCCACCTGCCACGACCGCGCCCCCGACCACCGTGGTCGACACGACGGTGCCGCCGACCACCGAGCCCCCGCCCACCACCGCGCCCCCGACGACCGCGCCGGCAACCACCCAGCCGCCGGCCACCACCGAGCCGCCGGCCACGACCGCCCCGCCGACCACCGAACCGGCGAACCCCACGCCGGCGACGGCGTTCGTCAGCGCCGACGAGGCGCTGCTCGAGGTCGATGCCGCCACGGGCGAGACGATCCGGGTGCTCCAGGAATTCTTCAGCGGTGAGGGCGTGTTCCGCGGTGGTCTGCGGCTCAGCCCCGACGGCGCCACGATTTGGTTCAGCGAAGGGTACGAAGACGGCTGGTACGGCTGCGAGACCTCGATCGGGAGCTTCGGCCGGATCGACGCCGCGACCGGTGAGGTCGAGGTGCTGGGTGTCGGCGGTGGTGTCGAGCCGTCGCCCAACGGCGAGTTGATCTCCTACGTCACGTCGAGCCTGTGCCTGCCCGACCCCGAACAGCCCGATTTCTGGGTCCTGACGCCACCCGACCGTGTCGTCGTGCGGATGCTCGAGACGGGCGAGGAGCGGGAGTTCGTCACCGACACGCCCCCCGAGGACTACGCGTCGCCCAGCATGGTGCTCGGCGCCGGGTTCAGCCCGAGCGGTGGTCTCCTCGTGTTGCTCGGCGACGGGCGGCTGATCAACGTCGACATCGACGGCTCGGGCGTCATCCAGGATCATCCCGTCGCATTGCCGGAGGTGGTCGGCGGCCCGATCGCCGCCACGGCCGACGCACTGATCACCGTCGACTTCGGCGACGAAGGCAGCACCGACGCCTACTCGATCGACCCGGCGTCGGGTGAGGCGACGCTGATCGCGTCCGCCGGCGCCTACATGGCGGTCGGCGTGTCGTCCGACGACCAGATCGTCGTGTCGTCGTTCGAGCCGGTGACGGTCGCGCCCGGCGCCGCCGTCACCGTGATCGAGCTCCCCGACGACCCGTTCGTCTACGACATCGACTGGTGACGATCGGCGGCCTCTAGCCTCGATGGCATGTCCGTCGTGAAGATCAATGCCATCGAGATCCCCGAAGGTGCCGGGCCCGAGCTCGAGCAGCGGTTCGCCGCCCGCGCCGGGATGGTCGACCAGGAACCCGGGTTCGAGGAGTTCATGCTGCTCCGCCCGACCGCCGGCGACGACCGCTACTTCGTGCTGACCCGCTGGGAGTCCGAAGAGGCGTTCCAGAACTGGCGCAGCGGCCAGGCGTTCCAGCACCAGCACCGCGAGACCCACGACGACGAGGGCAAGGGCGACGCCAAGCCGCAGCATCCCGTGGCGACGGGCGCCAGCCTGCTCGAGTTCGACGTCGTCTCGCTCACCCAGGCGAAGTAGTCCCCCCGCCTCTCCGCCGGCTCCCTGACGAGCGGTTCGGATCAGCTCTGCCTTCGGGCGCGCCGTCCGGAACAGGAATTCCTCTTCCGAACAGGTGTCGTGACGGTCGCGGTGGCCTCGTAGGCTCGTCGACCGTGGCTCTGATCGTCCAGAAGTACGGCGGCACCTCGGTGGCCGATCCCGACCGGATTCGCGCCTGCGCGGACAACGTCGCGATCACCAAGAAGCGCGGCAACGACGTCATCGTCGTCGTGTCCGCGATGGGCAAGGCGACCGACAACCTGATCGCGCTCGCCGATTCGGTCGCCAAGCACCAGTCCGGCCGCGAGATGGACATGCTGCTCACGACCGGCGAACGCCAGACCGCGGCGCTGATGACCATGGCGCTGCAGGATCGAGGCATCGACGCCGTCAGCTACACCGGCAGCCAGGTCGGCATCATCACCGACACCGCCCATCGCAAGGCCAAGATCGTCGAGGTCAAGGGCGACCGGGTGCGAGCATCGCTCGCCGAGGGCAAGGTCTGCGTGATCGCCGGCTTCCAGGGGGTCAGCACCGACAAGGAGATCACCACGATGGGTCGCGGTGCCTCCGACCTCACGGCGTCGGCGCTCGCCCAGGCGATGCAGGCCGACGCCTGCGAGATCTACACCGACGTCACCGGTGTGTTCACCGCCGACCCGCGCATCGTCCCGCAAGCCCGCAAGCTCGCCAAGGTGCACTTCGACGAGATGCTCGAGATGGCCGGTGCCGGTTCGAAGGTGCTCGCGCTGCGCTCGGTCGAGTTCGCCCGCAACCATGATGTCCCACTCCACGTGCGCTCCGCCTTCACCTGGGAGCAGGGCACGTGGGTCACCAACGAGGAGCCCTCCGTGGAAGATCCAATCATCTCCGGCGTCGTCACCGACATGACCGAGGCCAAGGTCACCGTGCTCGGCGTGCCCGACAAGCCGGGCATCTCCGCCGCCCTCTTCGAACCGCTCGCCGACGCCAACGTCAACGTCGACATGATCGTGCAGAACACCTCGACCGACGGCACGACCGACATCAGCTTCACGATGCCGATGGCCGACCTGGCCCAGGCCGAGACGATCGTCCAGCAGATCGCGTCGGAGATCGGCGCCACCGCCGTGACCCACGACGACGACATCGCGAAGGTCTCGCTCGTCGGCGCCGGCATGAAGTCGTCGCCCGGCATCGCCGCGAAGATGTTCCGGGTGCTCGCCGACGAAGACGTCAACATCCAGATGATCTCCACGTCGACGATCCGGGTGTCGGTGATCCTGCCCGCCGCCGACATGGAGCGCGCCGCCCGCGCCCTGCACACGGCGTTCGGTCTCGATTCCGGAGCGGCGTACTCGGCGCCCCTGCCCGAGCGCACGTGATCGGCCGCCGCCGATGATCGTCGACCCGGTGCCGATTCCGGTCGGCCGTTGAACGAACACCCTCGTCATCTGGCACAATTGCACTGATGCGCCGCCGGAGTCAGCTCGTTCCCTGGAAGGTGGCCGGACGCGTGTCCGAGCGCATGGCGAGCGGCGACGATGTCGTACGCGAGACCGGGTGGGTCTTCAACAACGCGACCGGTGATCAACTGACGCTCGCCGAGTTCGTGGCGACCGGCGACGACGAGGTCCCGGCGTACCTCGAGACCTTCGGTCTGCGCGGTGAGCACACGCAGCAGCAGACGATCGTCGAGATCGGTGCCGGCATCGGTCGGATGACGTGTGCGTTCACCCGCGAGTTCGGTCACGTGATCGCCTGCGACCTCGACCAGGGCTTCCTCGAACGATGCCACGAGACCGTCGCCCGCTTCGGCAAGCGCGACCGGCTGCGCACGCTCGAGGTCGCCGATGGTCGCACCCTGTCGCTGCCGCCCAACAGCGCCGACCTCGCGTTCAGCTACATCACGCTGCAGCACTGCAACGAAGACGACGCGCTCGAGCTGGCGTCCGAGGCCGTGCGTGTCGTGCGACCAGGCGGCAAGATCGCCCTCAACTTCCGTGGACCGGCGATGTCCGACTCGCTGGTCGTCCCCGCCGGAGCGGTGGTGCGCAGCATGTACCGCCTGCCCAAGGTCGGCGACTGGCTGTCGCGCCAGCGGATGGTGACGCGCCTCGCGTGGCAGGCATCGCGGCTGCACCCCGACCAGGTCACCGGTCCGCTCTCGCCGCAGCTCACCGGTATCGAGGTCTGGACCAACCCGAAGAGCAAGCTGTCGGCGTACGGCGCCAACATGCGCACCTTCGAAGGCATCAACCCCCATCACTGGTGGCTCATCGCCACCGTGACCTGAGTCCGTCGAGCTCACTCGCTTCCCCCCGTTCGCTCGAATCTGATCTGAGCGGCTTCGCCGCGCCCAACTCTGGTCGGCCTCACGTCGAGTCGGCCGACGGTGGAGGGGGATCGCAAGCGCCCCCTGCACACCACTCCCACCGGGCTGTTGCGGGCTCGGACAGTGCGTCTGAGCATCCGGACCGAAACACGTGAGCGGCCTCGAAACGTGGGGGGTCGGGTGGAACGGGGCGGCGTTAGCCTGTGCACCATGCGTGTTGGCATTGTCGGTGCAACGGGGCAGGTCGGTGGCGTGATGCGCCGCCTGCTCGAAGAACGTGACTTCCCGATCGACGAGATCAGGTACTTCTCGTCGGCCCGGTCCGCCGGGACGACCCTGTCGTGGAAGGGCACCGACATCACGGTCGAAGATGCCGAGACGGCCGACCCGACCGGTCTCGACATCGCCCTGTTCTCGGCCGGCGCCACCGGCTCGCGGGCGCTGGCACCCAAGTTCGCCGCCGCCGGTGCGATCGTGATCGACAATTCGTCGGCATTCCGCATGGATCCCGACGTTCCGCTGATCGTCAGCGAGGTCAACGGCCACCTGATCCGCGAGACGCCCAAGGGCATCATCGCCAACCCGAACTGCACCACCATGGCGGCGATGCCGGTGCTCAAGCCTCTCCACGACGCGGCAGGCCTCACCCGCATCATCGCGGCCACGTACCAGGCGGTGTCCGGTGGCGGCCTCGCCGGCGTCGACGAACTCGACAAGCAGGCCCGCCAGGTGGTCGACCGGGCGGCCGAGCTGACGCATGACGGGTCTGCCGTGGCGTTCCCGGCCCCGGAGAAGTTCGCCAGGCCGATCGCGTTCAACGTGCTCCCGATGGCCGGCTCGATCGTCGACGACGGCAGCTTCGAGACCGACGAAGAGCAGAAGCTCCGCAACGAGAGCCGCAAGATCCTCGACATCCCCGGTCTGCTCGTGTCGGGCACCTGCGTGCGCGTCCCGGTGTTCACCGGTCACTCGCTGTCGCTCAACCTCGAGTTCGCGAACCCCATCTCGGTCGCCCAGGCGACCGACATCCTCGGCGACGCTCCGGGCGTCGTGCTCAGCGACATCCCGACGCCGCTCGAGGCGGCCGGACAGGATCCGTCGTACGTCGGCCGGATCCGCAATGATCCGGGCGCACCCGAGGGTCGCGGCCTGGCGCTGTTCGTCAGCAACGACAACCTCCGCAAGGGCGCAGCGCTCAACACGATCCAGATCGCCGAGCTCTTCGTCGCCTGACGTCGGTCGAGCCGACACCGCTCGCTCCGTTCCGTAGAATCGCCATCGATGTCGCGTTCGTACCCGATCCTCGCTGCCGCCCTCGTCGGCGTGGTCGGCCTGGCCGGCATCGCGCACGTGGCGTCAGGTGACGACGCCGGTACCGACCTCGCCGCGTTCGATCCGGTCGAGGCGGCTGACCTGGACGCCGTCACCGCCGCGGACACCGATACCGACACCGCCGCACTCGCCGACGGCGTGCGTGACGAACCCGATCTCGAGCCGACCGTGGTGATCGACCCGGACTGCACGCTGTCGGTTCGTCTCGAACTCGGCGACGAGCACGACGAGGTCGCATGTCTCGAGTCGCAGTTGATCGCCGCCGGTGTCCTGGTCGGCGCGGCGCCCGACGCAACGTTCGACGACGCGACCGACGCCGCGGTCCGAACCTTCCAGGCGCGCAACGGACTCGTCGTCGACGGCGTCGTCGGCCCACAGACGGCGACCCAGATCGGCGCCTGGGTCGGGCCCGATGTGCTGCCGCCCGACCCGGCCACGTGCCCGGCCACGGGCCGGTCGGCGGTGGTCGACCGGTTCAACCAGCGGGCATGGCTGTGCGAGTCCGGAGACATCACCGAGGTAATGCCGATGACCAGCGCGCTCTCACAGCCCGATCCGGGCACCTACGAGGTGTACGCCAAGGACATGAACGCCTCGTCGACGCTCAGCGGCGAGTACTCCGAGATGACGCACTTCGTGGCGTTCACCTACGGCAAGTACCAGGGCGCGCGGATCGCGTTCCACAGCATCCCCACGTACTCGAGCGGCGAGTACGTGCAGCCGCTCGACAGCGTCGGCACCGCCGAACTCCACGGTGACTCGTCCGGGTGCATCCGCGTGCTCCCCGACGACGCCGAGCTGATCTGGAACTGGCTCGACATCGGCGACACCGTCACCGTCGTCACCTGAGCGGAGCGACCTCAGGGTGTCAGACCCGACCACCAACCGGGGAAGTCGGGGTTGATCACCGCGGGGTCGTCGTTGCCGGTCAGCCGTGCGACCGCGGCGAGGATGTCGGTTTCCATGTCCCAACCGACCGAGTTCGTCTCCTCGTAGTGGTCCTCGGCCTCCTCGAAGGCCTGGCCGTATCGGCACGACCCGGCGATCGCCTCGGCGGCAGGGCCGTAGTTCGCAAGGAGCGACGGGTCCTCGGTCACCGCCTTGCACGTGGCGCCGGCGACCGCGTCGGGGTACTCGATCAGCCCGTTGTCGTACAGGAACTGGCACGTGCCGTCGCCGGCGAGGTCATCGGCGACGCAGTAGACGCGGTAGTCGGACAGCGGCACGGCGTACCCCATCTCGTCGTTGCCGAGCCCGACCCATCGGTACTCGTCGTCCATCCGGTTCTTCACGAAGCCGGACGGCTGATTGGCCTCGCCGAACGCGTGCAGCGACGGATCGTCGAGATGCCACGCTTCCGGGGTGCTCAGGTAGTCGGCCGGTAGGCCGATCGTCGACTCGGGTCCGACCTCGGCGGGCAGCCACATCATGCCGACCGGCCCGATCTCGAGGTAGGCCACTTCCGAACGGGCGTGGTCGCCGGCCCGGATCTCGCCGAGCAGCGGGTCGGTCTCGACGGCCAGCCCGTCGGGCACGCACGTGTCGGCCGTCTTCGGGCCGAGCGGCGGGCAGTGGTAGAGGTCGCCGAGGGTGTGGCCGAGCGATGCGTACCCGTTGTCGCCGACGACCGAGAGCAGCCGGAACCCGATGTTCGACATGCGGGTGTAGATCGGCTCGACCGTGTAGTCGATCGAGGGGTCGGTGATCGGTTCGGCCGACTCGAGTGCGTCGAGCGCCGCCGTGGCCAGTTCGCGACCGACGAGGTACGTGCGGCGGAAGTTGCGTTCGGTGAAGCTCGAGGCGCCCATCGGCGGTTCTGCACCGGCGGGTGCGGTGAGACCGTTGCCGAGCGGCGCGTCGTCGGTGACCTCCCAGACCGTCGCGCCGAGCGGGGTGATCAGGTCGCCGATCGCACCGTTGATGAACAGCGTCTCGCCGCCGATCTCGTCGGAGACGATCCGATTCGCCCACCCGGGGAAGTCGCCCGTGAAGTAGCGGTCGCCGGCGCTGCAGTCGCTGCCCTCGAGGCCGAGCACGACGCAGTCGTCGGCGATCGCGCTCACCGGCGGGTCCCAGAAGAGGGTGACCTCCGGGTGGTTCGCCCAGAACATCAGCGTCGCGATCGTGTCGCCGTTGGTGGCGGTCGCTCGGAGCACGCCGAGCGTCGGGTCGAGCACCTGGACGTCACGCGAGTCGCGCAGACCGAACCAGTGCTCGGTCTCGGCGACGTCGAGGCGAGCCGGGCGAACGTCGTCGATCGCGTCGACGACCGCGTCGGCGGTCTGCTCGATCATGAAGTCGTACCACTCGTGGTTGACGTCGAAGGCCGTGTCGGGGCCGTGGTGGTTGTGATCGGCATGGATCGCGATGTCGAGTCGGTCGAAGACCGCCGGGCTGACGCGTTCGGCCACGGCGGCGCGGATCGCCTCGGCGTCGTTGCGGAAGATCATGTAGAGATTGGCGGCGACGACGACGGTCGTGTGTTTGCCGCGCTGCTCCTGGAACGCGACGGCGGTGACGCGCATGTCGTCGTGGACCCAGTACGACTCGGGCTCGCCGTTGCCGACCGCGACCCGCCCCTGATCCCAGTTCGGCACGAGCAGGCCGGGGGAGTAGGGATCGGTGGGATCGGGGTCGACGTCGTCGAGGTAGTCGTGCGAACCGTCCACGGTCGGGAGCACGGATCGCGAGGCGGCCCCGACCTTGACGATCGGCGGCCCGCCCTTCGGTCCGTTGCCGTTGCCTCCCGGTGCGGCCATCACGGGTGTGGCGAGCAGTGCGGTCGCCGCGGCGAGCGCGAGTGCGCGTTTCAACATGTCGGAACCCCCCAGGTTCGTGATCGTCGCCCACCCTAGGTGGGGCGACGACGAGCCCGACGAGTCGGACCCCGTTCCGGGGCTACTCGTCGTCGGGCCAGCCGGCGCGGGCGAGCGCTGCGTTGGTGTAGCGGCCGTCGTCGGTGACCTCGCGGCCGAACCAGGCCGGTGGTTCGAATGCAGCGGCGTCGTCGGTGTCGAACTCGACCTCGACGAGCCGGCGGCCGGCGAGCGGCCCGGCGAACAGATCGAGTTCGGCGATCAGCCCATCGGCCAGCGGGATCAGGTGGCGATGCTTCTCGATCCGGAGGTCGTTCGCGACGTCCCAGAGCGCGTCGAACTCGTCGTCCGTGATCGACCGTTCGATCTCGGTCCTGGCCAGCCCGGTGCCGGTCTTGATCGTGAGTGTGCAGGCGGTGTCACGGCGCCGGACACGGACCGCTGCCGGCATCGTCATCAGGTAGCCCTGCACGATCCGCGACCCGTCGGGGAGCGCCTCGGGAACCTCGCGGACCAGGAACCGTCGTTCGCGTTCGATCACCGGATCACCACACCGGTCAGGAACGGCGACCGATCGGCTCGGCCGCGGAGCGTGCGGCGTGCCGCCGTTCCCAGATCGACTCGACCACGTACATGCCGACCGCGAACCCGACCACGCCGCCGGCGACCAGCCGCCACCCCCCGGCGTCGGAACGCCCGAAGATCAGCCAGGCGACGAGCACGCCGGCCGCGGTGCACAGCAGCGCCGATGCCCGCCACGGCCCGGAGGGCATCTTCGGACGCGTGCGTTCGCGACCGGTCCACCGCTTGAATCCTCGGCGACCGAAGAAGTAGCCGACGAGAAAGTCGTTACCGGCCATGAGCTCACACCTCGATCACGTCGTCGGACGGATCGCCGCTGTCGCCGTTGCGGCCGGCGTTGGCGGCGAGACCCTGGAACATCTGGGCGAGGTCGACCCCGAGCAGGTCGCTCGCGAGCTGCAGCCCCTGGGTGACGTTCTGTGCTGCATTCTTGGTGATCTGGCTCGCTCCGTCGGTCGAGATGACGGTCATCTTGTCGACGTTGCCCAGCGGTGCCGCTGCCTCGTGGACGAGCTTGGGGAGCATGTCGGCCAGCAGGTCGAGGATCGCGGCCTGGCCGTACTGCTCGTAGGCCGTCGCCTTCTTCTCCATGGCGGTCGCCTCGGCGTCGCCACGAGCGAGGATCGATGCCGCCTCGGCGTCACCTTCCAACCTGAGTGCCTCGGCGGCGGCGACACGGCGGGCACGGTCGGCGGCACCCTGCGCGTTGCCCTCGAGTTCGAGCGCCTTCGCCAACTCTTCGCGGCGCTGGCGTTCGCCGGCGCCGACGAGTCGGTCCTCTTCGGCGTGGGCCTGCGCCGCTTCGATCGAGGCGATGCGGTTGGCCTCGGCCTCACGGACCTTCTTGGTCTTCTCGGCTTCGGCCTTCTGCTCGACGGCGTAGCGCTCGGCGTCGGCCGGCTTGCGGACCTCGGTGTCGAGCTCGCGCTCCTTGAGCGCTGCCATGCGCTCGGCCACGAGTTCCTGCGCCTGGATGACCTCCTGGTCCTTGGCGGCCTTGGCGATCGGGCCGGCCGCCCGGGCTTGGGCCGCCGCGGCGTCGGTCTCGGCGAGGATCGATGCCTTGCGCAGTTCGAGTTCGCGGTTGGCGATCGCGATCTCCTCCTCCGCTTTGATCCGGGCCTGCTCGGACTCGCGGCGCGACCTGGCCTCGGCCACCGATGCTTCCATCTCGGCCCGAGCGGCCTCGGGCCGACCGAGGTCCTGGAGGTAGTTGCCCTCGGTCTTGATGTCCTGGAGCTGGAACGTGTCGAGCACGAGCCCCTGGTTGGTCAGCGACGACTCGGCTTCCTCGGCGACCTCACGGGCGAACGCGGCGCGGTCCTTGACGATCTCCTCGACCGACAGGCGGCCGACGATCGCACGGAGCGAACCGGCGAGGACCTCCTGGGTGAACGGTTCGATCTCGTTCTGCTGTCCGAGGAACCGCTGGGCAGATGCCCGCACCGCGTCTTCGGTGCCGCCCACCTTGACGATCGCGACACCCTCGAGCGAGCACTTGATGCCCTGGGCCGACACGGCCGACCCGACCGAGATCGCGATCTGGCGCGACGAGAGATCGAGGATCGCGAGCTTCTGGACGACCGGCAGCACGAAGGTGCTGGCACCCATGACGACCTTCTGGCCCGAGAGGTCGGTCGAGATGCGACCGGTCTCCGGGTTGGTGACCGCCTTGCCCTTGCGGCCCGTGACGATGAACGCCTCGTTCGGACCGGCGACTTTGAACCGACTCGCGACGAGCACGACGATCGAGACCGCGAGCGCGGCGACCACGATGAGGAAGACGAGGATGGGATTCATGACGTCCTTTCTGAACGACGGGGTGTCGCTGAGCGACGATGTGTCGCCGAACGGCGGTGTGTCGCCGACGGTCGATCGACGGGTGGGGAGATGCGGGTCACGCCCAGAACTCGGCTTCGGACTGTACGCGCACTTTGGTGGGCGACTCGACGCCGACCACGACGACCGGCACGCCGGTCGCGAGGTCGGTGTCGGCGGTCGCCGTGTACTTCGTCGAGGCGCCGCCGAGTGCGACCAGCACTTCACCGATGCCGTCGGCACGCACGGGCGTGACGACGCGACCGGTCTGCCCGATCAGCGAGGCCGTGGTCGGTGTGCCGTCGGTGGGTTGGTTGACGAGCGCGTCGGTGAGCTTGAACGTGAACGCGGCGAAGATCGCGCCCCCGCCGGCAGCGATGACGATCGCGACGAGTCCGGGGAGGTCGACGCCGCTGCCGGCGAACCAGCCGAACAGCCCGAACGCGGTGAGGAACGACCCGATGACGGGGCCGGAGATGAAGTCGAGATCGGGGACCAACCCGTCGATCACGTCGTCGAACAACAGCGACGACAGCAACAACACCGCCCCGACGATGCCGATGACGATGAACATGCTCAGATCATGCCATCCCCGGGTGGGGGCACAACCCCGTTTGATGTCAGTCCCGAATTACCGGCCGACATCGTTCCGAAATAGAACAGCGTTCTCCCTGCTCAGGGCGGTGGTGGATGCTCGACCCCGCACGATCTCGGCCGGTTCGAGTGCCGGTTCGGCAGGCGCCGGGCCGGTCGACGTCCGAAACGCGTCGGGCGCATCTCCAACCGCGCAGCCTCAACACGCGCAGGGGATCGCCTGGCACTTGGGGCAGCCGTGTGCGTAGCGCTGCATGACCGACGTGAGGTCGACGTCGAGCTGGTTGGCGAGGCTGGCGACCCAGGCGAGCACGTCGCTGAACTCGTGCTCGATCTGGTCGGGCGTGCCCTTGCGGATCGCCTGGGCGAGTTCACCGAACTCCTCGGCGAGCCAGGCGATGCTGTACGACAACTCGCGGCCGCGATCGCGCGAGCCGTACGTGCGCTCGATGACGTCTTGCAGCTCGGCGAGTTCCATGTCGTGACGGTAGCCCGACGTCCGTCACCACCAGGGAGTTCGCCAGTCGGGCGGCAGCGGTAGCGCCAGCCGTCCGTCCTCGGAGCGGATGATCACGTCGGCGGTGTTCATCTTCGTGCGGATGAGTCGGGCGTTCGGCTCGTCGACCGAGCGAACCCACTCCGCCGTCTCGTCCGCCGAGCGTCCGTGTCGGATGTGGCGCCCGATCAATCGGACGATCCGGGTCGGGTACGTGCAGTCGACGTACCAGCACTCGTCGAGCAGTGGACGGACGCGTTCCCAACCGTCGGCGTCGTGGAGCAGGTAGTTGCCCTCGGTGATCACGGTGGTGTGACGCGGTTCGACGGCGATGGCGTTCGCGATCGACGCTTCGATCCGGCGATCGAAGCGCGGGGCGTACACGGTGTCGGTCGTGTCGGCGGCGATCCGGCCGAGCAGCGTGACGTAGCCGTCGACGTCGAACGTGTCGGGCGCGCCCTTGCGGTCGGAGCGATCGAGGCGGCGGAGCTGTTCGTCGGCGAGGTGGAAGCCGTCCATCGGGACGAGCACGTGCGTGTCGGGGTGCTCGGCGACCAGTCCGGCCGCGAGTGTCGATTTGCCGGCGCCGGGGCAGCCGGCGATCCCGATGATCCGTCGCGGACCCACACCATCAGTCTGACGGAACCGGTTCGCTCCGGAGCAACGCGGCCTAGGGTTGGGGCCATGTCAGCGATTCACGATCTCCAGATGAAGAGCATCACCGGCGAGCAGGTCGACTTCGACCGGTTCCGCGACCAGGTGCTGCTCATCGTCAACGTCGCCAGCGCTTGAGGCCTCACTCCTCAGTACGCAG
Organism: Ilumatobacteraceae bacterium; assembly: GCA_033344875.1. NCBI lineage: Bacteria > Bacillati > Actinomycetota > Acidimicrobiia > Acidimicrobiales > Ilumatobacteraceae > Ilumatobacteraceae bacterium. The sequence continues at coordinate 2,888,531 of JAWPMO010000001.1, read as the reverse complement.
GTCTGCGTGCGCTTCATCATCAGTTCGACGACGTCCAGGTGCTCGGCTTCCCGTGTAACCAGTTCGGCGGTCAGGAGCCGGGAACCGACGACGAGATCCTCGAGTTCGTCACGTCGAAGTTCGACGTGGATTTCCCGATGTTCTCCAAGATCGACGTCAACGGCGACGGTGCAGCCGAGCTGTACCGGATCCTCAAGTCCGAGCAACCCGGTGACGGTGACAGCTCCGACATCACGTGGAACTTCGAGAAGTTCCTCGTCGACAAGTCGGGCACCGTCGTGCGCCGATTCCCCCCGCAGACCACGCCCGACGAGGTGGCGGCGGTCATCCCCGACCACTTGTGAGCGACCCGACCTCGCGCTGGAACTCCGAGCGCACGGTGCAGCGGGGTGCCGACTACGACGAGCGGTGGGCCAGGATGGCAGCCGCCGGGCGGTCGGTCCACGGTGAGGTCGACTTCGTGTGTCGCTACGAGCCGGAGTCGGTGCTCGACGCCGGTTGTGGCACGGGGCGGGTCGCGATCGAACTCGCCGCCCGCGGCGTCGACGCGGTCGGTGTCGACCTCGACGTCGCGATGCTCGCCGAGGCGCGGGCGAAAGCGCCGTCGCTGACCTGGGTCGACGGCAGCGTCGAGACGGTCGCCCTCGGTCGCGGGTTCGACGTCGTGGTCATGGCCGGCAACGTGATGATCTTCGTCCAGCCCGGTACCGAGACCGCCGTGGTCGCCAACCTCGCGGGCCACCTCGAGCCCGAGGGCGTGCTGATCTCCGGCTTCCAGTTGGGGCGAGCGTACGACCTCGAGCGTTACGACGCCGACTGCTCGGCGGCCGGTCTGGTGCTGGTCGAACGGTTCGCCACCTGGGACGGCACGCCGTTCGTCGCCGGCGGCGACTACGCCGTCAGCGTGCACCGCCGCCCCGGTTGAGGTGTCGACCCGTCGTGGATCGCGAGCTGCGCCTAGCTTGCGGGATGTGATGGCGATCGAACCCCGAACGGTGAAGCTGCCCGGAGCCGGCCTGTCGTTGGCGGCCGACCTGTACGGCGACGAGACCGACCCACCGGTGGTGCTCCTGCACGGCGGCGGCCAGACCCGCCACGCGTGGGGAGGCGCCGCTGCCGCGTTCGCGGCGTCGGGTCGTTTCGCGATCTCGATCGACCTGCGCGGGCACGGGCACAGCGACTGGTCGCCCGACGGCCTCTACGGGATGACGCAGTTCGCTGCCGACGTCCACGCGTTGGCGGCCGGCCTGGGCCGCCGGCCGGCGCTCGTCGGGGCGTCGCTGGGTGGCCTGGCGTCGCTCGTGGCGGTCGGCGAAGCGAGCGCACCGGTCGCGACGGCGCTCGTGCTGGTCGACGTCGCGCCGAGGATCGAGGTCGAGGGTCGGGTGAAGATCCAGTCGTTCATGCGGGCCGGGATGCGCGGCTTCGACACGCTGGAAGAGGCGGCCGATTCGGTCTCGGCGTTCATCCCGCACCGACCACGGCCGAAGGACCTGTCGGGTCTCGAGAAGAACCTGCGTCGCCGTGGCGACGGACGCTGGTACTGGCACTGGGACCCGCGCTGGCTCGGCAACAACGAGGGCGTCGACGGTCAGAGCGGCCTGGTCCACCACGACCGGATGTGCGCGGCGGCCCGGCGGGTCACGGTGCCGACGATGCTGGTGCGCGGCCGCATGAGCGACATCGTGAGCGACGAGAGCGTCCGTGAACTCCGTGAACTGGTTCCCCATGCCGAGGTCGTCGACGTCGCCGACGCCGGTCACATGGTTGCCGGCGACAAGAACGACGTCTTCAACTCGGCCGTGATCGACTTCGTCGGACGCGTCGAGTCCTGACGGCGTCGGTCGCCGACCGGTGCTCGATCGTCATCAGGGAGCGGGTTCGAGGTCAGCGTGGCGTGGTCGAGAACGTCGCCAGCGTCGAATAGACGGCTCCGGTGGGTTGGAGATCGCTCGCCACCAGCGCGACCTCGGCGATCGTGAACGTACCGAGAACCGGCGCCTCGACGATGGTCGACGGCCCCCCTCGCCGGGTCCGCGCGATCGTGATGTGGCCGCGGAACGGGCGTGGGTCGTGTTGGCCGATCGCGGCCGTCGCCGACCGGACCGCTGCGGCGAGCGGATCGACACCGGCGACGGGCACGACGATCTGTCGGCCGTCGAGCCGCTCGACCGATGGCCCGAGCGTCGCGGTCGCGACCGGCAATGTCGCGGTGCTCAGGAGGTCGGTCGCCGCTCGTGGATCGACGTCGCCGAGGAACCGGAGCGTGATGTGCAGGTTCCGATCGGGCACACGACGAATGTCCGGCGCGACCGGCCAGTCGAGCGACGAGAGCTGCTCGACCGTCTCGGCGTCGGGCCACGCGGCGACGAACAGACGGGTCACGCGAGCGCGAGTGCCGGCTTGGGGCAGCCCCCGGCGAGCTTGGCGATCAGTGCCGCGGCGCGCAGGGTCGTGCGGTCGTGGAGGTACGGACCGACGATCTGGACGCCGATCGGCAAACCGTCGCTGCCGAGTCCGGCGGGTACGACGGTCGCCGGCAGCATCCCGGCGCCGGCCGGGCCGGTCCAACCGAACAGGTCGAGGTACGGCCGGTCGACGCCGTCGATGTCGACGGTGCGGTCCCACTGCGGCATCGAGTGGTCGTGGGGGATGGCACCACGCGGCTGGACCGGCATCAGGATGATGTCGAACCGCTCGAAGAACTCACGCCAGCGCTCGCGGATCTGGAGCCGCCGTTCGTTGTGGGCGAGCCACTCGCGGTGGCGCATCGCCGTCGAGCGAGCCGCGCGTTCGGCGGCGCTGTCGCCCGCGGTGGCGGCGAGCCGATCGAGTTCGCCGGGTGGGGTGCCACCGGCCAGCGCCGCCATGAGGAGATCGCGGAACACGCCGTCGATCTTCTCGAGCGTAAACCCCGGTCGGGCCTCGGTGTCGACCCGTCCACCGGCGGCCTCGATCTGACCGACGAGATGCTCGAGCACGGTTCGGGTGGACGCATCGACCGGGCAGTGGTCGTCGTCGAGCCACGCGCCGATCCGGAGCTGGTCGAGCGCCTCGCCTCGGGGCGGCGGCAGTTCGATCCGCCAGGCCGGAGCGTTCCAACGATCGGGCCCGACGAGCACGTCGAGCGCGAGTTCGAGGTCGCGGACCGACCGCGACATGGGCCCGGCGACCGCGAGGTCGGCCTGCGACAGGGTCCCGGGCATGCCGGGGATCTGACCGTGCGCCGCCACGATCCCGTAGCTCGGCTTGTGACCCGACACGCCCGAGTAGTGGGCCGGCACTCGGATCGAACCGCCGATGTCGGAGCCCAGTTCGAGCGAGGTGAATCCCATCGCGAGCGCTGCCGCCGAGCCGCCGGACGATCCGCCGGGCGTCCGGGCGAGATCGTGCGGGTTGTTGGTGGTGCCGTACACCTCGTTGAAGCTCTGGATGTCGCCGGCGTAGATCGGCAGGTTCGACTTGGCGAACGGGATGGCCCCGGCGGCGCGGAGGCGGGCGACGGGTGCGGCGTCCTCGGTCGGGACGAAGTCGGCGAGTTCGGGCGCTCCCGACGTGGTGACACACCCCACGGTCTGGAACGAGTCCTTGATCGTGATCGGCACGCCGTGCAGCGGCCCGACGTCGTGGCCGGCCGCGACCGCTGCATCGGCGGAGCGGGCGGCCTCGCGGGCACGCTCGACGTCCCAGTGGACGATCGCGTTGACCGGGCCGTCGAGGCGTTCGATGCGCGCGATCTGGTGCTCCAGTGCCTCGGCCGCCGACACCTCGCGCCCGCGGATCGCGGCAGCGAGATCGGTGGCCGACCACCAATGCAAGTCCGTCGTCATGGGCGCCCCCTGCGTCGCTGATCGTCGGTGGTGCTCCGACGTTGCGGCGACATTAGCGCTCGGGCACCGTCGGCCCATGTCCCGATGGGGGTACGGTCGGACGACGGAGGACCGGGACCGATGATGTGCGTTGAACGAGAGCGAACACGATGACCGCCGATCTCCCCGCCGGACTCGTGCTGGCACGGACGACCGACGAGTTCGACGAGAACTCCGTTCCCGCCGGGCTCCTGCGCGACCACCGGGTCGCGGCGGGCGTGTGGGGTCGGTTGCTGGTGCGGTCGGGCGCGCTGCGGTTCGGATTCGGTGACGACGCCGAGTTCGGCGTCACCGAGGGCGGATCGGTCGTGATCCCGCCCGAGCAGGTGCACCACGTCGCGCTCGTCGGGCCGGTGCGGTTCGTCGTCGAGTTCCACCGACCGGCGGATACCGTGGCCACATGAGTCTGGTCGGATGGATCGTCGTCGGGTTGCTCGCCGGATGGCTGGCCCGCTGGATCGTCAAGGACGATCGTGCGGGGTGCATCTACACGATGATCGTCGGTGTGGTCGGAGCGATCGTGGGTGGGTGGCTGATGGCCACCATCGACGAGGAGGGAGTCGACGAGTTCTCGATCCGCAGCATCCTCGTCGCCGCGGTCGGCGCCGTGGTGTTCCTGCTGGTGCTCCAGGCGATCGCCGGTCTCGGCCCCCGTCGGTCCGGTTCACGCCGCCGCTGACCCGCCCGAAGACAGCCTGGGCGCCGGCGACGCCGGTGGCCGACCGCGCACCCCACGTCGGCAGGGCGTGTCGCGGTTCTGTGCGTGTGGGCCCTGAAGCCGCGACACGGCCTCGAGTGCAGGCCGGGTCTGTGGGGCCGTGTCGCGGTCTTGTGCGTGTGGGGCCCGATTTCGCGACACGGTTCCGGGTCAAGGATGGGGCGGGCCAGGGTTGGCGACACGGTCCCGATGGAAGCGTGCCGCGGCAGGGCGTGGCGCGGTTCTGTGCGTGGAGGGCACAGACTCGCGACATGGCTTCCGGTGGAGGACGGGCTCGGGTGACCGGGCGGGTCGGCGTTGTGGGCGACGGCGTCAGGTGAGGTCGACGACGACCGGGGCGTGGTCGCTGCTGCGAGTGCGCCCGCGTTCGTCGGTGTCGATCCAGGCGTCGCGCACCCGGGCGGCCACCGCGCGGCCGGCGAGGACGAGGTCGATCCGCATCCCGCGATTCCGGCTGAACTGTTCCGCGGCGTGGTTCCACCAGGTGTACACGCCGGGGTCAGGGTGCCGGTCGCGCACGACGTCGTGGAGCCCGGCGTCGATCAGCGCAGCGAGCGCGGCGCGTTCCTCCGGCGTGGCGTGGTTGCGGTTCCGCCAGCGTTTCGGGTCGTACACGTCGATGTCGGCCCGCTGCACGTTCATGTCACCGGCGACGATCGTCGGCACGGTCGCGTCGACCACGGTGCGGAGGTGGCGCAGCCAGGCCACCTTGGCCTCCCAATGTGGTGTGTACGCCTTGCGGCCGTTCGGCACGTACACGTTGTGCACCCGCACGCCCGCGCACGTGGCGGCGAGCAGACGGGCCTCTCCGAACGCGCCGTCGCGACGGTCAGCGAACCCGACGGACACGTCGCCGAGCCCGCACCGGCTGAGGATCGCGACCCCGTTGTAGTGGTTGGTGCCGTGGTGCACGAATTCGTGTCCGAGTGTCGTGAGACGACCTGCGATCTCGGGAGTGTCGAACATCGCGTCGGTGCACTTGGTCTCCTGCAACAGCAGCACGTCGGGTTCGTGTCGCTCGATCCAGGCGACGACGGCGTCGACCCGGGTGCGGATCGAGTTGACGTTCCAGGTGGCGAGCCGCACGCTACGGGCGACCGGCGTGGGCGTGTTCGACCGTGCGCGTGTAGATCGCCCCGGCGGCCTTGCCGGCGCTCTCGTCGGGATGCGAACCGGGTGAGCACAGCGCGAACAGGGTGCGGCCGTCGTCGCCGCCGAGCATGCACGCGAACGTCGGCATCGGTGTGGCGATGCGATCGGTGACGTTGCCGCCCTCCTCGACGCGCACGACCTGTGAACCGAGCGCGTCGCTGAACCAGATCCCACCGGCGTCGTCGAGGGCGCAGCCGTCGGGTGCGGTGCCGGGGATCTCGGCCCACTGCCGGCGGTCGGTCAGCGTGCCGTCGTCGTGCATCGTGAACGCGATGTAGTTCCCGCCGAACGACTGGCCGACGATCAACGTGGTGTCGTCGGGCGTGATGACCGCACCGTTCGGGAACGCCATGTCGGGTGCCGCCACCGCTACCGATCCGTCGGGGCGGACGACGGCGAGGTCGGCCGGGGCGAACGACGCGAGCGCTTCGAGATCGAACCCGAAGTTGCCCACGAACGCGTTGCCGTGACGATCGACGATCAGGTCGTTGCAGTGGTGGGTGGCGATCGACGAGAGGTCGGCGTACTCGACCAACCGCCCGTCGCCCCGGTCGCACATCACACGGCGGCTGGTCATGAACACGACGAGGAACGTGCCGTCGGGCAACCAGCCCATCCCCGAAGGTCGGTCGTCGAGTCCGTCGTACACCGCCGTGCGCTCGCCGTCGGCGCTCACCCGGTACACCGCACGCTGGTGGAAATCGGAGTACCAGAGTGCGCCGTCGCGCCAGCGCGGCCCCTCCCCGAAATCGACCCCGTCCACCAACAGCGACCACTCGTCCATGCGCCGAACCTACGTCGTGGTCGCGGTTGAGGCGCTGCCGAGCCGGGTATCGCCAAGCCCATGAGCGACGAACCATTGACCATCGACGAGTTGCGCGAACGGGTCGAGGAGGTCCGGATCGTGATGGCGACCACCATCGACGAGCACGGTCTGCTGTCGTCCCGTCCACTCACGGTGCAGCGCATCGACGAGAACGGCGACGTGTACTTCATCGTCGGCCGCGAGGCCGACTGGGCGATCGGCGGACAGGCGATGAACGTCTCGCTCGTCGACGATGGCCGCACCTGGATCTCGGTCGTCGGCCGCGCCGAGTACGTCGAGGGCACCTCACTGCTGAGCGACCTGTGGGACGAGATGACCGACACGTACTTCCCCGACGGACCGGAGAGCGCCGTGGCGCTCCAGGTGCACGCCGACCGGTGGGAGTACTGGACGGCCCCGAACAAGCTCGCCCAGATGGCCGGGATGGCGAAGGCGTTCCTGATGGACTCGCCGCCCGACGTCGGCGAGAGCGGCACCGTCGACACCTGACGGTTCGACCCGACGACGCACCGATCGCCACCGAACGAGCACGCTGACGATCGGCGAGTGGTCGGCTCCTACGATCGAACGATGGCGTTCGACACCTCGTCCATCACCACCGACGACGCAGGGGTGCGGCACGGCCCCGAACGAGCACCGCGCCAACTCCTCGGCGATCAGGAGTACGACGGTCACGCGAGTGTGCACGACGACGCCGTCGCCGGCGACCTCGGTCTGTCGGGCGCGCCGATCGAGGGACCGACCCACTTCAGCCAGATCGACCTGCTGGCGTTCGACCAGTGGGGGCAGCGCTGGTTCGAGACCGGCTGCGTGAGCGCCCACTTCCTGAACATGGTGGTCGAGGGCGAGACGGTCACCGCCTCGTTCACCCCTGGCGACGACGGTGCCGCGCGCATCGACGCGGTGAAGGGTGACGGGTCGCCGGTTCTGACCGGTTCGGCCACCGTCGACGCGTCGGCGCCGACCGAGCTCCGCGACCGCCTGGCCAAGATGCAGGCCCGCGACGCGGGCGACCTGTTCATCGTCGACCAGATCGAACTCGGTCCCGTACACGGCGAGCCGCCGGTGGTGACGGTCGAACTCGACACCGACAACGGCCACCTCTACCCCTTCTCGCTCCGTCGCAAGCTCGACGCGATCACCGAACGCACCCCCTGGTACGACACCGACGACACGCCGTGGGGCCGCCCGATCCTGCCGTTCGAGATGTACAGCGTGCTCGCCCACAAGGTCGGGACACGGCTGCCGGTGCGCGGACCCGCCGTCGGCCTGTTCATCGACCTCGAGGTCCGTGCGATCGACGGCCCGTTGTTCGTCGGCGAGGAGTACCGCCTCGAACGTGAGGTGCTGGCCATCGGACAGAGCCGGCGGGTCGAGTCGCACTGGGTCGAGACCCGGGTCATGTCCGCCGCGACCGGCCGCCACGCCGCGACCGTGATGTTGCACTCCGGCGTGTTCAAGGCCTCGTTCGCCGGGTACCCGGCCGACCGCCTCTGAATCCGGCGTCGCCCGGCACCAGGTCGTACGGTGGCCGCATGGTCACGACGGATGACAGCCTCGGCAGCTCAGGAGACGGCACGCCGGTTCGCGTCGGCGACGAGTTCCACGGACGGAGGATCGTCGACGACCTGAACCGGTTGCTCCGGCTCCGGACCACACCGATCGGCATGAAGCGATTCGCGACCGTCGCCGAGATGGAGGCGGTGCCGAAGATCCGGCGGCCCGGCGCGATCCACACCACCGACCAGATCGTGGGACAGGCCGCCCGCAACGGATGGACCGTCGGCATCACCGTGGACGACCTGGTCGGCGACCAGTGCGCGGCCGTGGTCGGCCTGCACCCCCGAGACGACGAGTGGCTCGAGGGTCGGCAGTACTCCGGCGTCTGGTACGCCACACCCGCCGACGCCGCCGCGCACCAGGCCGCGATGGACCTCCCGTCGTTCGGTGAGCACGAAGCGCTCGCCGTGTCGCCGCTCGCGAGCGGACGCCTCGACCCGCCCGACATCTGCCTGATCTACGCCACCCCGGCGCAGATGATCCTGTTCGTCAACGGGCTCCAGTGGACCGGGTACCGCAAGCTCGAGTGGGGCTGCGTCGGCGAGTCGTCGTGCGCCGACTCGTGGGGCAGGGCATTGGCCACCGGCGAGCCGAGCCTCTCGATCCCGTGCTTCGCCGAGCGTCGGTACGGCGGGGTGATGGAGGACGAACTCCTCATGGCGATCCCGCCGTCGTACCTCCCGAAGGTGATCGACGGTCTCGACGCGCTCTCGCGCAACGGATTGCGCTACCCGATCCCGCCCTACGGGGTGAACGCCGACGCCCGAGCCGGTCTCGGCGTCAGCTACGGCAGCTGACGCCGGCGATCGCACGCCCGGCGAGTTCGTCGTTTCGTCTCAACCCGGTAGCGGACCGAGCCGATACACCTATGTGATCGGCGAATGAGCGCTGAGGAGCGGCCGCAGCAGAGTCGTTGGACGGGGCGTCCGCGCGCCGCGTTCGGGATCAAGGCGCTTGTCTTCATCGCCCCGATCCTCATCTCGGTCGCGGCGACCCATCTGATCTCGAAGGTGGTTCCACGACCGGCGGAGCTCCTCTCGACGATCGTCTGGTGGATCGCGCTCAGCGTGTTCGCGACCGGCGTGCTGTTCGTCGCCGACCGTCTCGCCCGCAAGCTGCTGCCGCTGGCCGCACTCCTGCAACTCTCGCTCGTGTTCCCGGATCAGGCGCCGTCGCGCTTCAAGACCGCCATGCGAACGCAGACTGTGCATCAGCTCAAGTTGCGGATCGCAGAACTCCGCCAGACCGGTCTCCCTGACGATCCAGCGCTCGCTGCAGAGACGCTGATCGAGCTCGTCGCCGATCTGAGCGCACACGACCGCCTCACCCGTGGCCATGCCGAACGTGTGCGGGCCTACAGCCGGATGATCGGCGAAGAACTCGGCCTCGACTCGCACGAGCTCGACCTGCTCCAGTGGGCCGGACTCGCCCATGATGTCGGGAAGCTGTTCGTCCCGGGCGAGATCCTCAACAAACCCGGTCGGCTGGACGACGCCGAGTTCGAGATCATCAAACAGCACCCGGGTTGGGGCGCCGAGATGTGCCAACCGCTGCGGGGCTGGCTCGGCGAGTGGGTCGATGCCGTCGGTGAGCACCACGAGCGCTGGGACGGTGGCGGTTACCCATCGGGGATCTCCGGTGAGGAGATTTCGCTCGCAGCTCGGATCGTGTCGGTCGCCGACGTCTACGACGTGATCACCAGTGCTCGGTCGTACAAGGCGGCGGGCACCGCCGTCGAGGGCCGCCAGGAACTGGCCCGCTGTGCCGGCACGCAGTTCGATCCTCGTGTGGTGCGGGCGTTCATGAACATCTCGCTCGGTCGCCTCCGACTCATCATGGGTCCGCTGTCGTGGTTGGCGCAGCTGCCCGTCGTCGGTCGAATGCCGGTCGGCTCGGTCGCCGGCGCTGCGGTGAGCGCCACCGCGACCGCGGTGACGCTCGTCGCCGGTGGCTTGCTCGACCCGCCGGCGACCGATCGCGCCGTGGTCGAGGCTGCGGGGCAGGAGGTCGTGGTCACGATGCCGGTGACGACCAGCACGACCACCATCGTGCTGCCCGGTGCGGTGATCGCGATCCCGGAATCCACCACACCCGCGAGCACGGTGGTGCCGACCGCCGCGCCGACGACCAGCCCGCCGACGAGCACGACCACGACCACGACCGTCCGGCCGTCGACGTCCACGTCGGCGCCGTCCACGGCCGCGACGACAACGGTGGTCGTGACGCTCCCGTTCCGCCCGAACATCTCGATCTCCGACGGTCGAATCCCGTCGGCTCCCGTGCCGCCCACGACCACGCCGTCCACTCCGGTCACCCCGTCGGTCACCACGTCCACGTCGACCACGACCACTCCGACGACCACTCCGACGACCACTCCGACGACCACTCCGACGACCACTCCGACCACCACGACGACGACCACGACGGCGCCGCCCGGGCCGGTGGCGGTCGACGACCTCGCGGCGACCGCTGAGGGTTCGCCGGTCGAGATCGACGTTGCGGCCAACGACGCACGGGTGACGTCGGCGTCGCTCGACTCGGTGCCGGCGAACGGTACGATCACCCGTGTCGGCCCCACCCGTTTCCGGTTCGTCCCCTTGCCGAACTGGTCCGGTGAGACGACCTTCCGGTACACGGCGGTCGACGTCCGCGGCGCACGTTCGTCGGCGTCGGTGGTGATCTCGGTCAGCGCGGTACCCGATCCCCCGATCGCTCGCGACGACACCGTCGCGATGGACGAGGACGACTCGATCGACGTGGCCGTGCTCGCCAACGACACCGACCCCGACGGGGACCCGCTCACGATCTTGACGGTCACCGCCGACGATGGAGTGGCCTCCACCGACGGCGCAGTCGTCCGGTTCACGCCGGACCCGAACGAGTTCGGGCCGATGCAGCTCCGCTACACGATCTCCGATGGCACCGGGCGGACGGCGGCCGCGTCCGTGTTCGTGACCGTGAACCCCCGGCCGGACCCTCCGTCGGCGGGTGGCGATGCCTACGCAGCGCAGGAGTCGACCGCGCTCATCGTGGCTGCGCCCGGCGTGCTCGACAACGACGGCGACGAGGACGGTGACACCCTCACCGCTTCACTGCACTCGGGTCCCGACCACGGCACCCTCTCCCTCGCGGCGGATGGTTCGTTCACCTACGCACCCGCACCCGCATTCGTCGGCTCCGACGCGTTCACCTACCGGGTCTCGGACGGGACCGGTCGCTCCGACGTCGCAACCGTCACGATCGACGTCGGCAGCACCGGAGTCGACCAGCGCTTCTACCTCGGCACGAACGGCGAGTCGGCGACCGACTGGGCGCTCACACCGACGAAGCCGGCGAATGCATCGCCCGAGCCCGATCACGACGGCGACGGCTCGCCGGGCCTCACCATCGAACCGTCGAGCCAGAAGCTGGACGACACCGATCCCCGCAAGTTCCAGCACTGGAGCTTCGAGCCGGCGTCCGATCTCGTACTCGACGGGCCGGTTCGGCTCGTGCTGTGGAGCACGGTCGAGGACTTCGAGGTCGAGGAGGACGTCGACTATTCCGTGTGGCTCCAGGACTGCGCCGCGAACGGCACCGGCTGTGTAACGCTCGCCAGTTCCGTCGATGTCCACGTCGACGAGTGGAATCGCGGGCGTTCGACCTGGGTCGAGCGCGAGATCACGATCGGATCGGTCGACGCGACGATCCCCGCAGGACGGATGCTTCGGCTCCGGCTGATGTTCAACCACGACAAGGTGTGGGTCGCGCTCAGTGGCACGCGAGCCAGCGCACTGGAGTACACCCGCGCCCTCTGAAATACCGTCGACCGTTGGTCTCGGAGGCGGAGTCGCTACGGTCGGCGGCGTGTCTTCCGGTGACCGGCTCTGCATGGCAGGGAGAGCTGCCGCATGCTGATCAAGAACGCGGTGCTCGAACGAATCGTGACCGGCGAGATCGACACGCTGTTCCGGCGTCAGAAGCGGCCGACGGTGAAGACGGGCGGCAGTCTGCGCACCCGTGCGGGGATGCTCGACATCGTCGGCGTCGAGCGGATCGAACTCGACGACATCACCGACCTCGATGCGAAACGGGCCGGATTCGGCTCGGTCGCCGAGGTGATCGCCGAGCTCACCCAGAAGCCGGAGGGCGACTTCTACCGGGTCCGGGTGCGCGTGGGTGGGATCGATCCCCGCGTCGAGCTGCGTGAACGGTCGGAGCTGTCCGACGAGGAGTTGGCCGACGTCCGGACTCGCCTCGAGCGGCTCGACACGCGCAGTCCGGCCGGCGCGTGGACCGTGCGGTTCATGACGATGCTGTCGGAGCAACCGCACACGCGCGCCCCGGACCTCGCGGCGTCGATCGGGTGGGAGACCAAGCCGTTCAAGACGAACGTCGCCAAGCTCAAAGCGCTCGGGCTGACGATCAGTCACAGCCCCGGCTACGAGCTGTCACCTCGTGGGCACACGGTGCTCGCCGACCTCCGGCGCCGTCCGCTCGATCGGTAGGGTCGGCCCCATGTGGGCGATCCAGATCGATCAGTCCGGTGGACCCGAGGTCATGCAGTGGCGCGAGCTCGACGACCCGGCGCCCGGCGACGGACAGATCGTCGTCGATGTCGCCGCGGCCGGTCTCAACTACATCGACACGTACCAGCGGTCGGGTCTCTACGACGTCCCCACGCCGTACGTGCTCGGATTGGAGGGCGCCGGCGTCGTGACCGCCGTCGGCGAAGGTGTGTCGCAGTGGGCGGTCGGCGACCGTGTCGCCTGGCCGGGCGCCGCCGGTTCGTACGCGACGCAGGTCGCCCTCGCCGCCGACCAGGTGGTGGCGGTACCGGAGTCGGTCGATCTCGAGACCGCAGCGGCGATCCCACTCCAGGGGATGACCGCGCACTACCTCGTCACCGACACGTTCGAGCTCGGTGCCGGCAGCCGCTGCCTCGTGCACGCCGGGGCCGGGGGCGTCGGACTGCTGCTGATCCAGATGGCCAAGCTGCTGGGCGCCGAGGTGTTCACGACCGTCGGCACCGAGGAGAAGGCCGAGTTGGCACGGGCCGCCGGCGCCGACCACACGATCTTGTACCGCGACGTCGACTTCGCCGAGGCGGTCACCGAGATCGCCGGGCCGCGTCCGCTCGACGTGGTCTACGACGGCGTCGGCAAATCGGTGTTCGAGCAGAGCCTCACCGTGCTGCGGCCGCGGGGGATGATGGTGACGTTCGGGAACGCCTCCGGTCCGGTCGACCCGGTCTCACCGTTGGCGCTGTCGGCGAACGGTTCGATCTTCCTGACCCGACCGACCCTGTTCCACTACATCGCCGAACGCAGCGATCTCGAACGCCGCGCGGCCGACCTGTACCACTGGATCGGCGAGGGTGATCTCGACGTTCGGATCGGTCACCGGTTCGCGCTGGCCGAAGCCGCCGATGCCCACCGGGCGATCGAAGCGCGTGAGACGACCGGCAAGGTGCTGCTGATCCCCGACGTGTGATCCGGGCGCCTGCGTAGGAGAAGCTGAGGTTCCGAACCGCTGTCCGGATCGGGAAGTCGGGCCTGTCGGGTCGGGAAGTCGGGTCTGCCGGGTCGGCGGGTGCGACGATCTCAAGATCGCCACCCGCGTGGCCGGATGGGTGGACGGCCGGTTGGCCGGTTGGCCGGGTGGCCCGGGTTGCCCGGGTGGCTCCCAGTTCTCTGTGCGCCCATTGTCGTCGAGCGACCATCCAGCCCACGTCGAACCCGTCGCCGAGCCGGTCACGCCGTCGACCGACCAGGTCTCCGATCCGCTTCGCCAGGTCGTGAGGGCAGCATCGACCGACGATTCCCGCGCCGTTCTGAGCGGCGTCCTGATCGTTCGACCGTTCAGCAGTCACGGAGCACGAACACGGGGAGATGGCCGGCCTGCATCGCGGTCACGGTCACCTGGCTCGGGTCCGGCTCGCCGACGACGAGCCCTGTACCGTCCTCGTCGGGCGTCGTAAAGTTCTCCTCGGCGCTCAACAGCGTGACGTAAATCCCGCCGGCTTGTCCGTATGCCGTCCGGTAACAGGCGGCACTCGGATCGAACTGGATCAGGTCGGCGAAGTCGGCGAGCGTCGATCCGAATCGGAGCCCGTCGTCGGTCGCGAGGTCCGACGGGCCGTCGACACGCCAGCCGGTGAAGATCAGCGTCTCGGGTGCGCCGGCCCCGAACTGCAGACAGAGACTCTGGGCGAAACAGACCATGCGGCCGAACGGGGCGACGAACCGTTCCTCGCCACTCGCGTCGAAGTACATCCCTTGGTCGATGTCGGGGTACTCGCGCAGCTCGTCGATCGTCGGGTCGCCCAACAGGCCGGTCAGCGCGGGGACGATGTCGACGTCGCGGTCGCCGAACCGGAACGGCAGGACGCCGTCGAAGATCAGCGTGAGGTCGGACGGGTCGTCGAGGGGGTTCGTCGTCGGCGCGACCGTGTTGGCCATCGTCGTGGGGGTCGGGGTGGTGCTCGTGGTGGGGGTGCTCGTGGCGGGGGTGCTCGTGGTGGTGTCGGGTGAGTCGTCGGACGACTCGGTCGACCGCTCCGTGGACTCGTCGCTGTCGTCGGACCCGGTGGTGTCGTCGGTGTCGCCGCCGTCGCCCGAGTCGTCGCTGGACTCGTCGATGCCCGTGTCGTCGTCAGCGTCGGCCGGCGTGATCGACGGCGCCGCCGCCGAGTCGTCGGGTCGGGTGCATGCCGACAGGACGAGCGAGCCGACGACGAACGCGGTCAAGAACGTGCGCGGCGCCATTGAGGTCACGTTAGTCAGTGGGGCGCTCCGCCCTGGTCGTGACCGACTCAGATGGCGGCGAGCCAGGACTTGGCGTCGGCCATCATCTCGAGTCGTTGGCTGTGCGCCATGTCGTATCCGTACGTCGACACGTTCCAGCCGCCGCCGGCGAGCGTCGAGGCCGCGGCGCGGCCACGGTCTGGCGTGATGATCGGGTCGTGCTCGCCGACCTGGATCAGGGCCGGGCGACCGTCGCCGGACCCGGTGTCGAGATCGAGGCCCTCGATCTCGGGGAGCGCGCAGCACATCGCCCACACACCGGCGAAGGCCGGCCCGGTCGGTCGGAGCGCCAGCGCCAGCGCCAGGAAGCCGCCCTGTGAGAATCCGCCGAGCACGGTCCGTTCGGGGCCGACGCCGGCTCGGGCCATCTCGTCGGCGACGAACGTGTCGAGGGTGTCGACCGCCTGCCGGAACGAGGCGGCGTCGGGGCCGGTGTCGGTGCGGTCGTACCAGGAGGCACCGTCACCCTCCGGGAGGTCGTGCGGGGCCCGGGGGCAGGCGGCGGTGAACCGCTCGTCGGGGTCGACGAGGGGAACGTAGGCGGCGAGATGATGCTGCTCGGCGCTCCATCCGTGGAGCAGGATCAGCAGCCGATCGGCGCCGTCGCGGTCGATGCGGTACGTGGTGAGAGCCATGCCGCCACTCTGCCAGATCGGTCCCCGCCAACCCCCGCGGGCCGTGTCGCGATGTTGAGCGTGCGGGGCTCAGAGTCGCGACACGGCCGGTCGGGTGTGGGTGGTGGGGTGGGGTGGGGTGTGTCGCGTTGTTGGGCGTGCGGGGCCCAGTTCGCGACACGGCCTGGCGGGCGGCCCCAGGTTCGCGACATGGTCGGTCGAGCGGAGGTGTCGGCGGTGTCGCGTTGTTGGGCGTGCTGGCCGCAGGTTCGCGACACGGCCGGTCGGGTGTGGGTGGTGGGGTGGGGTGTGTCGCGGTGTTGGGCGTGCGGGGCCCAGATTCGCGACACGGTCGGTCGGGTGTGTGCGGTGGGGTGGGGCGTGTCGCGGTGTTGGGCGTGCGGGGCCCAGGTTCGCGACACGGCCGGTCGGGTGTGTGCGGTGGGGTGGGGCGTGTCGCGGTGTTGGGCGTGCGGGGCCCAGGTTCGCGACACGGCCTGGCGGGCGGCTCCAGGTTCGCGACACGGCTGGTCGGGCGGCCGCAGGTTCGCGACATGGTCGGTTGGGCGTGGATGGTGGGTGTGGCTGGTGGGGTGTGTCGCGTTCTTGGGCTTGCGGGCCGCAGGTTCGCGACATGGCCGGCTGTGGCGCTCGGGTGCGCGGGTCCAGTGGGGGCCCTGCCGGCCGGGGTCAGGCGAGGGTGACGCCGAGTTTGGGGAGGACCTCGGTGGCGGTCATCTCCAACTGCTCGTCCATCTGCTCCTGGGTGAGACCGGGCATGTCGAAGAACAGCACGACGTGCTCGACGCCGACCTCGTCGCGGTAGCGACCGAGCAGGTCGGCGCACTCCTCGGGCGACCCGATCAGCATCATGTCCTGCTCGATCGAGTCCTCGATCGTCGGGCGGAAGTCGAACGGCACCGGGCTGCCGTCGGGCAACGTGTACGCCCGGAACCGGCCGTACGGGGCGAGGAACCGGATCCACTCGTCGTGGGCGTTGCGGCCGGTGCGGATCGCATCGTCACGGGTCGGGCCGACGTGCATGTTGATCGCCAGGCAGCGTGCGTCGCTGCGGCCGATGTCCCAGCCGCCGTCGGCGGCCTTGTTGCCGAAGTCGTCCCACCACTTCTTCGTGCTCTCGATCCCGCGCGCCGGCAGCACGGCATGATGGCGCGCCCGAGCCGCGTAGTCGAGCGTCGGGGGCGAGGTCACCGCCTGCCACACGTCGATCGGGGCGATGGGCTTGGGGATCAGCGTGAGATCCTGCACCGTCGAGCCGCGGTCGGGGATGCCGGGTGGCGGGAGCACGAAGTGTTTGCCGGTGAACGAGAACGTCTCGTTCGTCCACGCCGACTTGATGATCTCCATCGACTCCTCGAACATCTCGCGGTTGACGCGGTCGAGTTCGGCCGACATCTCGTTGTCGCCGGATGCGACGACGCCGCCGAGCGACTGGGCTTCACGCGGCACGGTGCCGCGACCCACACCGAATTGGATCCGGTTGTTCGTGAGGATCTGCATCATGGCAGCGTCCTCGGCGAGGCGCAGCGGGTGCCACTGCGGCACCACGTTGAACATCTGGCCGAGCCGCAACCGCTCGGTCTCCTTCGCCAGGTGCAGGCCGAACAGGATCAGGTTGGGCGTGACCTCGTACCCCTCGTACTGGAAGTGGTGCTCGGTGAGCCACATCGTGTCGTAGCCGAGCCGGTCCATCGTCTTGGCCCAGTGGGTGAGGTGGTCGTAGCAGGCGAGGAAGTCGGCGTTGCCGTACCGTCGATCGACGGGTTGGGGGCCGTCGTTGCCGGCGTCGGGCATCGGAACCGAGCCGTAGAAGTTCGCATCAACACGCATGTCGCCATTCTCGCAGCACGATGTTTCCGTCGGATCAATTGTGCGAACGATCGGTCGCCGACACGACGGTCGGGATCGCGTCGACGTCCGGGGATGCTCGGTGCACCGTCGGTGCCGACAGGACGAGCTGGTGTCACGACGAGGTGACGACGGGACGAGGTGACGACAGGATGATGTGGGTGAGGTCGACGACCTCAGGGGCGCGGTCGCGTTTCGCCTCGCTCGCCCACCGGGTGCCCAGGTGATGCCCCGGTGATCTCGTTCATTCCGTTACTGCCGACATCGCGGTCGGTGCTCGTGCCCGGATCCGTTCGGAGAGCGCAACGTACGGGTGATCGTCGGGCGATCACCGACGTGCTCGCGCTCGTGCGAGGTCCATGCCAGATCCATGCGAAGTCCCTGCGAGATTGAATCCGATCTGCTCGCCGACTTCCGGTTGGGGCGTGCCGTCGAGCGGGTGGAGCGGGGTGGGCTACCGTCCTGGTGCACGAGGGGGTTCGTGATGGAGATCGGTGCAGACAAGGTCGCGGTGGTGACCGGCGCAGGGAGCGGTATCGGGTTGGCGCTCAGCCACGCGTTCGCCGCGCAGGGGTGTTCGGTCGTGCTCGCCGACGTGCAGCAGGACGCGCTCGATGCCGCCGCTGCGGCCGTCGCCGAGCATGGCGTCGAGACGATGGCGATGATCGTCGACGTGAGCGACCGGGCGCAGGTCGAGGCACTCGCCCAGGCGACGATCGAGCGGTTCGGTGGCGTGCACGTCCTGTGCAACAACGCCGGCGTCTCGGGGGCGGGCGATCCGTGGTTCGGTCCGATCGAAGGCTGGGAGTGGACCTTCGGCGTCAACCTGTGGGGCGTCGTGTACGGCGTGCGGGCGTTCCTCCCACACATGATCGCCGGCGGTGGCGGGCACATCGTCAACACGGCTTCGATGGCGGGTCTGTACGCCGGGTTGAGTCCCGCGTACGACGCCACGAAGCACGGCGTCGTCGCGCTCACCGAGAGCCTCCACCACGCGATGGAGGCGGCGCAGTTGGGGGTCGGTGTCAGCTGTCTGTGTCCGGGTTGGGTGAAGACCGGCATCCTCGACTCCGACCGCAACTGGCCGTCGGAGCTCGGGCCCTTGCCCGACATCGACCCGGGTGCCGAGGTGAGTCGGAACTACGTGAAGCGTGCGATCGACGAGGGCATGCAGCCGGGAGCGGTCGCCAATCTGGTCGTCGACGCGGTTCGTGAAGGTCGGTACTGGATCTTCCCGCATCCCGAGTGGCTGGAGATCGCGATGGAGCGGTTCCACCGGATCGGCGACGCGCAGAACCCGGTGCAACCCGAGGAGTTCCCCGGCATGCCACCGCGGTCGCAGATCGTCGCCGAGGTCATGGCGGCGCTCGGGATGACGCCGCCGGCCGACTGACGACCCGCAGCCGATCACCCGTCCGCCGGGCCGGCCCTGCCGGGACGTTGCCCGCACACCGACCGACATGGTTGCGAAGCAGATGTCGCGCGCCCCTTGACGGGCGACGCCGCAGTGCGTAACCTACAACCATATGGTTGTACAAACTGAGATGTCGGACGCCGAGGTCGACCGGCTCTTCCGAGCACTCGCCGATGCGACCCGACGCGACATCGTCCGGCGGACGCTGACCGGTGAAGCCTCGGTCAGCGCACTGGCGGCCGACTACGACATGAGTTTCGCCGCCGTGCAGAAGCACGTCGCCGTGTTGGAAGGAGCCGGGCTCGTGAGCAAACACCGCCACGGTCGAGAACGCCTCGTGCGCGGCAACGCCGATCGGATCGCCAGGGCGCGGGCGGTGCTCACCGAGCTCGAGGCGCTCTGGCACGCCCGGTTCAGCCAACTCGACGAGGTGCTCGCCAACCCGACCGGCGAGGCCCGAACCACCGAGGCCTGAGCACCCCAGCCCGTGTCCCTGCCGACCTGCCGACACCCGACCCGCCGGCACATCACCAGCACGCCGATTCGCACCCGCACACGAACCCGCAAGGAGTCACCATGCCCGTCACCTCCGTCACCTCCGATCCCGAAGCGCTCACGATGACCCTCGTCGGCGACTACCCCGTCCCGGTCGAACGGCTGTGGGAAGCCTTCGCCGACCCGCGCCAGCTCGAACGCTTCTGGGGGCCGCCGACCTGGCCGGCCACGTTCGCCCGACACGACATGACCGAAGGCGGGCGCAGCAACTACACGATGACCGGGCCCGACGGGGAGACGTCGAGCGGCTACTGGATCTTCACGTCGGTGAACCCAGGACGGAGCTTCGAGGTCATCGACGGGTTCGCCGGCGACGACGGAGAACCCAACGCGTCGATGCCGTCGATGACGATGCGGATGGAGTTCACGACGACGCCGACCGGCTCGCGCTACACCACCGTCACGACGTTCCCCGATCTCGCCTCGATGGAGCAGCTGGCGGAGATGGGCATGGTCGAGGGTGCCACGTCGGCGATGTCGCAGATGGACGACGTGCTCGCCGACCTCGCCACGTTCGCAGCCGACCGCGGGACCGAATCGCAACTGCTCGACGACACACATGTCCGCATCACGCGGATCGTCCGTGGTTCGGTCGAGCAGGTGTGGCGGGCACACCACGACGCCGACCTGATGCGCCGCTGGATGCTCGGCCCCGACGGGTGGTCGATGCCCGTGTGCGAGGTCGGTGTGCAGGTCGGCGACTCGTTCCGCTACGAGTGGGAGGCCGACGACGGCAGCGGGAGCTTCGGCTTCGAGGGCGAGGTGCTGGAGTCGAACCCGCCTCGCCGTGCCGTCACCACGGAACGCATGATCGGCATGGACGGTTCCGGCGTGACGAACGAACTCACCCTGACTCCCGTCGGCGACGCCACCCTGGTGACCCTGGTCGTCACCTACCCGAGCCGTGAGGTCCGTGACCAGGTGCTCGAGACCGGCATGGTCGAGGGCATGGAGGCCTCCTACGCCCGACTCGAATCGTTGGTCGCCGTCTGACCCGGCACCGTCAGCGTGGTGCCGGTGCTGCCGACCGTGCTGCGGTCTGCCGCCAGAGCACCGTCGCCGCGGCCACGCACCCCACCGCGGCCACGCCGCTGAACACGTGTACCCAGGCGAGGCCGTCGCGGATCGCGTCGAGGATCGGGCCCGAGGTGTCGATCTCCTCGCCGCCGAGCGCGTCGCGGACGACCTCGACGTCGCCGATCTGCCGATCGACGACGAACAGCAGGATCGCACCGCCGACGGCGACGCCGTAGGTGATGCAGATCGTGCGCACGAACTGGTGTGCGGCGTTGACCCGCCCCATCTCCGACTCGTCGGCGGCCGACTGCAGCAACGTCAACCCCGACGTCGACACGAAGCCGATCGCGGTCCCCATGAAGAAGAAGGCGACGAAGATCACCGGGATCGGCCACGAGAGCGCCACACCGACACCGCCGAGCGCGACCGCCGGCACCAGGATCAGCGACCCGAGCAGGATCGCGTCGGACTCCCGCCAGCGATGCTCGAGCAACCGACTGACCACGAACGCGGCCGACGTCCACCCGACGGTCAGGAACAGCACGGAGAACGCGGCGAACGACTCGGATCGCCCGCGGGTCGTCTGCATGTAGAGCGGCAGGTAGTTGTCGGCAGCGAGGCCGGCGATCAGCACGAGCCCCGACGTCACGTGCACGCGCTTGAGCGGGAAGCGGGTGATGTGCTCACGGGCGACCAGCGGGTTCTCGGCCCGCCCGGCGTGGACCCAGAACACGGCGCCGAGCGCGATCGCGATCGCGGTGCCGAGCCCGGTGAACCACCAGCGGATGCCCGACTGCGACACCGCGACCAGCGAGATCACGACCAGGCCGGCGATGAGCAGGATGCCGCGCACGTCCATCACGATCCGCTGCGGACGCTCCCGCGTGCTCGGCAGGGTTCGCCACCCGGCGGCGAGCGCCAGCGCCGTGATCGGCAACTGCACGACGAAGATCATGCGCCAGCCGGAGACGGCCAGGAGGCCGGCCGTGATCGCGGGGCCACCGAAGCCCAACACACCCCACACCATGGAGATCGCCGCGAACGCCCGTGGGCGGAGCCGATTCGGATAGCTGAGACCGACCGCCGCGAGCGCGACGGAGATCACGAGGCCGCCGCCGATGCCCTGGAGTGCGCGGGCCACGACGAGGAGCGGCATGTTCGGCGCGGCGGCCGCCGCGCCGCTCGACAGCAGGAACCACAGGCCGGTCACGCGGAACGTCCGTCGGACACCCACCGCGTCGATGATCGGACCGGCCGTGATGCCGGCGACGGCCGACGTCGCGAGGAATGCGGTGATCACCCAGGGGAGCAGGGCGACATCGCCGAGATCGTCGGCGATCGACGGCAGGGCGGCGATGAGCGCGAGCCCGTCGAACGCCGCGATCGCGACGATCGTGAGGTTGGCGAGGGTGACGGGAAGGTACCGGGACGACCAGATGCCACCGTCCGTCTCGCCTTCCACCTCCGTCGTCATCCGGCGCACGCTAGCGACGCGGGACGATCGGGCGAGCGTCGAGGTCGACCGCGCGGTGCCCGGCCGTCGGTCCACCCGGCGGGTCGCGCGCGAACTGTGACATTCGGCCGGGAACCGGGTGGGTGACCGTGGCGTCGAATCACTGCACGACCCGAACGGTTCGGGTCATTCGACACACAGAGGTGAACCGTGAACATCACGAACGTGCTCCATCGGAGCCGAACCGGCGGCGGCGACGTCACCCGGGTCACGAGGCCGGTGGCTCCGCAGCCCCACGCATCGCCTCCCACCGTGTTCTCGCTGGAGCGTGGCACGCGCAGCGAGCGTGCGGGTCGTGGCCGACGCGACGGTTCCCCGTGGCCGAAGGGTGGTGTCGTGCTCGTCGCGCTCCTGGCGATCGCGGCTGTCCTGGGTGCCGTCGGCACCGCCGCCGGATTCGCATCGGGCGACGACGACTCGACCGAGCGCGAACTGCGCGGCCAGGTGGCGACCCTCACGTCGGAACGCGGTGCCGCGATCGAGGCGGTCGCCGTGCTCGACGCCGAACTCGTCTCGCTCCGCGAACTCCTGTTCGCGGCGCAGGGGGGCGCCGATGATCTCGCCGGTCAGGTCGGAACGTTGCAGGCGCGCGTCGCGGCGCTCACCGACCAGCGCAGTACGGCACTGGCGTCGATCGATGCACTCGACGCCGAGCTGACGCTGGCACAGCAGGAACTCGCGGCGACGCAGCAGCGACTGACCGATGTGACCGCGGATCGCGACCGTTTCGCCCGGTTGTTCCCGATGACGTTCGACGCGTCGCTCGACGCCGTCGACCTCGTGGGTGTCCACCGCGTCGACGCGACCCGCATCTACTGCGCGGGTCTCACCACGTGTGGCGCGGCACCGTCGATCTCCGACGTCACGATCCGGAGCACTCCCGAGGGGTACCTGCGGGCGAACATCCCCGGACTCGTGGAAGGTGGCCTGTTCCGCGCCGACGGCGCACTGCACCTCGTCGCCGACTCGAACCTGGCGGTGCCGTCGTGCGCGGGCGCGGCACGGACCGCGAGCGTGACGATGACGATCTTCCCGGGCGGCGTGACCGCCGGTCGTGATGGCACGAGCACGATCACCGGGTTGAACGCGGTGATCACGGTCGAGGCTCCCGCCGTCGGGACCTGCCCGGCCGTGCTGGCGTTCAGCAGCGCCGAGCTCACCGCCAGGGCGTGACGCCCTGGCGGGTGGTCGACCCGTCGACCCCGATGCCTGCCTGCCGGGGTCGACGGGTTCGAAGCGTCAGATGAGCGCGCTGACGGCCGACCCCATCAGGTCGACGAAGTTGTCGGCGTAGAAGCGGTCTCGGATCTCGTCGGAGCGATCGCCGAGGCTGCGCTCGAACCGTTCGAACGGGCGCCGGCCACCCTCGACGTGCGGATAGTCGGTGTTGAACAGCAAGATGTTCGGGCCGACCTGATCGGTCACCCACCCCACGTCTTCGGTCGGATACGGCGTCACCCGCACTTGCCGCTCCACGAACTCGCCTGGCTTCATCGACAGCTGCCGCAGTCGTTCCTCGTGACGACCGAACGCATCCATCGCCGACTCCATCTGCTTGAGCCAGCTCGGCAACCAGATGCAGCCCTGCTCGATGACGCCGATGCGCAGGTTCGGGTGCCGGTCGAGCACACCGTCGAAGATCATCGTGGCGAGCGTCTGCATCGGCGGGAACGGGATCGCCATGTAGTCGACCGAGCGGAAGTTCTCGGCGCCACCGTGGAAATCGGGCGGGATCGGCAGTCCGTTGTGGAAGTAGTTCGGGTCGATCAGGTCGCCGGTGCCGCCGACGTGGAAGACGACCGGGATGCCGGCTTCCTCGGCCTGCCGCCAGACCCGGTCGAGCTCGCGGTGCGATGGCGAGTGCCCGGCCGGGCAGCCGGAGGCGACCAGGAGCGCCGCCGCACCCATCTCGATCGCCTCGGTCGCCATCGCGTCGGAGCGGTCGAAGTCGGCGAGCGGGACGTAGCAGGTGGCGAGCAGTCGGTCGTCGACCGAACAGAACTCGGTCATGCCCCGGTTGTGGGCGCGGGCGGTGCCGTAGGCGAGGTCCAGGTCGACCGGGCCGCCGTCGCCGTGCTCCCACTGGTAGAGCCGGCTGTTGTGGAACGTGTTGAACAGCAGCTGGCTGTCGACGCCGATGAAGTCGAGCACGCGAGGTCGATCCTCGGCGAGGAAGGCGCCGGTCGCGGCGAAGTTCTTCCGCTGCATCACGTCGGTCTCCTCGGTGGCGAGGAACTCGTCGCTGTGATGACGCTCGGTCAGCCGGGCGAAGATGTCGTCGAGTTCGGCCGGGTCGGGTGCCTCGCCGGCCGGTGCCTCGCCGGTCTGCACCAGTTCGTTCGCGTAGGTCGGGATCTCGATGCGGTCCCGGATGTCGGGGTCGGCGTGGTCGCGCAGCCAGGTCGGCGGTTCCATGATGTGGGCGTCGGCATCGTGCACTCGACGTTCGATGTAGGCCATGCGCGAGTCTCGCGCCGCTCGTCGCCCGATCGGGAGCCGTGCGTCCGTCAGACCGCCGGCGTGGTGGCGAGCTGGTCGTCGTCGGGGTCGCGCGCTGACGCCCGTGTCAGGAGCCAGGCAACCGTGGTGAGCACGATCAGACCGCCCACCAACGTGGAGTTGCGCGGTCGTTCACCGGGCCAGATCCACACCCACAGCGGGGCGAGCACGATCTCGGTCATCAGGAGGAGCGACACGCGGGCCGACGCCACGGAGCGATGACCGAGGTTGAACAGCGGGAGGCCGACCCCCAGCGCGAAGCCGCCGGTGATGCTGGCCAGCACGGCGTCGTGCCAGGTGACGCCGAGCCCGCCGTCGAACAAGGCCATCGCTCCCGAACCGACGGCGAGCATGACGCCCGAGATCAGGGCGGGGATCACCGGGTCGACGTGGCCGGCCGATCGAAGTGCGACGTTGTACGACCCGATCAGGATCGGCATCGTCGCCGCGAACAGCACGCCGACGCCCGATCCGGCCTCGAGTCCGGAGCCGACCATGATCGCGATGCCGACCCCGGACATGCCGATCGCGACGACCGTCGCCCGGTCGACCCGTTCGCGCAGCGCGAGCCACCCGATGAGCGCGGCGAAGAGCGGCGCAGTCGCGAGGAGGAACAGCGTGGTGGCGGCCGACGTGCGGCTCAGCGCCAGGATGTAGAACATCGACGTGAGCGCCAGCAGCAGCGCGGCGAGCACGACGCGGGCGTTGGTCTCGCGGAACGGGACCGGTCGGTGGCGGCTCCTGGCCACGGTGAGCAGGACCATCGCGGCGGTGGTCGACAGGCCCCGGTAGGCGAGGAACTGCCAGTCGGTCGCGCTGTCGACCGCACGGTAGGCGATCGCCGTGAAGCTGAAGACCACGCCGGCGGTGGCGACGAGGATCGCTCCCTGGCGTTCGGTGAGTTCTTCCTCGCCGACGAACGCGCGGGCGACCGATCGGAGCACAGCGGCACACTACGGCGACCGAACGTCGTGCTCGCTGTCGGATTCGACGCCGAGCAGAATCGGACGGTGCCGGCAGATCCGGGGTTCGTCCCGATCGTGCAGACACTGTTCAGTCGACGTTCATCCGTCGGACGGTCTCCGGTCAGAACGACCCGTCAGCCTGTCGACCATGAGGTCACTCCACCGTTGTTTCATCGGGCTCGCCGCCGCGTCGCTCGTGCTCGTGCCGTCCGTGGTGTCGGCAGGGCTCGGTCACCAGCCCGACCGTCGCGGGCCCCGTGACACGTCCACGTTCGCGCTGATCGGCGACATCCCGTACGGCGATGCGCAGATCCTCAACTTCCCGAACGTGGTCGACCAGATCAACGCCGACACCGACGTCGAATGGGTCGGCCATGTCGGCGACATCAAGTCGGGAAGCAGCGAATGCACCGACGAGTACTTCGCCGACGTGCGCGAACAGTTCGACCGCTTCGTCGAGCCGCTGGTGTACAGCCCGGGCGACAACGAGTGGACCGACTGCCACCGCGCCAACAACGGCAGCTACGACCCGTACGAGCGGCTCGACGCGATCCGCGACACGTTCTTCCCGCGGAAGAACCGGACCCTCGGACAGACCGCGATGCGGGTGACGTCGCAGTGGTTGTGGGGACTGCCCGAGAACGTCCGCTTCCGCGACGGCGATGCAGCCTTCGCCGCCGTGCACGTGGTCGGGAGCAACAACGGCCTCGCCCCCTGGACCGGCATGGAAGCTCCGAACTGGCAGCAGCGGCTGGAGGTGGCGTGGCGCACCCACGCGAGCATCCGACTGATCGAGCAGACCTTCGCGGACGCGCGCCGTCGACGTTCGTCGCTCGTCGTCGTCATGATGCAAGCCGACATGTTCGACCCGGGCTCGACCGATCCGTCGTTCGACGAGCTGTACGGATTCCGCCCGATCGTGCGCACCATCCGGAACCTCGCGGCGCGCTTCGACGGTGAGGTGCTCCTGCTCGACGGCGACAGCCACACCTTCCACGAGGATCAACCGCTCGCCGCAGGGTCGCGGTGGCTCGACGTGTACGGCGTGAAGTCGGTCGACAACCTCACCCGCATCACCGTCGAGGGGTCGACCGCGGTCGACGAGTGGATGAAGTTCACGGTCGTCGACGGCGAGTGGTCGTACGACCGGGTGCCGTACGAACTGACCGCCTTCACCGGCGTGAAGATCAACGAGGTCGAGTCGCAGGGCGGCGATCCCGGCGACTGGGTCGAGCTCGTCAACCTGGCGCCGACGGCGTCGGACGTGTCGGGCTTCGTGATCAAGGACGACGACGACACCCACAACTACGCCCTCCCGGCCGGGACCGTGATCCCCGCCGGCGGGTACCTCGCGATCGACAGCGACGAGCTGACCGGGTTCGACTTCGGGCTCGGCGGCAGCGACACGGTGCGGCTGTACGCGCCGAACGGCACGACGCTGTTGGACGCCACCACCTGGGCCGGTCACGCCGCCTCCACGTGGGGTCGATGCGCCGACGGCACCGGCACGTTCCAGGTGACGACGTCGAGCACGAAGGGCGCCGCGAACGACTGCACCGCGCTGATCGGCTTCAACGAAGTCGAGTCGTCGGGCGGCGAGCCCGGCGACTGGGTCGAGCTGTACAACCCGGGCCCGAGCGTGTCGGACGTGTCGGGCTGGACCTTCTCGGACGACGACGACGCCCACACCCACACGATCCCGGCCGGGACCGTGGTCGCCGCCGGCGAGTACCTGGTGCTCGACAGCGACGAGCTGACCGGGTTCGACTTCGGGCTCGGCGGCGCGGACTCGGTGCGCCTGTTCGACACCGCGGGCACGCTCGTCGACTCGTACAGCTGGACCTTGCACGCTGCGGTCACCTACGGCCGCTGCCCGAACTGGGTCGGCGACTTCGCCGAGACCTACGAGCCGACCAAGGGAGCCGCCAACGTGTGCGGCGAGCCGGTCACGACCGTGAAGATCAACGAGACCGAATCCAGTGGCGGCGACCCCGGCGACTGGATCGAGCTGATCAACATCGGCAGCGACGACGTCGATCTGGGCGGCTGGCAGTTCCGTGACGACGACGACACGCACACCTACGACTTCCCGCTCGGCACCGTCATCCCCGCCGGCGGCTACGTCGTCATCGACGAGGGCACCGACTTCGACTTCGGGTTCGGTTCGACCGACACCGCCCGGTTGTTCAGTCCGGACGGCACGTTGGTCGACTCGTTCACGCAGCCCGCACACGCCGCGGTGACCTGGGGTCGCTGCCCGGACGGCACCGGCGAGTTCGCCGACACCGGCTCGCCCACGAAGGGCGCGGCCAACGATTGCGAGGCTCCGGCGGTCGACACCGTTCGAGTCAACGAGGTCGAGTCGAACGGTGACTCGACCGACTGGGTCGAGCTGATCAACATCGGTGACGGGCCGGTGGACGTCTCCGGTTGGACGATCCTCGACAACGACGACACGCACACCCCGTACGAGATCCCGGCCGGGACGACGATCTACGCCGGTGGCTACCTGGTGGTGGACGATGCGCCGGGTGGCCTGACGTTCGGTCTCGGCGGCGGCGACAGCGTGCGCCTGTTCCGTGGCGACGGCACCCTCGCCGACTCGTACACCTGGACCGAGCACGCGACCACGACCTATGGCCGGTGCCCCGACGGCACCGGCGAGTTCGGCGCGACGACCGCCGCCACGAGGGGCGCGGCGAACGACTGCCCGCTGCCGACGCTGGTGTTCAACGAGGTCGAGTCGAACGGCGATGCGACCGACTGGTTCGAGCTGCTCAACACGAGTGCCGGTCCGATCGATCTGTCGGGCTACTCGTTCCTCGACAACGACGACTCCAAGACGCCGTTCGTGTTCCCGGCCGGCACGGTGCTGGCGCCGGGTGCCTACCTCGCGGTCGACAATGACGGTGCGCCGACCGGGTTCGACTTCGGTCTCGGCGGTGCCGACAGCGTGCGCCTGTTCGACACGACCGGCGCCCTGGTCACGTCGCACACGTGGACCGAGCACGCCACCTCCACCTACGGCCGATGCCCAGACGGCATCGGCGAGTTCACGACCACGCTCGTCGGGACGAAGGGCGGTCCGAACGCCTGCGGCTCGCCGATCGTCGTCAACGAGGTCGAGTCGAACGGTGACGTGACCGACTGGGTCGAGCTGTACAACCCGACCGGTGCCACGGCCTCCGTCGCCGGGTTCACGATCAGCGACGACGACGACACGCACGTGTTCGTCATCCCCTCTGGCACGACCATCGATCCACTCGGCCACCTCGTCATCGACACGCTCGACTTCGGGCTCGGTGGCGCCGACAGCGTGCGCCTGTTCGATGTCGCCGGCGATCTCGTCGACTCGTACACGTGGACATCGCATGCGGCGACGACGTACGGCCGGTGCCCCGACGGTTCCGGCGAGTTCGAGACGACGCTCGAGCCGACGAAGGGTGGGCAGAACCGGTGCGCCGGGGTCACGTTCTTCGGACCATGGCCCGGCAGCTCGGACGTGAACGTGGCCGACGATGCGACCACGTTCTCGGGCGACATGAGCGGCCTGGCGTACGAAGCGTCGGGCACGTCGGCACCCGGTGTGGTGTGGGCGGTCGAGAACGGCAACGGTCTGCTGTACCGCATGGTCCGGACCGGCTCGACGTGGACGCCCGACACGGGGTGGGAGACCGGCAAGGTGCTCTCGTATCCGGGCGGCACCGGCACGGTCGACGCCGAGGGCGTGACGCTCGCGGCCGGCGACGGCGGCGCGGTGTACGTCGGCGCCGAGCGCGACAACACGGCGAGCAGCACCAGCCGCAACAGCGTCCTGCTGTTCGACACGACCGGCGTCGGCGGCACGATCGCCGCCACGACCGAATGGGATCTCACGGCCGATCTTCCGGTGACGGGTGCGAACGCCGGGATCGAGGCGATGGCCTGGGTGCCCGACACGTTCCTGGTCGCCAACGGTTTCGTCGACGAGACGACCGGGCTCGCCTACGTGCCGGCCGATCACCCCGGCCACGGCGACGGCCTGTTCTTCGTGGGCCTCGAGGCGACCGGCGGTGTGTACGCCTACGCCTTGAACGACGACGGCACCTTCGCCCGGATCGCGACGATCGACAGCGGTTTCCCGTCGGTGATGGCGCTCGAGTTCGACAGCGAGCTCGGAGACCTGTGGGCGGTCTGCGACGACGGGTGCCAGGGCCGCTCGTCGATCCTGCGGATCGACGGTGGGGCGTTCACGGTGGCCGAGAGCTTCGAGCGCCCGACCGCGATGCCCAACATCAACAACGAAGGCTTCACGATCACCCCGCTAGTCGAATGCGTCGCCGGTGCCCGTCCGGTCCTGTGGACCGACGACAGCGACACCGACGGTCACTCGTTCCGTGAGGGCACCATCGCCTGCCCCTGACGGGGCAGCAAGATCGCGGCGTCGGTCTCACCCACCCACGCCGCGAACACCACCACCTCGGACGTCGGGTCGCCTCCTCCCCCTCGGCGGCCCGGCGATTCGAGGTGGCGCCGTGTTCTCCAGCAAACGGAGGGGGAACGGGCGGCGTTCAGGCGCCGGTCGGTGCGCCGACGGGCGGGCCGAGGATCTCGCAGCCGTAGTCGGCGCCGACCCGGACGAGGTTCTCGATGTCGGGTGCCTGCGGATCGGGGAGCCGGCGTTCGGTGGTCGGCTGTCCGGCCTCGATGTGGAACCGCTCGAATCCGCCGGGGGTGTTGATCTCGAGGAGTCGGGTGCCTTCGGCATCGACGCGGAACGCGTGCGGGACCTGGCGAGGCAGGAAGACGGTGTCGCCCTCGGACAGTTGCAGCTCGGTGGTGTCGCCGAGGTCACCGTTCGGATCGAGCCAAGCGGTGATGCTGCCGGCGAGCACGTACAGCGTCTGGTCCTCCCGCTCGTGGACGTGGACCGGTGTGCCGTATCCGTTGGCGTGGAACTGCTCGCAGAGCGAGATCCGGCCCTCGGTCTCGGTCGCCGGCAGCTTGACGTCCATCAGCATGCCGTCGAACCAGTGGAGGTCCGTAGCGTTGCCGGGGTCGATGGTCGTGGGGTCGATGCTCATGATGTGCCTCCTGCGGCGTGACACCGCTGTTTCGTTATGAGATACTTGTATCACGATGAACACCGACTCGCAAGACACTTGTCTCACGAACGCAGCCTCACGGCGGGTCGA
This sequence comes from Ilumatobacteraceae bacterium, assembly GCA_033344875.1. Taxonomy (NCBI): domain Bacteria; kingdom Bacillati; phylum Actinomycetota; class Acidimicrobiia; order Acidimicrobiales; family Ilumatobacteraceae; species Ilumatobacteraceae bacterium. Next base: position 2,858,001 of record JAWPMO010000001.1, on the reverse strand, counting down.
GCGCCGAGCATGACCGTTCGCACCAACCAACGCGCCCGCACCCGACAAGCGGTGATCGACGCAGCTGCCGCCCTGCTGGACGACGGCCGCGCCTCACCGACGATGGAGGAGATCGCCGAACACGCGAAGGTGTCGCGAGCGACGATGTACCGCTACTTCGACTCGGCGCCCGACGTGATCTGGCAGGTCGTCGCCGACCGGCTGATCGAACCGGCCGAGGAGACCTTCGCCGACGTCGGCGACGACATCGTCGAACGGGTCGGGGTCGCGGAGCGCGTCATCAACGACCATCTGTTCGGCGACCCGGACGGGACCCGAGCCTTCGAGCGTGCGGCGATCGACCGCCGGCTCACCGGCGCTGCCCTGCCCGACGACCGCACGGCCCGCCGTCTCGTGTACATCGATGCCGCGCTGGCGCCGTTGCACGATCGCCTCGACGCCGAGGAGATCGAACGGCTTCGCTACGCGCTCGCGCTCACGATGGGGTCGCAGGTCGTACCGGCGCTGTTGGACACCTGCGGTCTCGACGTGGAACAGGCACGTGAGATCACCTTGTTCGCCGCCGAGGCGGTCGTCGCCGAAACGCTGCGACGGGCGGGCCTCGATCGCGACGGCGACGTCACCGAGGCTGCGCGGCGCTGAACGGAGCGAACGCGGGTCGCTCCGTTCGCGGTCGTTCCGTTCGCGGTCGTTTCGTCACTCGAGTGGGTGGAGGTCCTGGAGGGTGGTCGGCACCAGTTCGGCGACGGTCGGGTGGATGTGCACCGCTCGGCTGATCGTGGTGTACGGCGCCTTGGCGTACATGACGTCGGCGATCAGGTGGATCACCTCGTCGCCGCTGAGTCCGAAGATCGCCCCGCCGAGCAACTCGTCGGTGTCGGCGTCGACGAGGAACTTCATGAAGCCGGCCGTCTGGCCCATCTCGACCGCACGACTGACCCGCGACATCGGTCGGGTGGCGACGAGCACGTTGCGGCCGCTGTCGCGGGCCTGCGCTTCGGTCATGCCGACGCGGCCGAGCGGCGGGTCGGTGAACAGGCCGTAGCAGACGATGCGGTCGGTGACGCGGCGGGGATCGTCGTCGAACAGGTTGGCGACGACGATCTCGTGGTCGTTGTAGGAGGTGTGCGTGAATGCACCGTGGCCGTTGCAGTCGCCGAGCGCCCAGATGCCGTCGACGCCGGTGCGGAGTTGGTCGTCGACGTCGATGTAGCCGGCGTCATCGGTGGTGACGCCGACGGTGTCGAGGCCGAGATCGTCGGTGTTCGGGACCCGCCCGACGGCGAGCAGCAGGTGGGAGCCGACGAGCTGAGGCGGTCCGTCGGTGCAGTCGACGTCGACGCGGATGCGTGCGCTGCGGTCGGCGGGGTCGTCGGCGGGTGAGAAGCCGATGCACTCGGCGTTCAGCCGGAACTCGACCCCTTCGTCCTCGAGCATCTGCCGGATCGCATCGGAAACGTCGGGGTCGTCGCGTGAGATCAGGCGCGGGCCCTGCTCGATCACGGTGACGCGAGCTCCGAGCCGGCGGTGGATCTGGGCGAATTCGAGGCCGATGTAGCTGCCACCGATGATGACCAGGTGGTCGGGGACCTCGACGAGTTCGAGGATGCTCGTGCTGGTGAGGAACTCGATGTCGTCGATGCCCGGCAGGTCGGGGATGCGCGGTCGGGCGCCGACGTTGACGAACACGCGGTCGGTCTCGAGCACACGGTCGCCGACGACGACCCGGTTCGGGCCGTCGAACCGGGCATGGCCGCGGATCAGGTCGATCGATTCGTTCTCCTCGAACATCTTGGCGAGGCCGTCGTTCGACTTCTGGGCGATCGCCCTGATGCGGGCCGTGACCCGCGGCATGTCGACGATCGGCCCGTGCTCGATGCGGAACCCGAACTGGTCACCCTGGCGTGCGGCATGGATCGCCTTGGCGCTGCCGACGAGCGCCTTGGTCGGCGTGCAGCCGGCGTTGACGCAGGTGCCGCCGAGCAGGTGTCGCTCGACGACGGCGACGCGCCACCCCTCCTGGGTGGCGCGGGCGGCCAACCCTGGGCCGGCCTGTCCCGTTCCGATCACCACGGCGTCATATCGCTCGGACATGTGTGCATCCTCTCATCGGTGTCGCGCCGCGTCGACCTCGCGTCGACCTCGGGTCGACCTCGGGACGACCTCGGGTCGACATCGGTCGCAGCGCGTGGCCCGGCCGAACGGGCTCCCGGCGGAGACTCGCCCGACCGGGTGGTGCGGGGTTCGCCTTGGTGTGCGTCGGGCGGTCCGATCAGGGTTCGAGGACGAGTTTGCCGACGAAGTCGCCAGTGGTGAAGCGGGCTTGTGCGGCGTGGATGTCGGCCAGGGGGTAGGTGGCGGCGACCAGCGGCGCGACGGCACCGACGAGCGCGAGCCTGGCCAGCTGCGCAAAATCCGCCGGGGTGTGCATCGTCGAGCCGATCAGGGTGCGCTGGTGGAGATAGAGCCGACGGATGTCGAACGGCACCACCGGTCCGGCGATCGCTCCGGCGGTCACGATGCGACCGCCGTCGCGGACCCGATCGATGATCAGGCCGAACTCGTCGCCGCCGACCACGTCGACGACGGCATCGACGGGCCGTAGCCGCGAGATGTCGTCGACACCGCGGACCGACACCTCCGCGACGCCGAGCTCGGCGACCTGGTCGCGACGCGCCTCGCTCGTGCGGGCGATCACCTCGCAGCCGCGGGCGAGGAGGAGTTGGAGCGACGCCATGCCGACGCCGCCCGACGCTCCGGTGACGAGCACCCGCTCGCCGGCGGCGCAGTCAGCCCGGTTCAACATGCCGAGCGAGGTGCCGTACGCAGTCGGGAGGCAGGACAACTGGGCGTCGGTCAACGGCGACTTGGTGACGTCGTGCAGCCGACGCTCGTCGCCGACGTAGAACTGGGCGAACCCGCCGTCGACCTCACTGCCGACGATGTGGCTGGGATAGTCGCCGTCGTACTCGGCGGCGGGGTCGACGATGACCCGCTTGCCGATCCAGGCGGGGTCGACGTCGGGCCCGACCTCGACGACCTCGCCGGCGATGTCGATGCCCTGAATCAGCGGGAAGTCGAGCGGTACGCCCTTCCATCCCACGACGGCTTCGGGATCATCGGTGGTGCCGTACGCGCCCTCCCGTGACCAGATGTCGGTGTTGTTGACCGCGGCAGCCGTGACCCGGACCGATGCCTGGCCGCGCCCGGGGCGAGGGCGTGGCCAATCGTGGCGAACCTCGATCCGGTCGGGCCCGCCGTGGCCGACCGTGACCGCCGCTGTCATGGTCGGCCTCGTGGTCGTGGTCGCGGTCGGGGTCGTGGTCACGGTCACCACGATGGCAGACACGTCGCCGGGTCACCGGTGGCTACGTGAGTGTCGTGACGATCGAGATCGTCTGCCACGCGATCACGCCGGCACCGAGCAACCGGCGCCACGGGTTGACGCCCCGGACGATTTCATCGGCGCCCCAGATGAGCCAGAGACCTCGGATCATCCAGCCGACGATGTCGTGCACCATCGAGCCCTCGGTCAGTGCCAGACGTGCGAGCCAACCCACGCCGATGCACCAGATCGGCCAGTTGGGGACCTGCGCGATCGTGATGCGTCCGGTCTCCCGGTTCTCGAACCACCAGCGCCACGAACGCCACGAATCCGTCGTCACCTTCCGCAGTCTCGCGCCGCGAACGGGCGTGTGCTGCTCGACGGCTCGAGATCGTCGAGGCGGGGACGTGTCGGCGCCCGTCAGGGAGCGAGGGTGAGCGGCAGGACGGTGTCGACGGCCGGTGGGCACTCGGGGTCCGTGCCACACCCGCCGCCGTCGCGGACGATGAGTTGGATCGGTCCGGACACGTCGTCGAGTCGGACCGTCGTGGTGAAGTCGGCCCAGTTGCCCCAGGCCCCGGCGGTCACCGGTGCGACGGTGTCGATCTGGACGCCGTCGGCCCACACCTCGATCGCGAACTGTCCCTCGAAGACGTCGCCCTCGCCCGTGACGACGAACGGGCTGCGCACCGTGGAGCCGTACGCCGGGGTGTCGAACAGCAGGCCGCCCGTGAAGGTCCGCTGGATCCCGTTGCGGCTCACCGGTTCGTCGAGGACGATGCCCTCGCCGCCGAAGAACGTGACCGGTTCGCCGTCGAGCCAGAACAGCACCTCGTCGACGTTCGGGAACTGGGTCGCGGTGAAGACGATCTGTGCGATGCGAGCGGTCATCGACAGGGAGCCGCCACCGCCCTCGACCGACGACGACAGGTCGACCGTTGCCAGTCCGTCGACGAGATCCACGCCGAGCAGCTCGGTGCCTGCCGGGATCTCCGAGTGCAGTCCATCTGCGACCTCGTCGGCGGTCGGTGCGGTGAGCAGTTCGGTGAGTGCGCCGCGCAGCACGGCCGGGCCGGTGACCTCGCGGTGGGCGATGACGAGTTGTTCGTCGCGGAGGAAGTACACCTTGACGTCGACCTCTGCCGCGACGGTGGTGCTCGGGGCCGGTTCGGACGTGGTCGTCGTCGGTGGTGTCGTGGTCGTGGTCGTGGCCGTGGTCGGCTGCGTCGACGACGTGTCGGCCGTCGAGGTGGTCGTGGTCGTCGGGTCGGTCGTCGTGGTGACCGGGGTGGTCGATGTCGTCACGACGGTCGAGGCCGTCACGACGGTCGGGGCCGTCGAGGTCGGTGACGACGTCGCGTCGTCACCGCTGCACGCCGCCGACGCGGCGACGAGCGCGATCGCCAAGCAGGTTCGAGCGACACGCATGACCAATCTCCTCGACGCCATCATCTCTCCGGTCAGTCGATCTGAACAGGGCCGTTCGGTCCTGCGCGCGCGGTTCAGGGGGCGAACACGGCGACGTCGTGCACGATGACCCAGCCGTCGATCTCGACGGTGTCGATGCGCACGTAGCGCACCGGGCCGATGGCGTCGGCGTCGACTTCGACCGTCAGGATGTCGCCGTCGCGTACATCGCCGGTGGCCTCGCCGACCAGCCGGCCGGGGGCGGGCTCGCCCTCGTTGCGGACGTGGATGAGGTGCGTCTGTCGGCCGCGTGGCGTGACGTCGCCGATGTGGATTTCGACGCGACCGACCAACCGCTCGGATCCGAGGTCGATCTCGACCCACTGTGGTGCGCCGTCGGCCGCGCTCCACCAGGTGCGGATGCTGCCGTCGTTGACCGATCGGGCGCGGTACTCGTCGTTGTTGCCGAGTTCCTCCTGGGATGCGGTGACGGGCCGGTTCAGTGCGAGGTTGGGCGAGGTGTACGGGCCCGGGTCACAGGGGTCGGGCCGGGTGATCGGTGACACCGCGGTCGCGAGTTCGGCGTCGCCTGAGTTGAGGGTGATCACCTCGGGGTCGGTCTGCTCGCCCCACAGCCAGGCGAGCCAGCCGGCGAACCCCCAGTCGCACGATTCGACCTGCCAGTCCACGACGGCGATCGCTGCTTCGTCGACGCTGAGATGCGAGCCGTTGAAGGCGCCGTACTCACCGAGCAGGAGGGGGATGGCGGGTGGCTCGTCGAGACCGTAGGCGGGGCCGATGAGGTCCCAGCGGCCGCCGAGGCCGGGGTAGGCGTGCAGGTCGATGAAGTCGACGGCTCCCTCGCGCATGACGAGTTCGGGTTCGACCCAGCGGTGGTCGGCGGCGACGCGACCGGCGCCCGGTTCGTCGGCGGGGAAGAAGCCCATGGTCACGAGCGCGCCCTCGTCGAGGGAGCGGATCGTGCTGCCGACGTGGTCGATGTACGCGAGCAGGTTGCTCCGAACCATGGTGACGACGGCGGCGTCGTCGGACAGGTCGTACGTGTTGCCGTCGGCGGTGGTCGCGGTGCCGGAGGTGAGCGAGATCGGTGGCACGTCGCGGAGGAAGAACTGCTCGTTGGCGAGCTGCCACCCCATGACGACGTGGAGCGGCGCGCCGCGGGCTTGGAGGCCCTCGATCAGGTCGGTGAAGTACTCGGCCGCGATCGTGTGGCCGTCGGGCGCCAGGTAGAGCGAGTTGCGGTAGCCGCCGAACGGTTCGCAGCAGGGGAGTCGTTCGGAGTAGCCGGGGTCGGGCACGTCGTTGCTGGTGGGGAGGGCGACGATGCCGCGCTCCGCCATCTGGCCGAGCAGGTCGGTGAGGTCGTCGAGGTATTCGGGACGGACGCCGTCGGCGTCGGCGGTGCAGGTCATGCAGAGGTCGAGGAAGAAGCGCACGGTGTTGACGCCGAGGTCCGCCATCTCGTCGAGTTGCTCGGCGACCCACTCGGGGTCGTACCGGCCGAACAGTTGGTCGCCGCCGTTGTTGATCCGGCGCTGCAGGTTGACGCCACGGGGGACGAAGACCTCGCCGGTCCGTCGGTCGATCCACTGGCCGTCTCGCACCGAGATCCAGTGTTCCTGCGGCGGGGGAGGTGCGGTGGTGGGGGGCGTGGTCGTCGGTGTGCTGGTCGGTGTGTTGACGGAGGCGGCGGTCGAGTCGGTCGGCGCGGCGGTCGTCGTCGGTGACGTGGTGGCGTCGGTCGGGTCGTCGTCGCTCGCCGTGTCGGACGAGCCGGCGCAGCTCGCAACGAGAGCCGCCGCCAGCACGACAGCGGCACTTCCACCCCGTCGTGTCATCTCCGCCGTCCTCCCGAATTCGGTGTCGCGAGTGTAGAGGAGTCGCGGAACGTGTCGCCCGACATCGGCGGCGGCCGCGGCGTCAGTGGCCGAGGAGTGTGGGGAGGGTGGGCTGGGCGCTCGTGTCGGGGGCCGACCGGCGTCACGAGCGCGCACTGGTCGTGGCTGGTCCGGTCGAGGTCGGCGGGCTCGTCGGCGACGTACAAGGAGAGCCCGCGCCCACCGTGGTCGGTGAGCAGGCGGGGAGCAAGGGGCCGCCGGCGCCGAGCGTGTCGGGTAGCCGACGACGAGCTCCGGTCGGTGAGGCGCCCAGTGAGCACCACCTGTCGCGGCCGATCCCGGCTCGCTCAGTCCGCGTCGTCGGTGTCGCAATCGCCATCGGGAGGTCGTGGGACGAGGGCGACGAGCTTCTTCGGCGCCATGACGCAGAAACTGTCGGTGATCAGCTCGCGGAGCTCGTCCCAGTCGGTCCGGTCGTCGATGTCGACGCCCAGCGCGTTCCGGCCCCAGCCGAGGAAGCGGAATGGCGGACCGGCACGTCGGAGCGCGTCGAGTTCGTCGCCCTCGGATCGGAAGGTGAGCACGACCCTCCGGTCGGCTCCGGCTTCATCGATCGCCAACACGTGGGCGAACGTCTTCTTCCGAACCCGCCAGCGCACACCGACCCACGCCGGCTCCTCGTATGCATCCGGCAGCTCGGCGCAGATGGCACGCAACCGTTCGATCACGTCGTCGGGTACGTCGTCGACGTAGGCCCGCTCGGCCGACTTCGCCATCACCCAAGGATGCCAGGTCGCCCCCGCGGTTGACTCGCTCAGCCGGTGGCGCAGTTGCACGGTGACCCGCACCGCCGGACCACTCGCAGCGTGCGTGGCCGGCCCCGCGCTGAGGGCGGGGTGCGGCGGTGGCGTGGCGGTGGCGTGGCGCGCCATGGTGCGATGGCGCCGCCCCGACTCGGCCTGCAGCCTGGTGTGGCGCCGCGCCGCAGGATCTTCGGTTGTCAAGGAACGGCCGTTCTCGACCTGCGCGAGACGGCTTGGGGTGGTCGAGCGACACCGAGTTGGGGCCGTTCGGTGAGCTGATGGTCTCGAGCACCGGCGGGCTCACGCCGCCTGCCGGGAGGGCGGGCCGGTGTTGCGGATCGTGCCGTCGGGGAATCGAACGGTGAGCTCGCGGTTGGCCCCGAGTTCGACGATCCATCCGGCATCGTGGATCTTCGAGTGGTGGTGGGTGCACACCGGCAGCAGGTTCAGGAGATCGGTGCGGCCACCATGGCGCCACCACACGACGTGGTGCAGCTTGCAGCGGTCGTATCGAACGGAGCAGCCGGGGATCGCGCACGTGGAGTAGAGCGCTCGCAGCGCACGCCGTTGGGCGTGGTTGGCGAGCCGGGTCGACTGCCCGAGGTCGACCCGGCCCGGTGCGTGGAGCACGACACCGTTGCGGACGACGACCGTGTGCACGGCGCCTTCGCTCATCAGTTCGGCCAGTACGCGGTGCGGCACCTCGACCGGCAACCCCCAATCGACTGCGGGGCCTCCGGCGCCGTCGGGCTGCGAGCTGTCGACCACGACCACGTACTCGGGTCGCCCCGACCCGCCTGTCGTCGCCACGCCCTCGATCAGGCCGGCGAGGGCGAGCGCGCTCAGGTGGCGCTGCTTGTCGATCGGGTCGTCGGGGCAGGTGCTCGGGGTCTGCTCGGCGAACAGCGCGTTGGCCGCTGCGTCGAGCTTGGCGGCGAGCCGAACGCCGGTGACGGGGTCGAATCGGCCGGAGAGGCACCACATGCCCTCGCCGTCGGTCCACGTGCGGACACTCGTGGCCCGCCGCTGACGCTCGAGCCGATCGAGACCGTCGTCGCGTTGGATGTTCTTGACCTCGATCGCCAGGCGGCGGCGCCACTCGGGGATGGTCGCGACCTCGGCCACGTCGAGCAGACCACGATCGAGTCGACCCAGCAGTTCGTCTCGCTGTTCGGCATCGAGCGCCTTGGTCGCCTTGGTCAACTCGTCGACGTGGCCGGCTGTGACGCGGGCATCATCGAGCGCAGCGGCGAGTGATGGCGCCGCGCCGAGGGTGTCGGCACGTGCCGTGTCGTTGATCGCGTCGCGGGTGGTGCCGCGGGTGCAGTCGGCGATGGTCTGCTCGGGGAACGACACCTGGGATGCGAGTTTGGATGTGATCGCCGCTTTGGTGCCGGCCAACCACGACTCGAGTCGGCCGACGTCGCGCATCGCCGACTCGAGGTGCTCGCGACCCGCCGACTCGGCGGCGCGCACGGCAGCGATGTGCTGCACCTGCTCGACGACGGTGGCGAGATCCATGCGGCCATCATGACGGAGGGGTGTGACAGTGTTTCGAACTGGTGTTCGACATTTTCGAGAAGAGGATTGACGGATCCGAGTGGACGAACTCGTGGTCGGGGACCCCGTCGACCCATGACCGCCCGGCACCGGGTCGGCCCCACCCGACTCGCTCCGAGACGAACGGCCAGACGGACGATCGGACCGCCCGTGCCCGCCGTGGATATTCGGCCGAGCGGCCGTCGGGGGTTGGGTACGGTCGCGTCGAGCGACCATCGGGGGTGGCGATGCAGTACTTCCAGCTGAGGTATCGGATCAAGCAGGCCGATCGGACCCGGGTCACCGAGCGCCTGCTCGCGCTTCGCGGATCGTTGGAGCGCATGGTTCCCGGCATGGACGCCGACGATCACCTGTTGCTGGCGACGTGGAACATTCGCGACTTCGCCAAGAAGAACCGGCGAGGGTTCGGGGAGCGTCTCCCGGAGACGCACTTCTACATCGCGGAGGTCATCTCGGCGTTCGACTTCGTCGCGGTGCAGGAGGTGAACGACCTCGACGAGTGGGAACGTGTGATGAGCATCCTCGGCCCCGAGTGGGAGTACCTGGCGACCGAGGTGACCGACACGTCGCTCGGCGGGAACGGTGAGCGGCTGACGTACGTGTGGGACAAGCGCAAGGTGCGCCATCAGAACATCGCCGGCGAGCTCGTTCTGCCCAACCACCTGTTGATCTCACCGGCCGCGTTGGCGGTGCCGACCGATGACGACGACGAGTTGCCGCCGCCTCCGCCGGGGAAGCAGTTCCGGCGTTCGCCGTTCGTCGCCGCGTTCCAGTCGGGCTGGTTCAAGTTCGACATCTGCACGGTGCACATCTACTTCGGCGATGCGTCGGGGTCGAAGCTCGATGAGCGGGTGCAGGAGATCCGACGGGTGGCCGAGTTCTTCGGTGACCGGGCCGACATCTCGATGAAGTCGGAGGGTCGGTCGATGATCCTGCTCGGCGACTTCAACATCGTGAGCCCCGAACACAAGACGATGCAGGCCCTGTTGAGTTCGGGCTTCAGGGTGCCCGAGGCGTTGCGGCGGACGACCAACACCGGCGACGACAAGTTCTACGACCAGATCGCGTTCAAGACGCACGATCGGGTGTTGGAGTTCATCGAGCGGCACGCGGACCAGCCGAACGAACGCAACGCCGGTGTGTTCAAGCCGTTCAACACGGTGTTCAAGACGGGCGACCGCGCCGAGTACGACGCTGCGATGCTGGCATCGTCGAACGGCAAGAAGGCCGACGACCTCGACGACTACTACGGCACGTGGCGGACCTACCAGATCTCGGATCACAACGTGCTGTGGGCGAGGTTGAGCGTCAACCAGAGCGACGACTACCTGAAAGGTCTGCTCGAGGACTCGATCCCCGAACCCCTCGTGGGTTGATGCCGGGGCCGACGTGTGGTGGTGCAGCGGTGCCGTCGGGGCGGGTCAGCGGGGGAGGTCGGCGATGGTGAAGACGGCGAGGTGGCCGCCGTCGCGGTCGGTCCAGGTGACCAGGAGGTGCTCGCCGTGGGCGACGACGGAGGGAGCGCGTCGTGGGCCGCTGTCGTCGGTGTCGGGGAGGAGCACGGTGGGTGGATCGAACGTGATGCCGCCGTCGATCGACCTGCTGTAGGTGATGCCGCCGGCGTCGCCGGATTGGGTTTCCCAGACGATGTGGGTCGTGCCGGCGGTGTCGACGGTGAGCATCGGCCAGCGGTGGATGCCGGCGTCGGTGAGCGCGACGTCGGTGCCGAACGTGGCCCCGCCGTCGCTGCTGCGATCGACCCAGATGGTGGTGCCGTCCTGGTCGGGGTGCCGGGATTGACGGCCGTCCATCCATGCGACGATCAGGGCGTCGTCGACCTGGGCGACGGCCGGCCCGGAGAATGGGCAGCCGTCGAGGAGCCAGTGGTCGTCGGCGACCGGGACCGGATCGGAGAACGTCGCTCCGTCGTCGCCGGTGGTGGTGGCGTAGACGTCGCGGATCACACCGTCGTCGGTTCGTTCGAGGTTGCGGTAGGCCACGACGAGCCGGTTGCCGAGGCGGATGGGGGCAGGGTTGCAGCAGTCGCAGGTGAGGTCGTCGACCCCCTCGATTTCGGCGGGTACGCCGTCGCGCGGTGAGGCGACCGACAACGTCGAGTCCTCCAGCCAGGCGAGCGTCGGGGTGTCGTCGACGAGCGTCATGTGGACGAGGTTCGTCTCGGGGAGGGGCTCGCCGCTGATCCGGAGCGGCGCGGTCGGCGTGTCGCCGACGAGGTCGACGTACTGGACGGTGCCGCCGGTTCCCACGGCGCTCGTGAACGCAGCGTGGACGATGCCATCGGGCCCGATCGAGATCGCCGGGCGCTCGATCTGATGTGCGATCGGCTCCAGCTCACCGCTGATGACGATCGGCGTGCCGAGGGTGAACGAGTCGGGATCCAGCCGCGCAACCTGCACTGCGTCGTGCTCGGTCCACGCCAGGACGGGTGCACCGGTGCCGTTGGTCGCCACGTTGACGGCGACCGCATCATCGATGTCGACGAGGCGGATCGGCGTCGCCGTGCGTCCGACGCCTTCGGCGGTGCCGGTCGTGGCGCTCGTGCCGGCGACGGTGGCGTCGACGGTGGCGTCGCCGACGCTCGTCCCGGCGGTGCTCTCGGTCCGTGTCGTCACGCCGTCGTCCGGATCGTCGGCGCCGCACCCCGCTGCCAACACGAGGCCGACCGCAACGAGAACCCTCGGCCGCATGTCCGAACACTACGCGACGAGAACTGCTCGTTTCGCCTGCCGGATCTGGTCGCGATTCGCCTTCGCGTCGAGCCCAGCATGGTCGAGGTTTGACAAATGCCGAACAGTGTTCGATACTACGAATGATGTTCGATTCTCCGACCACGGCCGCTGACTCGCCCCATCCCGCCGAGGCGCCCCCGACCACCGGGTCGACGCCGCGTGAGCGGCGTCACGTCGCCACCCGCGACGAGATCCTCGCTGCCGCATGGGAATTGGCTCGACGCGACGGCCTGCTGGTGATCTCGCTGCGGGCGCTGGGCGAGCGGGTCGGGTTGAAGGCGTCGTCGCTGTACTCGTACTTCGGTTCGAAGGGGGCGCTCTACGACGCGATGTTCGCCGAGGGGTACCGCGAGCTGCTCGATGCGTCGGCCGGGTGGGTGGGCGACGTCGGCGACGCCGACCCGCGGTCGGCGTTCGTCGAGGGCAACCGTCGATTCGTCCGGTTCTGCGTCGACGATCCGGTTCGATATCAGCTGCTCTTCCAGCGCACGGTGCCCGACTGGGAGCCGAGTCCCGAGAGCTATGGATTGGCGCTCGCGTTCATCGACCGGACGCGAGCCGCGCTCGCCGCGGTGGGCATCGTCGACGAGCGGGCGGTCGACATGTGGACGGCGATCATGACGGGCCTCACGTCGCAGCAGATCAGCAATGACCCGGGCGGCGACCGATGGGCGCGCCTCGCCGACGACGCGACCGAGATGTTCCTCGCCCACTACCCGTCCCGGCTCGCTTCACGACACGACTGATCGCGACCAACCGCCACACGACCGGCAACGACACGACCGGTAACGACACCACTCACCACGGAGGGCACAGCATGACCGAGACGTTTGCTTCCACGTCGACCACGACCATCGCGACACCGATCGATCTCACGGCCGGACCCGACCGGACGGGCGACTTCCGTCCGGTTGCCGACTTCGACCGGTGGATGGTGCTCGCGGCGTCGAGCTACCGGCGCCTCGCCGACGATTTCGCGGCGGTGCCCTCCGATGCGTGGACGGCGCCCACACCGTGTGCGGGGTGGTCGGTGCGCGACCTGGCCGGCCACGTGGTCGGTGCCATGCGCAGTGCCGCGAGCCTGCGCGAGACGGTGTCGCAGCAGCGCTCGGTCAAGCAGCGGATGCAGCGCACCGGCGAGCAGGAGGTCGACGCGCTGACCGCGACGCAGGTGGAGCGGACGGCAGCGTTGTCGAACGACGAGGTGGTGCGCGAGATGGGCGCCCTCGTGCCGAAGGCGGTCACGGGCCGCGGCCGGATGCCGGCGTTCGTGCGGCGCCGGGCGGGGATCGACGTCGAGATGGGGACGATCGACGAACGTTGGACCTTCGACTACTTCCTCTCGACGATCCTGACCCGCGATGCCTGGCTGCATCGTGTCGACCTGGCGGACTCGCTGGGCGTGTCCCTGGCACTGGACGAGACCGACCGGGAGATCATCGGTGACGTCGCGGTGGAGTGGTGTGCGCGGCACACGCAACCGGTGGCGCTCACGCTGACCGGCGATGCCGGCGGCACGATCACCGCCGGGTCGGGTGGCGACGTGATCGATCTCGACGCGCTCGAGTTCTGCCGGATCGTCTCGGGTCGAGCACCGGCGACCCACCCCCTCCTCGAAGCGGCCGTCCCCTTCTGACGCCCCGGCAGGCCCGCTCCGGCGACCGAATTCGCGAAATCTCCAAGCCGAGTTCACCTCGTCCTCGCACATCGGCAACCGGGAGGCGCGAATGTGGTCGGTGGAGTTCGACGTCGTCATTCGCGTCGCCGGCCACACCGACAGGGAGTCCAGATGAACCGTTCCGTTCGCCTCGCCGCAACCTTCGCGCTGCTGCTCGTGACGTCGGCCGCCACCATGAGCGGCACGGCCGACGCCGGCAACCGCTGCCGTCCACACGACCGTGAGCCCGTCAGATTCGCCACGTTCAACGCGTCACTGAATCGGAACAACGCCGGCGACCTGGCCACCGAACTGGCGGTGCCCGGCAGCGCCCAGCCCGCTGCCGTCGCCGAGATCATCCAGAACGCACGACCCGAGGTGCTCCTGCTGAACGAGTTCGACTACGACCCGGCCGCGCTCGAACTCTTCCAGCAGAACTACCTCGGCGTCTCGCAGAACGGCGCCGACCCGATCGACTACCAGTACTCGTTCATCGCTCCGTCGAACACGGGGGTCTACTCGGGTTTCGACCTCGACAACTCCGGTGCCGCCGGCGACTTCGTGCCGAACGACTCGTTCGGATTCGGCTTCTTCGAGGGGCAGTTCGGCATGGCGGTCCTGTCGATGTATCCGATCGAGCACGACGACGTGCGCACGTTCCAGCACTTCCGGTGGGCCGACATGCCGGGCGCGCTCCTGCCCGACGATCCGGCGACGGCGGCGCCCGCCGACTGGTACAGCGCCGAGGAACTCGACGTGTTCCGGCTGTCGTCGAAGAGCCACTGGGACGTGCCGATCGAGATCGGCCGCAGCACGGTGCACTTCCTGGTCAGCCACCCGACGCCACCGGTGTTCGACGGTGCCGAAGACCGCAACGGCACCCGCAACCACGACGAGATCCGGTTCTGGGCCGACTACATCGGCCCTGGTCGCGACGCAGGCAGCTACATCTACGACGACGACGGTGTCTCGGGCGGGTTGGAGCCGGGCACGATGTTCGTGATCGCGGGCGACCTCAACTCCGATCCGCTCGATGGCGACAGCATCCCCGGGTCGGCGCAGCTACTGCTCGACCATCCGCGGGTCAACACTACGACGACCCCGTCGAGCGAGGGCGCCGTCGAGCAGGCTGCGGCGCAGGGTGGTGCCAACGACACGCACCTCAGCGACCCGAGGTTCGACACCGCCGACTTCGCCGACGGCGCTCCCGGCAACCTCCGGGCCGACTACGTGCTCCCGTCGAAGCGGCTCCGGATCGACGACGCCTCGGTGTACTGGCCGACGAGCGACGATCCGGCGTTCGGCCCGGTCGGCACGTTCCCGTTCCCGTCGAGCGACCACCGGCTCGTGTGGGTCGACCTGCAACACGGCGGTTTCGGCTGCCGCTGAGCCGCCGCGACACGGAACAACCCGGCCCGAGCGGTTCCGCTGCGACCGCAGTCGCGTGTCGGCGGGCTGACGCGATCTGATAGTGATACGGCCGATGAGCGACCATCTTGCACAACGGGCGCTCGCGCTGGTCGCGGCGGCGTCGGAGACGGGACACGAACACCCGGCGATCGACCTGGTCACAGCCTGGTTGGAGCCGGTGGCCGACGAGGTCGACCGGTGGGTCACGCCGATGCGCGAGCTCGAGGCCGACCCGGCGTACCCGGGCCGTGAGGTCGAGCGCGACGAGGTCCCGGTGGTCGCAGCGCGCATCGCCGGCGCTCTGCCGGGCCCCACCGTGGTGCTCACCGGCCACGTCGACGTCGTGCCGGTCGGCGATCGGGCGAGGTGGACCCGCGACCCCGCAGGGGAACTCGACGGTGACCTGCTGTACGGGCGTGGCAGCGCCGACATGAAGGGCGGGGTCGTCGCCGCGATCGAGGCGTTCACCCGGATCGCGGACGGCGACCGCGACTTCGCCGGCGAACTGCGATTCGTCGCGGTGCCGGGCGAGGAAGACGGTGGAACCGGCACGCTCGCGGCGATCCGCCGGGGATGGACCGGCGACCTGGTGATCGTCCCCGAGCCGACGTCGGGACCGGACGGCCCGCAGGTCGTCGTGGCCCACGGCGGTGCGCTGACCTACACGATCGAGGTCGAGGGGCGTTCCGCACACGCGGCGACGAGGTTGCTCGGCGAGTCGGCACTCGAGCACTTCCTCACCGTGTACTCGGCGGTCGAGCGGCTCGAACGGGAGATCAACGACGCGGAGCGGAATCCGGCGATGCGGGCCACCGGCCTGCCGTACCCGACCACGGTCGGGGTGGTGCACGGCGGCGTGTGGGCGTCGAACGTGATGGAGCAGCTCACCGCCGAACTGCGGGTCGGGGTGACGATCGACGAATCGATCCAGGAAGCCGAGGCCCGGTTCGAGCGCACGCTGCGCGAGGCGATCGCGGGGGATCCGTGGCTCGATGCGCACCCGCCGAGGATCGAACGAACGGGTGCTGCGTTCGGCTCGTCGTCGATCGACCCCGGTGATCCACTCGTGACGGCGTTGTGCGACGCCGCCGAGTCGGAGACGGGCTCGCGGCCGGCGACGATCGGGGTGCCGTACGGATGCGACATGGCGCTGTGGCGTCGTGAGGCCGGGGCTGCGTGTGCGGTGTACGGCCCGGGCGACATCGCCCACGCCCACGCGGTCGACGAACGTGTGTCGATCGACGAGGTGGCGCTCACGGCCCGCGTGCTCGAAGCCGCGGTCCGCACCCTCCTGCGGTAGCGAGCAGCGACCGATGTCGCGTTGTGCCTGGAGGATCAGCGGATAGGTCGCTCCGCTCCTTTTCATTCCGCTGATTCCTCCCCGTATCCATTGGGAGTGTCGAGCGGCCAGGTTCGGCAGAGCCTCACCTATCCGCTCGACCTCCTGGCACAACGCGACATCTGCGGGGCCGTATCGACCTTGTGGTCAGCCGATGTCGTAGCGGACGATGACCTCGAAGTGCACGTAGTCGCCGATGCCTTCGTAGCCGGAGATCCGTTCGCAGCGGTCGTCGGCGGCGTCGCCGTCGAAGCCGTACTCGCCGCACGTCGGCAGCTCCATGATCTCGGCGAGGGTGTGCTGTCCGCCGAACGCCGCGGTCCAGTTGATGCCGTGGCACGCCACACCGGGGATCGGTGCTTCGCAGAAGCCGGCGAGCGACACGTCACGCTCGCCGCCCCAGGTGGTGAAGCTCGCCAGCCGGTCGTCCTTCCCGAGCGCCGTCGTGATGAAGTTGTGGTCGGTCGGGCGCAGGGTCGCCGAGTCCTTCAGCTTCTGTTCCGAGATCGAACCGACGAGGTGACCGTTGTAGGCGAAGGCGAACCGCACCTCGCCCCGGCCGATCACGTCGCCGCTGTCCGACACGTCGATCCGATCGACCGAGACACGGACCGGGACGGGCGGCGCCTCGAGCGTGGTGAAGCTGCCGACCTGGTGATCGCGCTTGCCGTGCTCGTCGGTGGCCCGAACGAGGACGTGGTAGGTGGTCTCGTCGGCGAGGTCGTTCATGGCGAGTTCCCAGTTCGTCCAGTCGGCGGGCGTGGTGAAGTGGTGGGTCGGGTCGGTGACCGTGGGGGTCGATCCGGACTGGTCGATCGGTGTGGTGCTGAGCCAGGCCTCGATCGTCGCGGGCATCGACGTGGCGACGGTGAGGTGGGCCGACTCGACGGCGACGGCGCCGACGACGGCATGGGTGATGCACCCGGTGCTGCATCCCGGGTTCGGGTCGTTGCCGCCGAACTGGTCGGGGTGTTCCAGCGGCTCGACGGTGGTGAACTCGCCGACGAAGGTGGAGGTGCCGTTGCCGTCGACGGCCCGGACGAGCAGGTAGTAGTGCGTGTGTTCCTGCAGGCCGGTGAGCGTGCCGTTGAGCGCCGTCGTCGGTTGGCCGCTGGAGAGTGCCGGGCTGAGTCCGGGCATCGACGGGTCGCCGACCTGGTTCGGCACGGGTGCCTGGGTGGAGACGAAGGCGTCGATGACGGCGTCGACGTTGGCGCCGACGTTCAACTCGACCGAGGTGTTGAGCTGGTTGCCCTCGATCCAGGCGCTGGTGATGCAGCCGGCCTTGCACCCGCCCTGGCCGGGCCCGGCGGTGAGCGAGAGGTCGATGGCGTAGTCGGGGTCGAAGCCCTGCTTGAACCCGTGCACGTTCGCGTAGTCGGCGCAGCAGCCGACCTGGGTCAGCTTGTAGGTGAACTCGAACGCACCGACCTCGACGGAGTTCTCGTCGATCGTGAACGTGTGGGTCGACGTCCCGATGGGGAGGATGGCGTCATCGTGGTCGAACGTCATGCCGTTGGCGGCGGCGAACTCGACCGGCAGCGGTGCCGGCGAGCAGTTCAGGACGGTGATGTGACCGTCGAACGCGCCCGAGTCGAGCGTGGTCACGGCCGGCAGGACGAACAGTTGCTGTGGGTCGGCGATCGTGTCGCACGGATCCACGTCGTCGACGGTCGGGTCGAGCGGCACCTCGCCGTCGCCGCCGTCGTTGTTGCCGTCGTCGGGGGTGAAGTCGTTCCCGCCGTCGCCCGGCAGTGCCTCGCCGGGGTTGCCCTCCACGTCGGGTTCGTCGACCTCGTCGGCCGGTACGTTCGGCGTCGCCGTCGCCGGGCTCGCCGTGGACTCGGCCTCGTTCGTCGCCGGCACCACCACCACCGGCTCGTTCGTCGCCACCGGCTCGGTGTCGGCCGTCGTCGGGTCGGTGGTCGGTGGGTTCGTCGGGTCGGTGGTCGGTGGGTTCGTCGGCAGCTCGTGGCTCGTCGCTGGTGCGCTCACTTCGGTGGGTGCGGTCTGGTCGCCGCCACTGGCGACGGTGACTGCGGTGCCGGTCGCGAGGGCGGCGACGGCGAGACCCGCCACGCCGGTGAGGATGCGGGCGTTGGTTCCGAGCGAAGCGAGCTTGGTTCCGACGCTGGTGTGCTGGTTCGACATGATCGTTGCCTCCGTTGGCGGGGTTGGCGGGGTTGGCGGGTGCCTTGTTGGAGGACAAGAGGCAACGGGCGCGTCGATCTCGCGAAAAGTTGCAGATTTCTTGCAGACGGGCCCCGGGGGCGGCGGCCGGGATCAGGGGTTGCGGGCGATGCCTTCGGTGAACCACGTCCACGGTTTGGGGCCGCTGCCGTAGCGCGACGCCACGTGCTCGAGCTCGAACCCTGCTTCGGTCACGAGTGCGGCGGTGTCACGGGTGAGGTGACATCCGTCGGCGAGCCGCTTCTGCACCGGTTCGATGCGGCGTTGCCACTTGGCGGTGCCGGGGTCGGGGGCGAGGCCGTGTTCGAGGAAGTGGAAGCGTCCGCCCGGCTTCACGACGCGGCGCAGTTCGGCGAGCGCGGCGCTGACGTCGGGGATCGTGCAGAGCGTGAACGTGCTGAGGGCGCCGTCGCAGGAGTCGTCGGGGAGTGGGATCTTCTGGCCGTCGAGGCCGACGTGTTCCACCGTCACGCTGCCGGCGGCGATGCGCGGTTCGGCGAGTCGGCGGGCGACCTCGGCCGGTTCCACGGCGTACACGAGTTCGACCTCGTCGGAGTAGGCGGCGACGTTCAACCCCGACCCGAACCCGATCTCGACCACCGTGCCGTGCAACCCGTCGGCGACCCGCTCGCGCCAGGCCTGCAGCTCGGGCGTGCCGCACGCCCGGTCGACGAGGTGCGGCAAGATCCGATCGCGATAGACGCTCACCAGGGTGACCGTACCGGCGTGGTGCTTCGTGCAGGCTGATTGCTCCCGGTCGATATCGCGGATGTGCGACTCAGCGGGTGCCTGGCCTCCGGACGAGAGATCGAGGTGAAGCAGCGCCTACTCAGGCGGTGGAGGCGGTGGCCAGCTCGGTGCGGCGTTGGGCAGGCCGAGCGACCGAAACATGCGGTCGCAGCTTCGCGTGATCACATCGATGCTGTTCTCGTCGCTCAGGAGTCGGGAGTGGCGCAGCGATCGGCCGGAGCGTGGACCCAACTCGACTTCGTGGACGGCAGCGACGCGGTCGGGTTCGGCGTACATGGAGACTCGGCCCCGGGTCAGAAGTGGGATCCCGTCGAAACCGCATGTGACTGCTTCGAGGAGCGCGAGCGCGCTGGCAGCGATGCCGACGGTTGCAGGGATCGCAGCGAGCGCGGCAACCAAGGCCACGACCTCCGATGAGGGGAACCCGCTGAGCGCGACCCACCCGACGAGCGCGAGGCCGTTCACGTCCGGTCCGGCGATGGACATCGCCGTGACGACCGCGAGCCCGATCATGAACGTCGGCAGCGCCACGAGCGTCGGAAGTCGGTCGGCCGCCCATCGCGTCCGGTCGACGAGCGACGAGAGTCGTGTGCCGAACCTGAGCAGTGCGGCGGCTTCGTCTCCCTTCGTCCGGATCATGGTGATCTCAGGAAGCGCGGTCTCGTCGAGGTGTCCGGCTCGAAGCATGCCGTCGCCGCGGGCCTGTGCCGGCGGGGTTGTCCGCGGGTCGGTGCTGGGGGCCTCGCGCTCCGATGCGCGTTCTGAACTCCTCGTCCGTCGTGGTCGGGCGGGTCGCAGCGTTGGCAAGATGTCGGCGGGCTGCAGCCGTACGACGGCCAGGCTCACGACCGTGACGCCGATCATCACCGCGACCAGCGCTGCAGCCCCGAGTGCGAACGATGCCGTGAGCAACGCCACCGTCTTGGTGAACCCGTCCAACGGGACCCAGGTGGCGAAGTCTTCAGGGTCGGGCCCCGGTTTCCGATCGAGGGTCAAGAGGCCGTACGCGAGAGCGAGTCCCATGGCGGCCGAGAACGTCAGCCACGAGATCCGACCCCAACTGAGCAGGGGGCGTCGGTGTATGTCCTCGATGTGTCGAAGATCCCGGTACCCGAGGAACGGTGTCCCGATCGTGATCAGCCGGGTTCGCTCGCCCGACTCTGCGACTCGGGTGAGCGCCTGTTGGGCGACGTTTCCGCCGTGGCTGTGGGCGATGAGCACCGTGGGGCGTCCGTCGAGGTCGATCGAGTGGGCGAGGCGCTCTGCGCCACGGTGGCGGGCACGATGGCGGTTGCCGCCACTCCATTCGTGTCGGTCGATTCGAGCATCGGGAAAGCGCGACGAGAGCTGTTGGTGGAGCTCGCTACCAGGAAAGGTCCACCGCGACTTCCTCGCGAACGTCCCATGGACGAGGACGATTCGGGGCTGCTGCCGCTCGGTTCGGTCTGGTGACGACAAGCCGCCTCCCATCGGTGCCGGGGCATCGACCTTACGCCGGAGAGCGACTCGCGAGCTCCGCCTTTTCCGAGGTGGGGCTGCGTGATCGATCGGCGATGCGTGTCGCGCTTCGATCGCAACCCACACCTCCCCGTGGCGACGGCGCCACCATGGCGCTCAGTTGTCGGCGAGGGTTCGCATCGCGAGGAACTCGCTGATCTTGAGCAGCTTCGGCGGTCGCTTCGTCTCGGGCGGCAGGCGGGCGAAGGCCTCGTCGGCGGTGATCAGCTCCGGGTCGACGAGGTCGATGACGTCACCGTCGATCTCCAGCTTCGCGGTCCCGGCGGCGAGGACGTTCTGCACCCAGTCGGAACGCGACCCGTAGACGAGCATGGTGATCACTCCGCCGTCGACTCGCACCGCTTCGAGTGGTGTGCGGTACTCCGTGCCGGACGTTCGGCCGACGTGGTGGATGACCTGCCACTTGCCGCCACGCAGCGCCCGCGGATTGAACACTCGCTTGTTGATCTGTCCCCACCACAGTGGCATCGGCATGAATCGAACCTCCCGACGGGACGGTAGCAAGCGAGTGTCAGCCCGCCGCTCGTCTCCGCCGCATCGGGCACACGTGTCGCGTGCGGCTACGGGATGAATCGGACGAGCGTGACGAGCACCGACGTCCACGCCGCGGCGAAGGTGACCAGCCACTTGATCTGACGGTTCGTCGCCTCGACGAACTCGGTTCGGAGTTCTTGCATTTCGCTGCGCAGCTGGGTGCCGAGCCGGTCGACGGCGGTGTCGACGTCGACTTTGGTGGCGACTTCGTTCCAGGTGACCGGTGGTAGGTGTGCCATCAGGGTGTCGGCCTCCTCTCGGCCGAGTGCGGCTTCGAGCTTGCGGTGCAGGTCAATCGTGTGCGGTCGTCGACCGGCATGTCGTTCTCCTCGATCGGGCGAGCGAGGGGAAGTCGGTACGACGAACGGTACCAGAGGGGTGTGGCGGCGTGCCCGTGCGCCCAATGGCGCGAACCCGGTTCGACGAGTCGGGGGGCCAGTCCAGCGTCGGCATCGTTCTGAACTCGCTCGTCGCGGCGTGTGGTTCAGCAGCCTGACGCTGCTTGCAGGGCTCGGCACAGCTCGGGCATGCGGTGGGGTGGGAGGGCGGTGACCCGTCGTCGGAAGGTGTCGCGGGGGATGGTGTGGAGGTTGTCGAAGTTGGCGACGCACTCGGTGGGCACGCCGTCGGCGGGGCTGAGCGCCAGCTCCGAGACCAGGCCTCTCACGGTGCGCGTGATGGCTGCGACGACGATCGAGCCGATGCGGTCGGCGACAGGGTCTCGGGTGAGGACGAGTACTGGGCGATCGCCGCCTGGAGTGGCGGCCCACCAGACCTCACCGTGCCTCATGGTCGTGGCTTCATGGTCGTGCCGCTTCGTCTGGACCTGTGTCGGCCCAGTCGGCCCAATCCTCTGCCGGGCCCCAGTCGGCGATCGCGGCCAGGGCCGACTCGCCGTCGGTGAGGGGGAGCGCCTGCCATCGGTCGGCGTCGTGTTCGGACGCCAGCCGGTTCAGGTGGAGGCGGACGGCGTCGCGTAGCAGCGCTGATCGATCGACGCCGAGCACGTCGGCCCAGTGTTGGATCGTGTCGGCGTCCTCGTCGTCGACGCGGAAGCTGAGCATCGTCATACAGCCATCATACTTCGTCATACGCTACGCTCGGATATCGCGCCGTGTCGGGGCGGCTCGCCACGCCGGTGATTTGGCTGTCGCATCGTGGGCCGAGCGGGACGAGCACGGCGCCACCGAGCGGGCGGATGGAGGTGGGCATGCGACGCAGCAGATCGATCGCGACGTCGGTCAGCCGCTCGACCTCGTCGATCCGGCACGACGACACGAGGTCGAGGAACTCGTCGATGACGCGATCGTGCAGCGCCATCACCGACCCGAGTGTGAGCGACGGATTCGCGCCGGTAGCGTCCGCCAGGTCGAGTGAGTGTCGCTTGATGGTCTCGGTGATCCGCAGATCGAGGTCGCCTGCCGGCTCGTCGGAATCTGCTGCGGCGATCATGGCCTCAACGTCGAGCGGTGGGTGCCCGTCGAGCCAACTGGACGCCGCGGCTACTCGCTCCGGGCGCCCGGCGACGAGCAAGCTCGGAGTCGCGATCAGCCCATCGAGAACACCGACGTCTTCGAGCAGGCCGAAGAAGGAGCAGTGGAATGCCTGGCACACCGGGACTTGGATGTCGGTGAGCGCCGCCAGCACCGTCGGGGAGACCGTCCGGTGCGCATATCGGTACTGCCGGTCGAGCGACCCGAAACGGCGCATCGAGTCATCGGCATCGTCGAACGTGGCGAAGTCCTCGTGGAAGTCGTCGGGGAAGTCGTCGTCGAGGTCGGCGATCGTCGGATCGGCAGAGGGGCGGGGGTTGGCGGTGCGTGGCCGGAAGGGATGCACGGTCATGGTTCCTCCAGAACAGGTGCGTGTCGGGAGGGGAAGTCGGCAACTGCCACGGTACCGAGCGGGTGTTGCAGACTTTCTGGGCCCGTCGCCGTGCCGGGCAATCCGCCCGGACCGTCGTCACTGCCAGGCCCACCGTCGGTGTGAGATGCGGCCCGGCTACGGGACGAGTCGGACGACGGTGACGAGCACCGACGTCCATGCGGCGGCGAACGTGACCAGCCACTTGATCTGGCGGTTCGTCGCCTCGACGAACTCACGCCTGAGGTCAGCCCCCAGCACGTGCATCTCGCTGCGAAGCTCCGTCCCGAGCCGTTCGACGGAGGCGTCGACGTGGGCGCGCACGGCCACCTCCGACGCGCGCACGTCGTCCTTCGTCGCGACGTCGTGCCAGGTGACGGGCGGCAGATGGGACATCAGGGTGTCGGCCTCCTGTTGGCCGAGCACCGCTTCGAGTTTGCGGTGCAGGTTGAGTCTGGTGCGGTCGTCGACCGGCATGTCGTTCTCCTCGATCAGGTGAGCGAGGGGAAGTCGGTACGAGAAACGGTACCAGAGGGCTGTCGCAGCGTGAGCGGGCAGCCGGCGTGGATCAGAGCAGCAGTCGGGCGGCGGCGAGCGCGAGGGCGACGAGCCCGGTGTTGAACGTGACCATCCACCGGATCTGACGCTCCATCGCCTGCGAGATCGCACCGTCGATCCGAGAGGTGAGGACGGTCTCGAGGGTGCGGAGGTCGTCCTTGGTGGCGACCTCGTTCCA
Organism: Ilumatobacteraceae bacterium; assembly: GCA_033344875.1. Classification (NCBI taxonomy): domain Bacteria; kingdom Bacillati; phylum Actinomycetota; class Acidimicrobiia; order Acidimicrobiales; family Ilumatobacteraceae; species Ilumatobacteraceae bacterium. Next base: position 2,834,300 of record JAWPMO010000001.1, on the reverse strand, counting down.
GGTGACCGGTGGTAGGTGTGCCATCAGAGTGTCGGCCTCCTCTCGGCCGAGTGCGGCTTCGAGTTTTCGGTGCAGGTTCAATCGGGTGCGGTCGTCGACCGGCATGTCGTTCTCCTCGATCGCGTGAACGAGGGGAATTCGGTACCAAGAACGGTACCAGAGGGGTGTTCGAGCAGATCGCGGACCCGCTCGCCTCCGGAAGCGCTGAACCGGCGAGCGTCAGGTCGGGCAGGTGACGGTCGCCGTCCCCTCGAACTCCTCGGCGAGGTCGGGGTCGACGTCGGACGTGTGCTCGAACGTGCCGGTGAACGTCGCCGTGGCACCGTCGACCGAGAGGCCGCCGGCCGTGTCGCCCGACGTCGAGATGATGGCTCTCCAGTTGTCGTCACCGTCGGTCACGTACACGCCGCCGATGACGCCGTCGCCGTCGGGTCGAAGGTCGAACTGGAGCTGTCGGTCTTGGCTGCCGAGCGAGTTCAGGGTGACGTCGATCGAGTCGGGGCCGGTGATCTGGCAGGTCATGCTGTCGGCCTCGAACGGAGCGAACGTGAAGGTCTGGTCGGCGACCTCGATGACGGCGGGTTCGATGCCGCAGTTGACGGCGACCGTGACGGCGACCGTCGGTGTGTCGATGTCGCCGTCGGACATGGCGTTGCGGTCTTGGCGGACGGCTGAGCCGACGTAGCTCAACGTCTTGGTGTCGTGGTCGATACCGAGTTCGCCGTTGAACGGTTGGGCCGAGTACTGGATCCAGTCGTCGGCCGCGCCTTCGTCGGCGTCGGCGGTGAACCGGCCGGTCCAACCGTCGTCGCCGCGGAGTGCGGTGAGCAGCATGCCGCCGTGTTCGCTGCGCACGTCGAGGTTGATCTGATCGTCGGCGAAGACGCACCGGAACGTGGTGCCGGGTCCGACGGGAGTGTGGTCGGTGGTCGAGCCATCCGCGACGGTGACGACCGCGTGGCCCGGTTCAGTGGCGACGGTGACCGGCCCGGCTGGGAGCGCACCTGGAATCGGGTCGCCGAACGACGGTTGGTCCCCGGCACCGCCGTCGGATGTGTCGGAGTCTGATGCGTCGTCGTCGACCTCGGCCTGACCGAACAGCCCTCCCTGGTCGGGCTCCGACGAACCCCCGCATCCGGCCTGCAGCAACACCGCGCCCACGAGAGCGATGCCCAGCCTCGATGCCTTGCCGTTGCCCCTCATCGCCGTCTCCTTCGCCCTGGTTCACGACCAGGTGCGCCGTGAACAGCTCTCATCCTGCCACTCCCGTCGACAGCACCACCCCGAGTTCCCGGTCGGGAGTCGGTGAGGCGTCGAGTCAACGGACTCTTCCGGATCGTCGACCGGTAGGCGGCCGGACGCGACCGGTACTGTTCCACGTGCCAGGGCGCGCGGGAGCCGGTGCAGAGGAGCGGGATGATGGGCAACGAGATCGAGTTGATCAGCGACGGCGACGGTTTGGCGGTGATCGGGAACTCGTCGGCGGTCGAACGATTCATGGCGTCGGTCGGTCTGTCGCCCGACAGCGGAGCGGCTCGAGGAGCGGTTCTCAACTTCGGCGCGGCGGTGGCCAAGGCCGGCGCTGACGTCGCAGCGGAGTCCGGTCGCTGGGTGAAACTGACGGAGGAGTCAGCACAGAAGGTCAGGAAGTTCGGCCTGATGGACACGAAGACACCGGGCGTCAAGCACGCGATGATCGGCCGGCCGGGCGATATCCAGCAGTGGATTCAGATTGCAAAGTCCCCCACCGCACTGGTGGGCAACCCGGCGGCACTTGCAGGCGGCGCGGGAATCATGGCTCAGGTGGCCATGGAACAGTCCATGGCCGAGATCACGGATTATCTCGCGACGATCGACGAGAAGCTCGATGCCGTCCTCCGTGCTCAAACGAATCAAGTGTTGGCCCGAATGGACGGTGTCGAGCTTGCTGTCAAGGAGGCGGCGACGATCCGAGAGTCGGTCGGCCGGGTTTCCGAGATCACGTGGTCGAAGCTGCAGAGCTCTGCGCAGACGATCAACGAGACGCAGGGATACGCCGTTCGTCAGCTCAGTGACCTCGCCGACAAGATCGAAGAGAAGACCAAGTTCAACGAGCTCGCCGATGTGGTCAAGGAGGCTGAGTCGGACGTTCAGAAGTGGCTCTATGTGCTGGCCCGTTGCTTCGAACTTCACGATGCAGTGGGTGTGCTCGAACTCGACCGCGTGCTCGACGCCGACCCGGACGAACTCGACCGACACCGCATCGGACTGAAGGCAGCTCGGCAGGATCGTTTGGAACTCATTTCCGGAAAGACCGAGCAACTTCTCCTTCGCATGGCCGAGGCGGTCGATACGGCCAACTCGAAGGTGCTGCTCAATCCCGTGCAGTCGCCGGCGGTGGTCAGGTCGAGCAACTACGTCGTGACCGAAGTCCACGAGTTTCGCCAGTTGATTGGGGTCGAGTCCGCCGGCGACTCGTCCGAGGCGCGGCCATGGAAGGAGGCGGCCGCCGAGAGTTGGGGCAAGGTGCGCGAAGTTGGGTCAACCGGTGTCGACGCCGCAAAGCACGTCGGAGGCGAGTCCCTCGGCCACGCCAAGTCGGCCGGCGCCAGAGCCCGCGAGACCGGGCTCGGCGGGTTGGCCAGCGTCAAGCAGCTCGGCAGCGGGACCCGGGGCCAGGCCAGGTCGGCGAAGGACAAGCTCGCCGAGAAGCTGGCCGGGCGTAAGGCGAGTCCCTCCAGCGACGACAGCGACACCACCAACTCACACGACGAACCTCGGTAAGCGCCGGCAGCCGGTCGGGCATGCGTGACGGCTCCCATGCTCGACCAGGTGGACGGGCGGCGTACACCTGCCGGCTAGTGTTCGACTCATGAGCGGGCCAACCACCATTGACCTGTTTGCAGGGTGCGGCGGTTTGACGCGGGGCTTCGCTGACGCCGGATTCACCCACATCGCGGCCAACGAGCTGGATCTGGCCGCCGCGAGTTCGTTCGCCGCGAACTTTGGCGAGACGGGAGTGTCGCATGGCGACATCGCGGACTTCGTCGATGTGCCCCAGGCCGACGTGGTTGTCGGAGGCCCGCCGTGCCAGGGCTTTTCGCAGATCGGCACCCGTGACCCGGACGACCCTCGCAACTCGCTCTGGCGCGAGTACATGCGGGTGGTGCTCGAAGCGAACCCGCAGGTGTTCGTGTTGGAGAACGTCGGCCGGTTCTGTAAGTCGGCCGAGTTCGATCTCCTCATGGGTGAGTTGACGACTGGCCAGCTGAAGCGATGGAAGCACGCCAGCGTGGGTGTCGTCAACGCCGCCGACTTCGGTGTACCGCAGACCCGCAAGCGGACCGTCATCGTCGCGTCCCGCGTCGGGCCGATCTCGTTGCCGACGCCCACGCATGCAAAAGGTGGCGCCGACGGATTAGAGCCCTGGGTGACGCTCCGTGATGCGATCGGCTCGGTGGATTGGGACGTGCCGACAACGACGCTGCCGAAGAGTTCGGTCGAGTTCTTCGGTCAGCGTGTGCCTGGGGTGTACAAGGGTCTCGACGTTCACGTCGGCCGCAATCCGACCGAGCTGTCTTTGAAGCGCTATGACGTGATCCCGCCGGGTGGCGGCCGGTTCGACCTGCCATTCGACATGCAGCCGCCGTGCTGGCAGAACAAGAAGACCGGCACGACGGATGTGATGGGTCGTCTCCGTTGGGAACAGCCCTCGGTGACGATCCGTACCGAGTTCAACAAGCCCGAGAAGGGACGCTATCTCCACCCGCAGTGGGAGAAGCGGAGCCGCCGGAAGAGGGTCAATCGGGCACTGACTCACTTCGAGGCAGCGCTAGTTCAGTCCTTCCCGGAGGACTACCTGTGGTGCGGCACAAAGACTCAGATCGCACGCCAGATCGGCAACGCAGTTCCGCCGTTGCTCGCGTCGTCAATCGCCTGGACCGTACGCGCGAGCCTGAGTTAGCGGCGAGAAGCTTAGGGGTTGGCCGCGGCCGTTCCCAGCAACCTGCGGAGAAGTGTCACCAGATCGCCCATCACCGGCGATTGCTCGGTCACTTTGGCGAGCGCAGCCTTCTGGGAATGAAGGATTTGTGGAGCGGAGACCTCCTCGGAGTCGAGCAGACCGAGCTCTTCCGTTGCGAGGGCCCTCCAGTATTCCTTCGGTGAGGTGGACCCCAGATCGGCGCCAATGAACCCGCAAAGCAGCGCTTCCGGATTAGAAGTGCCCGGCAAGAAGAAGACGTGGGTTCGGGCCCACCCAAGCGTCACTCGTTTTTGAACAACCGCCCTGCCTGCAGCGTTCGGATCGTTTCCACCATCGGAAACAATGAGGGATGGATTGATGCCGAAGCGTGTCGTGAGCTCAGCGTCCACCTCCTCCTCCGTCATCGCATTCGTCGGGCGACCAGGGTTGCTCTCCCACGCGAACAGCTCGTCCTCCGTCGCATCCACCACACCGTCGGACCGTTGTGGCTTCTGGTCGCCGTCGAGCAGAACCATGGAACTCGACCCGATAGCAGCCTGAACAGGAATCACCCTGCTGGTCAGGTTTCCTGCACCACCCGGAACTGGGTCGACTCGAAGGGCGCCGAGCGCTGCTGGGCCGATCAGTCGCGCTGCGCGCTCGACAACTGCGGTTGCGAGTTGGTCCTCAACCAGTATTTGGATCTTGTCGTGAGCAGACCCCAAGCGAACGAAGGATTCACTAACGGAGGCGCGCTGGGCTGCGACATACACAACGCCTGTGTCGGGTCGGGTATCTAACAGCTTCCGCGCATTGTCCGGGAGTTCGCGAACGATGTGTTCCGAGTGCGTCGCAAGAACGACTTGAAGTTTGCGTTCCTTGGTCAATCTCGCCACGACCCGCATGAGCTGACTCTGCGCCCCCGGATGGAGTGAGGTCTCGGGTTCGTCGAGAAGGATGAGACTGTTGGACGGAGCGCTGTGCAGCGCTCGTGTGATCATAGTCGCTGCGAATTCGCCACTTCCTGCATAGGCCTCGGAGTAGGTCGAGTGGCCCGTATGTAGTCGCGCGGTAAAGCCGGGTACACCAAAGAAGGAGTGTTTGATCATCGAAACTGAGGTGTATTTCCTGCCGAGAATCGAACGCAGATCATCAAGCTCGTCGTGCCCAAGATCTTGAGCGGGTTCAATGATGCGTTCGTTCCCGTACCACTTGAACGACGTTCGACGATTCTGAATAGCGGAACGGATGTGGCCGCTTGTGCGTCTGATGCGCTGTTTCTTGTCGGAAGCCGACTTCGCGCCGACCCCGAGGTCGAAGAAATAGAAGATGTCGTACGCAGGGAGTTCTTGGCGAAAGTCGAGGTAGGTCACCGGCTTCTCGATCGGCGACCAACGAGTCTTGCTGCGAAACCGCTCATCGGACGCTGGCGTCAGATCGGGCATGTTTGCCATTCCGTCTCGAATACGGGGTGCGCTCGTTTCGAAGTAGTCGGGGCCCCGGGATGCTGTGCCGACGCGAGCCTTGATGACCTCTGCCATTGAGCCACTCGGCAACTGATAGCGGTGGATATACCGGTGCGTGCCGAGCTGGCTGTCGGCGCCGACAGGATCCAACGGGGTGTCGAACCAGTAGTCCCCGATGTCGTACTGCTGTGGACAAGCCTGTATCGCCCGCAATATCGAGCTCTTGTTCGTTCCGTTCGGGCCGATCAAAGCCGTGATTGGAGAATCGAAATCGATCCGCGTCCCTGGCTCCAGATTCTTGAAACGTGGAAACTCGATTGACCTGATAAATGGCTCGAACGCATTGGCAACCATCATGTCCTGGATCACTTCGAAATCTGACACCGTGCTCTCCTCCGCTGCGCAAACGTACCCGGTTTGCCGGCTGGCTAGCGTCAGCGGCTCGCTCTCGGCGGCAACAGGCGAACCCCGCTTGCGAAAGACTGTCTATAAACCTAGACTCGTCGGCGATGGGGAGGCAGGTTGATGCGAGCGAGCTGATTGGCGCGGCGGAGGTGCAGACGATCCTTCGTCTCTCCCATCCGAGCAGCGTCACGACCTACCTCAATCGCTACGCGGACTTCCCTCGTCCCGTGGTCGATCTGAGTGGAAGCCGCATCCGGCTGTGGGTGCGACAGGACATCATCGAGTGGAGCGAGGGGAGGTCATCGTGAGCGAGTACGGGATCGCGCCGGCAGACGTCAGCGGTGGCACTACCACGTCCAACACGTTGATCGTGCCCATGCTTGTGCAGCTGCTCGACAACACGCCGTACGGGTCGACGTATGACGACTACGAGCGCACGGTCATCGAAGAGAATGTCCTCGGCAAGGAAACGGCCGAGGTCCGCAAGCGCACCTTCCGCTCGCTCCGCGAGCTCTACGTACTGAGCAACGACCGGATCCTGTTCCGGGCGCTGCGCGACGTCTGGTCCGACGACCCGAAGGGGCAGCCGCTGCTCGCCGGTCTCTGCGCGCTCGCCACTGACTCCGTGTTCCGGTCGACCGCCAAGGTCATCATCAGTCGCGAGCCGGGCGACGAGGTGAACCGCGACGAGCTCGGCGAGGCGGCCGAGGAACAGTTCCCCGGCGTCTACAGCGCATCGACGATTGGCAAGATCGGGCGCAACAGCTACTCGTCGTGGCAGCAGACCGGCCACCTCGACCCTGCCGACGGTCAGGTCAAGCGCCGGCGGCGGGCGGACGCGACCGCCTCGACGGTCGCCTACGCACTCCTGCTCGGCCACCTCGAAGGCGTCGGCGGTGAGGCGCTCTTCCACACCGAGTGGGCGAAGGTGCTCGATCGGCCGGTTCCGCACCTCCTCGAGTTGGCGACGTTGGCCTCGCAGCGCTCGCTCATCGACTTCCGACACAGCGCCGGGGTCATCGAGGTCGGCTTCAGCACGCTGATGCGACCGATGGAAGGGCAGCTGCTGTGAACCGTGTCGAGCAGCTCATCCAGAGCTACAAGCAGTTCATCCAGTTGCCCTGGCCGGCCAATCTCGCCCCGCCGCAACGCGTCTGGGCTGCGGTGTACGCGCCCTCCGACGAACGCCGGCTGCGCGCCAACCTCCCGATGTTCGAGCACCGCACGGTCGAGGCCGGCTATCGCTGGGCGCTGATCGACGTCAGCAACGAGTTCGAACGCTGGATGGCAGCCCACGACTACCGAGATGCGTACTTCGAGTCACCCGAACTGATGGAGCCCGAGCTGGCTGGCTTCTTCGACGATCTGGCGAACCAGGTGCGCCGGCAGGTCGAGGAGCACACCGGCCCCGACGCCGTGATCGGCCTGCTCGGGGGCTCCAGCCTGTTCGGGCTCGGCCCTCACGTGAAGATGTCGGCCCTGGTCGAGGCGGTCGAGGACGCCAACGAGGGTCGGCTCCTGATGTTCTTCCCCGGCGAGGTGGAGGGGAACAACTTCCGCCTCCTCGGCGCCCAGGACGGCTGGAACTACCACGCCACCGTCATCTCCGCCCGCACATGACCAACCACCCGAACCAGTCGAGAAACGAACCCGCCGTGACCCGATTCGAACCGAACTGAGGAATACGTCGCCGTGACGCTCAAGAACCGTGACACCTTCGCTGTCGACCCCACCGCTGGAGACATCCCCAACCTAGGCGTGGCCAAGGTCGGCAACCCGGAGGACCAGAAGGCCTGGTCCACGCTGGAGTGGGAACTCCGCAGCTTCGTCTGCGAGGGCGAGTACGAGCGCGGCCTGGAGCGCATCCTCGATCAGTACCTCTCCCATCTCGGCCAGGACGAGCAGCCCGCTGCATGGGTGAGTGGATTCTTCGGCAGCGGCAAGTCGCACCTGATGAAGGTGCTGGAGTACCTCTGGCGTAACCCGGTGCTCCCGTCGGGAACCACAGCCCGTGACCTGGCGCGACTCACTCCGGACATCGACCGGCATCTCGTCGAGCTCACGAACGCCGGTAACCGCCAGGGCGGGATCTGGTCGGCTGCCGGCACCATGAGCAGCAGCGCCGCCGGATCCGTCCGCCTGGCGTTCCTCAACGTGATCTTCGCTGCCGCTGGCCTGCCGAACCAGTACGAGCTCGCCCGACTGGCGCTGTTCCTCCGGCAGAACGGCATGCTCGACCAGGTCGCTGACAGCGTGAAGGCGAAGGGCAAGGAGTTCGATCGCGAACTCCGCAACCTCTACGTGTCACCGATCCTGGCCCAGGCCTTGATCGACGCCGGGGCGTCGTTCGGCACGACCCCGGCGGAGGTGTCCGCGGCGCTGCGCGACCAGTACCCGAGGGTCGGCGACATCAGCGACGACGAGATGCTCGACACCATGGACGAGGTGCTGCAGCTCCAGAGCACGACCCCGGGCAAGGTGCCGCTCACGTTGGTCGTGCTCGACGAGATGCAGCAGTACATCAACGACGACAATGCCCGCGCGCTCGACGTGCAACACGTGGTCGAGGGGTGTTCGTCGCGTTTCGACAGCCAGGTGTTGGTGGTCGCCACCGGTCAGGCGGCATTGACCGCGAACTCCACCCTGCAGAAGCTGCAGGATCGCTTCTCGGTCACGGTGCAGCTCTCGGACACCGACGTCGAGACGGTTGTCCGCCAGGTGGTGCTGCGAAAGAAGCCCGATCAGGTCGACGCGATCAAGACCACGCTCGCCGGGGTCAGCGGCGAGATCGATCAACACCTCGGCGGCACCCGACTCGAGGCGAAGGGCGCCGATCGAGACACCTTGGTTGCCGACTACCCGTTGCTGCCCACCCGACGCCGCTTCTTCGAGCGCACGCTCCGGTCGATCGACAAGGCGGGCAAGGCGGGGGTGCTGCGGACTCAGCTCAAGATCGTGCACGAGGCGGTGAAGAGCGTGGCCGACGAGCCGGTCGGACACGTGATCGGTGGCGACTTCGTGTTCACGTCGGAAGCGGCGAGCATGCAGCAGAGCGGCGTGCTACTCAAGGAGATCGACGAGACGATCCGCGGGCTCCAGGACGGCACCCCGGCGGGCCTGCTCAAGTCGCGCATCTGTGCGCTGATCTTCCTGATCTCCCAGCTTCCCCAGGACGGCGTCAACGACTCGGGGCTCCGGGCGACCGCACCGTGGATCGCCGATCTCCTGGTGGAGGATCTCGCCGAGGACGGCGCGGAGCTGCGGAAGCAGGTACCCGCCCTGCTCGCCGATCTGGTGGCCGACGGCCGTGTCGTCAAGATCGACGAGCAGTACCTGCTCCAGACCGAGGAGGGGGCGGAGTGGACCGCCGACTACAACCGCCGGCGTGCGGCGATCCGGGCCGACTCGGGTCGTCTGGCGACACTTCGCCACAGTCGGTTGTTGACGGCGGTCGACGCCGAGATGGGTGGCATCAAGATCGACCAGGGGCTCGCCAAGGTGCCACGGTCGATCACGCGCGAGTGGGACGACGACCTGCCGACGGCCGAGGGCAACGCCGTTCCGGTGTGGTTCCGTGACGAGTGGTCGGTGACCGACACCACGGTGAAGAACGCAGCGGCCACGGCCGGCCCCGACAGCCCGGTCGTCTTCGTCCTGCTCCCGAAGGTCGAGGCCGACGCCATCAGAGACGCCCTCGCCACCCACGCTGCGGCGGAGGAGACCGTCAACAGCCGCCCGGAACCGCAGACCGACGAGGGTCGGCAGGCCAAGCACGCTATGCAGTCGAGGATTCGCGATGCGGAGCGCACGCTCACGACCTTGTTCGACCAGGTCGTCGCCGGGGCCCGAGTGTTCCAGGGCGGGGGGAACGAGCTCACCGTGACGACGTTGCGGGCGACGGTGCAGCAGGCGGCCGAGAAGTCTCTCGTCCGTCAGTTCTCCAAGTTCGGCGTCGCCGACCAGGACGGCTGGGGCAAGGTCGTCAGCAAGGTACGCGACGGCGCGAGCGACGCGCTGGCCCAGGTGGGGTGGTCGGGCGAGGTGCTCGCCAACCCGGTGACAAAGGAGGTGCTGTCGCGCGTCCCGGGCGGCGGGGTGAAGGGCAGCGAGGTCGTGAAGTTCCTCAAGGAGCCGCCGTACGGTTGGGAGTCCGACGCGATTCACGGTGCCCTGCTGGTGTTGTTGGCCAACGGCCACGTTCGTGCCGAGCTCGACAGCAAGGCGGTGGCCGGCCCGAAGGAACTCCCTCCGACACAGATCGGCAAGGCGACGTTCTACAAGGAGGACGAACCGCCGACGCTGCAGGAGCGCATGGCGGTGCGCGGAGCGCTGACCGCGGCCGGGGTGAAGTACACAGAAGGCCAGGAGGGTGCGGCTGTGAGCGGCTTGCTGCAGTACGTCACCGATCTCGCCGGCCAGGCAGGCGGCGCGCCTCCGCTGCCCGCGGCCCCTGAGGCCGCCCACGTCGCCGAGTTGCAGCAGCTGGCCGGCAACGCGCTGGTCAAGAAGACCGCCGAACACGCGGCAGACCTCAAGGCCGACATCGGCCGCTGGAAGGAACTCGTCGAGGCGCGGCAGACCAGGCTCGACCAGTGGGACCGACTGAACCGCCTGCTCGCCCACGCCACAGGCCTTGCCGGCGTCGACGGCGTGGCGCAGCAGCGCGACGCCGTCGAGACGGGCCGCCAACTCCTCGACGATCCCGACCCGGTTGCACCGCTTGTCGAACAGGTCTGCTCGATGCTCCGGGCTGCCCGCGACGAGGCGATCGCGCGGGTCACCGAGGTCGACGAGCGCGAGCGAGCGGCGCTCGAATCGGACGACGGCTGGCAGCGGCTGACCGGCGACCAGCAGGGCGAGCTCCGCGCCGCCCACTCGCTGCAGCCCTTCGCCGCCGCCGACGCGACGTCGCACGACGAGCTGCTCGCGGCGCTCGACGCGCGGCCGTTGAAGGCACTGAACGAGCTGACGCTGGTGATTCCCGCCCGTGTGCAGGCGGCACGCCGCGTCGCCGCCGGCCTCCTGGAGCCGGAGGAGAAGCGGGTCGAGGTGACGCCGCCGAGCGCCACGCTGAAATCGCACGACGACGTGAACCACTACGTCGATTCGCTCCGCGACCAGCTCAAGCAGTACATCGACGACGACGCGATCGTCATCATCTGAGCCGACGGGGACGGGAGCAATCACCATGGCAGTGTTGGGTTCGGAGTATCGCAAGCAGCTCGAGAACGTGTGTGTCGCTGGGCGCCGGGAAGCCGATGCCGCGTGCCGTGCCGTGCTCGAGCCGTGGGACGTGTGGGGCGACCGCCCGCCGGCGTTCCTCACCGATGAGCAACGCCTGCTGCGTCGCGGCCTGCGGGCGCGGTCTCGTCAGTTGGGTGATACCGACGGCTCGATCGAGTTGCTGGTCGCCGAGTGTGCGTACGAGCAGTGGCATCGCCTGCTGTTCGCCCGGTTCCTGGCCGAGAACCGTCTGTTGGTGCACCCGGAGTTCGGCGCACCGGTGTCGTTGGCCGAGTGTGAAGAACTGGCCGAGTCGATGGGCGAACCCGACGGCTGGTCGGTGGCGGCACGTTTCGCCGCTGAGATTCTGCCGGGGATCTTCGGGCTCGACGACCCGGCATTTCGACTGCGGCTGACGCCTGACGGTCTGGCCCGGCTGGAGGCCCTGGTGGCGTCGTTGCCGGCCGAGGTGTTCGTCGCCGACGATGCGTTGGGATGGGTGTATCAGTACTGGCAGCGCGACAAGAAGGATGAGGTCAACGCGTCGGAACGCAAGATCGGCGGCGCCGATCTGGGGCCGGTGACGCAGTTGTTCACCGAGAACTACATGGTGCGGTTCCTGCTCGAGAACTCGCTCGGGGCGTGGTGGGCGGCCCGTCATCCTGACAGTTCGCTGCTCGAGGGGTGGGAGTTCCTGCGGTTCGACGACGACGGCAACCCGGCCGCCGGCAGCTTCGACGGTTGGCCCGAAACCGTCGGTGAGGTGACGGTGATGGATCCGTGTTGCGGGTCGGGTCACTTCCTGGTCGAGGCGTTCGGCATGTTGTGGCAGATGCGCGCCGAAGAAGAAGGCCTCGATCCGGTCGATGCGCAGGATGCGGTGCTGCGCGACAACCTGTTCGGGTTGGAGCTCGATCCGCGGTGTGTCCAGATCGCCATGTTCGCTGTCGCTCTTTCTGCCTGGAAGGCGGGGGGCGGGTGGCGTGAGTTGCCGACCCCGCACATCGCGTGTTCGGGGATCCCGGTGAAAGCGCCGGTCGACGACTGGAAGGCGCTCGCTCGTGGTGATGAGCGGTTGGAGAACGCGCTCGTCCGGTTGCACATTCTGTTTCGCGACGCCGACACGCTCGGTTCGCTGATCGATCCGAAGCGCGTCGTCGAGATCACTGATCCGACGGGCCTGCAGTCGTCGTTCGAGGATGTCGACTGGGACGACATCCAACCCCTCCTCGACACAGCACTGACCCGCGAAGCCGAGGACCCCGCCACCTCGGTGTTGGGCGCCGACGCCGCTGGCATCGCCAGAGCCGCCGACTACCTCTCCCGCCACTTCACACTCATCTGCACCAACCCACCGTTTCTGGCGATTGGCAGAATGGATACGGTGCTCCGGCGCTACGCCAACGCTGAGTACCCGGAGGCGAAACATGACCTGTCGACGGTATTCCTGCGGCAGCTTCTAACCCGTCGGGTTCGCGGACAAGTCGCGATGGTCCTGCCAGAGAACTGGATGCACACTTCGCGCTATGAGGCGATGCGGCGTGATCTGCTGGGTACGTTCGGCCTGCCCGTCATCGCGTGGCTTGGTGCTCGCGCCTTTGAGACCGACGCGATCGGAACTCGCGTCCGCGTGGTGCTAGCCGTTGTGAATAGCGGTGCTCCTGAGCCGGGTGCTGTGAGTTCCATGATCGATACGTCTTCGACGATTTCGCCAGTGGAGGCGCGTCAGGACCTAGCCCTTCGCGAGCTCACCAACTTCCCCCAGGCGTCGCAACTTCAAAATCCTGACGCGAGGATTCTGAGCGCTCCGGTCGGCTCGGCGTCGCTGCTCTCTGAGTTCGCGGACAGCAGGTACGGGCTCAGAACCGGTGACTCAAACCGTCTAATCCGAAAGTTCTGGGAGTTGGGGCCGTGCTCCGACCGCTGGCGGAATCATCAAAGCACTGTCAGGAGGTCGCTGCCGTACAGTGGCCGTGAGCACGTCCTCGATTGGAGCGGCGGTGAAGGTGCGTTACATCGGCTGGCAGATGAGGGCATAGCAGCGCTGCAAGGTCACGATGCTTGGGGTAGGAGAGGGATCGCAGTCGCCCTCACTGGCGAGTTGAAGAGCACTCTGTACGAGGGAACGAGCTTCGACAACAACTGCGCTGTTGTCTGGCCGATGAACGAACGGGACCTTCCTACCCTCTGGGCTTTCTGCTCGTCGCTTGACTACAACGAAGCCGTCCGAAATATCGATGACTCCTTGAAGGTCATGAATGCCACTTTGTTGAAAGTGCCGTTTGAGGTTGACCGTTGGCGGCGTGTGGCGGAGGAGCGGTTTCCGGATGGGTTGCCGGAGCCGTGGTCGGATGACCCGACGCAGTGGTTGTTCGAGGGTCGTCCCGAGATGGCGACGGAGCCGTTGCAGGTGGCCGTTGGTCGGTTGCTGCGGTATCGGTGGCCGGAGCAGGCAGAGTCGGATCATCTCGATGAGCTGGCTGATGACGACGGGATCGTCTGCCTGCCGTCCGTCCTTGGTGAACGGTCGGCGGCGGATCGGTTGCAGGAGCTGTTGGCGCGGGCGTTCGGTGGGACGTGGTCGCCGGCGCGTACTGGCGAGTTGTTGGAGCGGTCGGGGTCGAGGAAGACGGATCTGGCGTCTTGGTTGCGGGATGACTTCTTCAAGCAGCACTGCAAGGTGTTCCAGAACCGGCCGTTCATCTGGCACGTCTGGGACGGCCGCAAGGACGGCTTCTCCGCACTCGTGAACTACCACCGGCTCGATGCCGGGAATCTTCAGCGCTTGACCTACAGCTACCTCAATGACTGGATCGAACGGCAGCAGGCTGCCGTCCAGGAGGACGTCGCTGGTGCCGACGACAGGCTGGCGGCGGCGCAGGAACTGCAGCGCAAGCTGGTGCTGATCCTGGAGGGCGAGCCGCCGTACGACATCTACGTCCGGTGGAAGGAGCTCCACGAACAGGCGATCGGTTGGGACCCTGACCTGAACGACGGCGTACGGCTGAACGTGCGCCCCTTCGTCGAGGCCGGTGTGTTGCGGTCGAGTTTCAACGTCCACTGGCGCAAGGACCGCGGCAAGAACCCCGACGGAAACGAACGCCACAACGACCTGCACTGCACGATCGCCGAGAAGCAGGCCGCCCGGGGTAGCACGTGAGCACCGTTCGAGACCGGTTGCTCGACGCGCTGGACCACGCCGCCGGTCACGACGGGAACGCGCTCGACGCGCCGATCGCGCTGCTGTGGACCGACGAAGCCCGCCAGTGGGCCGGCGCCGTCGGGCAACTGCGACGCGACCGGCTGATCCTCACGCTCGGAGCGTACGACCCTGCAATCTGGCAGGGCCCCGCCTACTGGCTCCGGACGGTGATCTCCGGCGAACTCGTCGTCGACGGCTCACCGGGCGGGCTGCCGATCGTGTACCTGCCCGGCGCCTCCCGTGGCGACCTGCGCGCCATCGCCGACATCGACTCCGCGCTCGCGCCGATCGCCGGACTGCAACACCGCTGTGAGTTGTTCGGCCACCCCAACGGCAAGGACTGGACCGTCACATCGCTGCTCTCCAACCCCGACAGCGGGCTCGGGCTGTCGGTCGCCGGCGACCAGGAGACCGCCAAGGGTCTCGCCGCAGGAATGGCCCGCCTGCTCGACATGCCGGTTGCCCAACTCGCACACCGGCACATCGACGCCGATTTTGTCCACGGGCTGCTCAACCCCGACCCGGTTCGCGCCCTGTTGAACTACATCGGCGACCCCGCGCGCGCACGGTCGACGATGGACAACGCGGCGTGGACGGCGTTCCTGCAACAGGCCGAGCACGACTACCGCTTCTCACCCGAGCGCGACGGCGAGGTCGAAGCCGCCCGCCTCCTCGGACTGGCCAAGGGTGCATGGGGCGCTGTGTGGCAGCGGTATCGGGAACACCCGAGCGACTACCCGAACATCCCCGACCGGCTCCGCGCCGCACGCCCCGACGAACTCCTGCCCGAGCCGATGAGCGCATGGCCCCAGGAGAACGAGGCGAAGGAAGACCAACTCCGTGCCGCATTGCTCGACCTCCCCAACCTGCACGCGGCCCCGGCTCGCTCGACGCTCCTGCAGCTCGAAGCCGAGCATCGTGAGCGACGCAACTGGGTGTGGAGCCAACTCGGTGAGGCACCACTCGCCAACGCCCTCGAGCACATCGCCCGGGTCGCCGAGCTCACCACCCCTGCCGTACAACAGGCGACCGTCGATGCAATCGCCAGCGGCTACGCCAGCGACGGTTGGCGGGTGGACCAGGCGGCGATCGATGCGATCGCAGATGCACCCACGGGCCCCGCCCGAGACGCTGTAGCCGCCGTACTGGACGCGATCTACCGCCCGTGGCTCCACGATCTCGCCACCGCACTCCAGACGGCCATCGGGCCCGAAGCCAACGCGGACACGTATGCCGCAGGCGCGGCTCCCGTCGTCGCCGACGGTGATGCCGTGGTGTTCGTCGACGGGCTGCGACTCGACGTCGCCCACCGGCTGCGGGGTCGCCTCGAGAGCGTCGGGCTCGACACTGAACTCACGTCGAGCCTTGCCGCACTCCCCACCATCACCGAGACCGCGAAACCCGTCCTCGTCCCCGTCGACCAAGGCCAGCTCGCCGCCGGCGACGTGCTCGATGCACGACGAGCTCCCGACGGCCCGTCCGCCGGTATGGCAGTGCTGGAAGGTCTCATGGAGAAGGCCAGGATCCAGGTGCTGCGAGGCGCCGAGACCGGGGACCCCAGCGGTGTCGCTTGGACCGAGACCGGAGAGATCGACAGTCGCGGACACAAGCTCGGCGTCGACCTCGTCGACGAACTCGACAATCAGGTCGACCGCATCGCCGACCGCGTCCGTCAACTCATAGCCGCCGGCTGGCGCCGAATTACCGTTGTCACCGACCACGGCTGGCTCCTCCTGCCGAACGGGCTCCCCAAGAACGAGAGCCTCCCCGTCGCCGTCACCGTCAAGAAGAAGGGCCGCTGCGCCCGCGTGAAGCCGGGCGCCCACATCGACACCCCGACCGTCCCGTGGCACTGGGACCGCGACGTGCGCATCGCCGTCGCCGTCGGCATCACCTGCTTCGAGAAGAACAAGCCGTACGAGCACGGCGGCGTCAGCCCGCAGGAGTGCGTCGTGCCCCGGCTGGTCGTCACCGCCGGTGCGGCACCGACATCCGACGTGACCCTCGGCCAACTCCTGTGGCGAGGCCTCCGGCTCCGTGCCCTGCTGTCCGGTCTACCCGACGGCGCGACCGTCCAGTTGCGGGCGACCGCCGGGGACCCGACGAGCGTCATCGCCGACCACGTCGACGTCACACAGGAGGCCGGGCAGTACACATGGTTCGTCCCCGACGATCACGAAGACGAGGTCGTCCACGTCGTGGTCGTTGACGCCGCCGGAGCAATCCTGCTGCAACGCGCAACTACCGTGGGGCGCAACACATGACGACGCTCGACGACCTCGACCAACTCGCTGCCGGCGCCTTCGACGGCTTCCTCGTCAAGAAGGACCTCGCCCAACAGTTCAGGGGCCAGTACCCCGTGCCGACCTACGTCGGCGAGTTCATGCTGGGTCGCTACTGCGCCACCACCGACGAGAACGAGATCGCCGCCGGCCTCGAGATGGTCAAGCAGTCGATGGCCGACCGCACGGTCCGTGCCGGCGAAGAGGAGCTCTTCAAACACCGCGCCCGCGAGAAGGGCCGCATCAAGATCATCGACCTGTTGCGTGCCCGCCTCGACGCCAAGTCCGACGGCTACAAGGCCGAACTTCCCAGCCTCCAGGTCAACGACATCGCCATCGGCCCCGACCTGGTCGAACAGCACCAGCGGATGCTCACCGGCGGCTTCTACGCCGAGGTCACGCTCGAGTACATCGCCGCCCTCGCACAGGAGAAGGGCGGGTCACCGTTCCGAGTCGCTGCGATCCGGCCGATCCAGATGTCGACCCGCGACGCGTTGCAGACGTTCGTTGCAGGGCGCGCCTCGTTCACGTTGGAGCAGTGGCGCCACCTCCTGCTGCGCAGTGTCGGTTTCGAGCCGTCGCGACTCGATGAGCGGCAACAGGACATCCTGATCGCACGCATGGTTCCGTTCGTCGTGCGCAACTACAACGCCGTCGAACTCGGCCCACGCGGCACCGGCAAGTCGCACCTGTTCCAGCAGATCTCGCCGTACGCACACCTCGTGTCGGGCGGCAAGGCGACGATCGCCAACATGTTCGTGAACATGGCCAACGGTCGCCGAGGGCTCGTGGCCCAGTACGACGTGATCTGCTTCGACGAGGTGTCCGGCGTGTCCTTCGACCAGAAGGAAGGCGTCAACATCCTCAAGGGGTACATGGAGTCCGGCGAGTTCAGCCGCGGGCGCGAGTCGATCCGCGCCGAGGGCGGCATCGTCATGGTCGGCAACTTCGACGTCGACGTGCAGACCCAGCTGCGCACCGGTCATCTTCTCGGGCCGCTCCCCAAAGAAATGCGCGACGACACGGCGTTCATGGACCGCATCCACGCGTACATCCCGGGATGGGACGTACCGAAACTCGACCCGTCGTACTTCACCGATCACTTCGGGTTTGTGAGCGACTACCTCGCCGAGGTGTGGAGTCAACTCCGGTCGACCTCGCGGCTCGAAGTGCTGCAGGGGCGCGTCGAGTGGGGCAGCGCGCTCAGTGGACGAGACCGCAAGGCAGTGAACAACACCGTGGACGGCCTGTTGCGGTTGCTGTACCCGGACCCGTCGATGGACGTACCCGACGAGTTCCTGTCGTGGGCGGCGACGCTGGCGGTCGAGATGCGTCGCCGGGTCAAGGAGGCCCAGTCGTTCATCGGCGCCAAGGAGTTCGGCCAGGTCGATCTCTCCTTCCGGATCGGTGACGGCCCCGAGGTCGTCGTGCAGTGCGACGAATCGGTGCAGCATCGCCTGAGTGGCGGTGCCGACGCTGGAGTCGACATCGACGATGCAGCCCCCGACAGAGAGGTACTGCCAGCGCCCGACCAGCGAGAGGTCTCGTCGAAGGTGCCTGCACGCGACTATTCGGTGGGGGACCAGATCGGCGGCCGCTTCGAGGTCGAGGAACTCCTGGGCAGCGGCGGCTTCTCGAAGGTCTACCGGGTGCGCGACGTCGTCGAGGGTGAGGTGCGTGCTCTCAAGCTGTTCGACAACGCCGCCGGCTACGACGCGGTCAGGCGTGAGATCGGTGCACTGCGCAAGGTGCAACACCCGAACGTCGTCCAGGTCATCTGGGCGGACCGGACGGACAACGGCGAGTGGTACCTCATCATGGAGTACATCGACGGCGAGATGCTCGCCGAATACGCCAGTGGCAAGCGACAGATGCGTGACCCCGACGCCGTCGACGTCGCCCTCAAGCTGCTCGGCGCGCTGACGGCAATCCACCCGGACAGCGAACGCCTCGACGCGCTCGAAGCCAAGAAGCGGGATGGTGAGATCTCCGAGGACGAGTACGGCGAGCTGATGTCGATGAGCGAGAACGCACTCGTGCACCGTGACATCAAGCCGCAGAACATCATGCTCACTCGCACGGGCGTCAAGCTGCTCGACTTCAACATCGCCTCGCGGGTCGGCGACCCGGTCCACACCGTTTCGGGCACCCCGCCGTATCAGCCTCCCGATGCCGACCTCACCCGCTGGGACGTCTCGACCGACCTGTTCGCCGTCGGCGTGACGCTGTACGAGTTGCTCTGCGACGGGCAACACCCGTACCCGCAAGCGCGACCGATGCTCGATGTCGAGCCGCGAGACCCCCGTCAGTTCCGCAAGGATCTCGACGGAGCGCTCGCCGAGTTCCTGCTGCGCGCCTGCGCCAACGACCGCAGCGAGCGTTTCCAGACAGCAGCCGAGATGAAGTCCGCGCTCGAAGAAGTTCGGTCGTCGCTGTGAGTTCGGGTCCGGCCTAGGCAGCTCCGTGTCTCGCCCGGCGCCCTCGACAGCCGACGTCAGTCGGCGTATGAGTCGTCAGGCTCAGAAGGACACCGGGCCTGAACTTGCGATCCGGCGCCGCCTACACGCAGCAGGCCTGCGCTACCGAGTCGACCATCCTCCGATCCGTGGCGTCCGGCGGCGAGCCGACATCGTCTTCACAAAGAAGAAGGTGGCGGTATTCGTGGACGGTTGTTTCTGGCACTCGTGCCCGATCCACGCTACGCAGCCGAAGGCGAACGCCGAGTGGTGGGCGGACAAGCTCGCACGCAACAAGGTGCGGGACGAGGAGACGGACCGCATCCTCGAGGCCGCAGGCTGGAAGGTCATTCGAGTCTGGGAGCACGACGACCCTGCAGACGCGGCAGCTCAGATCGTTCGGATTGTCCGGGGCAAGTAGGGTTCGATTGCAGACAGATCGCGAGCGGGAAGCGCAGGCGTACACGCATCCCGATTCCGCAGTCAAGCGGACAATGCGATCATCGGAGAAGGGCGATGCAATGCAGGCGAGCGACTCCAAGCTCGGAACCGAGCTCTCTCGGTCGCATGTCTACGTAGTCCCCCATTTTCAGCGACCGTATGTCTGGAGTGACGACCACTGGCAGTTGTTGTGGGATGACCTCGCTGGTGCCGCCGAGTCGGTCGAGGCCGAGTGGGCGGACGACAACTCGGACGAAGCACCCGACTACTTCCTCGGAGCGATCGTCACGCAGGTGCGGAAGCCGAAGCCGCGCCGACTCACTGCTTCGAGTGTGATCGATGGTCAACAGAGGTTGACCACCCTGCAGATTCTTCTGGCCGCCACGCGCGAAGTCGCTTCGCAACTCGGGCTGGATTCGGTCGCGGGGAAGTTCGACGACCTCGTGACCAACAGTGACCGCGCGGTCGACATCGAGTTCCCGGAGGATCGGCCCAAGCTGGTGCCGCTCCCGATCGACAAGCTCGCTTTCGAGTGGGCGATTCGCACGGGGCGATCGTCACTGGATCGCCCGGTCGAAGGGCTGCATGTCAGCGACCAGCTCTGCGAGGCACGAGAATGGTTCGAGTCGGCGGTCCGAGAATGGCTCAGCGAGCTCGAGGACCCGGCACTACGGCTCGAGGCGCTCCACTTCGCGGTCGACAAACGAATTCAGATTGTGCACATCATGCTCGACAGCTCAGAAGATCCAATGGTGATCTTCGAGGTCCTGAACGGGCGAGGCGAACCACTCTCGGCGGCTGATCTGATCAAGAACCTGCTGTTTGAACGCGCCGAGGCCGGCGGCGCTCACCTCGATGACCTGTTGACCACCTGGCTCCCGTTCGACACGAGCCCATGGCGAGACGAGATGACAACGGGTCGGATCCGGCGCGTGTTCATCGACGTGTTCATTGGCTACTGGCTTGCAGCTGCCACGGGCCGAGAAATCCGCGTCGACGATCTCTTCGAAGAGTTCAAGAGCTGGCTCAGCGACTCAGGGCTCTCGGCGGTGGATGTCGTCAATCGGCTACGAACAGACGGGGATCGTTACCTAGAGCTTCGATCGATGAATCCGACCTCGCCACTCGGTGAGTTGGTGGATGCCATGGAGGCAACGCGAACCTCGACGCCGTGGCCCCTCGTGTTGGGGCTGGCGACGAGGGACGGCGTCTCAGATGTGGAGCTCGACGAGGTTGCGGAAGCGATCTCTTCGTTCACCATGCGTCGTGCCATCTGCCGAATGACGACGAAGGACTACAACAATCTCTTCTTGTCGGTGCTCGGTGGTGCACAGAAGGTGCCGCCCTCACGCGTCGGCGATGCTGTCCGCGAACTCCTCGCCAACCAGAGTGCGGACTCCCGGCGCTGGCCGAGCGACAGTGAGTTTCGATCGGGTCTGCTCGACCGCAATCTCTTCAACAACGTCTACCGAGCTCGCCTGCGAACGTTGCTCGTCGGTATCGAGAATCACCTGCACGATGCCCGAAGCGAGCACGATCGAGCGCGGAGTGCAAGCGAGCGCTTGCAGATTGAGCACCTCCTACCTCAATCCTGGCGTGACTACTGGCCGGTCCCAGTCCACGACTCCCACGCCGCTGCCGTGCGGCAGGACGCTGTGCACCGCCTCGGAAACCTGACGCTGCTCACCCAGAAGCTCAACGGCACGATCCAGCACAAGGCTTGGAGCGTGAAGGCACCCGAAGTCCGTCGCTTCACGCTGTTGCGTCTGGCCCATTCGTCGATCTTTGCCAAGCCGTCCGCCGCCGGCCAGCGCTGGACGGACGAGTTGTGGAGCCGGGACTGGGACGAGGAACGAATCCGCATCCGCAGTCAATGGCTTGCCGAACGAGCTGTCGAGGCATGGCCTCGGCCCGCCGGCGGACCCGACATTGATTGGGAACCTCAGCTCCGGCCACCGGCTGCGTCGACCTGAACCGAGAGGATGGGGATGGTCATGAACCTCGCCGACAGTGTTTGGCAGCGGATCGAATCCTGTAGTGGCCAGGTCTTTCATCAGATTCTGGGCAAGCCGTTCACGTACACGGCACGTGGCCGGACCATCAGGCTCCACACCACGAACCGTTCCATCAGCCGAACGGCCATCGAGAAGGCACTCGTCCTCTGTCCGCTGGAGAACACGACACCGGTCCAGCACCTGAGCGCACCCTCGTACGTCTATGCGATTCTGATGGACCCTCGGATCCGCAGGTCTGATTGGTGATCAGGTCGCGCACCGAGACTGGATGCCGACCAATCGGTGCCCGAGTTACAGGTCGCCGAACCTCGGTACCTCGTCGCCGTTCCTCTATCCGATGAATCTCGCGATCGCCAAGAAGGGCAGCACCGAACGAGTCGTCGCGATCGACGCCTTCCGCGCCCGCCCCGACGCCGACCTCGGCCACGACTCACCAAGGCGATCGTCAACGTCCGTCAGTCGCTGAACATCCCGCCGACCTGATCCGCCGACTCGCTGGTACCTCGTCTCGGGGAAATACTCTGCGTCGATGGCGGCTGGAGAGTCTGCGGCGGAGCAGGCACGGAAGAAACGCGAGCGGGCGGCGCGCCTGCAACGCGAGGCGGAGAAGTGGGAACGCGGTGCCGAAGGAGAACGCCGGATCGCGGCCGTCCTCGATCGACTTCCCACCGAGTACGTCGTCTTCCACGACCTGCAACTCCCGAACTCCAAAGCGAACGTGGATCACCTCGTCATCGGCCCGACGGGAATATGGGCGGTCGACAGCAAGAACTACTCCAACCCAGTGACGATCGGCTCGGGGAAGGGGGCGGGCATGCTCTGGACAGGCCGGCGACCCCTGACCAAGACGATCGAGACGTCGATCTGGGAGGCGTCGGTCGTCGCCGAACTCGTCGGCTATCCGGTGGACCCGCTGATGTGCATCCTGGCTCCGTCGCTGCCGAGGAACACATTCGAGTGGGATGGGCTTCGGCTGTGCTCGCCGTCGCATCTGCGCCGCGAACTCGAGTCGGGCGACGGCACGATCGATGTCGCAGCCGCGGCGTCCGCAGTCCGACACGCATTTGGCGTCGAGCCCGAGGACCGAACGTCGGCCGCTCGGTCCCAGCACACACTGAGCCCCACGGCGGAGTCGGCCCCGGAGCCGAAACGGGCGACGAAGCTTCCGCCTCGTCGCCTTCCTTCTGGTCGCGTCGGGTCTGAGCGACGTGCGTCCGTTCGTCGGAGAACCTCTCAGAGTCAGGGTGGGTTGCTGAAGCTGCTCCTGTTTGCGTTGTTCCTGATCTTCGGAGCGCCGCTCGTGTTGAAGGTGGTCAACTCGCTCGGGCAGGAGGGCGGACGTCGACTGGCCGAGTCGATGATCGCAACGCCCTCCTCGGAGCCGGGCAGCACGACGACGGCACCCACGACGACGCCGGCCACGACGACCACCACGCCGATCGTCATCGACCCTCCGCCACCGTTCACATACACCGTGACATGTGCACTGAGCGGCCGCGCTTGGGACGTGCACGTCGTGTGGCCCGGTGAGCCGCCGGATGGCGTTGCATCGATCGGTGTTCGAACCCGATTCGGCGACGGCCCGGTTCGGCAACACTCGACCTCCGCGTGGTCGCAACCGGGGCACCCGCCTGCGACGGTGCGACTCACGCCATCGAACGGCGAGTTCACGATCATCGGCGTCTACCGAGACGAACGCGGTCGCGTGCTCGCATCGACCGAGCAGCCGTTCGAGACGCCGTCGCTCGTCTGTTGAGCGCTGAAGTGAGCGCGCTCTCCCGACCTCCCGGCCGCTTCCCGGCGGGAAACGCGGTCACACTGGGTTGGGCACCGCCGCGTCGCCCCAGCCTGAACCGCCCCGACCCGCTCAGGCGATGTCGATCTTCTTGAACGTGACTTGGTAGCCCATTCGTCTGAGGTCGGTGGTGTGTCTGCGGAGGTTGACCTTGGAGAAGAAGGGGAGGCGGTCGACGACGGCGTCGCCGTTCCAGTCGGCGACGACGGCGTACACCACCTCGATCGACGCTGAGTCCGGGTGGTCGAAGTCGAGCGAGTCCGTGAAGATCGGGCCCGAACCCTTGTCGGCCTCCGCGGCCGCTATCTCCGCCGCCACCGCGGCCCGAAATCCCGGGCTGGCCAGGAAGAGATCACCCGACACGTAACCCTGGCCGAACAGGTGGCTCAACGACGCTGACCCGAGCTTGCGTTTCACGTGCACGAACTTGCGATCGGTCGTGAGCACGTCGCACACCTCGATCGGGCTGGTGCTCGTCGCCACCCGAACCGTCCGCTTGTCGAGCAGCAGGTTCGTCGGCAGGTGGGCGGCCGCATCCTCGTTGTACTCGCCCTCGGTGATCTCCTTGCCGTTGACCCGCCTCGACGGCGGCAGGTCCACCGTCGACTCGGGGATGGCCGCGATGAAGTTGTCGAGGTCGTCCAGGAACTCGGCGGCCACGGCGAGGAACTCACCGGAGTCGAACAGGATCCGCTCGCCGTCGTCGTCCAACTCGCCGAACAGGCACAGCGAGATCGGCCACCGGAACAACTCGTCGCCGGACGCATCCAACGCGCTCACCCGATGGTCCTTCAGCCGTTGCCAATCCAGCACCGCCCTCAGACCCTGATCGTCCACGAACTGCAGGTAGCCGGCCAACGTCAGATCGTCGACGTCGGCCGTCGCGGCGCCGATCTCGAACCGGAACGTCTCGATCTCGTCCCACTCGACGAGCTCCGGCGGCGCCAGCTCGAACAGGTCGGTCGCCCCATCGCGCAGCGACTGCACCACGTCGTCCCGGAGCTCGCCGAGCTTGCTCGGGGAGGTGATCGTCGACAGATTGTCGACCCACTTGAAGTGCACCTCGTAGTCATCCGCCCGACCGGCGCGCCACAGCCGCTTGCAGAGATCCGCGAGATCGTCGAACGCCAACGGCACGTTCACGCCGACGTGATCCGCACCGAACACCCGCGAGCCCCACTCGCCCCGATCGATCGGCTCACCGGTCACCGTGTTCAGCAGGTCCCGATCGGTGTCGAGCCCGAACTGCTCGAAGCTCGTGTCGCGGTTCGCCTGCCGTCGAGTCCGGAACGTGTTGCCGGCAACCGTCTTCGAGTCGACCTGACGGACCCGATCGAACGTCGAACTCCCGTCGAGCTGATCGCCCTCGTAGATCAGGTTCAGCGCCGTCTTCAAACCGAACGATCGCACATACGCGTTCCGGCGCATCAGGTAACGGCCACTGCCGAACGTGATCGCGAAGTAGCGGTCGGCGCGGTAGTACGAGAACCGGATCACGAGCAACGCCTTGTTCGACGCCGACGGGGTGAGCGCGAACGACGCACCGAAGCCGTCGTGCAGGAACTCGCCCCACCCGGGTTCGGACGCGGGCGGGGCGATGACGTACAGGCGTGCCTCGAACTCCTGGCCGACCGTCACGTCGGACGTCTGCAGCGCCGGATCGGCGAGCACCGAGTCGAGCACGACCTGGTCGAAATCGGTGACCGCTGCTCCGTCGATCGTCGGCGCGACCTGGAAGATCGTGAGTGATCTGCGATGTGCACTCATCTCCGGACCTCCCTGTCCGCCGGTCGTCCCCGACCGTAGGTCAGCGCCCCGCGAACACGCTCCGATTTTCTACCGCTGCCAGACGCCGACCGCCGGGCGACGGCCGGCCAGTGGCGACGCCGGGCGTCAGTTCGTCTGGATGCCGCCGGAGACTTGGAGGAGGGTCCAGGTTCGGTCGCGCTCTTCGTGGTCGGGCAGGATCGTGACCTGGTAGTACGTCTCGCCGAGCAGCTGGTAGATGACCTGGTCGCTCACCACCGACCGGGCGAACTCGTCGGGTTGCGACTCGAACCAGTCGTCGTAGAACGCGACGATGCCGTCGTAGGCGTCGTTCGGGTACAGCAACTGCGCGCTCCCTGCGTCGGTCAACCCGATCTCGCCCTGGATGTCGAGCTCCCAGCCCGCCGGGAACGGCACCGGATAGTCGTCACGAACACTGTCCGGCCGATCCGCACCCAGGTCGGCGGCCGAACCCTGATCGTCCGCACCGCCGTCGCCGTCGTCATCCGCCGCCCCGGTGTTGCCGTCATCCGCGTCGCCGTCATCCGCGTCGCCGTCGCCCTCCGTCGCCGGTGCGTCGACATCCGTGTCGGCCGCCGGCTCGTCGTCGCCGAAACTACAGGCAGCCAGGGGCGCCAGAGCGAGCGCCGCGACCACGGCGGCGTGGCGAAGGCGCATGTGATCGATCGTGGGTGACTCGCTCCGGCGCGTCAATACGCAGATCCGCGTACGCCATCACCACCCGCGGATGCGGGCGATCGCGCTGGCGCGGTCGGTCACGTCGACGGCCCGGTAAACCTGTTCGAGGTGCTTGCGCACCGTGCCCTCCGCGATCCCCAACCGGGCGGCGATCGCGGCGTTCGTGCCGCCGCCGACGAGTTCGATCGCAACCTCCGTCTGCCGCCGTGTGAGCCCGGCGTCGGCCATCCGCCGCGACATGTCGTCGACCTGGGTCTGCACCACCACGACGTGCGGGCCGACCGGGCCGGGCACGTGCCAGCCCGCCACTCCGCCGGCCTCCTCCGACAGGCGCGTCGTCGCCGAGAGCACCGCCGGGTCCGACGCCCGGTACCCGTTCACACCCTCGACGAACGAGGTGCGCAGAGCATCGGGAAGCGGCTGCCCGGCCTCGAGCACCACACCGGCCCGATCGGCGAGCTCGCCCGCATCGTCGGTGACGGCGTGCACCACGCCGTGCTCGTCGGCCAGAGCACCGGTCCAGCCGGGCGAGCGACGGACGAGGTCACGCAGCTGGATCGACCGGTAGCCGTGGGCGAGATGGGGGCGCAGCGTGTTGAACACCGCTCGATCACGTTCGGAGAAGCAGGGCCGCTCGGTGTTGGCGGCGAAACCCACGACGATGCCCGGCGGCGTCGGCACGATCATCGCCATCTGCGACCGGATGCCGAGCGGGCGGAACATCTCCTGGTACAGCTCGGTGCGCTGCAGCTGCTCGAACGGCACGAGATCCGACCACATCATCGCCCGCGTGTCGGCCGTCCGTTCGAAGTACCCGACGAGCGGGTTCTGTCGCATGAGCCGTGAGAACACCGGCGTGAAGTCGGCCATGCGCGGGTTGGCCGGTTCGGCCATCCATTCGATGCGGCCGGCGCTCGGGTTCATCTCGTTGTACGAGATGTCGATGCACGAGATCAGCTCACGGAGCCCCACCATCGCCAGCCGCGCGAACTCGTCGATCGACTCGGCGGCGGTCAGCTCCTCGACCACGCCGAGCACGGCGGCTGCGTCCGCCTCCTCGAGCACCGAAGGGGGCATGCAGCCATTGTCGCGTACGCGGATCTGCGTCCGGCCCGCCGCCCGATCGCGAGTTGTGCCAGGCACAACTCGCGATGCGACACCCCGCGCCTACGGTGGGCCGTACCGACTTCCCCTCCTGCATCACCATCAGGGAGGGTCATGCCCAGACAGCGTCAATCACCACCGTTTGCCGACCGGGTCGACGCCGGCGTCCCGATCAGCGCTGCGCTCGTGAGCGCTGTGTCCGGCGAGCCGATCGAGTTCGCCGAGCGTTTCGTTTCCACGTGGTTCGATGCCGCTCGCGCGGTCACCATGGCGGGCGACGTGCTCGTCTTCGACGACTTCGTGGTCGGCATGCCGTGCGCACTGCTGCTCGAAACCGCCCATCGGGTGCGGCTGATGCGCTGCGCCGAAAGCACCGGCGTGTTCGACGAGGAAGAGGAGCGCTGGTACGACGAACACGCCGACGATGACGACGCGGTGTGGGAGCCACCATCGATCCCCGACCGGGTGATCGCCGCCATGCAACACGGGCCGGAATCCGGCCGAGTGGTGCTCGGCTCGGCCGTCGGGCGCGCGGTCTGGTGCGCCTTCGGCCGGCCCCGCGATCAGTTGATACAGGTCATGCGGCTCGGTATGACGATCGAACGCCTCGTCGTCGAGCTCGCCAGCGCGATCCGCATCGGCGACGCGGCAGTCGTCGATGCACGCCTGCTCGGCGAGCGATTCGAAGGGCTGCGATGGGGGTGGGCGGCGTGACTCGCCCACGGGTCGCCCGTGCGGCGAACTTACAGCAACCTTGGAAGACTGATGTAACCTCAGTCGACATGAAGCGCCTGCAAATCATGATCGAGGAAGACATCGACGCTGCGCTCGATCGTCAGGCTGCCCGTGAGGGCGTGTCGAAAGCAGCGATCATTCGGCGTGTCGTCCGGGCGAGCCTCGCCCCGATCCTGCCACTCACGGCCGACCCACTCAGCCACATGATCGGCACCGACAGGTACGAGCCCGACCACATCGACGACGTCGTCTACCGGTAGTCGGCAGCCATGATCTTCGTCGACACCTCGTTCTGGGTGGCGCTCCGCAACGGTCGCGACCCCCATCACGAAGCCGCCGTCGAGTTGCTCGATCGCCACGCAGACTCGCCCCTCCTGACGACCAACCATGTCCGGGGCGAAACCTGGACCTTCCTCCGGCGTCGCGCCGGGCACGGCGCGGCCGTGAACTTCCTCGACACGATCGAGGCATCGCCTCGTGTCCACATCGACCTCGTCGACGAATCGGCCGAGGCATCGGCGCTCGCCTGGCTCCGAGTCCGAGACGAGCGTGAGTACTCCTTCGTCGACGCGACGAGTTTCGCCACGATGCGCTCCCGTCGGCTCATTGACGCGTTCGCCTTCGACGGCGACTTCTCCGCCGCCGGGTTCACCGAACTCCGGCCCTGACCACCGCCACGGGCCCCGATCACGAGTTGGGCCTGGCACAACTCGTGACGACCCGACCAGGCAGTACCGTGAGGCCAGCTCTGGCAGCGTCACCGGAACGCAGCGCGTTTCGGGGGGTCGTGCGGCGGGTAGTCCGGATCCATGACCAGCTACCGCGTTCATGACGCTGGGGTCGCGAAGGCCCGCTCGATGATCGAGGCCGGACAGTACGACCTCACGACGGAGTGGGAGGACGGCCAGCCGTCGAGCGACGACGAGAACGACAAGATCGAGCGGGATGGCCACGACGGGTACGGCGAGTGGCATCTGGCGCTCGACACCGGCGCGTCGGATCAGACGAAGGATCGTTACGGATTCCCCTACGGCGACTTCCGGCGTGTGTTCCGCAGCGCCCTGATCGCCAGCAAACAACGCGCGTCGCAGTTCGACCACGACGACATCGAGCGGGCCGCCGACGAACTGCTCGACCATCTCGACCAGACCACGGCCTGATCGCCGACCCGTATCGAGACCGCGAGCCGAACAGGAAGATGACCAACATGGATCCGACCACCCCAGGACCAGCCGACGCACCGCAACCGAGCGGGCCGAAGAGGATTCCCCACTACCTCGTACTCGGAGCGGTGGTGGTTGTCGTCGCAGCGATCGTGATCTTCTCGACGCGCTGAAACCACGCGCTGAAACCATGCGCTGAAACCATGCGCTGAACGACACGGGCGCTGGCGGCATGACCCGACAAGACGTACGAGTGAGCACCTCCGCGGCGCGACCTCGGCTGCACCGCGGTGAGTATCGGCGGTGCTGGAGCCGACTCGGCATCTCCCCGTAGCTCGGTCGGCCGCCTCGCCCGCCGAGCCATGCGACACCCTCCGCGTACGGTCACGTCCACCGGCTTCCCCTCCCCGTCGATCTGGGAGGCACCATGCGACATCGCATCACACCGTTCGCCGACCGCATGCCCGTGCGCCGGCCGATCACACCCCATCTGCTCGCTGCCGTCGCCCGTCGACCGGTACACCGCGCCGAGGAGGTGCTCGAGTCGTGGTGCACCGACGTCGAAGCCGTCACCGACCTCGGTCGCGTGCTCGTCTTCCGCGAGTGCGTGATCGGTCGTCCTCGGCCACTCCTCCTCGAGGCGGTGAACCATCTGCGCGCCGCCCGCCGAGCCGATGCGCGCCATGACGCGTGGGCGAGCGACGAGTGGGAGACCGATCACGATCCACCGAGCGTTCCGCAACGAGTTCTCGCCCTGATGGCCGCCGGGCAGGAGGCGCACGACCTCGTCGATGGTGCATCGCGGATGGCGCGGGGCGGACGACCGCTCCCGCCCGACCCGACCGAGTGGACCCCGATGATCGACCTCACCCTCGCCCTGGAGCGGCTCGTCACCGAGCTGGCCGGATCGATCCGGATCGGCTCAGCCGCCGTGGTCGATGCCCGCCTCGCCGGCGAAATGCCAGGTCTCACGTGGGCCGCGTGACGCCGTGGGGCATCTCGACCCGCAGGGTCATACCCGGTTATACTGCCGCTGTGAAGACCGCCATCTCCATCCCCGACCCGCTGTTCGAGGCAGCCGATCTGCTCGCTCGCCGTCGCCGGATCTCGCGGTCGGCGCTCTACGCCGAAGCGATCGAACTGCTGCTCGCTCACCATCACGACAGTTCGCGTGTCACCGCGCAACTCGACGAGGTGTACGCCGACCTCGACACGGATCCCGACCCGTTCGTCGGTCGGGCGAACGAGGCCATGTTCGAGGAACCGTGGTGATCGAACGGGGCGAGATCTGGTGGGCCGACGTCGGGCCGCCGAGCGGTTCCGCAATCGGCCATCGTCGACCGGTCGTCGTCATCTCCGCCGACGCGTTCAACGCCAGCCGGATCGGCACGGTGGTCGTCGCGGTGCTCACATCGAATACCGACCGAGCCGCGGCACCCGGCAACGTGATGATCCCGGCTGAAGTCAGTGGCCTCGAACGTGACTCGGTCATCAACGTCAGCCAAGTGACCACGCTCGGCAAACGCACCCTCACGTCACGGGTGAGCCGGCTCACGTTCGACGTGCTCGATCGCCTCGACGCCGGCCTTCGACTCGCGCTCGACCTCACCGCGTGAGCCCACGGTCCACCTGAACGTCAACTCGTCACCGGAGATGCTCGCTGCGACACAGGAGATGGCAACTCGCGTCAGGGTCGGGTGAAGGTCGGTAAGGAGTCGGTCAACCCGCTCAAGTGGGGTCGAGCACCGAACGATGAACAGATGAGTCACCCAGCGAGATGGCTCTCACCTCCAAGAATTCCGAACGAAGCGCCTCGGTCCCGCCACCGACGGCGCTTCGTCGCGTCCGACCCTGCTCGCTTACGACCTCGACCACCACCGCTCGAGCTGCCGAGCGGTCGAGGTTCCGGATTCGATCGATCGCGTGCTCGAACCTGACCAGAGCGCCCGTTGATGCGGGCGAGGTCGTTCCTCGCATCGATTGCGGCCCAAGATCCGCCGGATCGGCGGACGACGTGGCCGACACCGTTCCGTACCTTCGGAGACGTCGTCGACCGACCGTCGGTCGCCGAGTGAAAGGCACAGCACATGGACAAGCACGTGGTCGCCAACGGCCCGTTCGCCGCACTGATCCCCGACGGGGTTCGGGTCGGCGACACCATCCACCTCTCCGGCGCGGTCAGCGTCGACGCCGAGGGAAACCCCCAGCACCCCGACGACTTCCTCGCCCAGAACCGTGTGGCGTACCAGAACATCGAGAACACGCTGCGTGCACTCGGCGCCACGATGGACGACGTCGTGAAGGAGACCGTGTTCGTCACCGACATCGCGGATCCCACCGGCGACCCCGAGGCACCCTTCCAGTCCTACGGTGCGATGCGCCACGAGATCTACGGGGGCCGAGGCGCGGAGGTCGCCCAATCGCTCGTGGAGGTCTCCAACCTCGTCATGCCGGGGCTGCGGGTCGAGATCGAGGTCATCGCCCACGTCTGAGCGTCGGCAGCACCCGGCCCGGAGGTAGCACGCGGGACGCCTCGGGCGCCCGGCCTACTCTTGCGAGGTGGACGACCGGGCGACATCGGCGCCAGACCGCGCACCAGCACCCGGCCCACCGATCGTGGGCCGGGGGGCACTGCTGGCCCGGTTGACCGAACTCGCCGGCCGCGCACACCAGGGCGCCGGGCGTGCGGTGTGTCTGGTCGGCCCGCCCGGCATCGGCAAGAGCGCGATCAGCAAGGCCGTGGCGGGATCGATCGAGCCGGCGACGGTGCTCACCGGGCGTTGCGTCCCGCCGCCGGCGCGACCGCTCCGCCCGCTGTCCGAGTTCGTCGTCGCCGCCATCGCTGCGGGGGCGACACTCGACGTGGTCGACGACACCGTGTTCGGAGCCGGCGTCCGCCTCCTGCTCGGCGACCGCACCGGCGATCCGCCCGACCAGCCGGCGCCGTTGCTCGGCGAAGGTCTCCGGCTGATCGCCTCCCCGCTGGCCGGCGTCGTCGTGTGGCGCGTCGAAGACCTGCACTGGGCCGACGACGAGAGCCTCGAAGTGCTCGACGATCTCGTGAGCGGCATCGGCCGCACGCCCGGCCTGATGCTGCTGACCTCGCGCCGCCACGCATCCGAGGCCGCCGACCGCATGATCGACGAGTGGGTCCGACGAGACGTCGCCGACGTCGTCGCCGTTCCTCCGCTGCCACCGCACGAGGTCGCCAACCTGGTCCAGACTGAGGTCGGCGACGCGATCAGCGCCGAGCGCGTCGAACGCATCGTCGCCGCCAGTGACGGGAACCCGCTGCTGGCGGTCGCGTTCGCCCGCGACGCCCGCGACCTCGGCCCGGGTCGGCATCCCGCCCGGCTGCCGCCACCCGAGTCGTATCGGGTCGCCGTCGAGCGGCGGTTGCACGGCCTGAGCGACCCGGTCCGGTCACACGTCGGGCTGGCGGCGATCATCGGCCGCTCGATCGACGTCGATGTGCTGTCGAAGTGCGGGATCGACCGGGCGTCCGCGGTCGCGGCTGCGGCGTCGGCCATGCGCGCCCAGCTCGCCGATCGACGCGGGCCGGACGAACCGGTCCGCTTCACCCACGACCTGACGCGAGACGCGATCGTCGACAGTCTCGACGCGGTCGAACGTCGCCGCCTCGCCGCCCGTGCGCTCGACACGATGCTCGACCACGACCTCGACGACGATGCACTCCACGCCTCGGCCCAACTCGCGCAGGCCTCCGGCGACGATCTCCGGGCCGCCGAACTGTTGATCCGAGCCGCCCGCAACGCCCTGGCGATGGGGGCTCCCACCACCGCACTGGCCAGGTTGGATTCGGCCTCGGCACTCGGCGACGCGATCTACGTCCACCGTCCGGCCCTCGGCCAGCTGCGGCTCGAGGCGTTGGCGCTGGCGGGCCGCGCGGTCGACGCGCTCGCGTTGGGCGCGACCCTGCTCAACGATCGAGCGTTCCACGACGACCCCGAGCGCCACTCCCGGCTCGTCCTCGCGCTCGCCAGGGCGGCCGGCAACCTGGGCGACTGGTCCGCAGCCGCCGCCCAGCTCGACGAGGCCTTCGCCGCCGACCTCGACGATGACACGGCACCGGCCGAGGTCCAGTCGTATCGCTCCCTCGTCGCGATCGAACTCGGCGACGTCGACCGCGCGGCGAAGCTGGCAACACGGATGTTGGAGCGAGGCGGCGCAGCGCCCGCCGCGAGGTGCGAAGCGCACGAGGTGCTCGGACGGGTCGCCCGCGAGCGGAGCTACGCCGACGCCGCCGACGAGTTCCGGTCCGCGGTCGCGGCCGCCACCGAAGCCGGGCTCGGGCTGTGGCGTGCGAGGGCGTTGCTCGAACTCGGCCTGTGCGACGCGACGATGTACGGCTCGCCCGACACGTTCGAGGAGGCCTCCCGCAGCGCCCGCCGGATCGGGGCCGTCGGCTTGAGCGCGATGTGCGACTACAACCTCGCCAACCTGCTCGGCCTCACGGTGCGACCCCACGATGCGCTGTCCGTCGCACAGCGGGGCGTCGCCAGCGCTCAGCAGATCGAGGTGCCGATCCTCGAGGCGCTCTGCTGGACGGTCGCCGGTCAGGCCCACGCGGAGCTGAACCAGCTGGGCGAGGCACGCCGCGCCGCCGACCGGGCCCGGGCCGTCGCACCCGACGAACCCGAGGTCGAGGCGATGGCACTCGGCATGTGTCAGGCGTTCGGCCTGGCGTTGCGGGGCGAGCTCGACGAATCGGCGCAGCTGTACGCCGAATCGCTCGGGATCCTGCGAGCGTTGCCGGTCGTCACCGCCACCGCCCCGTGGTACTTCGGTCCGGTGGTCCTCGCGGCGGCTCTCCACCCGTCGTTGGACGCCGTGCGCGCCCAGATGCGCGAGCCGTCGTTCCAGGCGGTGCCATCCATCCAACTGGTGTCCAACCTCACCGATGCCATCGCGGCCGGACATCAGGGCGATCACGCCGACGTCGCCGTCCACCTCGAAGCGCTCCGCGAGTGTCGGCGCCGCCACCCGTGGTTCGCATCGACCGGCGAGGCGATGTCGGCGCTGCTCGAGGGCGTCGCCGGCGTTGCCGCGCTCCGCGACGGATGGGGCGACCCCGTGGGAACGTTGACGCAGTCGCGGGCCGCGCTCGAACGTGCCGGCGTCGACCACACCGCCCGCTGGTTCGGGTCGGTCCTCCGGGACGCCGGTATGGCTCCACGACGAGGTGGTCGTGTCCACGATGCCGTCCCGGCCTCGCTGACGGAGTTCGGGGTGACGGCCCGCGAGTACGAGGTGCTGCAGCTGCTCGCCGACCGACGCACCAACCGCGAGATCGCGACGGAACTGGTGGTGGCGCCGAGCACCGTCAAGACCCACGTCGAACGCCTCCTCGCCAAGACCGGCCGACGCAACCGGATCGAACTCGGTGAGCTCGCGACGACCTTGACCGACCCGGCCTGAACACCAGCGCCTCGTCCTCACCCAGTCGCGCACGGCGAAAGTCGGAGCAGCGGTCTTGACGGGCGCGGTACCGTTCGAACATGAGCGTCCACCGACGCACGTCGATCGTCACGGCAGCGGTGATCCTGCTCGCGGGCGCGTGCGGCGGCTCGGGTGACGACGACGGTGGCGGACCCGGCTTCGACCTCGGCGGAGATGGCGGAGGCGGCGCCGGCGGCGACATCGAGGTCGGCGACGCCGACGACGTGCTGCCGCCCGACTTCTACCTGCCCGACGGCATCGTGCCCGGCATGGCCACGAGCAGCGACGACGCCATCTCGTTCTCGGGCATCATGAACAGCGGCACCATCGACGAGATCGAAGCCGACATGGTCGCCGGCCTCCTCGACGCCGGCTACGAGCTGCTCTCCAACGAGGAGATCCCGGTGTTCGCCAAGAACGGCGTCGGCCGCGTCCGCGTCCGGGTCAGGGAGTTCCTCGACGAGATCACCGTCAGCGTCGACATCGACCGCTGGAGCGACGAACAGCTCGACGAGATGCGCGCGCTCCTCGCCGATCCGGTCACGGTGCCGGGGCAGGCGGTCACCGACGTCGACGGCGTCACCTACACGGCCTCGGGGGAGTGCCGGCTCCAGGGCAACAGCCGGCTGTTCACCTCCGACGACGGGTCGCTCACCGTACAGATCGACGCCAACCAGAACCCGCCCAGCGCCTACGCCGACGTCACCACACCCGACGGTGTGATCTACATGACCGAGAACGAGGCCGACCTCGACCACTCCGGTTCTGACGACGAACTCGTCGTGAGCGGCGACATGATCATCTACCAGGACGAGGCGGCGGGCCCCGTCGCGTTCACCGCCACCGCCACCTGCGGGTAGCGAGGTTTCGTCGGACGCATCTTGACTTCAACTGAACTTGAAGTCGTACAACAGGAGCATGACCGTTTCCACCTCGCTCATGACGTACGACGACGCACTCCGGCAGTTCCTGGCGACCCGGGGCACCTACGGCGGAGGCCTGTCGAACCACGGCCCGATGGCGACCGAGGCGCTCGACCACATGGGCGCCTCCGAGTGGGTCGACCCGTTCGTCACCGCCTACGCGCCCCGGCTCGAACCCCGAACCCCGCCCCCCGAGCGTGGCGGCGACTGGCGACGCCTGCTCGACGAGTTCCTCCCCGACCTCGTCGGGGAGTTCCTCCCCGACCTCGTCGGGTCGGCGGCCGCCGGCGCCGGCCACTGCCTGCTCCGAACGGCGCACGCGGTGCGCGGCATCGAGCGGGCAGAGGCCGACGGTCACGTTCCCGCCGTTCGCATCGACGAGCTCCGGACCGCCCTGGTCAGGTGGCGTGCCGACACCGGCCTGCCCACGCCCGGGGCGCTCACCGGCGACCGATCGATCGATGACTGGTCGGCCGCCCTGGCGCCACTCGCCACGTTCGAACCGGTGCCCGGCCTGCTGACCACGTCCCTGTCGATGGCAACCGAGCAGCCGGGGTTCGTCGACGTCGTGGCGTCGCTCCGGCGCAGCGAGCGGCCACACGACACCCTCGACCGGCTCGCCGAGCGAGCTCTCGACGGCTACCTCGCGAACGAAGACGGGCTCGCTCGGTTCACGCTGCTCCACGGCGTCACCGTCCCGACGATGGCGCGTGTGCTCCTCGACCATCTCGACGAGGCGGGGCAGCGGCAGCTCGAGGCGGCGGTGGCGGGATTCGTCGCTGCCGCAGCGGTCGCGTTCGACCGGAGGCCCGGCGCACCCACGCCGCTGCCGGCGGCTGGGCCCGACCTCGCCCACCGCGCCGGCGCGTCGCTCGACGATCACACGATCAAGTTCACCGACGCCTGCCTCGGCCTCGCCGAGCGGACCGGCAGCGACCGGCCGCTCCGCGCCGCCGAACTCCAGATCCGCCTCACGACCTGATCTCGGCCACGCGGCCGGTCAGCGCGACGCCGGCATGCGGAGTTCGCCGATCGAGCGAGAGTTCTCGCCGCTCGCGAGGCCGTCGTACAGCAGCATCGGAGCGTTCGTGTCGCGCGGCTGCTCCCACGTCGGCGAGGCCCGAGGGTCCCGTCACGGCGGGTCCGACCGGAGCGCGGTCAGAGCTGCTTGAGGGCGGCGAGGGTGTCTTCGAGGGCGCCCTTGGCGTCGGCGAAGAACATCAGCGTCTTGTCGTCGTAGAACAACGGATTGTCGATGCCGGCGAAGCCGGGGGAGAGGCTCCGCTTCACGACGATCACCCGGGCCGCGCGGTCGACGTTGAGGATCGGCATCCCGTAGATCGACGACGACGGGTCGTCGCGAGCCGCCGGGTTGACCACGTCGTTGGCGCCGAGGATCAGCACGACGTCGGTCTGCGGGAACATCGGATCGGCATGGTCGAGGTCGAGGAGCAGTTCGTACGGCGTGTCCGCCTCGGCCAGCAGCACGTTCATGTGGCCCGGCATGCGACCGGCGACCGGATGGATCGCGTAGTGCAACGTCACCCCACGCTCCTCGAGGGCGTCGGCCAACTCTCGCACCGCGTGCTGCGCCTGGGCGACGGCCAGGCCGTACCCGGGCACGATCATGACCGAGTCGGCGTAGCCGAGTGCGATCGCGACGTCGTCGGCGGTCGCCCGGTTGACCGGCCGGTCGCTCATCGTCGCCGCGCCGCCCTCGCCACCGCCCCCTGAGCCGAAGCCGGCGAACAGCACGTTGGCCAGCGAACGGTTCATCGCCTCGGTCATCTGCACCGTGAGGATCAACCCGGCGGCGCCGACCAGCGCACCACCGATGATCAACTCGTTGCTCTCGATCGCGAAACCGGCCGCCGCGGCGGCGAGCCCGGAGAACGAGTTCAACAGCGAGATCACGACCGGCATGTCGGCACCACCGATCGGGACCACCGCCAGGGCCCCGATCGCGAGCGCGGCACCCGACGCCGCCCAGTAGCCGGCGGCCGCGCCCGACACGCCACCCCAGATCGCCACACCGAGCAGCCCGGCGACCAACAGACCGTTGACGACCTGCTGGCCGGGGAACAGCAGCGGCCGGCCCGGCAGCACGCCCTGCAGCTTGCCGAGCGCGATGAAGCTGCCGGTGAACGTGATCGCACCGATCACCAGCGACACCAGGATCGAGACGCTGGTCTCGGCCGCAATCGAACCGAGGTCGGCTTCGATCACCGCGACCGCGGCCACCAGCGCCGACGCGATGCCGCCGAACCCGTTGAACGCGGCCACCATCTGCGGCATCGCGGTCATCTGGACCCTGACCGCGAACCAGGCACCGATGATCGCCCCGACGACCAGGCCGGCGACGACCGTGGTCCAGTTCACGATGTCTTCCGCGACCAGGGTGATCACGGTCGCGGCCAGCATGCCGGCCGCTGCGATCCGGTTGCCGACGCGAGCGGTGCGCGGCGTGCCGAGCTGCTTCAACCCGACGATGAACGCGACCGCGGATGCGAGATACAGGGCGTCGGTCATTCGCTCGGCCGCTTCCGGTCGGACCGGCTCTTGAACATCTCGAGCATGCGGTCGGTGACCAGGAACCCCCCGACGACATTGATCGTCGCCGTCACCACCGCGACGAACCCGAGCACCTGAGCGGTGGTGCCGTCACTCAGACCGGCTGCGGTGATCGCACCGATGATCGTGATGCCCGAGATCGCATTGGCGCCCGACATCAGCGGGGTGTGCAGCGTCGGCGGCACCTTGGAGATCACTTCGAGCCCGACGAACGCGGCGAGGACGAACACCGTGACGCCGACCATGAACGGGCTCATTGCCGGGGCTCCAGACCGAGGATCCGACGGGTCACCGGGTGGGTGACCGCGCCGTCGTGGGTGATGCACGCCTCGCTCACGATCTGATCGTCGAAGTCGTGTGTCACGTGTCCATCCTCATCGCTGATCCGGGCGAGGAACGCCCCGAGATTCTTGGCGTACATTTCGCTGGCATCGATCGCGACCCGACTCGCCAGGTCGGTCGGGCCCATCACGACGACGCCGCCGTGACGGACGTTCTCGCCCGGGCGGGTGAGCTCGCAGTTGCCGCCGGTCGGCGCTGCGACGTCGATGATGACCGAACCCGGCCGCATCCGCTCGACCATCTCGCGTGAGACGAGCAGGGGAGCCGATCCACCGGGAACCTGTGCGGTCGTGACGACGACGTCGGCATCGGCGACGTACGGGGACAGTGCGTCCTGCTGGCGTCGCTGGGTCTCGTCGGTGAGCTCCTTGGCATACCCCGACGACGACGCCGCCGACTCGTCGACCGGCGCCGCGATGAACTTGGCGCCGAGGCTCTCGATCTGCTCGCGCACCTGGGGGCGGACGTCGTACGCCGACACGACCGCGCCGAGCCGTTTCGCCGTGGCGATCGCCTGGAGGCCGGCGACGCCCGCCCCGAGCACCAGCAACCTGACCGGTGGGATGGTGCCGGCGGCGGTGATCATCATCGGGAAGATACGAGGCGTCTCCGTCGCCGCGAGGAGCACGGCGTGATAGCCGGCTGCCGAGGCCTGCGACGACAGGGCATCCATGCCCTGCGCCAACGTGGTGCGCGGGATCGCCTCGACCGCGAACGCGGTGATGTGACGTTCGGTGAGGGTGCGGACCAGGTCGTTCGATGCGAACGGGTCGAGGAATCCGACCAGGGTGGTGCCGTCGGGATACCGGGTCGCCTGGGCCGGTGTCGGCGGGCCGACGACGAGGACCACATCGGCGTCGACGAACACGTCCGACGCGACCTCGGCCCCCTCGTCGGCGTAGGCGGCGTCGGAGAAACCCGCACGCTCCCCGAGGCCGGCCTCGACGA
Source organism: Ilumatobacteraceae bacterium (assembly GCA_033344875.1). Lineage (NCBI taxonomy): Bacteria > Bacillati > Actinomycetota > Acidimicrobiia > Acidimicrobiales > Ilumatobacteraceae > Ilumatobacteraceae bacterium. Next base: position 2,795,360 of record JAWPMO010000001.1, on the reverse strand, counting down.
CGACCACGTGACCGTCGGCGATCAAACGACGTGCCGCCTGCGGGGTGACCGCAACCCGCCGTTCGCCGTCGGATTCTGTGGGAACAGCGATACGCACGCCGACACCTTGACCGCCAGACGTGTCGGACGCAAGTGTCTCGCGCCGCCGGCCGACCCGAACGCGTCGTCTCAGGCGGCCGGGAGGTCGGCCCGCATCACGTCCGGCGACCGCAGCGCGCTCAGGCCTGCGCGCCCGCTCGAGCCTGACGAAATCCGTCCCTTCGGACCCGGTGTCGGCCGATCGGCGATCGTCGAGTGAGCGCGACGGGCGTCGACACCGATACCCGCATCGATACCCACACTGACACTCGCACCGGCCCCGACTCAGGCCCGGGAGTGCAGCCGCCCGGCCGAACATGTCCTTGACAGGGGGATAAGTTGGTACTTAATCTAAGTCATAACTTATGGGGAGCGAATCGACCACCACCACCCGAACCGATTCCGACGCGACGTCGCCGGGTGCCTTTCCGACCGGATTCCTCTGGGGCGCTGCGACCGCTGCCTATCAGATCGAGGGGGCCGCTGCCGAGGGTGGCCGCGGCCCATCGATCTGGGACGACTTCAGCCACACGCCGGGCCTGACTCGCAACGGCGACACCGGTGACGTCGCCTGCGACCACTACCACCGGTGGCGCACCGATCTCGACCTCGCCGCGGACATCGGAATCACCGCCTACCGGTTCTCGGTCTCCTGGGCCCGACTGCAACCCGCCGGCGACGGCCCGCTCAACCCGGAAGGCGTTCGCTTCTATCGCGACCTGCTCGAAGGTCTCCACGAACGGAACATTCGGCCGGTCGCGACGCTGTACCACTGGGATCTGCCGTCGCCCCTCGAAGCTGCAGGTGGGTGGCCCGCACGTGACACCGCCGAACGGTTTGCCGAGTACGCACGGCTCACGGTCGATGCGCTCGGCGACCTGGCAACCGACTGGGTGACCTTGAACGAACCGTGGTGCTCCTCGTTCCTCGGCTACCACTCCGGTGCGCACGCACCCGGACGACGCGACCTCGGTGACGCGGTTCGAGCAGCGCACCACCTCAACCTCGCCCACGGTCTGGCTGTCCGGGCAATCCGGGAGGGCCGGCACGGCGGTGTCGCGCTCGGCATCTCCAATCTGATCACCGACGTCGTCCCGGCCGGCGATCACCCCGACGACGTCGCAGCCGCTCGCCGTGTCGACGCGAACGCGAACCAGACCTTCCTCACCCCGGTGTACGGCGGTGAATACTCCAGTGACGTTCACGACCTCTACGACCGGCACGGCCTGAGTACGGCGATCCAGCCCGGCGACCTCGGCATCATCTCCGCACCGTGCGACTTCGCCGGCGTCAACCACTACCACCGACACGTCGTCGCCGCCGATGCCGGCGATCCGCACCTCGGCGCCGTGATCACCGACGCCGAGCCGGCGCCCACCGCCCTCGGCTGGTCGTTCCTACCGGAGTCGCTGCGCTGCGTGCTGCGCCGGGTTGCCACGCACACCGACCTGCCGCTCCACGTCACGGAGAACGGTGCGGCCTACGACGATCAGGTCGACGCCGATGGTCGAGTCGACGATCGCGACCGTGTCGAGTACCTCGATGCGTACACCGGAGCCGTCGCCCAGGCCATCGCCGACGGCATCGACGTGCGCGGCTACTTCGCCTGGTCGCTGCTCGACAACTTCGAGTGGGCCGAGGGCTACGACCGACGATTCGGGCTGGTGTACGTCGACTACGCCACCCAGCAGCGAATCCCCAAGTCGAGCGCGCACTGGTACCGAGCTCACATCGCCGGCCACTCGGCCTCGCCCTGACACCGGCCGAACCGTCGACCAATACCGACACCGACAGCACCCACGAACACCAGCACGACACACCGCCACCAACCATCAACGGAAACAATCCTCGAGGGGGGACCATGAACATTCGACTCAAGCACACCGGTGCGGCGTTGCTCGCTGCAGCGCTCGTTCTCACCGCCTGCGGTGGTGACGACGACGATGCCGGCCCGGCCGAGCCGGCCGCGTCCGACGAAGCCACCGCCACCGACACCACCGACGACACCACCCCCGAGTCGACCGGTGACGACACGGCCGAGCCGTCCGACGACCAACCCGACCTCGCCGGCACCACCCTGACCTTCTGGATCATGGGTGACAACTCCGGGGCCTTCGAAGAGCTGGTCGCGCCGTTCACCGACGAGACCGGCATCGAGGTCGACGTCGAGGCGATCCCGTGGGAGAACGTCAACGACCGCCTCACCACCGCGGTCGCGAGCGGCGACGGCCCCGACGTGACCCAGATCGGCCTGTCGTTGCTCCCGACGTTCCTCGCCGGCGAAGCCCTGATGGACGTCAGCGGCATGGTGGCCGACTACCCGAACCTCGCCGACTCGAACTTCCCGAGCGGCGTCAGCCAGGCCGCGCTCAATCCCGAAGGGACCGTGGCCAGCTTCCCGTGGGTCAGCGACACCCGGGTGCTGTTCTATCGCTCCGACGTCCTGTCCGAGGCCGGCTACGACGCCCCGCCCGCCACATGGGACGAGATCCACGAGGTCGCGGCCGCGCTCGCCGAGCGTGGTGGCGACGAGTACGGCTACTACATCCCGCAATGGGATGCGCCGCTGCCGATCTCGTACGTCTGGCAAGCTGGCGGTGACGTGATCGACGACACCGGAGCCATCGATCTGCAGACGCCGGAGTTCGAAGCGGCCGTCGATCACTATCTGGCCTTCCACGACCAGGGCGTGGTCCCGGTGAACTCCGACTTCGACCAGGCACTCGGCTTCATCACCGGCGCCGCACCGATGCTGGTCTCCGGCCCGTACCTCGAAGGCGCCATCCGCGATCAGGCGCCAGAGCTCGACGGCGCATGGGGCGTCACCACCGTGCCCGCCGGCGTCGACAACACGTCGCTGTTCGCCGGCTCGAACGTCGGCGTCTGGGCCAACTCCGAGCATCCCGAGGCCGCCCTCGAGCTGATCAACTTCCTCGCCGATCCGCAGACCCAGCTCGCCTGGTACGAAGCGGTCAACGAACTGCCGGCCGTCACGGGAGCGCTCGACGAGCTGAAGGCCGGCGACAGCGAGACGGTCTCCGTCTACGCCGACCAACTGGCGAACTCGCGCCTGCTGCCGCTCCACCCGCAGTGGGACGCCGTCGGCAGCGAGATCCTCAACACGCTCAACTCGATCGCGCTCACCGGCGCCGACCGAGACACGGCGCTCGCCGACCTGTACGCGGCCGTCGAGTCGATGACGGGCTGACATCGATGCAGATCGGGAGCATGCGAGACGACCGAGGAACGCTCCCGGCCACGAAGCTGCGGCACCGGTCGGCGATCCGTCGCCGAGCGGTGCCGTACGTCTTCGTCGGGCCGGCACTCCTCCTGCTCCTCGCGTTCGGCGTGCTCCCGATCGTCGTCGCCGGGTTCGTCAGCCTGACCGACCTCGACATCGCCGGGCTCGCCAACCGCGACAACGTGTCGTTCGTCGGGCTCGAGAACTACCGCACCCTGCTGTCGGACGGTGACTTCTGGCGGTCGATCCGCGTCACGCTCGCGTTCATCGTGATCGGTGTGCCCGCGATCATCGCCATCTCGCTGGCGATCGCCTTCGGTCTCGCCCAAGGCACCAACCGGTGGTTCCGGGCGCTGCGCACCTTCTACTTCCTGCCGGCGATCACCGCGATCGTCGCGATCTCGCTGGTGTGGGGCCTGCTGTACAACACCCAGTTCGGGCTGCTCAACTACCTCCTCGACTCGGTCGGGCTCCCCAAGGTCAACTGGCTCAGCGACCCGACCGTCGCCAAGTTCTCCGTCGGCATCGTCGCCGTCTGGCGGGCGACCGGACTCAACAGCATCATCTTCCTCGCCGCGATCCAGAACATCCCGCAGGAGTACTACGACGCGGCCGCGCTCGACGGTGCCGGTGAGTGGCAGAAGTTCCGGTACGTGACCTTCCCGCTCCTGCGATTCGCGCTCATGTTCGTCACCGTCACCACGCTGATCGCGTGGCTCCAGTTCTTCGACGAACCGTTCGTGCTCACCGACGGCGGCCCCGTCGGCGCGACCACGTCGGTCTCACTGTTCATCTATCGGGAGGGCTTCAGTCGCAACCAGTTCGGCTACGCCAGCGCCGGCACGGTCGCCCTGTTCTGCCTCATCCTCGTCGTGACCGCCACCCAGCTTCGGCTCTTCAGGAGGAACGATGCCTCGTAGCGGCACGAAGTCACGTCGACGCTTCGTCATCGGCGTGATCATGACGATCGGTGCGCTGCTCACCGCGTTCCCGTTCGTGTGGATGATCACGACGTCGTTCAAGCCGCTCCGCGAGGCGCGGACGTACCCGCCGACCGTGCTCCCCGACGAGGCCACCTGGGAGAGCTACGTCACGCTCTTCCGCGACCTCGAGTTCGGCCGCTACCTCACCAACACGATCATCGTCGTCGTCGTGGGATTCGTCGGGCTCGCCTTCATGGCGATGGCCGGCTACGGATTCGCCCGCTACCGCTTCGTGGGGAAGAACGTGATGTTCCTCGTGGTGCTCGCGACCCTCATGATCCCGGTCCAGGTCACGTTGATCCCGTCCTACCTCATCCTCAACAAGATCGGGCTCACCGGGACCGTGGTCGGCATCGCCGTCCCGACCCTGGTCAGCGCGTTCGGGATCTTCCTGTTCCGTCAGTTCATGGAGACCCTTCCCGACGAGGTCTTCGAGGCGGCCCGCCTCGACGGTGCCGGTGAATTCCGCATCTTCTACTCGATCGTCCTGCCGCTGTCGAAGCCGATCCTCGCGGTCCAGACGATCCTCACGTTCATCGCCGGATGGAACAGCTTCCTCTGGCCGCTCGTCATCGCAGGAAAACAGGAGAACTACACCTTGTCGGTCGGACTCGCACTCCTCAACCAGCAGCAATCCGTGAACCCGCCCCTGCAGATGGCGGGTGCCTCGCTGATGGTGATCCCCACGATCCTGATCTTCGTCGCGCTGCAGCGCTTCGTGGTCGCCGGCTTCACGATGTCGGGGCTGAAGTGAGCGCCGCCGACCGGTTCGCCGGCTTCGTCACCGTGCGCGACGGTCGAGTCGTCGACGCGTCCGGCACCCCGTTGCTGCTGCGCGGCATGGGCCTGGGCAACTGGCTGCTCGCCGAGGGCTACATGTGGCGACTCTCGCCCGGGCGCGAATCTGCCCGCGAGATCGAAGCGCTCGTCGTCGAACTGGTCGGGTCCGAGCGCGCCGAACGGTTCTGGACCGACTTCCGTGACCGGTTCATCTCCGCCGACGACATCGACCGCATCGCGGCCGAAGGCATGGACCACGTCCGCCTCCCCATCAACTGGCGGGTCGTCATGGACCCCGACGGAGCGATCCTCGACGACGGCATGGCGCTGATCGACCGGCTGATCGGGTGGTGCCGCGACGCGGGGCTGTGGGTGCTCCTCGACCTGCACGGAGCACCGGGTGGCCAGACCGGCACGAACATCGACGACTCGAACGGGCAACCCGAACTGTTCATGGACGAACGCAACGTCGAACTCACCGAACGGCTCTGGGTCGAGCTCGCGACCCGCTACCGCGACGAGACGGCCGTGCTCGGGTACGACCTCCTCAACGAGCCACTTCCCAACGAGTGGCAACACCGGTACGCCGCCGAACTCGCCGCGCTCTACCGCCGTCTGAGCGCGGCGATCCGTCGGGTCGACACGCAGCACCTGATCATGTACGAGGGTTCCCACTGGGCGACGAACTGGTCGATCTTCGACGAGGTGTGGGATCCGAACTCCGTCCTCCAGTTCCACAAGTACTGGTCGCCACCCGACCGCCCGACCATCCAACAGTTCATCGACGTGGGCGAGCGGCTCGGCCTGCCGATCTACATGGGCGAAGGCGGCGAGAACAACACGAGTTGGCTGGCGACCGCGTTCCAGCTCTACGAAGATCACGGCATCGGATGGAACTTCTGGCCGTGGAAGAAGATCGACACGCTCACGTCCCCCTGCTCGATCGACGCACCGTCGGGCTGGGCGGAGATCGTCGCCTACGCGAACGGGGCTGGACCGCAACCGCCTTCGGAGGATGCGTGGGCCACCCTGTGCGATCTGGTCGCCGCGTCGCACATCGACCGCTGCACGTATCGCCCCGAGATCGTCCGGGCCCTGTTTCGCCGAGTACCGATCTCGCTGCCCGCCACCGCATTCGGTTTCGCCGGCCCCGGTCGATCGCACGACACGTCCGACGCCACGCCGCTGTCAGGGTTCCGTTCCGACGACGCGGTCACGATCACGCTCGGCGACCTCGACGAACTGCCGGCGTTCGAGCACACCGACGGGACACCCGACCCCGATCTGACCGTGGTGCTCGCCGAGGGCGACTGGGTCGCCTACGACATCGAGTCCGTCGACACCGCCGCGCTCGACATCGACGTGTGGCCGGCCGACGGATCCACCATCGACGGAACGGCGCCGCTGGTCGTGGTCGACGGGGTCGGCCTCGACGTCACGGCATCCGACGGGTGTTGGGTGGCGCGAAGCCCGGGGCCGGTCCGGTCTGGCCGCCACGTCGTGCGTGTCGAAGGTCCGGCCGGCGGCGTCGCCTTCCGGCGGCTCGACGTCCGAGACCGGGCCGACAGCACGACGTCTGAGAGACTCGGGCATGGAGCGCTCGACGAAGCGGTCGGTTCCGATGTCGCGTAGCGCGACGGTGCGAGACCTTCGGCGACGCAACCGCGCTCACGTCCTGCGCGCGCTGCTGCGCTCCGGCGAGAGCACCCGAGCGGCGCTCGCACGCGAATGCTCGCTCTCTGCCGGGACGGCGACCAACGTCGTGACCGACCTGATCGAGGAGGGCCTCGTCGAGGAGATCGGTCAGATCCCGTCGGACGGTGGCAGGCCGATCTCGCGACTCTCCCCGCGTGGCGACAGTGCGTACTTCATCGGTGCCGACGTCGGCGAGCACGGCATCACCGCCGAACTGTTCGACCTTCAACTCCACCGCACCGACCGCGTGTTCGTCCGCGTGCAGCGTCGATCCCTCGGCCCGAACGCAATCCGCGACGCCCTCGCCGAGGCGGTCTCGTCACTCCGCGACCGGAACGCGGTGGTCGATCGTCGCGTGGTCGGCGTCGGTCTCGGACTCCCCGGTGTGGTCGAGCAGACGCCGGACGGACGTACCACCGTCGACACGCAGAGCCTCGGGTGGCAGCCGATCGACCTGCGCGAACTGTTCCCGGACACATCGCTGCCGGTGTTCGCGGAGAACGGGGCCAAGACGATGGCGATGGCGGAGGCGTGGCTCGGTGCGGCGAAGTCGGCACGGCACTGCATCGCTGCGCTGGTCGGTCGTGGCATCGGAGCGGGATTCCTCCACGACGGGTCGTTGCTCCGCGGGCTCACCGGCAGCGCGGGCGAGTGGGGACACACGAAGGTGGCCGTCCGCGGCCGGGCCTGCCGATGTGGCGGCGCCGGTTGTCTCGAGGCCTACGTCGGCGGCACCTCGATCATCGAGCGGTGGGCGGAGGCCGGAGCGCCGACGACGGTCGATGAGGAAGGCGAGCTGGCCCGCTTGCTCGATCTCGCCGATCGGGGCGACGACACCGCCGCTCGCGTCGTCGATGAAACCATCGAGATCCTCGGGATCGGTCTCGCGAACCTGGTCAACCTGTTCAACCCGGAGGTCATCGTGCTCGGCGGTTGGGTCGGTCTCGCGCTCGCCGGAGCTCGCCTCGACGATCTCGCCCAACAGGTCGATGCGAACTGCCTCGTCCGGCCGGCGTCGGTCGTCCGACTCGAGATCAGCCAACTCGGTGGCGACGCGGTCGCCCTCGGTGCGGCGTTGCTGCCGCTCCAAGAACTCGTCGAGGACCGGCTGGCCCCATCACCGGCGTGAGTCGCACCATCGCCCCATCCGTGCCCGTCGGGCGACCCGAGTCGGAGGTGAGGTCGACCGCGGTGCACTCACGGCCGAGCCTGCTCACGCGGCGGTTCGCGCTGACGTCACGGCGGTCGGCGACCGCAGCGCGCTCCGGCCCTGCTGCCAGGCGCCGACCACGTGGGCGCCCAACACACCGTCGATGTGCGACTGCACCCTGATGCCGAACAGCAGGTTCTCGACCTGGTCGGGCTCCTCGAGGGGGAACTCGTCGAGGAACGCCCGAGCGGCGATCACCTCGTGCTCGGCATCGGCGAGCACGTGCACCTGGAAGAACGCACGGACGTCGTCGCCGAGCCCCAGCCGCTCGCAGGCATGCACCATCTTCTGGTTCGGATCGACCGAGTCCATCTCGAACAGGGCGAGCTGGCCGACGACTGCGCCGCGCAGTGAACGGTTCATGCCGGCAGCGGTCACGAAGTTGAACGTGGCGAACGCGGCTCCCGGCAGCAGCGGATACGCCTCCGACGTCGCGGGGCCGCCCGCGCCCTCCAACGACGCGAGGAACAGCTCGGCGTGCGTCTTGTCGTGCCCGACCCCGTACTCACCGGCCTGGATGTCGCACAGCGCTCGCTTGACCTCGCCTCGCAGACGAGGCACCGCCCACGTGTGCGGGTCGGCTTCCTGGTGCTGGTACGGCAGCCGGAGCAGCAGCGACTCACGAACCTGGTCGGCGGTGCCGTCGTGCTCGAGGTAGCCGGCGATGCCGGGCGTGCCGCCGGGAGCGAGGGCGTGCTGCACCGCCCCGCGCGGGTCGGTCGGGCCATCGACGCATCGCCGTCGCATCTCGTCGATGAACCATCGTTCGAACCGTCGTCGGAGTGCGATCACGTCCGGATCCCACTCGATGTCATCGTCGACGTCCTCCCACCCCTGATAGCTCACGCAGTTCAGGAGGAACCACGCCAGCTGGGCGTCGTCGTCGAACCGGTCGTAGGGCAGGGTCTTCGGCCGGACCGCCGGCCGTCGCTGCAGCACCTCGCGGACGTGGTGCGACCACGGCCCGGTCGGGTGGGGGAGTGTGCGGAGCGTCATGGCATCGGCGATATCCCGCGCGCCCGCGGGCGAAACCTCCCGGTGCAGAACTTCACCCGTTGGGCGACAGGCGGAGATGTCGGTGGTGATGGGTGTGTGTGCCGGCGGCGGCCGGGTCCCGTCGAGCGTCACCGACCGACGGGCCCCGGCGGGTCACTCGACGACGAGCTCGGCGAACATGCCGCCGGTGAAGTGCGGCGGACCACCGGCGACACCTTCGGGTTTACCGCCCCCGGCCGCGGCGACCGCGGCCAAGTACTCGTCCGGATCGGCGCCGATCGGGATGAAGCACATCAGCACGTAGCGCCCCGGATCCGTGAGGGTGCCGTCACCGACCGCCATGATCGGCTCCGGGGCGCCCGGCGGCTGCAGCAGTACCGTGATCGGGGCGCCGAGCGTCGCCTCGAGTTCGTCGGGCGGCAACGTGAGCAACTCGGCCAGCGGCATGTCGGAGTCGACTCGGAAGGCGACGAGTTCGTGCAGCTCCGAGGCCGAGGTGTTGCGGAACCCGAGCCGGGTCCCCGCATCGACCGACTCCGGAACGTGCTCGAAGTGGTAATCCACGCCGTCGATCATGACCGCCATGTCGTCGTGGCCGTCGTCGTGACCGGCCGACGGTTCGGTGGTCGACGGTTCGGTCGGCGAGGAGCTGCCGTCGGCGTTCCCGTCGCCGCCACAGGCAGTGCCGACGATCACGAGGCCGGCGAAGACGATGGCGGGGATGTTGGTGCGGTTCATGACGATGTTTCCTGATTCGGATCGTGCCGTCACGACGGCAGTTGGGCGGACATCGACGTGATCGTGGCGACGATCTGATCGAGGACGAGCTGGTCGGGCTGCGGCGGCACGAATGCCCCCGGCACCTCGCGCAGCAGCTCGAACGCACGGTCCACCTGGCTCGACCCGATCGTCGGGCTGTGACAGCCGGCGATCGTGGTCGGTGCCATCTGCTCGATCGCGGCGCAGGCGTCGGCGAATCGACGCTCGTCGAGCATCGACACCCACGGGCTGTTCCACGCCTGGAACGTGTGGAACCCGGCGGCCCACTCGTTCGGATCGAGTTCGTCGACGAACGCCGTCGGGCCCGGCACCGGCGCGGCGTAGCAGTCCGACGCCCAGTAGACGCCGGTCGTCGGGTCGAACACCCCGCGCGTGGTCGGCGAGTCGTACAACGGAGGGCGGACGGCGAACAGCGTGCGATCACCGATGTCGAGCGACTGCCCGTCGTTGACCCAACGCCACCGCATCGGCGGCACATCGAGCCGGTCGACGGCCACACGATCACACAGGAACCAGCTGGCGACGAGTGTCGCGTTCGGGCACGCGTCCATCACTTCGTGCACGTTGCCGTAGTGGTCGATGTCGTCGTGGCTGATGAACACCCAGCGCACGTCGTCCGGGTCGACGAGCCCGAACAGGTCCTCGAGGTGGGCCGTCCGGTCGAGTGGGGTCCCGGTGTCGATCACGATCGGCTCGGCGCCGCGGATCAGCATCGAGTTCATGTGCACCGCTCCGGGGGCGCCGGCCGGGGCGTACGTGTCGTGGATCACGAACGTGTCGGGTGCGATCTCGATCGGGCCGATTCGCGCGGGGCCCGACGTCGTCGTGCCGGGTCCCGATGGGGAGCCGGCCGAAGTCGGTTCGGGGGTGGTGGTGTCGGTGGTGAGTGTCATGTGTGCCATCGTCGGGACCATCGACGACCGCCGCCATCCCGCATCGTGACGGGCCTCGTGGACACCGGTTCCGGGGGGTGCGCGACCCCCAGGAGATTGGGATGGCATCGCCGGCCGGAAAGGAACACAATGACTCGATGGGCAGCGCTCTCACAGCCGAACGCGTGCGGCGCGACGTCGAGGTCGTCTCGACCGCCGGGCTCGACCTGCCGACGTTCCTCGCGGAGATCGATGCATCCGTCCAGCGCGTCCTGCGTCCGGTCGCGACCTGCGTCGCCACCATCGACCCGACGACGTCGTTGCTGACCAGCACCTACAAGTTCGGTGACCTGTACGGCAAGGACGACCACGACCTCGAGTGGGGTCTGATCGAGTACGGCGGTGACGAATCCACGTCGTTCCTCGACGTGGCGGCCACCGACCAGCGGGCGATCGGCATGCACATCGTCACCGGAGGCGAGCTCGATCGATCGCTCCGACTCCGCGACTGCATCCAACCGTTCTACGGGTACGGCGACGAACTGCGTGTGATGGCGTGCGTCGATGGGCGGATGTGGGGGGCATTGGCTTTCTTCCGCGGGCCCGAGGACGAGCCGTTCGACGAGGCCGACGTCGAGTTCGCGTCGACCCTGTCGACCGTGCTCGCGAACGGATTCCGAGCAGGCCTGCTGAGCGGCGTCGCTTCGCAACCGATCGACCGGGTCGCCAACGGTCCCGCCGTGATCATCGTCGACGCGCACGACCGGATGAGCCAGGTCAGCGTCGGGGCCGAGGAGCGGCTCCGCCAGGTGATGGTGAACCACCACAGCGCCAATCCGATCGGCACCATCGCAGCGCTCGTCGCCTGTGCGCGCCGTTACGCCAAGGGCGAGGTGCCGGTGGTACCACGTGGCCGGCTGCGGCTCCACGACGGCAGCTGGGTCGTGCTCCAGGCGTCGCCGATGGCCGCCCGCGACGGCGTCACCGGCGACGTGGTGATCACGATCGAGGACGCGCGGCCCCCCGAGATCATCCCGTTGGTCGTCGAGGCGTTCGGTCTGACGGCACGCGAACGAGACGTGACGCAACTCGTCCTGCAGGGTGCCGAGACCAAGGACATCGCGCTGGCCCTCCACCTCTCGGCGTACACGGTCCAGGACCACCTGAAGTCGATCTTCACCAAGGCCGGGGTCCGCAGCCGACGCGAGCTGATGGGGAGGATCTTCTTCGATCAGTACCAGCCACGGTTCGGCCAGGAGGTCGCGCCCAACGGTTGGTTCCGGCCGGCCTGATTGCACGGTTCGACCACTGTCCCGGCGTTGCCACGGCTCACGTGTCGCCGCGGCCCACCCTGTCAACTCCGTTCCGATTCGGGTTCGGCCACGCGTGCTGCGCGCCAACTCGGGTCAGCACTGCGTCAAGGTCGGTGAGGACTCGGTGAACCCGCTCAAGTGGGATCGAGCACCGCACGATGAACAGATGAGTCGCCGCCGAGCGACTCCATCTCACCGGTTCGTTCGACGAAGCGCCTCTCGGTCCCGCCACCGGAGGCGCTTCGCCGCGCCGGTCCACCTGTGCGCGATCAGTTCGGGCGGCGGGTGTGCCAGTCGGTGGCGGCCTGGTAGGCGTCGCCGATCTGCAGGACGACCTCTTCGTGCATCGCCGGCGCGTGGATCGCCAGGCCGATCGGCAGCCCGTCGTCGGTGAAGCCGCACGGCACCGACAGCCCGGCCCACTCGAGTCGGTTCCCAATCGACGTGTTGCGCAGGTAGCCGCCGTTCATCCGGGCGTACGCCTCGGGTGACGCGTCGACCTCGGCGAGCGGACGCGCCGGCAGCATCGTGGTCGGTCCCAGGTACGCGTCGATGCCCGACGTGCGTTCGGCGAACGAGGCGCGCAACCGGCGCCATGCGTCGAACGCGTCGAGGAAGTCGATCGCGAGCAACTCGCGCCCCGGCCGCATACGTTCGGCAACGACCGGATCGAGTTGGTCGAACGAGTTCTCGAGCAGCCGACGGTTGATGGCGTACCCCTCGGCGGCGACGGTGCGCGCGCGGGTCGGTGCGGTGCTGCCGCCCATCACCTCGTCGATCTCCGGTGCCTCGATCGACGAGACGTCGGCACCGAGATCGGCCAGCACGTCGCCGGCGGCGCGCACCGCGGCGACCACCGCCGGATCGGCACCGTCGAAGAACATCGTCTCGATGATCGCGAGCCGCAGACCCGCCACCCCCGCTCCGAGCGCACCCGACACGTCGTGCCGGTCCTGCCCGAACGTGGCCGGATCACCGACATCGGCACCTTGGATGACCTGGTACACCGCGGCCGCGTCGGCCGCCGTCCGCGTGAGCGGGCCGACGGAGTCGAGTGTGGGGCTCAGCGGATACACCCCCGCCCGGCTGACCCGGCCGACGGTGGTCTTCAGGCCGGTGATGCCACACAGCGACGCGGGGATCCGCACCGAACCGCTCGTGTCGGTGCCGAGCGCGACCGGCACCATCCCGGCCGCCACCGCGACGGCCGAACCGCTCGATGACCCACCCGGCACGTGATGCACGTCGCCGCGCCACGGGTTGCGTGGTGTGCCGGTGTCGTGGTTGACGCCGGCACCCCCGAACGCGAGCTGCACCGTGTGCGTCTTGCCGACGAGCACCATCCCGGCGTTGCGCATCCGACGCACGACGGTGGCATCGGCGGCGGCGACGTTGTCGGCGAGCAGCCGTGTGCCGGCACCGGTGGCCTCGTCGGCCACGTCGAACAAGTCCTTCGCCGCGTACGGGATGCCGTGCAGCCGACCCCGCGACTCACCGCTGGCGAGTTCACGTTCGGCCTTCGCCGCCTCGGTCATCGCCCGATCGCGCGTGACGGTGATGAAGGCGCCCAGGTGACCGTCGAGTTCCTCGATCCGGTCGAGGGCGTGGCTGGTCAGTTCGACCGGCGACAGATCGCCGCCGTGCAGCAGCTCCGAGAGCCGGGCGACGTCGAGATGGTCAAGTTCGTGCATCGTGACGAGCGTACGCCGACCGGGCCGACCGCTCGGACTCCGCCGGTTCCGGCGACGCCGTCAGCGCCGGTTGCGGGTGCGAGGATCGAGCGCGTCGCGCAGTGAGTCGCCGAGCAGGTTGAACCCGAGCACCGTGAGCATGATGCACACGCCCGGGACGACCGACGGCCAGACCGAGGTCTCGACGTACGCCTTGCCGGTCGCCAGCATCGACCCCCAGGTCGGCGCGGGCGGCGGCACGCCGAGGCCGAGGTAGCCGAGCGAGGCCTCGGTCAGGATGGCGGTCGCGATGCTGATCGTGAACTGCTGCCGCAGGACAGCCCGATGTGTGACGCCGCTCGACCGGCACGACGCCCGCCTCGAAGGCGATCTGGTCCATAGCCTCAGACGCTTCATCGCCGGCGAACCGCTCGTTCCCGGGGCCGGATCGGTGAGGATGACGTCAAGTCGGTGAGGAATCGGTGAGGAGTCGGTCAACCCGCTCAAGTCGGCCGCAGCCCCACACGATGAAGAGACGAACCATCCGCCCGATGGTCCCATCTCACCGGTTTCCCCTCGAAGCGCCCTCGGTCCAGCGACCGACGGCGCTTCGTTCGTGTGCGGCACCCTGGCGAAGTGCTCCGAACGGGGCGTTGGCCGGCGGGCGTTAGCATCGGACATTGCGAGTAGACCGCCATGCAGATCGCCGAACCACCCGACAACGAGACCGAACGTCTCCGAGCGCTCGCGGAACTCGACATCCTCGACACGCTTCCCGAGCAGGCGTACGACGACATCACCCTCCTCGCCTCGCAGATCTGCGAGACCCCGATCGCGTTGATGACGCTCGTCGACGAGGGCCGGCAGTGGTTCAAGTCGAAGGTCGGCACCGATCTCGAGGGCAGTCCTCGTGACATCTCGTTCTGCTCCCATGCGATCCTGCAACCCGATGAGCTGTTCCTGGTCCCCGACACGGCAGCGGACGAACGATTCGTCGACAACCCGCTGGCGACCGACGCCGGTGTGCGTTTCTACGCGGGAGTCCCGCTGACGACGGCTCGTGGACACGCGCTCGGCACGCTGTGTGTCATCCACGACGAGCCCCATCAGCTCACCGCCGATCAGCAGCAGGCGCTGTGGGCACTGTCGCGGCAGGTCATCGCACAGCTCGAGCTGCGGCGCAGCGTCGCGGCGCTCGAAGCGGCAGCGGACCAGCGCGACCGCTACCAGGTGCAGCTCGAAGAGGCCCAGCGACGGCTCGAGCAGCAGATGCTGATCGTCGCCGAGCAGAGCGTCACCGATGCGCTGACGGGTCTGCCGAACCGTCGGGCGCTGCTCGAACGCCTCGACGACGAAGTCGAGCGGGCTCAGCGACACGGCACCAAGTTCTCGGTCGCCATGATCGACGTCGACCGGTACAAGCAATTCAACGACACGTTCGGGCACGCCGCCGGCGACGTCGCCCTCGAGACGATCGGCAAGATCCTCTGCGCCGAGACCCGAGCGAGCGACTTCGTCGGACGGTGGGGTGGCGAAGAGTTCGTCGCGATCCTCACCGGGACCGACGCCGAAGGGGCGGGACGGCTCGGAGAGCGATATCGCAATGCGGTCGAGGCGTGGGCGTGGGACCTGGCGCCGTTGACGGTCAGCGTCGGCGTCGCCAGCAGCGCACACGGCCCGGTCGACATCGACCGGTTGATGGCCGCCGCGGACTCGGCGATGTACCGCGCCAAGTCACAGGGACGCAACCTCGTCGTCGTCGCCTGAGACGCCTCGACGCTCGAAACCGGTCGCACCGTGGGCCTCGCCCGCGGCTCGCCCCTAGGGTGCTGGCGTGGACAGCGAACAACTTCCCTCCTTCTCGCTCGCCGGACGGATCGCCCTCGTCACGGGAGCCAACCGCGGCATCGGGCGTGGTCTCGTCGACGCACTCGCCGCAGCGGGGGCGACGGTTGCCGTGACGGCACGCACACGACGCGATGCCGACGAGGTCGTGTCCGACGTGCTGGAGCGCGGCGGTGCAGCGACCGCCCACGAACTCGATGTGTCGGACGTCGGATCGATCGAGGCCGCCGTCGACGAGGTCACCGAGCAGCACGGTCGGATCGACGTGCTCGTCGCCAACGCAGGTCTCGGCGCCAACCATCCCGCCCTCCACGTCACCGAGGAGGACTGGGACGAGATGATGGCCGTCAACGCCAAGGGCCTGTTCTTCACCGCCCAGGCCGTCGGACGTGGGATGGTCGCCAGGGGATCGGGTCGGATCGTGGCGATGAGTTCGCAGGCGTCGCTCGTCGGTATCCGTGATCACGCGGTGTACTGCGCATCGAAGGGAGCGGTCAACCAGATCGTCCGTGTGCTCGCACTGGAATGGGCATCGAGCGGGGTCACCGTCAATGCCGTGGCACCGACGTTCATCCACACGCCCGGCACCGCTGAACGACTCGACGACCCGGCGTATCTCGCCGGCGTGGTCGATCGAATCCCGATGGGGAATGTGGGAGCGATCGCCGACGTGGCCGGCGCGGTCGTCTACCTCGCGTCGGATGCCGCAGCGATGGTCACCGGCACGGTGCTGCCCGTCGACGGCGGCTGGACCGCCCAGTAAGGCGTACGGCCCGGCCGGCTCGCCACGTGGGTGGTCGGGGTCACCCGTTCATGAACTCCTCGAGGCCGACATCGTCGAAGAACTCGAGCTGCTCGGGGGTGCACGTGGCGTAGAGGGGTGCGATGCCCGGGATCTTCAGCAGTTCGGCGGCGGGGACGTCGGTGAGCGAGTCGTAGTCGTCCATCAAGCCCTGCAGGAAGTCGATAGCGTCCTGGCAGGTCTCGATGCCGGGAGCCGCCGACGGGTCCTCGCCGCCGGGCGCCGCCCCGGTACGCATCTGGTCGAGGAACTCGAGGAAGCCGACGGCGCCGGGTGCCTCGTCGCGGGCGAACTCGATCAGGATCTCGCCTTCGCTGTCGTCGACGAAGTTCATGTCGTCGCAGCCGGTGTCACCGACCGCGTCCTCGAACTCGTCGGCCTGCTCCTCGAACTCGGTCGCGATCCGCTCGAAGTCGGCGATCGAGGCGGTCGTCCAATCGGTGTCTTCCACGATCGGCTCGACGGCCCGCAGGAAGTCGGCCATCGCGTCGCGACAGTGCGCCGGCACGTCGGAGATCGAACGGATCTCCGGACCGTCGTCGTCGGTGCCGGAGGTGTCGGTGTCGTCACGGTCGTCATCGTCGTCGACCAGGTCCTCGTCGGTGTCGTCGGTGCCGGAGGTGTCGGTGTCGTCGCCGGGGCCGTCGGACGACTCGTCAGCGGTGGCATCCTCGTCGATCTCGGCGCTCACCTCTTCCGTCGACTCTTCGGTCGACTCGGCGGGGGTCTCGGTGGTGGCATCCGACGACGCATCGCCGCCACCGCACGCTGCGGCCACCAGGGTGAGTGCCGCCACGACGGTCATCGTTCGCTTCATCGATCGTCCTCCTCTGTTCGACGCTGCCCCCGACCGTAGCGGCGTCCGGACCGACACGGCCATCGGTCGCCGTCCCGGGTCGTCGAGACCGGAACGCCTCGTCGGTGCCGGTTTCGCGGCGTCGCCGCTCGGGCATCGTCGACGCATGATCCGTTCCGACCCCGAACTGCTCGCGGCCGTCGGCCCCCGGGTCCGCAAGTCGCCGTTCTTCGACGCGACGGTTCGAGCCGGGCTCAGCGCGGTCTCCACCTACAACCACATGTGGCTGCCGATGAGCTACGGCGACCCGGCCTCCGAGTACGAGCGCCTGACGACCGGCGTGTCGATGTGGGACGTCGCGGCACAGCGGCACATCGAGGTCTCTGGCCCCGACGCCGACGCGCTCGTCCAACTGGTCACCGCCGTCGACATCACCCGGGCCGAGCCGCGCCACGCCATCTACGCGCCGATGGTCGACCCCACCGGCACCCTCCTGAACGACCCGGTGCTCCTCCATTGGCCCGACGACACGTGGCGCTTCTCGATCGCCGACTCGGATGTCCGACTCTGGATCGACGCGATCCGACACGGCCGTGAACTCGACACCGGCGTGCGTGAACTCGACACGGCCACGTTGGCGATCCAGGGGCCGCGGTCGACCGACGTGCTGGGCGGCCTCGGGTTCGATTGGTTCTGCGACCTCGAACCGTCCGAGATGCGCCGGGCGTCGCTCGACATCGACGGCGACACGGTCGACCTCGTCGTGTCGCGGTCGGGGTGGAGCAACCAGGGGGGCGCGGAGCTCTTCATCGACGACCCGTCGCAGTGCGAATCGATCTGGGAGCGGGTCGCCGCTGCCGGAGCGTCGTACGACATCGGACCTGGGGCGCCCAACGCGACCGAACGCATCGAGAACGTCCTGCTGTCGTACGGCACCGACACCGGATACCAGGCCGACCCGATCGAACTCGGGCTCGCCGATCACCTCGACCTCGACGGTCCGGAGTTCATCGGCCGGTCCGCGCTGCGACGCATCCGCGACGACGGACCACGGCGACGGCTGACGGGTGCGGTCATCGACGGCGCCGACATCGACGTGCTGGCCCACCCGGTGCCGTTCGTGGTCGACGGCACCGAGATCGGACAACTGCGCGCGGCGACCCACTCGCCGCGATTCGACCGCAACATCGGGCTCGCGCTCGTCGGGGCCGATGCGGTGTCGGGTGCCACCGGCCGCGTCGACCTCCCCGACGGCGAACGCGGTGCCCGACTCGTCGGGTTGCCGTTCGACGATTCGTCGGGTGACTGATCTTGGCGCTGCGACGGACCGGCATGGTCGACTGCCCCAAACACATGACCAACGGGCCCTGCGGCGGCGTCGAGGCCGACGGCGGTTGCGAGGTCGACCGGCGACCGTGCCCGTTCCTCGCTGCCGACGCCGTGCCGCCGCCGACCGGTGTCCCGTATCGGCCGCGGCCCACCGACATCGGCCGGCTCCTGATCGACCTCCGACTGCCGGCGGGCGACTGGGGAGTCGACCGTGAGCTCGCACAGGTCGCTCGGATCTTCCGCGATGTCGGCGGCACCGCGCTGGTCGGCGAGCACGTCGACGACCCGACCGATGCCGCGCCACACCAGCACGCCGAGCGACTCGCCGCCGTCGGGCTTCCGGCGATCGTCACGGTCACCGGGCGCAACCGGACCGACGTCGAGCACGCGGCCGAGATCGTTCGGCTGGTCGGCAGCGGCGCGGTGGCGGTGCACTGTGTGACCGGCGACCACCCGGCGGTCCGCCTCGGACCCGACGCCACCGCGACGTTCACGCTCGATGGCACGGAACTCGCCACCGTCGCTCGCAGTTCGGGCGCAACGGTGTCGGTCTGCGAGAGCCCGGCCGCGACCCCGGTCGCCGATCGCCCGACCCGGGTCGCGGCCAAGCAGGCCGCCGGGGCCGACCTCGTCGTGCTCAACCACGGTGGGGCACCGTCGGTCCTCGTCGACTTCGCCGACCGTTGCCGCGACGCCGGGGCCGAACTGGCGCTGGTCGCCCCCGTCCCCGTGATCACCGACCACCGATCGGCGCACGCCCTCGCCCAGTTCCCCGGGCTCGTGCTGCCCGACGGGCTCGTCGAGCGCGTGCTGGCCGCCCACGACCCGCACACCACCGGCACGAAGGCAGCGACGGAGATCGGCGCCGAACTGTTGGCGAGCGGCAGGTTCGCGGCCGTCAACCTCTCCGGCTCCGCCACGGCCGGCGGACCTGTCGAGCGGGCCGAGACGATGGCCGAGGTCGCGACGGCGCTCGCGGCTGCCTGAGATCGGCGGTCAGGTGGGGTAGTCGGTCGGGCGCAACTCGATCGGGCTGCCGTGCGGGGTGCGGTCGGCGGCCCGACGCCACGCCTCACGGGTGCGCTCCAGCTCGTCGGCGCCCGCCGCGCCGGTCTCGGCCACCAACCGCTCCAAGGCGGCGAGCCAGTGGTGGTAGTACGTGTCGCCGGTGTCGGGATCGCCTGCCTCGTGCGCGTGCTCGATCTCCGCCGTCAGTGTCGCCGCCCACTGCGGCCACGTGAAGAGTCCGCGTTCGTGGAGCCGCACGGCCATCGCGAACGCGTGCGCCTCCCAGGGTTCACGGAACACCGGTTCGCCGTCGTCGACCGGTTGGCCGGGCAGGAGATCGACGGTTGCAGGATCGGTCGTCGCAGCGTCGACCGAGTCCGACAGGCCGTCGGTCGGGTTCACGACCTCACGCCCGGTGCCGGTGCGAGATACGACTCCCAGGCATCGATCGACACCCGCTGGCCCTCCACGGCGTCGGGCCACAGGTCGGTCGCGTCGAACACCACGGTGTACAACCACTGCGGCTGCTCACCGAGACCCCGCGCGTTCGTGTCGGGGAAGACGTGGGCGCCGTGGACGCGTTCGATCGTGCCCTCCCGTCCGGCCGCGTATCCGGGCAGACGCGTGTGGTGGTCGACCGAACCGGGGCGGGTGGTCACCCGGTCGCCCACGGAGAACCGAGCCGGACCCGACGGTGGCCGGTCGGACGGGCCGCCCCGCTCGAGCACCGTCGCGACCTGGTCGACCGTCAGGATCCGTCGGGCGGCGTCGCCGGCGCTCGCGGCGTGACCGTCGGCGAGTTCGGCCGACGACACCAAGCCGTGTTCGACGACCAGCGCTTCGAGCGCTGCGGTCCAGATCTCGTAGTAGCTCAGGTCCGGGTAGTTCGGGAGTGTCTCGCGGGCGCTCCGGCTCATGTCGATGTTCCAACCGCCCGGCGCTCCGGCTGCCAGGGTCAACGCGAGCGCCCGCGCCTCCCAGCCGTGGTGGAAGACCTGATCCTCGGGTTCGTCGGCGATCTCACCGTGGCCGGTCGAGCCGCCGAGGTCGGCGTGCGTGACGTACGGGGCGGTCACGACATCGGCCCGACCGTCGCGGGATCACGCGGGTGTCGCACCCCGATCATCGAGTCGCGGGTCACGAGTTCGGCCAGCTGCTCCTCGGTCCACCCGTCGGTGCCCGCCGGGCGCTGCGGGACGACCAGGTATCGCACTTCGGCGGTCGAGTCCCAGACGCGGACATCGATGTCGTCGGGCAGCGTGAGTCCGAATTCGGCCAACACCCCGCGTGGGTCTCGCACCACCCGCGACCGGTAGGGCGCACTCTTGTACCAGGTCGGCGGGAGGCCGAGCACCGGCCAGGGATAGCAACTGCACAGGGTGCAGACGACCACGTGGTGTGTGTCGTCGGTCTGTTCGACCGCGACCATGTGTTCGCCCTGCCGGCCCACGAAGCCCAGCGACGCGATCGCCGCCGTCGCATCCCGGGCGAGCCACGCCCGGAACTCCGGGTCGACCCACGAACGTGCGACGACCCGGGCACCGTTGCGCGGCCCGATCCGGGTCTGGTACGTGTCGATCAACTCGTCGAGGGCCGCCGGATCGACGTACCCCTTCTCGGTCAGCAGTGTCTCCAGCGCTCGGACGCGGACGTCCATCGGGTCGAGTTCGCTCGGGTCGTCATCGCCGTGGTCGTGACCGTGCCCCATCTCGACGAGCGTAGAGCAGGCGCCGCCCGGCGGCGAGGGCCGGTCAGTCGCGTGGCGCGGTGGCGGCGAACGTGATCGCTGCCGCGTGGCCGACGTTCAACGAATCGACCGACGAGCTGATCGGGATCCGGACCCGACGCGAGGCGAGGGCCAGTGCGTCGTCGGTCAGCCCGGGCCCTTCGGCTCCGAGCAGGATCGCCAGACGTTCGGGCACCGGTGTGGTCCAGAGGTCGGTGGCGTCGTCGGCCGGTGTCATCGCCCAGGTCTCGAAGCCGGCGTCGTGCAACGTGTCGAGCGCGCCGGGCCACGTTGAGGCTTCGGCGCGAGCGACCCGCATGTGCAGGATCTCACCCATGCTGACGCGCACCGTGCGGCGGTGATACGGGTCGGTGCAGGTCGGGCTCAGCACCACGCCGTCGACGTGGAACGCCCGTGCCGCGCGAGCGATCGCGCCGACGTTCTCGTCGTCGTTGAGGGCCTCGAGCACGACGAGACGCTTCGCCGAGGCGGCCAGGTCGGCGACCGACGCGAGCGGTCGGCGGTACGCCGAGACCAGCACACCCCTGGGCAGATGGAACCCGACGATGCGGTCCATCACCTCGCCGGCGGCGACGTAGACCGGGAGCTCCGACAGTTCGGGACGTGACAGGTAGGGCTCGAAGCGACTCACCCGCGACGGTGACAGCAGGGCCGAGCGGAACCGGTGGCCCGAATCGAGCAACCGATCGATCGACATCCACCCCTCCGACATGAAGAACTCGTCGCCCTCCATCCGGCGGCGGACCGCCTGGTCGTTCAGGTGGAGATAGTCGGCGACGCGCGGATCGTCCGGGTCGTCGATCGTGATCGGCGCGTTCACCCGCCCGACCGTACGGGACGACGAGGGCCGGCACCGCGATCGCGGCGCCGGCCCCGGAGGGAATCGTCGGAGGGGTGTGGCTACGTGATGTTGTCGGCGATGCGGTCGCCGATCTTCTGGTCGATGTTGCGCCAGTACTCGATCGATCGGGCGCGCACGTCGTCGCTCACCCCGTCGGAGAGGTGACCGGCGGCGTTGTCGACCAACCGATCGCGCGCGGCGTCGTCCATGACCTCGCGCACGAGCGTGCCGGCCTGGCCGAAGTCGTCGTCCTCGGGGTGCGCCACGTACGGGCTGTGCTGCATCTCGCCGGTCGCCGACCACGTGGCGTCGTGGGGCGAACGAGCGGGGTCGGCCGACGGCCCGCCGTAGGAGTTCGGTGCGTACACCGGGTCGGACACGGTCTCGATCCGCATCGCCCCACCCTTGCTGTAGCTGTGGAACGGGCACTGCGGTGTGTTGACCGGGATCTGCTGGTAGTTGACGCCGAGCCGGGCGCGATGGGCGTCGGCATAGGAGATCAAGCGGGCGAGCAGCATCCGGTCGGGGCTCGGCCCGATACCCGGCACCAGGTTGTTCGGCTGGAACGCGGCCTGCTCGATCTGGCTGTGGAAGTCGGTCGGGTTGGTGTGCAGCGTCATGCGACCGACCTCGTGCAGCGGGTAATCGGAGTGCGGCCACACCTTGGTGAGGTCGAACGGGTTGAACCGGTAGCTCTCCGCCTCGTCGAACGGCATGACCTGCATCTTGAGCGTCCACGACGGGTGGTTCCCCGTCTGGATGTTCGTGAAGAGGTCACGACGGTGGTAGTCGGCGTCGCTGCCGGCCATCTCGTCGGCCTCGTCCTGTGTGAAGAACTCGATGCCCTGATCGGTCTTGAAGTGGTACTTGACCCAGAACCGTTCGCCGTCGGCGTTGACCCACATGTACGTGTGGCTCGAGTAGCCGTTCATGTGCCGCCACGACTTCGGGATCCCCCGGTCGCCCATCAGCCACGCGACCTGGTGGGCGGTCTCGGGCGAGAGCGACCAGAAGTCCCACTGCATGTCGTGGTCGCGCAGTCCGTTGTCGGCGCGGCGCTTCTGCGAGTGGATGAAGTGCTGGAACTTCATCGGGTCACGCACGAAGAACACGGGCGTGTTGTTGCCCACCATGTCGTAGTTGCCCTCGTCGGTGTAGAACTTCAGCGCGAAACCCCGGGGGTCGCGCCAGGTGTCGGGCGATCCGCTCTCGCCGGCGACCGTCGAGAACCGGGCGACCATGTCGGTGGTGGCGCCGGGTTGGAACAGCGACGCCTTCGTCCACTTACTCACGTCGTGGGTCACCTCGAACGTGCCGAACGCGCCGGACCCCTTGGCGTGCGGCTGCCGGTCGGGGATCATCTCCCGGTTGAAGGCGGCCATCTGCTCCATCAGATAGTGATCGTGGAGCACGATCGGACCGTCGGCCCCGACGGTCAACGAATGCTCGTCGCTGGCGACGGCGATACCGGCATCGGTGGTGGTGAACTTGTCGGACATGGGGTCCTTTCCCGGGTAGACGTGCGTTCGACCGGCGTCGTCGACACCGGGCGAGTCGCACGACGGGTACCCGACCCTGCCCGCTCACAAACGGGATCGTGCGGAGCGTCGATACCGTGGACGGACGAGATGAGCGACGACGACGGTGACGAAGCGGAGCGATCCGACTACGGGGTCGTTCCCGATCCCGACTGGTTCGGCTCGATCGTCCGGACCCGCCATCCCGTCGACGGTTCGCCGGTGTTCACGGTCGCGGCCCGGCCCGACGCTCCCGCCGGCGCGGTCGTCGTGCTGCTGCACGGTGTCGGGAACGACGGATCGATCTTCGGGCCGATCATGTCGTCGCTGGCATCGTTGGGGACGGTCGTGGCACCCACCCTGTCACCGGCGCTGTTGACCGACGTCGGCGACGACCGGAACCTGATGTCGGCCAAGCTCGTCGCGTGGTTGACCGAGGTGGTGCCACCTCCGTGGCGGATCGTCGGCCACTCGATGGGTGGTGTGATGGTCGGGCTGATCCTGCGGACCCGACCCGACCTGATCGAGCGAGCGGTGCTGCTCAACGCCCCGCTGCCCGGGGTCGTGCAGCGGCTGCGGTCACGAGACACCATCGATCGCACGGGACGTGCGCTGCTGTTCATGAAGGCGCTCGCCGCGATCACCCGGTTCGGCCGACCCCGCCTGCCGAGGTTCCTCCGTGGCGCCGAGGCCGCCGCTGTGCGCGTGGCACTCCGCGGGTTCGTGCACGATCCCGGTGGGTTGGACGGTCGAGTGCTCACCAGGGCGATCCTCGGTTCGCGCACCGCCGACGGCAACCGGTTCCTCGAACTCGCCGAAGAACTCCCGGCGTGGGAGTCCGAACCGTTCGATCTGGTGCCGATCACGGTCGTGCTCGGCGACGCCGACCCGTTGATCCCGACCGACGATGTCGCTGCGGTGGTCGAGATGTACCCCGGTGCCGACATCGACGTGATCGCGAACTGCGGTCACTTCGCCCATCTCGAATGGTCGACGCACTCGATCGACACGATCTCGGCGAGCTTCGGCGAGCCCTGACTCGGCGACGTCGAACACACGGTCGACCGGTGACGCGATGTCGGGACGGGTCCGGACGTCGCCGCTGCCCGGGCCGTGACGATCGTTTCAGTTCCGGTCGACATCTGCCGATCAACGAGGGATGACCGGGTCAGCCACCGAACCGACGCGGACGGATCCGCGTCGGGTCCCGACGGAGCGGACCGAGCCGTGGCAGCACGAATTGGCCGCTCGTACGCGCGTCCGCGGACTGCTCCAGGATCTCCCGGCCGGTTTCATCGTCTTCGAGGCGCTCGAGTTGCCGCGTCCGACGATCGCCACCGTCGACCATCTGGTGATCGGACCCCGCAACGTGTGGGCCGTGACCACCCACGTGTCGTCCGAACCGATCACCTTCGGACGCGGCCGGAACGCCGACACGCTCTGGGCCGGCGGCACCTCGCTGCGGACCGTGCTGGAGGCGGCGGACTGGGAGGCCGCAGCGCTGGCCGATCACATCGGATTCGCGGTCGAACCGGTGATCTGCATCGTCGCCCCGGGCCTCCCCGAGCCGGCATTCGACTTCTACGGGATCCGGATCACCGAACCGTCGGCGCTCGTGCGCCAGGTCGCGACCTCGACCGCGGACTTCGTCGACGTCACCGCGGTCGCGGACGCGGTCCGGCGATCGTTCGGCGCCGAGCCGGTGACCAGTTCGGCCCCGCCGACGCTGGGTGCCCCCGTCCATCCACCCACGTTGCGTCCGACCTCCCAACGCCGCCACCGGACGTTGGGTGCGCGGCTGTACGCACTCAGGTCGGCGCGCGCCGCCCGCGTCGGCGTCCTGGTCGCACTCGCAGCTGTGCTCGTCGCGTCACTCCCGACGATCGTCGGCGTCTGGAACTCGGTCGCCTCCGAGGGGGCCGAACGAATCACCGCGGTGATCGACGACGACGCACTCGCCGACGGGGGCGTCGACACGGTGCCGAGCCGGGGAACGACCGACACGCCGACCGGCGTCCGCTACGTGCTCAGCTGCCCCGACGACGGTGCCGGTTGGGAGATCGAGTGGACCTGGCCGGGGCCGACCGGGCCGGGCGTCGTCGGCTACACGGTCCGCACACGCTCCGGTGACGGTGCGACGGTGGTCCACACCGCGTCGGTGTGGACCGATCCGGGCGCGCCGCCTCCGGCAGCTCGCGTCGTCGACCCGGCCGCAACGGAGATCATCACGCAGCACCGGGCCGCCGACGGCGGCATCGTCGCCACGGCGACGGAGATGCTCGCTGCGCCGACGACCACCTGCTGACTCGACCCGCTCCGCGGTGCGCCGGCGGACGTGGCACGGTCGCTCAGCGTCGGGCGAACACGACGTCGACGGGTGGGGTGACCATCGTGTCGTCGATCACCGGGCCGTCACGGAACACCTGGTCGAGGAACTGCACGACATACGTGTTGGTGATGTCGGCGGCCCGCTCGGCGTCGATGTCTCCCTCCGAGCATCCCTCGGCCCCGAAGTCCTCGATCGTCGTCACGACCAGTTCGGGCACGTCGGGGAGCAGCGGGAGGAACTCGCCGTACGCACACAGGTCGGTGAACGTCTGGTGTTCGCCGGCGACGAGTTCGACGCGGTACGCCGGAGCGTTCGTGGCGATGTCCCACAGCCGTGTCACGTTCGGGTCGACCGGCGTGGTCGTGTCGTCGGTGCCGACGACGACCATCATCGGCACGTCGATCGCTGCGAGACGCTCGTCGGTCAGCAGTGCCTCGCCGCTCGCCGGTGCGAGCAGGATGATTGCGTCGACGCGGTCGTCGGCGGCGAACTCGCCCAGCGTCGTGGTCACGCCGGTCGCGAGTGCGATCGCGGTGTACCCACCGAACGAGTGACCGGTCACGGCGATCCGTTGGTCGTCGACGGCGCCGGCGAACACGCCGGCGGTCGGGTGGGCGACTTCGGTGAACGCCGTGATGACGCGGGCGACGTCGTTCGGTCGTTCGAACGCGATCTCCTCGATCGGCGCTCCGTCACCGGTGAACCGGTCGAACACGGTGTTGCCGGTGTGGTCGGGTGCGGCCACCACGTAGCCGTGTGACGCGAGCGCCTCGGTGTACGACGAGTGCAGGTACCGAATGCCCCCGCTCCCGTGGGAGTAGACCACGAGCGGGAACGGGCCGTCGGTCGACAACTGTTCGGGGACGGCGGCGAAGGCATCGGGCGACTCGAAGTAGACGCCGGGGAGCAGCGTGTACTGCTGGGGGACCAGCGCCTCGGGGTCGGCGTCTCCACCGAGCGGGAACCAGACGTCGACCGTCAGGGGGCGCACGCGGTCGGGATCGCCGACGATCACCGTGGCGACGCCCACCTCGTACGGTCCCGGCCCGATGGGTGCCCACTCGGCCGCCGGTGGGTCGGTCGTCGGCGGGGTCGTGGTCGCGGTCGTGACCGGAGCGGTGGTCGCGGTCGCCGGCGTCGTCGTGTCGGGCGTCGTCGTGTCGGGCGAGGTGGTGTCGGTCGTCGTGTCGGGCGTGGTGGTGTCGGTCGTGGTGTCGCCGGGGTCGTCGACCGGCGGCGCGGTGTTCGCCACCGTGCTGTCCGGCGGCAATGTCGTCGCGGTGGGTGCGGCGGTGTCGTCGCCGCCGCAGGCAGCGGCGATCAACAGCAACGGCAGGGCGAAGACGGGGGCGGTTCGGGTGCTCGGCACTCGCCCATCGTGGCATCCGACGGGCCGGGGGAGACAGCGGGACTCAGAGTTCCATTCGCTTGAAGATCTCGAGCACTTCGACGCCCTGGTCGTTGCGCTGCGCTCGCTCCATGATCAGCGTCGCCCGGTCACCGTCGAACTCGATGAGCGCCATCGTGTTGTCGAAGATCGGGTCGACGTCGAGATCCCACGCCAGGTCGGACGGCGGTCGTCCGACGCGCCGCTGGAGGAACTCGGCGACGCGGCGACCGGTGTCGGATTCGGCGAACCGCATCGCCCGCCGTTCGGGTGCGCCGAGGATGTTGCGGATCGGAGAGCTGACCACCTGGTGCACCCGACTGGTGAACCGAGGTCCGTCGCGAGGTTCGACCGCCACGCCGTACGAGAAGTGGATGTCGCCACCGAGCACGGTGATCGTCGCCGGCGGATCGACATCGCGTTCGCCGGTGGCCCGGCCGATGAGCAGTCGTTCGAACTTGCGGAACGAGTCGTCGAACGACGGCCAGTGTTCGGTGTCGATCGCCCGCCGGACGCGTTCGCCGACCCAGGCACCGACTCGACCCCATCGTCCGTCGCACACCGCCTCGTCCCACTGTTGGATCGCATGGATCCCACCGGGGGTGAACACCGGGAGCGACGTGGCGATCAGGAGATGGTTCGCCGGCTCGAAACAGCGATCGACCACCCAGTCCCATTCGTCGTCGCCGATCATCTTGCGATTGCCCGGCTCGAGCACCCGCCCGTTGCGCGTGTCGACCATGACCAGGTGGACGTCGCCGAAGCGCCGGTGGAAACTGAACGGGTAGCCGCCCGGCACCGGGGTCTGCTGTTCGGATTCGAACGCCCAGTGCCGCAGCACCGCCGCTGCGTCGTCGCTCGCCATCACCCGGGCGAGCATGCCTTCGGCCTCGATCTCCGCCGGGGAGAGGTTCCCCACGTGCTGGTAGATCCAGTACGACATCATCGCCCCGATGATGTGGTCCTCCCACCAGGGTTCGGCCCGCGTCTCGTCGACCCACGACCGTGAGGTGTTCCAGTCGTCGATCACGTCGTGGTCGTCGAAGATCATGACGCTCGGCACGACCGACATCACCCAGCGCTCGACCTCGAACTTCCACGCCTCCTCGTACAGCCAGGTGTACTCCTCGAAGTCGGCGACGACCTTCTCGGGGACGTCGCCGCGATCATCGCCGCGCCGCTCGATCCGGCGTCGGGCGGCGGGCGACATGTCGTCGGCGTAGACCTGGTCGCCCAGGAACACGATGACGTCGGGCCATTCGCCGGGTGGCTGCGAGATCATCCGGAGGCCGTGTGCTCGGAGCGCATCGACCCCGAGACCCTCGCGCTCCTCGTCGGCCGTGCAGATGTAGGGCGGCTCGTGGGGTGCCGCGGCGCGACAGCTCCCGAACAGCGCCCGGAAGGGGCCCTCGCCACCCATGGTGCGAATCACGCTCGGTGGGAGCCGGCTGTCGGGTTCCGGCCAGACGCGGCGGTCGTCGAGGTGCACCTGGTACGGGATGGTCGTTGCGGGGGCGAGGCCCTCGAGGACCACGAGCGCGAAATGGTGACCGTCGACCTCGAACGTGCTCGTCGACGTGTCGAGCACTCGCACCGTGCAGGCCGCCGTGGTCTCGACCCACACGGTGGCCTCGGTCTCCGAGACGAACCGGAGCGCGGGCCCGAGCAGCAGCTCGGCGGCGCCATCGGGGTGGTCGGATGCGGCGGTGGTCGGTGTGGTCATGAGGCGCGAGCGGCGAGTCGGTGGTGATGCAAGAACACGCATTGTGCCACTTCGGGAACCGTCCCGGCTCGGGGTCCGACGCCGTTGGTCGAGCGGCCGGGCCGGGTTCGCTACCATCGTGGCGCCCACCCGGGGCGAGTCAGGGGGCTCTCATGGATTCCAACACGGTGCGGGAACTGCCGCTGTTCGAGGGGTTGTCCGACGAGGTCGTCGAGGCGTGTGCCAGCCGATTCGAGGAACTCGAACTGCTGGCGGGCACCGGGCTGGCCCGCGAGGGTGAGTTCGCGTACAAGTTCTTCGTGGTGCTCGACGGCGAGGTCGAGGTCCAACGAAACTTCGAGCAGGTCGCGACGCTCGGCCCCGGCGACTTCTTCGGTGAGATGGGCGTCATCTCGGGGGGACGTCGGAACGCACGTGTGATCGCGTCGACGCGCTGTCGCGTCGGCTGGATGACCGGCTGGGACTTCGAGGCCCTGCTCGAGGAGTATCCCGAGGTCGCCCGGCGGATCCAGGACGTGGTCGACGAGCGGATGAGGGGTGTCCCGAACCCACCGCCGAGCGACTGACGGTCAGCGTCGGCGGATCAGTGTGACGCCGTCGCCGATCGGGACGATCACGGCGTGCACGTCGTCACGCCGAGCGACGCCGTCGTTGAAGTCACGGAGTGCGACCGTGTCGGCGTCCTGGACGTCGTCATCGATGACCGCTCCGCTCCACAGCACGTTGTCGACCACGATCAGGCCGCGGTCGGACAGGCGCGGGAGCAGCAGGTCGAGGTAGGTCTGGTAGCCGGTCTTGTCGGCGTCGATGAACGCCAGGTCGATGTGGCGGTGGTCGGGCAACGCCGCCAGGCCCTCGCTCGCCGGACCGATCCTGACATCGATCTTGTCGAGCACCTCGGCGTCGCTCCACGCCGTCCTGGCGAGTTCGAGGTAGCGGTCCGTGATGTCGAAGCAGGTCAGCCGGCCGTCGGCGGGCAGGGCTCGTGCCATCCACAGTGCCGACATGCCGGTGAAGGTGCCGACCTCGACGACCGTCCGGGCGCCGGAGATCGCGACCATCGTGGCGAGGAAGCGACCCTGGTCCTGGCCGATGTTCATGCCGGCGGCGCTCGGGAACTGTTCCCGGGTCGCCGCGGCGAGCCGGGCGGCCACGGCGTCGTCGGTGGGGTTGGAGTGGGCGGTGACGTACTCGTACAGATCGTCGTTCATCC
Source organism: Ilumatobacteraceae bacterium (assembly GCA_033344875.1). NCBI lineage: Bacteria > Bacillati > Actinomycetota > Acidimicrobiia > Acidimicrobiales > Ilumatobacteraceae > Ilumatobacteraceae bacterium. Next base: position 2,765,205 of record JAWPMO010000001.1, on the reverse strand, counting down.
GGATGTATCGCATGGTCCCGTTCGTAGCACCTCGCGGCGCTTCGGACCCGATGGTGTGACATGCGCCGCCACATCCGACTGAGTGAGTGCCCACTCAGTCGGGTACGGTGCACCGCCGTGCCATCCGCCACCACGAGCCGTCGCGCCGCCCCGCTCCCACCCGACGAACGTCGCGCCGCCGTCGTCCGGGCGGTCCTGCCTCTGATGCTCGAGCACGGCGTCGGCGTCACCACCCGCGAGTTGGCCCGAGCCGCCGGCGTCAGCGAGGGAACGCTGTTCAACGTCTTCGCCGACAAGGACGAACTGATCGGTGCGGTCGTCGAGGCCCTGCTCGACCTCGAACCCTTCGAGCGGGCGATCGAGGCGATCGATCCCGACGTCCCGTTCTACGACCGGCTCGCCGCCGCGACCGAGATCATCCAACGTCGGGTCGTCGACGTCTGGAAGCTGGTGTCCCAACTCGACACGGCCCGCCACGCGGCGTTGCGCAAGGGTCCGTTTCCCGACAGCCCGGCGCTCATCGCGCTGCTCGCGACCGAATCCGGGCGGCTGCGCGAGGCGCCCGCCGACGCCGCTCGACTGTTGCGGGCGATGGCGCTCGCCCTGTCACATCCCCACATGGTCGACACGCCGCGTCCGCCGGCCGACATCGTCGATCTGTTCCTGAACGGAGCGATGCGATGAGCCTCCGACGTCTGCTCCGGACCCACCTCGCCCCGTACCGGCGGCTGCTGTGGGTCGTCGTCGTCCTCCAGGCGATCCAGACCACGGCGACGCTCGCGCTCCCGGCGCTCAACGCCGACCTGATCAACGACGGTGTGCTCGTCGGCGACAACGGGTTCATCTGGCGCACCGGCGGCATCATGATCGGGTTCAGCGTCGTGCAGATCCTGTTCGCGGCAGCGGCCGTGTGGTTCGGCGCCAAGGCGGCGATGGGGTTCGGGCGCGACCTGCGACGCGACCTGTTCCATCAGGTGACCGACTACTCCGCTCGCGAGGTCGGCCAGTTCGGGGCGTCGTCGTTGATCACCCGCATCACCAACGACGTCCAGCAGGTGCAGATGCTCGTCGTGATCGCGGCGACGATGATGATCGCCGCGCCGCTCACGATGGTGATCGGCATCGTCCTCGCCGTCCGTGAAGACGTCGGCCTGTCGGTGATCCTGCTGTTCGCCATGCCCGGTGCCGTGCTGCTGCTCGGCCTGATCGTGTCGCGGATGGTGCCCGCGTTCCAGCTGATGCAGGAGCGCGTCGACCGGGTCAACGGGGTGCTGCGCGAACAGATCACCGGGATCCGGGTGGTCCGTGCGTTCGTCCGTGAACCGCAGGAACAGGCCCGCTTCGCGGTCGCCAACGACGAACTCACCGACACGGCGCTGCGCACCGGCCGGCTGATGGCGGCGACGTTTCCCACCGTTGGCTTCATCGTCAACATCTCCAGCTTGGCGGTGCTCTGGATCGGGGCCGACCGCATCAGCAACGGACAGATGCAGGTCGGTTCGCTCGTCGCGTACATCACCTATCTGATCCAGATCCTGATCGCGGTGGTCATGGCCACCTTCATGGCGTCGATGGTGCCGCGGGCGGCCGTCGCCGCCGATCGCATCGTCCAGGTGCTCGACACCGACTCGTCGGTCCGGCCACCGGAACACCCGGTGACCGAGGTGCCCGAACGGGGCACCCTCGAGTTCCGCGACGTCGCGTTCCGGTACGCCGGCGCCGAGCAACCGGTGCTCGGCGACATCTCGTTCCGGGTCGCGGCCGGGGAGACCACGGCGATCATCGGCTCGACGGGCGCCGGCAAGACCACGCTCGTCAACCTCGTCGCCCGGCTCTTCGACGCGACCGAAGGGGCGGTGCTCGTCGACGGCGTCGACGTCCGCGAACTCGACCCCGACCTGCTGTGGGGCCGCGTCGGCTACGTGCCTCAGCAGGCATTCCTGTTCTCCGGCACCGTTGCCTCCAACCTCCGCTTCGGTCGCCCCGACGCGACCGACGACGAACTCTGGGCCGCCCTCGAAGTCGCCCAGGCGGCCGGTTTCGTGCAGACGATGCCCGACGGGCTCGACAGTCCGATCGCCCAGGGCGGCACCAACGTGTCGGGGGGCCAACGCCAGCGCCTGTCGATCGCGCGGGCGCTGGTGGCGCAACCCGAGATCCACGTGTTCGACGACTCGTTCTCGGCCCTCGACCTGGCGACCGACGCGCGGTTGCGCGCGGCCCTGCAGCCGGTCACGCGGGAGGCCGCCGTGCTGGTGGTCGCCCAGCGGGTCTCGACCATCCGTGACGCCGACCAGATCCTCGTCATCGACGACGGTCGCATCGTCGGTCGTGGCACCCACGCCGACCTCGTCGAGAGTTGTCCGACCTACGCCGAGATCGTTGCGTCCCAGCTCGGGGAAGGAGCGGTGGCATGAGCGACGACCGCACGAACACCGACACCACCAACGGCACCGGTCCGACCGGCGAACGCGACGACCAGGACGTCCTGACCACCACGGGCCGCGAAGCCCGCCGCGGCAGCTTCGGCCCCGGCGGCGGCGCCGGCATGCCGACCGAGCGCAGCGAGAACTTCGGCGTCGTCGTGCGCCGCCTCGGCACGATCCTCGGCCGCGAGACGCCCCTGCTGATCCTGGTCGTCGCGCTGACGGTGGCCAGTGTCGTGCTCGTCGTCCTCGGCCCCCGCCTGCTCGGGCAGGCGACCGACATCATCGTCAGCGGCGTCGCCGGTGACGGCATCGACTTCGGTGCACTCCACGACAAGCTGTTCGTGGTGGGCGGGATCTACGTCGCCTCGTGGGTGCTCGCGTACTCGCAGGGCTACATCCTCGCCGGGGTGCTCCAGCGGTCGATGTTCGGCTTGCGCGAGCAGGTCGAGACCAAGATCAACCGGCTGCCGCTCAGCTACATCGACCGGCACGCTCGCGGCGATCTGCTCAGCCGGGTCACCAACGACATCGACAACCTCAGCCAGAGTCTCCAGCAGACGACCAGTCAGATCCTGACGTCGTTGCTCACGCTGATCGGCGTGATCGTGATGATGTTCGTGATCTCGCCGCTGCTCGCGGCGGTCGCGCTCGTCACCGTTCCGACGTCGGTCTGGTTGATGAAGATGATCGGTGGCAAGGCGCGACCGAGGTTCATGGCGCAGTGGCGGCACACCGGCAGCCTCAACGCTCAGGCCGAGGAGGTGTTCACTGGCCACGCGATCGTGAAGAGCTTCGGTCGCCAGCGCGATGTCGAGGCCCGCTTCCGTCGCGACAACGACGAGCTGTACGAGGCGAGCTACACGGCGCAGTTCACGGCCAGCCTCATCCAACCGATGATGGTCTTCATGGGGAACCTGCAGTTCGTCCTCATCGCCGTCGTCGGTGGTCTGCGGATCTCGAGCGGTTCGATGACGGTCGGCGAGATGCAGGCGCTGATCCAGTACGCGCGGCAGTTCAGTCAGCCGCTGACGCACCTCGCGTCGATGACCGCGACGTTCCAGTCGGGCATCGCGTCGCTCGAACGGGTGCTCGAACTGATCGACGCCCCCGAGCAGACCGCCGAACAGGCCGACACGATCGACCCGGCACCCGTCCGTGGGCGGATCGAGTTCGACGACGTGCACTTCTCGTACGACCCCGACACGACGCTCATCTCGGGGCTCAGCCTCGTGGCCGAACCCGGACAGACGATCGCGATCGTCGGCCCGACCGGTGCCGGCAAGACCACGATCGTCAACCTGCTGATGCGGTTCTACGACCTCGACGGCGGCACGATCCGCCTCGACGGCCGCGACATCGCGAGCTTCCCGCGGCGCGAGTTGCGCTCGAAGGTCGGCATGGTGCTCCAGGACACCTGGCTGTTCGGCGGCACGATCCTCGAGAACCTCCGGTACGGCAACCCCGACGCCACCGACGAGCAGATCCGTGAGGCGGCGCGTGTCACGTACGTCGACCGTTTCGTTCATTCGTTGCCCGCCGGGTACGACACGGTGATCAACGACGACGGCGACAACATCTCGGCGGGCGAGAAGCAGCTCGTGACGATCGCTCGAGCGTTCCTCGCCGACCCGTCGATCCTGATCCTCGACGAGGCGACCAGTTCGGTCGACACGCGTACCGAGGTCCTGATCCAGGAGGCCATGAACGCCCTCCGCTCACAGCGGACCAGCTTCGTGATCGCACACCGGCTCTCGACGATCCGTGGTGCCGACGTCATCTTGGTGATGGACGGTGGGCGCATCGTCGAGCAGGGCAACCACGACGAACTGATCGATCGGGGTGGGGCGTACGCCCAGCTCTATCAGGCGCAGTTCGCCGGCCAGTCGACCTGAGCGGCCGGACCGATGGCTCAGGCGGCGACGCCGGCGCCGAGCGCCTCGACCAGCCGGGCGGTCGTCGGCCGCGGCGTCGGTTCGGGACGGTCGGTCGACAGCAGGTCGGCCGCGGCGGCTGCGAAGTCGGCGCCACGGGTCGTGTTCGGCGCCGACACCGCGGCGGCGCCCGCACGTTCCAGGTCGGCGGCGTTCGAGAACTGATCGGTCGAGAACGGCACGATCATCTGTCGGGCGCCCGCCGCCAGTGACTCCTGGACGGAGTTGTTGCCGCCGTGGTGGATCGCCAGGTCGGCGTGGGCGAGGAGTGCGACCTGCGGCAGGGTCGCGGCGACCACCCAGTCGTCGGGCACGTCGCCGAGTGCCTCGATCGGCGTCGGGCCGGTCGCGATCGCGGCGCGGGCACCGATCTCGCGGAGGCCGGCGGCGATCTCGGCGAGGACGTCGCCACGATGCGAGAGGAACGTGCCGAGGGCCACGACGACCCGCCGCCCCTCGGCGCCGACGGTCCACCGGGTCAGCTCCGGGGGCAGGAGTTCGTCACGGATGAGCGGCCCGACGAAGTGGTGCTGTCGCGGCAGCCACGGTGCACGTTCGGGATGCTGGAGCGATGCGACGCTGTTGTACACGACGGTGTCGCCGTGCACGCGGAACGCATCGTCGACCGCCGGGAGCCCGGGGGCGACCGACGCCAGCGCCCGGTTCCACCGATCGGTGAAGCGGTCGGTCACGGTGTCGGCCAGATGCTCGAGATCACGCAGCGCTCGGCTGTCGGCCGGCATCGCCAGCGGCCAGTGCGGCGGTACGCCGTAGCGCTCCTCGGCGACCGGGAGCTGCGTCGGATGTCCCGGCACCACGGTCACGTACCGGCGTCCGGTCGCCGACGCGGCGAGGGTGGCCCCGAACGAGATGTGGTCGACGGCGATCCGCTCGGGATCGATCTCGTCGACGAGGTCGGCGACGTCGCGGATCACCCGCTCGGGTTCCCAGAGCAGGTCGTCGAGCCGGTCGGCCGCTTGGAGACGGAGCGTCGGCAACGGGCCCCGACGGGTCGCGTCGAGGAATCGGTCGATCGCCGGTGATCGCTCCACGATGCCGGTGTTGCCCGATGCGCCCAGGCGGAGCAGTCGCCATTCGAACCCGTCGGCTTCGACGGAGTCCCGAAGCTGTGGGCCGGTGGCCACGACGACCCGCGAGCCGTCATCGGCGGCGGCTCGGCCGAGCACGGCGAGCGGCCGGTAGTGCGATGCGAAGTCCGGGCTGAGGATCAGCAGGCTCATGGCGTCAGGCCGTGTCGGCGCTGTACAGGTCGACGAGCTGGGACGCCATCGTCCCGATCGAGTACCGGGTCTCCACCATGCGGCGCGCCCGATCTGAGCGACCCGGCAGGTCGACGAGCCCGAACGCGGACACGATCGCACGGTCGAGCGGGTCGCCGGGTTCGACCAGCACGCCGGTGTCGCCGGGCTCGACATAGGTCGAGGGTCCGCCGGTGCTCGGCGCCACGACGACCAGGCCGGCCGCCATCGCCTCGAGCACGGCGAGACCGAACTCCTCCTTCATCGCACCGTCGACGTAGACGCCACCGGGTGCCCAGGCGCCGGCTCGTCCGCGCCGAACGCTGACGAGCAGCCGGGCGATGTCGGCGTGCGGTCGTCCGCCGAGCAGGACGAGGCCGTCGCGCGCCGTCGGGTGTCGATCGAGGGTGGTCTCGATCTGGTCGAGTACGGCGCGCTCGGCCGTCGACGGGTGACCGAGGTCGCCGCCGACGATGACGAGGTTGCACCGCTCACGGAGCCGTGGGTTGCTCGCCCACGCCTCGACGACGCGCTCCATGCCCTTCACCGGGTGCAGCCGCCCGACGCTGATCAGCACGGGGCGACCGCGGCGGTCCTCGGCCAGGCGGTCGTGCAGCTCGCGGATCACGTCAGGGGTTCCGGTGTCGGCCTCGCACTCGGCGCGTCGGAGCGAGGCGAGGTCGATGCCCTCGGCGACCACGGCCGTACGGCCGCCGGCGCGGGCGTCGTCGGCGACGATCGAGTCGAGGAACGGGAACGAGGTGGCCCGCGGGAACAGGGCGACCCGGTCGGCGTGCCGTCCCAAGCGCTCGACGAGGCGGGCGCGGAACCACGTGTTCTGGTCGAGATCCAGTTGCTCGAACCGGTCGCCGTCGAGTTCGCCGCGTCGTTGCAGTGACTGGATGACGTTGTGCGGGTCGGGCGCGAGGCTGAAACACGTCGGGATGCCGGCCGCGGCGGCCACCTCGGCGCCGACGAGGGTGCCGACGTCGGCCATGCGGAGGTGCAGCACGTCGACACGCCCGGCGGTGTGCAGCGCCCGCCGCACGCCGCGTTCGACGGCGGGGATGTGCTCCCAGGCGTCGCCGGCGTTCGACACCGGGCGGGTGACGTCACCGAGCGGGATCGTGCCGTACGACCAAGGGCCGTCGTCGTCGACGAGTGGGCCGATCAGGGCGTCGGTGACCGTGCCCCGACCGATCGTCGTCACGTGCCCGATCGCCGGGTGGCTCCCGAGTGCGTCGCCGAGTGAGACGAGCAGGCTGGCCACGCCACCGGTTTCGCCCTGACCGCCGCGGCTCAGCTGCCCGTCGAGTCCCTCGGCGAGGACGAGTTGGGCGACGTGGAGACCGGCACCGCTCGCTCGGGTGTGGCCGCCACGTTCGAGCGAGAACGCCGCATGCGCGGCGATCGCATCGTCTGCATGGACGAGCGCGGTGAGGGCGTCGTCGACCAGAGCGCTCGGTCGTTCGCCGAGCGCTCCGACCGCGGCGATCCGTGCGGCGTCGGGTTCGTAGGGGTCGACGGCGAGATCGACGAGGAACTCGTCGGTGCCGCGGTCGTCGATCGCTCCCAGGAGGTCGACCAGGCGCGAACGTTCCGCCGGCTCGTCGGTGACCGCGAGCGTGGTCGTGAGGGCCCGGAGGATCGACGCCGCGTCGGTTCGGGACCAGTGGCGCAGCGTCCGGTGGGCGTGGAACGTGTCGATGCCACCGCGACGGAGTTCGTGGAGCAGCGCCGGGACGGCCGCAGCGACCGGTTCCCGCTCGCCGAGCTGCCAGCTCGCGTGACGGCGCAGCACGCGCCGTTCGGTGGTGAGCAGTTCGGCGAGTCGAGCAGCGGCCGTGTCGCCGATCAGCGCTCCGAGGATCTCGATGGCGGCGAACGCGCCGGCACCGCCGCCGTCGATGAGTGCGTCGAGCCGTGCGAAGAGTTCGCGGTCGCCCAGGGTGTGGCGCGCCGCCTCGGTGATCTCGGCCGAGCGGTGGAGCACGGCGAGCCGATCGCCGTCGGCCACGGCGTGTTCGATCGGGGCGAGATCGCGTGCTCGGATCGGGGAGACGGGGAGCGAGAGACGGCTGCCTCGCTCGGTCGGGACGGAGATCATGCGGGAGGCTTTCGATCGTGCGGTGTGGCACTCCGGCGGTACAGCAGGAGGAGGAAGGAGGTGCCGAAGCGCCACACCGCGGTGGGGGGTGGCGGTACTTTAACATCGTTCAGTCGAATTTAGCTCGACTCAGCATGATTTCGCTCTGATCGCTCTACACTCACCGCCATGGCACTCGATGATGCGGCTCCGACGGCGGTGTCGCTCGACCTTCGATCGGCGGCCGACGAGCTCGGCGTCCACTATCAGACCGCCTACCGGTGGGTGCGGTCCGGGCGCCTGCCGGCACGCCGTGTGAACGGCAAGTACGTCGTCGAACGGTCCGACCTCGCCGATCTCGACCGCGATCGTTCGACGCCCCAGCCGGTCACGACCCCGAGCAGTGCCCGGCTCGACCGCAGCGCCGCCCGGCTCGAGCAGCTGCTGGTCGACGGCGACGAGGCGATGGCGCGGATGCTGGTCCGTCGACTGGCCGACGACGGCACGCCGGTGATCGACCTCATCCAGCACGTGATCGTTCCGCCACTGCAGGCGATCGGCGAGGCCTGGCATCGCGGCGAGCTGTCGATCTGGGTGGAGCACCGCAGCTCGGCGATCGTCGAACGGATGCTCGGCGACATCGTGCCCAACCCACGCGGACGCCGCCGAGGTGTCGCCGTCGTGGGCGCCGTCACCGGCGATCACCACGGGTTGCCCACGACGATGGCGGCCGCCGTCCTGCGGTCCGATCAATGGCATGTCCACCACCTCGGCGCCGACGTCCCGGTCACCGAGTTCGTCGCCGCGTGCAGCGAGAGCGCCGCCGACCTCGCTGTGGTGACCGTCACCAACGCGACCCTGACCGACGCCGCGACGAGCGCCGGTGAGATGATCCGCACCTCGGGTACGGAGACCCTGGTCGGTGCACCGGGACGCCGGCTCGACGACCTGGTCGAACTGGCTCGCGACGTGGCCGTGGCGCGGCGGGGCTGACATGGAGCTCCTCGGTGAGGCGTCGTCCGGCGTGAGGTCGATGGTCGGTGGCGTCAAGAACCGCGTCGTCGAGGCGACCACCGCGCTGTTCTCGCACGGTCCTCGGCCCCTCGAGCACACGCTCGACCACGCGCCCGATCCCGGTCTGCTCGGGCCCGACTCGGTGTCGTGGAAGGTGATCGGCGACGCGGCTGCCTTCGTGGGAGGGATCCGCGCCCTCGTCGTGCAGACCGCACACCCCGAGGTGGTGGCCGGGGTCGAGCAGCACTCCCGATACCGGGACGACCCGCTCGGCCGCCTCACGCGCACATCGTTCTACGTCACCGAGACGACGTACGGCGCGATGCCCGAGGTGGAGCGTGCGGTCGAGATGGTCCGCCACGCCCACCGACCGGTCCACGGCCGCAGCGAACGCGATCGGCCGTACAGCGCCGGTCATCCCGAGATGGCGGCCTGGGTGCACAACGTGCTCACCGAGTCGTTCCTCGCGGCGTACCAGGCGTACGGGCCCACACCGCTCACGCCCGACGAGGCCGACCGGTTCGTCGCCGAACAGACCCGGATCGGTGCGTTGCTCGGCGCCGACCCCATGCCGACCACCGCCGCCGGGCTCACCGCGTGGGTTTGCGATCACCCGGCGCTCGCCGCCACCGACGACCTCCGCAGCGCGATGGAGTTCCTCCGGGATCCGCCGCTGTCGATCCCGGTCAAGATCGGCTACGCGCCGCTGTTCAACGCGGCGGTGGCGACACTTCCTGAACGGATCCTCGACATCACCGGCCTCCGTCCGCGGTGGCGCTCCCGGGAGATCGGCCGCGCCGCGACCAACTCGCTTCGATGGGCGCTCGGCTCCTCGCCGTCATGGCACGTGTCGCTGATCCGCGCCGATGCCCCGGTGCCCGACGGTCTGTTCCGTCAACCGCTCTCCGCCGAGGCCAAGGAACTCCTGGCGTCACGCCGGACCGCTGTCGCCGGCTGACGCCGGCGCCGTCGACCGACCCGCCGCTCACGACCGACGACCGGTACGGTCTCGCGATGGATCCCGTCATCGCCCGGAAGACGTGGCGCACGCTCGAACCCATCCACGGAATGATCTACTTCGTTCCCGAGGGCCCCGAGCACTACCGCAATGTCGGGCTGCTCGACGTGCGGTCCGGCTACTTCGCGTCGAGGTCGGCCGCGCTCGGCGAGGCATCGGCCGACGTCGTCATCGCGACGTTCTTCAACTTCAACCCGGTCACGGTCCGCGAGGCAATGAACGGCGTGTGGCAGACGGTCCGCGCCGAGGAGATGATCGACGCCCGGTTCATGGTGGCCGATGCGTCCTTGCGGCGCCTGCTCGGCGACGACGTGGTCGACGGGGAGGAGATCGCCGAGGCCGCCGAACTCGCGCGCACGGCCGCGCTCTCGGCGACCGACCACCTGCACGGACGCCCGCTCTTCGCCGGGCACGCAGCGTTGCCGTGGCCGACCGCTCCACACCTGGTGCTCTGGCACGCACAGACGCTGCTGCGCGAGTTCCGCGGCGACGGCCACATCGCCGCGCTCGTCGCCGATGGTGTGTCGGGCATCGAGGCACTGCTGATGCACGGTGGCACCGGAGCGATCGCCGCCGGCGTGCTGCAGCGCACCAGGAGCTGGGACGACGACGCGTGGACGGCAGCGAGCGACCGCCTGATCGACCGCGGGCTGCTCGATCCCGACGGCACCCTCAGCGAACTGGGGGCCGAGCGACGTCAGTGGGTCGAAGACCGCACCGACGAACTCGCACTGGTGCCGTACGAGACGATCGGCGACGACGGGTGCGCACGTCTGCGCGAACTGTGCCGACCGTTCAGCCAGGCGATCGTCGCCGGCGGCGGCCTCCCCGTCTGACCTGAGATCCAGGTCCGGCACTGCCGACGGCCGATGCCGTCGGCCCGGTCAGGTGAGTTGTTGGGCGAGACCGACGACGATGCCTTCGGGACCGCGGACGTAGCAGAGCCGGTAGAGGTCCTCGTACCGCTCCAGTCCGCCGACGAGACTCGCGCCGTGGTCGCGCAGTCGCGCCACGACGTCGTCGATGTCGTCGACGGCGAACATCACGCGGCGGATGCCCAGCGTGTTGGCCGGCGCGTCGATCGGCTCGCTGCGGGTCGCGGCCGGAGTGTGGAACATCGCCAACTCGATGCGGCCGCGGCCGTCGGGGGTTCGCAGCATCGCGACCTCCTGTCGGACGTCGTCGACGCCGATGACGCGTTCGACCCACCGCCCTTCGACCGGACCGCGGCCCTCCAGCTCCATCCCGAGCTCGACGAAGAAATCGATGACCGTGTCGAGATCCTCGACCACGATCAGCACGTTGTCCATCCGTTGGATCGCCATGTCGGCGATTCTCGCGCCGGCGGAGGTCGCGGCGGGGATCAGGGGCGGCAGACGCCGTCGGCGACGGCGGCTGCGGCGACGGCGGCGGCGACCCGTTGCGAGACCGTCTTGTCGAACACGGGCGGCATGATGAACGTCTCGGACAACTCGGCGTCGGTGACCGACTCCGCGATCGCGGTGGCCGCCGCGAGCTTCATGTTCTCGGTGATCTCCTTCGCGCGGGCGTCGAGCGCGCCACGGAAGATGCCGGGGAACGCCAGCACGTTGTTGATCTGGTTCGGGTAGTCGCTCCGACCGGTGCCCATCACCCTGACGATGCCGTCGACCAGTTCGGGGCGGATCTCGGGATCGGGGTTGGCCATCGCGAACACGATCGGATCGTCGGCCATGTTCCGCACGTCGTCGACGGTGAGGATGTCGGGGGCGCTGACCCCGATGAACACATCGGCACCGTGCATGACGTCGGAGAGCGCGCCCTGCTTGCGCTCGGGGTTGGTGTTCTCGGCGAACCATTGCTTCCACCGGTTGAGCCCGTCGCGCCCGTCGTAGACGGCACCCTTCGAGTCGACGCCGACGATGTCGGTCGCTCCGGCGCCCAGCAGGATCTTGCCGATCGCCACGCCGGCCGCGCCGACGCCGGAGATCACGATCGACAGGTCGGCCATCTGCTTGCCGGTGATCCGGAGTGCGTTCTCGAGTGCTGCGAGCGTGACCACAGCCGTGCCGTGCTGGTCGTCGTGGAACACGGGGATGTCGAGCAGTTCCTTCAGTGCCTCCTCGACCTGGAACGCCCCGGGCGCGGCGATGTCTTCGAGGTTGATGCCGCCGAACGTCGGGGCCAGTCGCACGACGGTCTCGATGATCTCCTCGGGCGATGACACGTCGAGGCAGATCGGGAACGCGTCGACCCCGCCGAACTCCTTGAACAGCAGCGCCTTGCCCTCCATCACCGGCATCGCGCCCTTCGGGCCGATGTCGCCGAGCCCGAGCACGGCCGTGCCGTCGGACACGATCGCCACCGTGTTCTTGCGGATCGTGTACTCGTCGGCCTGCGACTCGTCGGCCGCGATCGCGTTGCAGACACGGGCGACGCCGGGCGTGTACGCCATCGACAGGTCTTCCTGGTCGCCGACCGGGCAGAGCGGCAGCACCTCGATCTTGCCGCCCTCGTGCATGCGGAACGTGCGGTCCCACCAGTCGTGCAGGGTGATGCCGGGCGTGTTGCGCACCGCCTCGACGATGACCGTCTGATGTTCGACGCTCGTGCAGTTGACGACGATGTCGCGGTCGACCCGGCTGCCTTTGGCGACGAACGAGTCGACGGCGTAGATGTTGCCACCGGCCTCGCCGATCGCGGTCGCGAGGCTGCCGAGTACACCCGGCACGTTGCTCAGCGAGACGCGGAGGTGGATCGAGTACTGCGTGGCGGGCGGGCGTGACATGCCCGGGACGCTACTGGCGGCACCCGTCCGGGTGCCACGCCGCCTGCTCAGGCGACGGTGCGGGACTCGCCGGGCATCCAGTCGGCGGGGTGCGGATACTGGTGTCCGAACCCCAGCGGCGCCCGGAACGGCTTCCATTCCCCGATCGGCTGCGCGAGTCGATCGCTGATCGCATAGACGACCGCCGGGTGGAAACCGAGCCCGGTGTGGCTGGCGCGGACCTCGATGTTCTCGCGCTCGTGGCCGATCGACTCGAGGCACTGCCACCACCGCACCACGCCGTCGGTCCGGGTGTAGATCGCCGTGGCGGGGACCGCGAGCGCGCCGGCGTCCATGCCGGGCAGGACCTCGTCGATCGTGATCGCGTGGGTCGGCTTCAGCCGGTCGTACAGCGACGAGACGGCGCTGCGGTCGGCGTCGGGGTCGATGCGGAACGGGCTGCCGAGCGTGATCACCTGACGAACCATGTGGGGGAACCGCCGTGCCAGACGACGGGCATAGATGCCGCCGAGGCTCCAACCGATCAGGCTGACCGGTCGTTCGTGGCGTTCGTACAGCGTCGTCAGACGGTCGACGAGCCCGTCGATCACGTGTTGGGTGGGGCCGAGATTGCGGCCGAGCTGCCACCCGTGCACCCAGTAGCCCTGCCCGCGGAGCACCGACCGGAGCGGCGCCGTCGACGGGTCGCCGGCCAGGAACCCCGGCAGGATCAGCACCGGGTGCTGGTCGCCGCGACCGATCAGGCGGAGGAGCGGCGAGGCGGCCGCGACCGCACCGAGTTCGAACACCGCTCGCGACTCCATCATCCGCAACAGGGGCGACGGCGGTGCGGTGCGATCCGACATCACCCCAGCGTACGCCGGACCCGTACCGCCGAGCGTGTCAGGCGTCGGGGGCGAACGGGTCGTCCATCGCGTCGACACAGGCCGACGGATTCGCCGCGAGCCATCCGTCGACCTCGGCCACCGGGCTGAGCTGTTCGCCCCGTCGCCACGCGTCGAGATACGGATACGGCCAGACGACGCCTCGTCGCACCGACCATTCCTTGCCGGGACACGGCGGTGAGATCGAGAAGTGGAGGTGGCAGGCCGACGTCCGGCCGGTGTCGCCCATCGTGCCGAGCGTCTGACCGATCTCGACGACGTCGCCGGGCGCGAGGTCGGGTTCGATCGTGTCGAAGTGGGCGAGGTAGTACCGCACACCGTCCCACCCGAGGATCGCGACGAAACGCCCGCCGCGGGTGGCCGGGTTGTCGACGGCCGGATCGTAGGAGTCGACTCGGCGGACCTCGAGCACCGTGCCCCGGACCGGTGAGACCAGGGCGGCGCCACAGCCGACGAAGATGTCGGTCGCCGGGTAGGTGGAATGGGTGTCGCCCCAACCCGCGGCGGCACCGTCGGCGACCGGAACCCCGTACGGCGTCGACGTCGGTCGTCCAGGCTCGCCGACAGGTCGGACGTCGCCGCGTGCCGCCCAGTCGTCGGTCACGGTCGGCCGGTCGATCGCGGACCGTGCTGCCTCGACCAGGCCGCCGGACGCGCCGGCGAGCGCCGAGATCAGGGCCACGATCCGCGCGATCGATCGCAGGTCGAGCATGCCGTGATCATCCCATGGCGGCCATCCCATGACGCTTCATCCGATGGCGGTCATCCGATGGCGCTGCGCGTCAGGTCGTTCGGTAACCGATGTCGATCGACCCGTTGTCGGATCGTGCCACCACGTGACGTTCGGCCTCGCGGTCGGTGTCGACGTCGACGTCGACGGTGCCGTTGTCGTTGTCGGCGTCGACCGAGTAGCGGTTGCCGTCGTCGGGGAGCCGGATCGAGATCGAACCGTTGTCGGTGTGAGCGCTGACCGACCCCGGAGCGTCGTCGAACGTCAGTCGGATCCGGCCGTTGTCGGTCGATGTGACCACGTGACCGCCGCCGAGCGCCGTTGCCTCGATCGCTCCGTTGTCGGTCTCGATCGTGACGTCGCCGTCGACGCCCGATGCCACGACCCGTCCATTGGAGGTCGTGACGTCGACGTCGGTCTCCGACGGCACCGTGATCACGAAGCCGACCGAGCACGTGTCCCACCAACGGCTGTCGCAGTCGCCCGTGACCACCACACGGTCGCCGTCGACCTCGATGGTCGATTCGGCGTCGCCGTCGTGTTCCTCACGCCGGATCGTCTCGATCGTGATCTCGTCGATCCCGCCGACACGGACCTCGACCGCTCCGTTGTCGGTGGTCACGTCGAGCGTGTCGATGCCCGTGGCCGGGAGCGTCTGTTCGTCGGTCCGGACCGTGGCGTCGCCGCCGAGTGAGACGTTGACGCCGCACCCCGCGAGTGCCACGGCGGCGAACGCGGCGAACAGCAGGGTGGGGACGGAGGTCGAGGTCGCGAGTGACATGCCTCCAGCGTGCGACACGGGCCCGATCGGGGCGATGGAGCGTCCCGGCGTGTGGCGGGTGGGGAGAACCCCACCATGACGGCGTGCCCGACCGGCCACAATGGGCGCATGATCGGTGGAGTCTCCAAGATCCGGCACACGATCGTCGGTGCGACGATCGGTGGCACCACGCTGCTGGCGGGTACGGGCGTGATCGGCGGCGGCTCGTTCCCCGAGCGGTTCGATGCGAAGACCGTGGTGGTCGCGCCGGTCGGCGACGGGCTGCGGATCACCGAGTTCGTCGACATCGACTTCGGGAACGAGGACCGGCGTGGCTACGAGCGGGTCATCCCGAACGATTTCGGCGCGCCGATCGACGTCGAGGCGAGTTCTCCCGACGCCAACGGCGATGTCGGTATGGCTGATCTGGTGGGGTCGACGCGCATCCGAGTGGGCGACCCCGACACGACGTTCACGGGGCAGCATCGGTACGAGCTCTCCTACACGTTGCCCGACGCCCGGTTCGATCTGCTCGGTCTCGACCTCGACATCGTCGCCCCGAAGGGTGGCGCCTTCCCGGGCGACGACGAGACCGGTCGTTTCGAGGTGATCGTGACGGGCTTCGTGCTCGACGACACGTTCTGCGACATCGGGTCCGCCGGTGCGACGGGCGGCTGCGAACTGGTGCCGACCGACGACGTCGGCACGTATCGCGCCGTGATCGAACCACTCGAGCAGGACGCCGGACTGTCGATCGGCGGGACCATCGTCGAGCGCACCGACCCGGTCGACGTCGAGGCACCAGCGATTCCGGAGCGTCGGGACGATCCGAACACCGGGCTGCTGGCGCTCGGGGTGGCGGCCCTCGGCACCGCCGGCGCGGTGCCCGTGTACCGCCGGGCTCGCCGCCGTGGTCGCAACGAGGTGTTCGCCGGGGGAGCGGCCGACGCCGCGTACGGCGACCTGCCGGCGCCTCGACTCGACGGCACGGTCGCCCCCGCGCCGCCGGTCCGGCTCGTGGCCGACGACGACATGGCCGACCTCGCCACGATCGAGTTCGTGCCCCCGAAGGGGATCGAGCCCTGGGAGGCATCGGTGCTGCTGGACGAGCAGGTCGGCAACGACACGGTCGAGGCCTGGATCTCCGGTCTCGTCGCGAAGAAGGCGATCAAGATCTCGGAGGAGGGCGACGAACTCTCGATCAGGTCCGGCTCCGACCGCAAGTCGCTCGACGAGGACGACGCGAGGTTGCTGAGCGGCATCCTCGACATCGACGATCCGTACACGACCGGCACGTACGATCCGCAGTTCGCGGCGGCGTGGAGCGCGATCCGCACCTCGCTGGAGGAACGCATCGCGTCGAGCGGCTGGTGGAAGCACCTGCCGCCCGGTTCGGGGTTGCGGCCGAAGGGCAGCAGGTCGCCGTTCGGGCTGATCATGATCGTGATCTTCGTGCTGATCTGGTCGGGATCGGCGGCGTCGGCGTTCTTCGGGGCGTTCCGGTCGCTGTTCCCGGCGCTCGCGCTCGGTCTGCTGCTCCCGGCCGTCGTCGCGTACTTCGTCTATCGAGCCCTGCTGCCTGCCCGGAGCGCGCAGGGTTCGGCGCTGGCGCTGCGGGCCGAGTCGTTCCGACGGTTCCTGCACGCGAGCGAGGGCAAACACGTCGAGTGGGCGTGGTCGCAGCGGATCCTTCGTGAGTACAGCGCTTGGGCGGTCGCGCTCGGTGAGGCCGAGGCCTGGTCGAAGGCGCTGGAGAACGCCAACGTGCCCGAGCGGGCGCGGGCGGTCGCCGGACCGGTGATCATCGTGCACAGCCGCGGGTCGTCGATGCGCGACACCCGGACCGCACCGTCGTCGAGCGGTGGTGGCGGCGGCGGGTACAGCGGCGGCGGTGGCGTCGGAGGCGGTGGTGGCGGCGGCAGCTCCGGCTCCTGGTGACCCACCCCGGCGGCTCGCCGACGCCGCCGTGACTCACCGTGCACCCACCGACCACTCACCGACCACCCGCGGACCCCGACCATGCCCGTCCCCGGTCGAGGCCGCGTCGCGGCGGTGGGGCTGGTGCGCGCAGATTCGCGACACGGCCCTGGGGTGTGCCGGGTGGTCCGGCGGCGTGTCGCGTTCCTGGGCCCGGGAAGCTCAGGTTCGCGACACGGCGGCCGGCGGTTGTCGGGGTCGGTGGGGGATCGGGTGGGCTGATATGACTGCGGGATGGACATCGGTGCGGTCATCCCCCACAACGAGATCGGCAATGACCCGGGTGCGATCAAGGCGTTTGCGCAGGGAGCGGAGGAACTCGGCATCACCCACCTGATGATCTACGACCACGTGGTCGGGGTCGACCGCAACCGGCCCGGTGGGTTCGTCGGGCCGTACGACTCGGACACCGCGTTCCACGAGCCGATGGTGCTGTTCGGGTTTCTCGCGGCGTGCACCGAACGGGTCGGTCTCGTCACCGCGATCGTGATCCTGCCGCAGCGCCAGACCGTGCTCGCCGCGAAGCAGGCGGCCGAGGTGGCGATCCTGTCGGGCAACCGGCTGAAGTTCGGGATCGGTGTGGGGTGGAACACCGTCGAGTACGACGCGCTCAACGAGAACTTCGAGAATCGCGGCAAGCGGCAGGAGGAGCAGGTCGAGCTGATGCGGCGCCTCTGGACCGAGGACGCCTTCAGCTTCGAAGGCGAGTTCCACTCCTTCGAACACGCGAGCATCCTGCCCCGGCCGACCGAACCGATCCCGATCCTGTTCGGCGGATCGGCGCCGGCCGTGCTCGATCGCTGCGCCCGGATGGGCGACGGGTGGCTCCCGCTCGGGATCCCGAACGAGAAGTCGGTCGATCGCATCGCGGAGATGCGCCGGGTCCGCGAGGCGACGGGCAAGTCGTGGGACGACTTCGAGATCCGGCCGCAGGCCCAGTGGAGCGGCGAGACACCCGAGCGGTGGCAGAACCATGCGCAGCGGTGGAAGGAACTCGGAGCGACCCACATCGCGGTCGCCACGCACAACGCCGGCGAGACCGATGTCGACGGTCACCTCGCTCGCATCGCCGAGTACCAGGCGGCCGTCGCCGACGTCGTCGGCTGAGTGACCTTCTGCCCTGGCCGCCGGTCACCGGCCGGTCCACGGTGGAGGCATGACGAGCACAACGCACCACTGGGACGTGCGGCTCGAGTTGGTCGAGGACGACGATCACTGTTACGTGACGGCGCACCTCGATGCCGGGGATCGCAGCCTTGCGGGCACCGGTCGGTCGCGGCGGAATCCCGCTGACCCGACCGTCCCGAAAGTCGGCGAGGAACTGGCGACCGCTCGCGCGCTGCACGATCTCGCCCACCACCTGAGCCACGACGCGTGGACCATGATCGAGGACTTCTCGCTGCGGCGCTGAGCGGCGGCGAAATCGTTCAGGTCGCGCGGAACAGCCCGGGTTCGATCTCGGTCGCTTCGCCGCGCACGAGCATGCGCTGCACGTGCATCACGGCGCAGCGGTGTTCGACGCTGTCGGCGAACACGTGCTGCACGTGCGGCCGGTAGATGAACCGGTGCGCGACCATGTCGTCGAGCGACCGTGGCTCGGTGAGGAACTCGAGCATGGCCGCGTGTCGGCGGGGGATCACGGCGCGGAACGTGTCGAGCAGTTCGACAAACCGCTCCCGACCCTCGATCACGCCCTTGTGGTGGAACGTGACGTAGTGATCGGCTTCTTCGTCGCGGACCTGGTCGAGCGACGCTTCGAACTGTTCGAGGTCGCTCCACACGTCGCCGTAGTAGGGGCCGAACCCGGTGAGGTCGATGTCGCTCAGGAAGAACACGCCGCCGGAGATCCGGAAGCCGCTGTGGCCCCGGGTGTGCCCAGGGAGGTGCACCGCTTCGACCTGGGTGCGGCCGAGGTCCCAGACGTGCCCGTCGACGAAACCTTCGGCGTCGGGACGTGGCCGGTAGTTGAACTCCTCGATGACCTCGCGTGAGAACTCGTCGCGCGGTGTGCCGGTGAGGCCGTAGACGTCCATCAGGCCGTCGAGGCTGCGGGCGCCGGGCAGGTCGTCGTCGTGGATGTGCACCTTCGCGTCGGTGAAGAACCCGTTGCCGGGCATGTGGTCTTCGTGGCTGTGCGAGTTGATGACGGCATCGACGCTCACGGGTGCTCCGCCCCGCGCCACCACGTCGACCGACGGGTCGATGATGACGGCCTCACCGTCGCCGCGCACGACCAGCGAGTTGCCCGACGGGTACTTGCCGTTGTCGGTGCCGACGAGCACGCTCACGTGCTCGGTCAGCCGTAGTTCGGCATCCGCCCAGTCGACGATCATGGCCACGAGTCTCGCATCCGACCCGCTCCGCGAGGGAGCCGGGTCAGGCGGGGCGGCGTTCGAGGCCGAGGCTGGCCGAGTTGATGCAGTAGCGGTTGCCGGTCGGCGGCGGGCCGTCGGGGAACACGTGACCGAGGTGGGCGTGGCAGTTGGCGCAGCGCACCTCGGTGCGGGTCATGCCGAGCGAGCGGTCTTCGATGTATTCGATCTTGTCGGTGCCGAGCGACTCGTAGAAGCTGGGCCAGCCGCAGTGGGCGTCGAACTTGGTGTCGGAGTCGAACAGCTCGGTCCCGCACACGATGCAGTGGTAGGTGCCGGGATCCTTCGTGTCCCAGAACTCGCCGGTGAAGGGCCGTTCGGTGCCGGCTTCCTGGGTGACGTGGAACTGCTGAGGCGTGAGGCGGAGCTTGAGCTCGTCGGTGCTGGGGACGTTCGTATCGCTCATGTCACCATCGTGCCCGATCCGCAGCACCCCCACACACGCGGGAGCGCGAGTTCCCGGATCGTTCACCGGTTTCCCCTCCGGTCCGCGTCGTTCCCCTCACTCCGATGTGCGTGACGAGCCTGCCCGACGACACGGTTCGCAAGCGCGTCTACGATGACCGCACACCGGCGGAACCCCATGTCAGTACTCGCGATCGTTCGACGACCTCAGCCCTTGGCGACGGCGCTCCGAGGCGACCGCGCCCCGACAGCGTTCGTCGCCGTGATCCCGGTGCTCGCAGCATCGATCCCGTGGGCGCTGGCCGAAGCCTGGTGGGTCGAATTCGGTGTGACCGCAGTGCTGCTGATCGCGGCCGGTGCCGCGCTCGTCGACTCGAGCACGCACCGGATCCCCGATCGGATCGTGCTCTGGTCGCTGGTGCCGACCGCCATCGTGATCGCCGCCCCAGCGATCGGCGGCGACGGCCCGACCGCCGTGCCCGGGGTGGTGTTCGGCGCGATCGGCTTCGCGCTGCCGCTCCTGGCCGTTCACCTGGCGGCTCCGAGTGCGCTCGGCTTCGGCGACGTGAAACTCGCCGTCTCGCTCGGTGCCGCACTCGGACTCGTCGACTGGCGGATGTCGGTCGCCGCGCTCTGCCTGGCCAGTGGACTGACCGCGGCGGTGGCGCTCGTGCGGCGCCGGTCCTCGCTGCCGTTCGCCCCCGGCCTCGTGGTCGGAGCTGCGCTCGTGCTGCTCCTGCCGACCTTGGAAGGATCACTCCCATGGCGATGAGTGAACGACGTGCGGCCGACCCGCCCGTCGCGCCCGCCGATCGATCCGAGCCCCGCGGTTTCCGGCCGGCGTCGCGGCGCAGATCGCGTCTCGCCGCCGGAGCGATCCTCGCCGCGATCGCGATCGGCGGCAACGTGTTGCTGTACGCATCGCTGGACGATCAGACCGAGGTGCTCCAGCTGGTCCGCAACGTCCGCGCCGGTGAGGTCGTCACCAGCGAAGACCTCCGCATCGTCGAAGTCGACCTCGACCCGACCGTCCCGTCGGTGGCTGCCGGCGACATCGGGCTCGTGGTCAATCGCTACGCACGGGTCTACCTTCCTTCGGGCACGCTGATCTTCGACCAGCTCGTGCAGTCGACACCGCTGGTCTCCGACGGGGCAGGTGTGGTGGCCGTCGAGATCAGGGCCACGCGGCTGCCGTCCGGTCTGAGCACGCGCTCGCAGGTGCTGCTGGTCGTCGTCGAGGGCGGGTCCGACGAACTGTTCGTGACCGAGGGCCGTGTCGTCCGGCGCGGGACCGACGGCGACGAGGGTGGCGCCCTGTCGGTCGAGGTGGCCGTGGCGGACGCGCCGCGTGTCGCTGCCGCCGACGACGTCCGAGTGGTGCTGATCGAGCCGGGCGTCGACCCGGCGACCGAACGAGGGGCGAACGGCGGATGACGATCGTCGCGGTCGCCGGCGACGTCTGCACGACCACGACGGTCGCGCTCGCGTCGGCGTGGCCGACGTCCGATGACGTCGTGCTGGTCGAAGCCGACCCGTCGGGTGGCGATCTGGCGGCATGGTTCGACATGCCGGTCACCCCTTCGCTGTCGACCGTGGTCACCCGCGTCACCGACGGTGCGTGGCCGGACATCGAACGTTTCACGCGACTCGCCGATGCGGGCATTCGGCTGATTCCGGGCCCGGCCCGTGCCGGTGAAGCCGGGCAAGCCGTTGGCGAATCCGCTCGGTCGTTGGTCGCGACACTCGCGTCGTTGCGTTCGCCGGTCACGATCGCCGACACCGGTCGGCTCCAGCGGCCACCTGCCGCGAACCCGTTCGTCGGGTCTGCCGCGGTCAACGTGGTCGTCCACCGTCAGTCGCCGCAGTCGTCGCGGGCCGCGGCGGTGCGACTCCAGCGACTCTCGGAACAACTCGAGGCCTTCGCGTCGACACCGTCGGCGTTGATCGTCGCCGTCGTCGGGGCCGCGCCGTTCGACCTCGGTGAGATCGAATCCTTCCTCGCCGACTCGGTCGGCGTCAATGCGACCATCGGTCTCCCGGTCGACGAACTTGCAGCAGCGGTCTACGCCGGACGTACCGGTGTGTCCGAACGCCGGCTGACCCGGCTGCCCCTGGCACGTGCAGCGCGCGACCTCGCGAGCATCGCGGAACGCTCGGTGAACGACGCCGCCGACGGGCTCTGGAGAGCGGCGCGATGACTCCCGACGGGTGTGGCCCCGATCCTGACCGTGCGGCAACCGTGCGCTTCGTCACCGACCGCGTCGCAACCCGTCTCGTCGAAGCGATCGAGACCGATGAGAACGATCATCAAGACGGCTTCGCCGCCGGCGACCGCCCACTCGCCGGCGATTCGCGTCGTCAGCAGCTGCTGGTGGGGGCATGGCTCAGCGAAGAGATCGCCGTGCTCAACCAGGATCGGATGCATCGTGGCGACCCACCGATGTCCGAGATAGCCGATCGCGAGGTCCGAGCGCGCGTCGTCGCCGAGCTGACCGGGACCGGCCCGCTCGAGCCGTACATGAGCGATCCCGCAGTCGAGGAGATCGACGTCAACGGGCACGCGTCGACCTGGGTGACCTACAGCGACGGCCGCAAGGTCGACGTCGGGCAACTCTGGGACTCCTCGGCCGATCTGACGGCGTACCAGAAGCGGCTCGCTCGCCGAATGAACGGAACCGGCGAAGGACGGCTCGACACGCAGTCGCCGATGCTCACGTTCCAGGCCGACGACGGCTCACGTGTCGTGATGGTGCTCGGAGGACGCTCGGAGCACGGCATCTCGACACACCCGCGCATCGCGATCCGCCGCTTCGTACTGCGCCACGAGGGTCTCGACGGTCTGGCCGGACGCGGCCTGTTCCCGGTCGGGCTCGTACCGAAACTCGAAGCGATGATCCGCTGCGGCTTCACGGTGCTCGTGAGTGGTCCGCCGGGCGCCGGTAAGACGACGCTCCTCACCGAACTACTCGGTGCGGTGTCGCCTCGCGAGCGCATCATCACGGTCGAGAAGAACCTGCTGGAGTTGCGTCTCGAGGACGACCCTCGCCATCCCGACGCGCCGGCGTTGTTCACCCGCCACGCCAACGCCGAGGGTGAGGGCGAGATCACCACCCGTCAGCTCGTCGAGTTGACCCGACGTCTCAACCCCGACCGTGTCGTCGTCGGTGAACTCGTCGAGGACGAGGCGCTCGACATGCTCGACGTGGCGTCGATGTGCAAGCGGGGTTCCCTGGCGACGATCCACGCCCACACGTCCGATGTCGTCGTACAGCGGCTGGCGTACTACGTGTCGAAATCCGACACCAGCCTGCCGGAGTTCGCGGTCTGGAGTCTGATCGCCCAGACCGTCGACTTCGTGATCCACATCGACCTCGTTCGCAACGAAGAACGCGACGATGCGCCGATCCGCCGCGTGACGTCGATCATCGAGATCGGCGGTCTGGGCGAGGGTGGCGGCCTGGCGACGACGGAGGTGTGGGGCATCGGCGAGAGCGGCGAACTCGAGCAGTTCGCGCCGCTGTCGGCACGTCATCTGCAGCGGCTCCGGATCTCCGGGTACGACACCCGATTGTTCGCGCCGACGGGAGGCTGGTGATGCTGATCGCCATCGCGCTGTCGCTGCTGTTCGTGGCCGGAGTCGTCATCGCAGTGGCGCCTCCTGGCGACGCTCCGATGATCACGATGGGCACCCGCGATGTCCGCCGGTTGGGGATCAGATTCGTCGGAGCCTGTTGCACGGGGCTCCTGGTCCTGATCGTGTCGGGTTGGGTGATGCCGGGCCTCGTCGTCGGTGCGGGCGCGTTCTGGGCGATCGGTGGCTGGCAACGCCGCGATCGCGCCGGTGACGTCGAGATCGCGCGACTCGATGCGCTGGCGAGCTGGATCGAGAACGTGCGCGACGTGCTGATGGCAGGCGAGCAACCGATCGGAGCGATCTCGTCGACGGTCGGGGCGTGCCCGCCGATCATCCGACCGCACATCCGTCGGCTCGCGGCCGGACTCGGCCGGCAGGACCCTGACGTCGTGTTCCGTCGTTTCGCCGACGACCTCGACGATCCGCTCGCCGATCTGGTGGCGGCGGGCCTGGCCATCGCGATCCGGCGCGGCGCTCGCACCGTGCCGGTCCTGACGGCGCTCGCCGAGCAGACCCGCCAACAGGTCGACCGGCGTCGATTGATCGAGGCCGAGCGGGCACCGACCCGGCGTGAGGTGCAAGCGCTCACGTTGATCATGGGGACACTCGTCGTCCTGCTGCTCGTGTTCGGTCGGAGCCGGTATCTCGATGCCTACGACACGACGGGCGGGCAACTGTTCCTCGGTGTCGCGTTGGCCGGCTACACGGCCCTGATCGTGCGTGTGCAGAAGCTTGCCGCGTTTCCACGGCCGAGCCGCTTCCTGACGGCCGCCGGTTTCGGGGCGCGATCGTGAGCCAGTTCACGACGATGATCGTCTTGAGCGTGGTCGGCGCGATCGGGCTACTCGTCGTCGTCAGCGGATGGATGCAGCCGGCGCCGACGCTCACTCGAACGATCGAGCATCTTCGGCGACCCGGCACGGTGAGCGGTGTCGGACATCACGGCCGGTCGCCGCGCGTGGTGCGGCCGATCGTCGGGTTCATGTCGAACCAGCCGCGGTTGTTGCCGTCGGCCTCGGAACTCCAGCTCGTCAACCGCACGGTCGAGCAGCACGTGGTGTATCTCGTGATCGCCGCCATGACCGGACTCGTCGGGCCGCCGCTCGTCATCGCGGTCCTCCAAGGTCTCGGACTGGTCAGCCTGAGCGTCTTCGTACCGCTGGGCGCGTCGCTCGTGTTCGTTGTCGTCGCACCGTTCGTCGTACACACCGTGCTCGTCGACGAGGCACGGACACTGCGTGCCGACCTGCGCTATCAGGTCTCGGCATACCTCGACGTCGTGACGATGCTGCTCGCGGGCAACACCGGCTACGAGGGAGCGCTCGAACAGGCAGCGCACGCGGGTGACGGTCGGCTGTTCGTCGAACTGCGGCGACGGGTACGCGAATCGGGCGCACGAGGATCGAGCCTCACCGACGCGCTGCAGCGCACGGGTATCGACCTCGGCCTCGACGAGCTGGAGCAGGTCGCGGCGACGGCGGCCTTGAGCGCAGCAGAGGGTGCGCCGGTCGCGCGTACGCTGGCGGCGAAGTGCGCCACCCTCCGCTCGGCGCTGTCGACCGAACAGGAGTCCGAGGCGAGATTGCGGACGAGTCGGCTGACGACGCCGATCGTCGGCATGGCGCTCATCTTCATGGCCCTCGTCATGTACCCGGCCCTCAACTTCTCGTGAATCAACTCGTGAGACAAGGAGCAAGCATGAACCAACTCCCGATGATCATCAGCGGAGCCACCCACCAGATGTACGACGCGCTGCTGGGTGCCGTCGGCCGACGGGGGACCGACGACGACGTGGTCGAACGTGACCGTGGCGCGGTGTCGCTCGAACAGGTGCTGTGGTTCGTCGCCGCAGGCGTGAGCGTCGCCGTCATCGCAGCGATCCTGTGGAATCAGATCCGCGACCAGGCCGAGACCGAGATCGACGTACCGGTCGCGCCGGCGGACAACCCGTAGCCCCGGCCCATGCCGCAGTCGGATCGGGGGTCGACATCGCTGACCACCGTGCTGCTGACCCCGGTGTTCGTCGGGTTGGCGTTCACGGCGTTTCAGGCGGCGATGTTCACCCATGCCCGCTCGGAGGCTCGCTCGGTGGCTCGTGATGCGGCCGTGCTCGTCGCTCGACATGGCGAGCCGCCCGAACAGGTCGAGGCGTCGGCCGAGGGGGTCCTTCGCGACGCCGACCTGCTGAGCGCCACCGATCTCCACATCAGCATCGAGGGCGGGCTCGTCGTGGTCCGGCTGACGGGCAACGCCCCGGGCATCATCCGCGGTACCGCCACCGGGATCGACATCACCGAGTCGTTGCCGGTCGAGGGGTTCCGCCCGTGAGGGATCGTGGCGCAGCCGACGCGCTGGGGCTGGTGCTGATCGCGCCGGCCGTCCTCGGTCTCGCGCTGTTGATCATCGCCCTCGGGCGAGGGGTCGACGCCAAGGCCGAGGTGCGCTCGGCGGCCGAGTCCGCAGCCCAG
Organism: Ilumatobacteraceae bacterium; assembly: GCA_033344875.1. Taxonomy (NCBI): domain Bacteria; kingdom Bacillati; phylum Actinomycetota; class Acidimicrobiia; order Acidimicrobiales; family Ilumatobacteraceae; species Ilumatobacteraceae bacterium. The sequence goes on along the minus strand of JAWPMO010000001.1, from coordinate 2,739,471 downwards.
GCCGCCGCCTTGGAGCGCAGCCCGGAGGCGGCGTCGGCAGCGGCGCAGCGGGCCGCCGACGCGCTCCTGGCCGACAGCACGAACTGCAACGACCCGTCGGTGTCCACGGTCTTCGACCCGGCCGACGCCGGGTCGGGAGTCCGGGTCGACATGGTCCGGGTGACGATCACGTGTGAGGTCTCGAACCGCGGCGTCGAGGTGATCGGCCAGCCGTACGCCGAGACCGTCACGGCGGTCGCCACCGTCGACTTCTTCCGGGCACGCCGATGAGCGAGCGCGACGTGCCCGGCCACGCCCACGCCACGGTGGAGCGAGTTCGCGGCGAACGTGGCTCGGCGGTGGTGACGGCGCTGGTGTTGCTGTTCGCATTCACGGCCGGTGGCGTGATCTGGCTGTCGCGCGATGTCAACCGCGTGGTCGCCAACCGGTCGGCCGCCCAGTCGATCGCCTTCCAATCGGCGCGCGCCGGGGCCCAGCAGGTCGAGATCGAGTCGCTGCGCGACGGGGCCGAGGTGAGGATCGACGAGCCGCGCGCTCGCGAAGCGGTCGGCGCCGCCGCCGACCGCTTTTTCGAGTCGTACGGCGTGACCGGTTCCTGGACGATGGTGGTCGACGGTGACACGGTCACGGTCACGGTCACGATCGTCGATCCGGTGGGTGAGCAGACTGCTTCCGGTTCGGTCCAGGCGCAGACTGGTCCGTGATCGGCGGCGATTTCCCTTTCGTCGACATCGTTCCCCCCACTGACAAGGAGAGAATCGAGCACGCATGGCTGATCGAGCAGCGAATCGGGAGAGCGTCGGCACCAGGCTGATCGTCTTCACGCGTTCGCTCGTCCTGTTCGGGCTCGTTGCGGTCGGTCTTCCGCTGGCGCTGGTCGTCGCTGCACGTGAGCGGTTCGGCGGCGGCGCACCGTTCCATGGCGTGGCGTCTCCCGCCGACTGGAGCGCCAACCGGATCCGGACCGCGCTGACCGAGCGACTGACCGAGCAGACGATCACCGACATCGTCATCCGGCTGGCGCTCGTCGTCGCCTGGGTCGGGGTGATCGTGCTCGTCGTCACGGTCGTCGCCGAGGTCGCCCACATGCTCCGCCACGACGGGCTCGCCATGCCCGACATCCGTGGGCTCGGGTTCACCCAGCGAACGGCCCGAGTCATCGCGTCGGGTCTGCTCGTCGTCGTCCCGTTGTTCACCTCGCCGACGAGTGCAGTCGCGAACCAGGGAGCAACACGCCTGCCCGACCGGAGCGTGGCGTCGGTCCTGCGCGTCGAACGCCCCACACCCGGAACCGGCTCGTCGGCCGCTCGTGCCTCGACCTCCGCCGCCGGCTCGCGCCTCCGGCAGCCGGTCCGCGCCGAGGATGCTCCGTTCGACATCGATTCGTCCACCGCGGAGCGAGCCGAACCGACGGCTGCGCCGGGTGAGTACGTCGTGCAACCGGGTGACTCCGTCTACGGGATCGCCGAGCGGCTGGTCGGGCCCGACTCGTCGCGCGTCGCAGCGTTTGCCGAGCGGCTCGTCGACCTCAATCTGGGGCGCCGGATGCCCGATGGCCGACTGTTCGACAACGCGGCCTTCATCGACGTCGGCTGGGTGCTCGAACTGCCCGATGGTGCCGGCGCAGCGCCGTCGCTGCGCCGCGACGTTGCGGGAACCCGCGTGGTCGAGGAGGGTGAATCGCTGTGGTCGATCGCCGAGGACGAACTCGGAGACCCGACGCGATGGCCCGAGGTCTACGGGGCCAACGAGGGCCGCGAGTTCGACGACGGCCGCCGGCTGACCGACCCTGACCTGATCCGACCCGGGTGGGATCTCCGGCTTCCGACCGACGCGCCGGCCGATGCCGCCGAGGCCCCGATACCCGAGTCGGACGACGTCGAGTCGTCGGCCGACATCACGACACCCGCCCTGGTCGAGGACGAGGTCGCCGTGCCCGACCGGTTGGCTGCCTCGCTGGATGTCGATGCGCCGGCGAACTCCGGGGCGCCGGCCGACGCCACCGTCGTCGATGACGCCACCGTCGTCGGTGACGTCGTCGCTTCGTCGCGACGTGACAACGTCTGGGACGAAGTGGGTGCCGACACACCCGGAGCCGTCGATGCCACCGCATCGGCCGGAGACGGAACCGACGAGCGCGTCGACGCTGGCGATTCGAGGTCGGCAGCGCCTCGAATGATGCCGCTCGGTGGTGCGGCGATGATGTCGGCGGGGGTGCTCACGCTGCTCGCGGTACGACGCCGCGCCCAGCTCCGCCGAGCCCGCCCGCGCACCTCGTTGCCCGACCCGTCGCCCCGCCCGGCCGCGACCGAACGAACGCTGCGTGCGATCGACGTCGGCGAGCGATTCGTCAGGGTCGAGACCGCCATCCGGGCGGTCGCGATGACGCTCGTCGAGCGAGACCGGCGCGTGGTCGCCGTCCTCGTCGCGCCGGAGGGCTCCCTGGAGCTTCGCACCAGCGGCCCGGTCGCGTTGCCGAGCCCGTGGGACGGCGATGGGTCGGTCTGGCACCTCGCCGCATCGATCCCGCTCGAACTCCTCGCCGATGCAGCCCGTTCGGTGAACCCACCGTGCCCGACCCTGGTGCAGTTGGGCACCGACGACGCCGGACGCGATGTGTACGTCGATCTCGAAGCGATCGAGGCGATCGAGGTGGGTGGTCCGGGAGCGCAGGCCGATGCGTTCGTGGCAGCGCTCGCCGCGACGCTCGCCGGTTCGCTCCTGGCGGAAGTGACCACGCTGGTCGGTCTCGGTGTACCCGACGAGGCGTTCCTCGCGCACCGCCGCTACGTGCCCGTGCCGGATCAGCAGCGTGCCTTCGAGGCTTCCGCCGAGGCGATCGGTTCGACCCGTGGGTCCGGCAGGTCGACGTTCGCACTCCGCTCGACCGGCACCGCGACCGAGACCTGGGAGCCGGCGGTCGTGTTGGTCGGAGCGTCGGCCGGCACCGTACCCGTGCCCGACGAGCGCACGGGGTTGGCGGTGGTCTCGGCGTCACCGATCCACGGTCGGTCGAGTCGACTCGCTCCCGACGGAGATGCCTGGCTCCTGCAGCCCGCCGGCATCCGGCTGACCCCGGTCGGGCTGTCGCCCGACGACATCGCGGCGATCGCCGAACTGGTCACGATCACCGATCCGGAGCCCGAAACCCACACGGCGCCCGCGGCAGCACCGTCCGGCACGGTGCCGCTCGATCGCGCAGCGCTGGGCGAGCCCACGATCATCGGCCCAGACGACGTCGCCGAACGCCCGGATGCCGTCGACGCACCGGCCGAGGCCCGGCTCGAACCGAACGTGGTTCCGGCGCCGTCGTACGAGTTGCTCGTCCGCATGATCGGTCCGGTCGGAGTGATCGATCGCGAGGGCAACGAGGTGTCGTTCGAACGTTCAAAAACCCGTGAGCTCGTCGCCTGGTTGGCAACCCATCGGGAGCGGTCGACCCGGTCCGCCGCACGCACGGCGCTATGGGAACTCGACGTACGCGACGCCACCTTCGCCAACGTGGTCTCCGAGGCCCGCCGCTCGCTGGCTCGTCTCGTGGAACCACCGGAGGGCGACGAGTGGGTCGGGCGGACGATGACCGACGCACTCCCGCTGCACGAACTCGTGCGCTCCGACGCCGATCTGCTCCGCCACGCGCTCGAGGTCGCCCGGCTGCAACCGCCGGGCCAGGCGATCGCGACGCTGGACCCGGCGGTCGAGTTGATCAGCGGCATGCCCTTCGAGGGCACGTCGTACCTGTGGCCCGACAGCGAAGGCATCACGTCCGACTTCGTCCTGCTCGTCACGACGGCCACGACGGAACTGGGGGCGCACTGTCTGTCGATCGGAGACATCGAAGGTGTCTTCCGAGCGACCGCCCGCGGGCTCCAGGTGTTGCCCGCCCACGAAGAACTGATCGGCCTCCGGATGGAAGCGCATGCTCGCGCCGGCGACCACGCCGGCGTCCGTCAGGAGTGGGAGAGCTACGAGCGGGTCATCAACGGCGACCCCTGGAGCGACGGGGAGCCGGCACCCAAGCTCGTGGAACTGCGCAAACGGCTGCTGAACCCGTCACGCTGACGTCGGCTCAGCGTGGGCCGGTCTGGTACTGGATCGCTGCCCGGTCGGTGACGTGGTCCTTGATGTTCTCGGCGATCAGGAGCACGTGCTGAGGGTGGTCGCGGTAGGTGTAGTAGTCGTCGACGTTGTCGAAGTCGGCGACCACGCAGTAGTCGTAGGTGCCCTCCGAGACGCCGACGTCGGCACCGTGCACGTAGCTGCGGATGACGTCGATCTCACCCGGCAACTCGCTGAGGCCGGCGCTCACCTTCTCGATGTGCTCGGGGGAGACGTGGTCGGCCCACTTGAACATGACGACATGACGGAACGGCATCGGTGACTCCCCTGGGGATCGTGAAGGTGGCTTCGTGACTAGCTGTACTGGCCGAGGATCGTGTTCTCGGTCACGCGCTCCAAGGTCTCCTTGACCGAGGTCGCGATCTCGGCGTCGACACCCTCGACCGCGGACAGGTCGTCGACCGTGGCCCGCTGCAAGCGTGCGAGGCCGCCGAAGCGATCGACGATCGACGCCGCGACATCGGGGGTCAGCTTGCTGACCCGGCGCAGCAACCGGAGGCCGCGCGGGGCGAGTTCGTCGTCGAGCGAGGCGTCACCGAGGTGCATCGTGGCCAACGCCATGCGGGCGTCGAGCACGTCGTCGTCCCTCATCCGCGACATCTCGGCGACCGTGTCGTCGGCGTGACGGTGCGGCGGCAGGTAGTCGGCGACCACGAGGTCGACCTCGTCGTCGATGTCGGTGTAGATCTCGTCGAGCTGCAACCGGAGCAGACGGGCGTCGACGCCGAGCTCGATGATCATCGTCTCGATCTCGTCGGCGATCCGACGCACCATCTCACCGCGCTGCAGCACGGTGACCACGTCGCGGGCCGTGACCACGTCTTCGATCTCGAGTGCGGTCAGGTTGTCGAGCGCGTCGTCGAGACGGACCTTGTAGCGCTCGAGGGTCTGCAACGCCTGATTGGCCCGGTCGAGCAGCCGACCGACCTCCTGGAGCTGACGCTTCAGGCCGCCGGCGTACACGTTGATGACGCCCATCTCCTCCGACGCCGAGATCACCGGCACGTCGAGCGATCGGGCGACCCGCTCGGCGGTGCGATGACGGGTGCCCGTTTCGCTGGTCGGCACCGTCGGGTCGGGCACCAGGTGCACGTTGGCGCGAGCGATGCGACCACCGTCGTTCGAGATGATGATCGCGCCGTCCATCTTGGCCAGCTCCGATACCCGCTGCGGGCTGAACGGCGCGTCGACCAGGAAGCCGCCCGAACAGATCGACAGCACCTCGGGGTCGTCGGACAGGACGAGCAGCGCACCGGCTTTCGATCGCACGACACGGTCGAGACCGTCGCGCAGTGGCGTCCCGGGTCCGACGCGGGCGAGCGCATCTCGCATCGCCTCGTTCGCACCCCGATATTGACCGTCCACGGGCCGATCCTAGTCGGCGCCGGATCGACCGGCCCGGTCGCGCTCGCTCGATCGGCGAGACAAAGCGTGGTGCGGGGACGGTCGGACGTACTACACAGGGTGGATGAAGTGCGCGCGGCGGAACGTGAGTCTGCTCCTGTGTGGAGCCCTGTTCGTGGTCGGATGCTCCGGCGGCGGTGGAGACGGCGACGCCGAGCCGCCGACGTCGGAGGAGTCCGGTGCCGTCTCCGATGAGGCGTCGAGCGACGGTGACGAGCCGGCATCGGAGCCCGATTCCGAGGACGACGAGGCGGAGGCGACGACCGGGAGCAGCCAACCGGTCGCGACCGAGCCGGTCGACCTCGGCCCGCTCGACACGCCGATCCCGGCCGTCGAACCCGTCTCGGTCGTGCGGGTCGCCGGAGACGACGTCGATGGTGCCGACGAGACCGAGGAGACCATGCCGCCTGCGGACCTGCTCGAGGTCATCGAACGCGGCGTCGCCGCCGGCTCGTTCTCCGAAGCGGAGGGGATCGCCCGAGCGCTGAACGGCGTGAGCGGGCGCGGCGTTCCCACGCCGGGCCTCGGACCCGACGACGCACAGGAAGCGGGTCTCACCGCACTGACGCGTCGGGGCGCCGACCTGTTGGAGAGCGGCGACCTCGACGATGACGAGCGCACGATGCTCGCGGACGCGCTCCGGTTCTTCAGCCCGAGCCAGGAGCTGCTCGATGCGATCAGCGCGCCGGCACCCGGCCCGACCGCCGGCTTCGCGAACGCCTCGTTCGGCACCGGGCCGGCCGTGTCGGCATCGGCGCCGCCGATCGAGATCATCCGTCAGGACTGCTTCGACGTGGTTGCGACCGGCGTGTCGACGAGTGAAGCGCTCGAAACCGGCGACGAGTGCTTCCACTACGTCGAGGAGGTCGTCGACGGTCACGAACTGCGCGTCTACTACTCGTCGACCTGGCAGACCGATCCCGACCAGCTCGCGCTCGTCGACGTCGCGCTCGACGGAATGGTGACGAGCGTCGGCGTCTTCGGCGGCCTCGCGACCGTCGGTGACATCAACGCCGTGTTCAGCATCGGTGCCAACGGGACGACGCTGGCGTCGCAGTCGTACTTCGACCTCGCGACACCGTGTCCGATCACGCTCTTCACGTCGGCGTCCGCCGGATCGATGGACACGTTCCGCCAGACCGTCGCCCACGAGGTCTTCCACTGTGTGCAGGACTGGTCGTTCACGTCGGCGCCGTACGCGACGCACAAGTGGTGGCTCGAAGGCTCGGCTGAATACTTCAGCAACGTCGTGTACCCGTCGGTCAACGACGAACACGGGTGGACCCCCAGCTTCGATTCCAACTCGCTCCGCAACGACATCACACAGATGTCATACGAGAACACCGTGTTCTTCCAGTACTACGCAAACATCCGAGGCGACGACGCGACGATCGACCTGCTGCGAACCGTCTCGGCAGCCGGTGCCACCGTCGAATCGATCGCCTCGACGAGCGGCATGGAGAAACTCTGGCGCGACTTCGTGGTCGCCGGGGCGGCCGACGCGATCTTCGACACCGGCGGTGGCACGGTCGGACGCCTCGGCGCCGTCATCCGGCTCATCCCGGTCGACGCCGTGCAGGCGGTCGAACTCGAGACCTCGCCGATGCGCGCCGCCCGCTATGCGGTGCGGTACATGAAGGGCAAGCGCTACGAGCAGAACACGGACGAGTCGTCGCACGTCTCGGTGGCCTGGGCGAACGAGGCCACCGATCTCGGCGCGTGGACCGAAATGCCCGTCGAAGTGCGTCCGACCTGCGAGAAGAACCGGACGTACATCACGGTGGTGACGACCGCCGAGGAGCCGGTGTCACCGAAGGCCAACGTCAGCACCGCCGAACAAGCGGTGTGCGACCCGTGCCTGCTCGGCACGTGGGGCCTGCAGCTCGGCACGTTCGCCGACTACATCATGACCGTCATGGAATCGGGCGGCGAACAGGTGCCGGGGATGAGCCTCGTCATGGACGGCAGCTACATCTTCGAGTTCGAGGCCGACGGCACCCTGAGCGCCGTGAAGGACTTCACCCTGCTGGCCTCGATCGCGAACGTGGGTGCGGCACCCGCGACCAAACTCACCGGAACGGAGAGCGGCCGGTACAACGCCGACGGGGATCGGATCACGGTGACCGGGTGGCAGGGTGAGTCGACCGCATCGATCGGTGACATCTCGTCGTCGGTCTTCAGCGACGCCCAGGGTGAGGCCTCCGGCTACACGTGCGAGGACGACGTCCTCACCCTGACCACCCTGCCGTACGGGCCGTTGGTGTTCGACCTGCTCGACGGCCCGCCCGAACCACCGCCGATCATCATCGAGACCGGCGGCTGATCGCCGCTTCGTTCGTGCGGTGGCTCGGGCTACGTGAGCCCGGCAGCGGCGAGGGCTTCGGGCAGGGTGCCGACCCGGACGAGGCGGATCGAGCCGCTGTCGGGGGCCGGCGAGTTCTTCGGCGCGATCGCCCGCGTGAACCCGAGGCGCGACGCCTCGCTCAGCCGGCGCGGTGTGTGGGCGACCTGACGGAGCTCACCGCCGAGCCCGACCTCGCCGAACGCGACCATGTCGGACGGGATCGGCCGGTCGGTGATCGCACTCGCGATCGCCAGGCACACCGCCAGATCGAGCCCCGGTTCGACGAGCCGGACGCCGCCGACCGTGGACGCGTACACGTCTTGCTGCTGCACGGCGACCCGGGCCCGCTGCTGGAGCACCGCCAGCAGGAGCGCCAGGCGGTTGCCGTCGATGCCGAGCGCGGTCCGGCGTGCGGGCACGTTGGGTGGGGCAGGGGTGGTGAGCGCCTGCACCTCGACGACGATCGGCCGGTGGCCCTCCATCGTGGGGGCGATCGCCGACCCGGGCACGCCGGTGCGGCGGTCGCCGAGGAACAGCTGGCTCGGGTCGGGCACGCCGACGAGCCCGACGCCCGCCATCTCGAACAGACCGAGTTCGCTGGTGGGCCCGAACCGGTGTTTGGTGGCCCGAAGTAGCCGGAGCGCATGGTGGCGCTCGCCCTCGAACGACAGCACCGTGTCGACGATGTGTTCGAGCACCCGCGGGCCGGCGAGCGAACCTTCTTTGGTGACGTGACCGACGAGGATGACCGGGATGTTGCGGAGCTTGGCGATGTTGACGAGCTGCTGCGCACACCCGCGCACCTGGGTGACCGAGCCGGGTGCCGAGCCGATCGCCGGGTCGTGCACCGTCTGGATCGAGTCGATCACGACGAAGTCGGGCTTGACGTCGTCGATCGCGGCGATGATGTGGGGCAGCGCCGTCTCCGCGAACAGCCACAGGTTGGGGCGAACCGCATCGAGCCGCTCGGCGCGGAGACGCACCTGTTGGGCGCTCTCTTCGGCCGTGACGTACAGCGACTGACCCGTCCAGCCGGCGAGCAACTGGAGCAGGATCGTGCTCTTGCCGATGCCGGGCTCGCCGCCGAGCAGCGTGACCGAACCCGGGACCAGGCCGCCGCCGAGCACCCGGTCGAGCTCACCGATCGCGGTGGTGCGCGGCGTGCTGGCCTTGGGGTCGATGTCGCCGATCAACATCGGGGTCGCGCTGGTTGGCGCCAGCGGTACGGCGTCGGAGGGGAGCGCGACCTCTTCGACCAGCGTGTTCCACTGCCCGCACGACGTGCACTGCCCTGCCCACTTCGGATGCGAGGCGCCGCAGTCGGTGCACACGTGTTCGATCTTCACCTTGGCCATGGGAGCAGTCTGACGTGAGGGTGTGGCAGACCCGGCGATGCGAGGCCAGGGCCCGTCGCCGGCGACCGGGAGATGGCGTCGAGCGCTACTCGAGTTGCCAGGTGATCGGTGCCAGGGGATCGGGGGTGTGCACGCAGTACGTCCCGGTCTGCACGCTCTGTTCGAGATGCGCCGCCACCGCGGGATGGTGTTCGGCCAGGCGCTTCAGCGCATACCGGATCGACCGGGTCGCTGCGGTGCGTGCACGCTCGGCGTCGCTGCCGAGCACTCGCCGTCGGCCGGCGAGCCCCACCGCCCGGGAGAGCTCGGCGATGAGATACTCGCGGTCCCGCTGCGCCAGCTCGAGTCGACCGAGATCGTTGAGCCGCGTGGCCTCCTCGATGTCGTCGTCGACGTCGAGGAGGCGGCGTCGGTAGGCGGCGCGGGCTGCGTCGTCGATCGCCGGGAGCCCCGAGCCCGCCGTCCCCGGCGTCGCCTCGCGATCGCCGGCACCTGCAGGCCGTCCCGACCGATCCGTGCGGATCGAGCCGTGTTCGACGGCGACGAGGTCGAGCACGTGGAACTCGCGACCCGGATCCGCCAGCATCCGCTCGATGTAGCGAAACCCCTGGAGGTCGCGCATGTGAATCGTCAGATCACCGAAGCAGACCTGACGGATGTTGCCGTCGCAGCGGAAGACAGCGACGGGCGTGGCGGTCGAACGCCGCGTCGACGGATGGCCGGACGCACCCGCCAACCGGCTCGTGGCCTGCTCGGCCCACCGGGCCGCTCCGAATGCCTCGAACGCCGTCGCCGCGGCCTGCCACTCGAGCCGCGCCCCGTCGAGGTGGTCCGATCGCTCGCGTGCCTCGGCGAGCACCATGCGCGCCTGGGCTCCCTCGAACGGAGCGCCGACGTCAGCCCAGGCCGCGATCGCCGACGTCGCGTCGTGAACGGCGCCGTCGAGGTCGCCTTCGAGCATCTTCGCCCTGGCGTCGGCGAGCACGGCCGAGGCGGCCAACGACCGACTCGGATACGACGCCGCGATCGCCCGCAACGCATCGGCCGCCCGACGTGTCGACTCGGCGTCGCCGGCCGCGGTCGCGATCTCGGCCTGAGCATCGAGGAGCGGGGCCAGTCGGAGATCGCCGAACGGAGGACGCTCCTTCGACGGGATGTCGAACGGGTGCTCGATCGCATCGGCGATCATCTTCGTCGCGGTCTCGACCTCGCCCTGGGCCAGCCGCACCAGGGCGAGCCCGGGGTGCGGCGACCACGCATGTTCGTGTGCGCCCAGGAACGCCTCTTCGGCACCGACCAGGTCGCCGCGCCGAAGACGGATGTTGCCGAGCTCGACCAACGGCCACCCGAACTCGCGACGCATCCACGGTCGAAGCTCGTCACAGGCACCGAGCGCCTCGGCTTCGGCCGCGTCGCACGGCCCGGACATCCGGAGGATCTCGGCCCGGTGGACCCGACACCGGCCGCCGATCGCGCCGATCCCCCCGCCGTGCCGCCAGAGGTGCATGACCTCCGTCCACTCGGCGGCGCGGTCGTGCAACGCCAGCCCTTGGGCCGCGCAGATCAGCTCGCAGTACATGATCCCCGTCGTCAGCGGGTCGACCGCACCGGACAGCAGATCGATCGCGATCTCGTCGAGCTGGTCGAGCCCGTCGCCGACCTCACCTTCGAGGATGGTGACCCGCGCCGAGCAGACCCGGCCGATCAGCACCATCGACGGCATCTCCAGCCTGGTGCCCAGCTCGATCGCCCGTGCAGCGTGTGACCGGGCGGCCGTCATGTCGCCGCACATGAAGCGTTCGTAGGCGAGGACGACGCTGATGATGGCGTGCGCCGGCGCCTCGCCGAGACCGGTGAGCGCCCGCTCGGCGCGCCGCACCCACGCCCGCACCGCTGCCATCAAGCCGGTGTCCATCATGACGAACATGGCGATCATCGCGGCGGCTCGCGCCGCCTCGGGCCGATCCCCTCGTTCGAGCAGCAGTTCGTGCAGCTCCTCCCACGCGGAGATCGACGCCTCGAAGTCGCCGTCGCCGTAGTGGGCCATGGCCCGGACCTCCAGGCCTGGTGCGTCACCGGACCGGTCGCCGGCCGAGTCGAGCAGATCGAGCGCGTCGCGCCACGCACCTCGGTCGACCGCCTCACGCGCCGCCGAGATGTCACTCATGTCGCATTGTGACACCGATTGTCACGCCTTCTCGTCAGCGCACCGGTTCTCGGGGCGCCACCCGCCGGCAACGGTCGTACGAAAGGCACACGCATGCAACCCATCGAACAGCTCGAACACATCATCCCGACACTGACCGAACTCGTCGATCACATCGACCCGTCCCAGCTCGCCAACCCGACGCCCTGCGACAAGTTCACCGTCCATGACGTGCTCGATCACATGATGGTGCTCGGCGGCACGTTCGCGTACTGGTTCCGGGGCGAGGAAGCACCCGAGATCTCGGCGCCGCCCGTGTACGGCCGGGTTCCCGCCGCCGAGTTCGGTGCGGCGATGGGCGATCTCCTCGAATCGGTGCGGTCGCCCGGCGCGATGGACCGCACGATCGCCACACCGATGGGTGAGATGCCCGGCGGGTCGTTCGCCCGCTTCGTCGCGTTCGACGGCACCGCACACGGATGGGACCTCGCCAGGGGCACCGGGCTCACGTACGAGTTGCCGCCGGCAGTCGTCGATGCGGTCGACGAGTTCGCCCGTGGCGCCCTGACCGACGAGATGCGCGACGGCGACACGTTCAAGCAGACGACCGAGGCGCCCGTCTCGGCCACGCCGCTCGAACGCCTGGTTGCGTTCAGCGGTCGCTCGGTCTGACCGACCTCGTCACCGCGAGCGATTCGACGTCGGGACGATCCGAGCCGCGGGCCCACCGGCACGCACCAGCAACCAACACCAACCACCAGCCACCAACCAACACCAACCAACACCAACCAACACCAACCAACACCAACCAACACCAACCAACACCAACCAACACCAACCACCACCAACCAACACCAACCACCACGGAGCACACCATGCACATGTCCCAGCACGAGATCCCGACCAGGATCGATGCGCCAGGCGCCAAGGCACAGCACCAGGGCCAGTTCGGAACGGCCAACGCCGAACTCGCCGCCGAGTACTTCACCATGGGTGCGGGTGCCGACCTGGCGCCACTGCTCGAAGGTCTCGAGCACGACAGCTGCCACTCTCCGCACTGGGGCTACATGGTCGCCGGCGAGGTGGTCGTGACCTATCGCGACGGCACCGACGAGCGCTGTTCGGCGGGCGATCTCTTCTACTGGCCGCCCGGTCACAGCGTGCGGGTGGAAGCCGACGCCGAACTCGCGATGTTCAGTCATCAGACCGAGCATTCGACGGTGATCGACCACATCGCCACCAAGATGGCGACGGCCTGACCCGCATCGCCCGTTGCCCATCGCCCGTCGTCCGTCGCCGGCGACGGGCGATGGCGGAACAAGGGCTGCGGTGTCGGGGTTGTTCCCCGTATGGCAACCGCAACCTTCAATGGCACCGTCATCGCCCGCTCCGACGACACCGTGATGGTCGAGGGCAACCACTACTTCCCGCCGTCGTCCGTGGTCGACGGAGTGCTCGAACCGACCGATCACTCCACCCACTGCCCGTGGAAGGGTGACGCCGCCTACTACGACGTCGTCGTCGACGGTGAGCGCAGCACGAACGCCGCCTGGTACTACCCGGCGCCGATGGACGCAGCGAGCAACATCGAGGACCACGTCGCGTTCTACCCGGCCGTCACCGTGACCGACTGACCGTCACCGACTGACCGTCACCGACTGACCGCCGCCCGCTCTGTCGAGCGACCGGCACCGAACGACCGCACCGATCGATCGGCACGTCGCTCGGCGGACCGCGCCGTTCGGCGCCCCGGCCGGCACCGTCCGGGCGCTCCGCACGAACGGGATACGGTGGCTCGACCGATCGGAGCAGGGATGGCGAAGTCCAGCGACCACGACACCTGGAGCCTGGGCCACAGCTACGACGAGTACATGGGCCGCTGGAGCCGAGCCGTCGCCGCCCGGTTCCTCGACGAACTGGCACCGGCGCCCGACCTCGAATGGGTCGACGTCGGCTGCGGAACCGGTGCCCTGGCTGCGCGGATCGCCGCCGCCTGCTCGCCGCTCGCGGTGACGGGCGTCGACCCGTCGGCCGATTTCGTCGCTGCAGCGGCCGCGACCGTGACCGCGGCGCGGTTCGAGGTCGGTACCGCCGATGCCCTGCCGCTCGGCCCCGATTCGGTCGACGTCGTGGCCTCCGCGCTGGCGTACAACTTCGTGCCCGATCGACCGGCGGCGCTCGCCGAGTTCCGGCGTGTCTGTCGACCCGGCGGCACGCTGGCGTTCTACGTGTGGGACTACCCGGGTGGCGGGGTGGGGTTCATCGACGAGTTCTGGAGGCATGCGTCGGTCCTCGACCCGGCTGCGGGCGCGCTCGACGAGGCCGCTCGCTTCCCGTTCTGCACCGACACCGGGCTCGCCGGCGACGTGATCGCTGCCGGGTTCGCCGACGTCACCGTGCGCCCGATCGAGATCGCGACACCCTTCGTCGACTTCGACGCCTTCTGGCACCCGTTCACGCTCGGGGCCGGCCCGGCGCCCGGCTATCTCGCCGGTCTCGAACCGGAGGCTTGCGAGCGGCTGCGCGGGGCGTTGGCGGTGACCCTGCACGGACGAACGGAGCGGCTGACCGCACGCGCGTGGGCGGTGACCGCGACCAACCCCTGAGTCGACCCGGTTCGGCGGGTGAGTCGGGCGTACCTCGGTAGGGTGGCTCGCATGGCTTCAGCTTTCCCGCCCTTCGACGGATCCGCGCCCAAGCAGCAGCAGTTCTCCGAACCGCCCGAGATGGGGATCGACCCCGCCAAGCGCTACACCGCCGTGATGAGTACGTCGATGGGCGACATGGTGATCGCACTCGACCCGATCAAGGCCCCGAAGACGGTCAACAACTTCGTGTTCCTGGCGCTCAACCACTACTACGACGACGTGATCATCCACCGGATCATCAACGGCTTCGTGTGCCAGGGTGGCGACCCGACCGGTACCGGTCGCGGCGGCCCCGGCTACCGCTTCGAGGACGAACTGCCCAAGCCGGGTCAGTACGAGATCGGCTCGGTCGCGATGGCCAACGCCGGCCCGAACACCAACGGCAGCCAGTTCTTCCTGATCTCCGGCCCCAACGGTGCCGGCCTGCCGCCGCAGTATTCGCTGTTCGGCAAGATCGTCAAGGGGCTCGATGTGCTCGACGCCATGCAGAACGTGCCGACCGGCGGCGGCGACCGTCCGAAGACCGACGTGGTGATCAACTCCGTCACCATCACCCAACACGACGACTGATCCCTGATTCGGGCCGGATGGCCCGATCGCTGCGTTGCGCTTCGCCGCTCGTTGCCATGAGGCAACTCGGGCTCATCGCGCCTTGTGCTCGAACCATCCGATCCCGAATCAGCAAGCTGATTCTTGGTTCGTCCGACGCGGGTCGGTTGGTGGCTTCTGTCTTGCCCACTCGTGCTGGGCCGGATGGCCCGATCGCTGCGTTGCGCCTCGCCGCTCGTTGCCATGAGGCAACTCGGGCTCATCGCGCCTTGCGCTCGAACCATCCGATCCCGAATCAGCAAGCTGATTCTTGGTTCGTCCGACGCGGGTCGGTTGGTGGCTTCTGTCTTGCCCACTCGTGCTGGGCCGGATGGCCCGATCGCTGCGTTGCGCCTCGCCGACCACAGCAGCGGTCGGTGCGTGTCGCGGTCTTGGGGCTCGGGCGCCCAAGGACGCGACACAGTGACCGGTGCGGCGGCGGTTCGCACGGCTGTGTCGCGGACTTGGGGGTGTCGGGTTCAGGATCGCGACACGGCGCGCTGGATGTCCGCGCCTCCAACCGTGTCGCGGTCTTGGGGCTCCGGCGCCCAAAGGCGCGACAGACTGACCGGTGCGGCGGCGGTTCGCACGGCTTTGTCGCGGACTTGGGGGTGTCGGGTTCAGGATCGCGACACGGCGCGCTGGATGTCCGCGCCTCCAACCGTGTCGCGGTTTCGGGGCTCGGGTGCGCAGGCTCGCGACATGGTGGCCGGGCCGGGCCAGGCCGAGCGGGTGCGGTGAGGTGTGTCGCGGTTTCGGGGCTCGGGTGCGCAGGTTCGCGACACGGTGGCCGGGCCGGGCTCGGTCTGCGTGTGGGGTCGGGTTCTGCGGGGTGTCACACCGGCGTGCGAGGCTGTGCGGATGGGTGGTCGGAGACGGTTGTCGAACGCGCAGGCGCGCCGGATCGCGCTCGGGGCGCAGGGGTTCGGCCACCAGCGGCCCACCGGTCGTGTCGACCGACGCCACCTCCGCAAGGTGCTCGACCACATCGGCCTCATCCAGATCGACTCGGTCAACGTGCTGGTCCGCAGCCAGGAGCTCCCACTCTTCGCCCGGCTCGGACCTCACCCGCGCACGCTGATCGACGACGCCACCGCGGCCGGTGAGCTGTTCGAGTACTGGGTCCACGAGGCGAGCCACGTGCCGATCGCGCAGTACCCCCTTCATCGCTGGGCGATGGAACGTCACCCGAGGTGGAAGGGGTTCCGCAAGTTCGCCGCCGAGCGTGCCGACTTCGTCGAAGCGGTCCGCGAGCGGGTCCGCGCCGACGGCCCGATCGTGGCCGGCGACCTCCAGACCCGCGAGCGCCCGAAGGAGGCGTGGTGGGACTGGGACGAGGGCAAGCTCGCCCTCGAGTACCTGTTCCGTACCGGCGAGGTCGCGTGCACCCGGCGCCCGAACGACTTCGCCCGGCTGTACGACGTCGCCGAGCGGGTGATCCCCGCCGAGATCCTGAACGCGCCGGCGCCGAACGAGGCCGACGCCAAGAAGGAGATGCTCGTGCTCGCGGCGAAGTACCACGGCGTCGGCACCGCCGGTGACCTGGCCGACTATCACCGGCTCGCGCACACCCGCCCGCTGCTCGCCGAGTTGGTCGAGGAGGGGCGGCTGATCGACGTCGACGTCGAGGGGTGGAACCGAGTCGCGTACCTGCACCCCGACGCGAAGCTCCCGCGACGGATCGACGCACGCGCCCTCCTCAGCCCGTTCGACCCGGTCGTCTGGTACCGCGATCGCGCCGAGCGGCTCTTCGGCTTCCACTACCGGATCGAGATCTACGTCCCGGCGGCGAAACGCCAGTTCGGCTACTACGTCCTGCCGGTCCTGCTCGGCGATGCGCTCGTGGGGCGGGTCGACCTCAAGGCCGATCGGGCGAACCGGACGCTGCTGGTGCAGAGCGCGTGGTCCGAACCGGGCGTCGCGGCCGCTCACGTGGCCGACGAGGTCGCGGCCGAACTGGCACTGATGGCCGGATGGCTCGGCCTCGAACGGATCGAGGTCGCGCGGCGCGGCGACCTCAGTGATCAACTCCGACGGGCGGTGCCTGCAACGCCCATCGAAGCGTCCGGGTGACGGCGTCGCCGGCGGGTCGGACCACGACCGCCTCGGCGAGCGGCAACCAGGGAAGACCGAGCGGTCGACGTGCCCAGCGCGGGAGCAGGCCGACCGCGCTCGCCGCCAGGAGCCCGTACGGCGCGCGAGCGGCCAACGACATCGGCGGCTGCCACAGCAGGTAGCGGGCGACGTCGCGGGCCTGCCGGGTCCCGTGCAGCTCGCTCCGGAACGAACGGAGCTGGTCGGCGAGCGAGCGCACCGACTCGGGCGGCGCCGGCACCCCGAGCCCGCGTGCGATCACGGCCATCTGCGCCACGTACTCGTCGGCCTCCGCGTCGGTGAGCGGCTCGCTGCCGTAACGGCGGTACGCGGCGAGGAAGCTGTCGACCTCGGCGACGTGCACCCATCGCAGGAGGTGCGGGTCATCCGCGCGATACGGCCGGCCGTCGGGAGCGACGCCGACGACGTGTTCGTGCACCGATCGGACCCGTGCGACCGCCTGCTCCGACTGCTGGGCCGAACCGAACGTCGTGGCCGCCAGGAAGTACGCGGTGCGCTGGAGTCTGCCCCAGGGGTCGGCGCGGTAGTCGCTGTGGTCGGCAACACCCGCCATCGCCAACGGATGGAGCGACTGCAGGAGCAGCGCCCGAAGGCCGCCGACGAACATCGCGCTGTCGGCGTGCACCCGACGGATCACGGCGTCGTCGTCGAACCACCGCTCGGTCGCCGTCGCGTCGAAGGCCGCGTGACGCTGGGCTGCGTCCGGGCCGGCCACCCGACTGCGGACCTGCTCGGCGATCCACCCCCGCAGGTCATCGTGCGTCGCCATCCCAGCATCGTGACACGCGAGAACTACGCTCGCCTGTCGTGCCGTCGGATTCACCGTTCCTCATCGATCCTTCCGATGACGACGAGGACGTCGCCGAGATCCCCGGTGGCGTGGTCGCCCGCGGTGCGGTCGACCTGCGAGGGCCCGGTGCCCACCAGCGGGTACCGGGTTGGGTCGTGCGTGCGATCGCCCTGTTCTGGATCGGCTACATCGTCGTCGCCATCCTCGGCCGGGTCTGGGATCGTCTCGCCGGCCTCGGACTCCTGCTCCTGATCTCACTGTTCCTGTCGCTCGCGATCGAGCCCGGCGTCAACCGGCTGCACCGGCGACGTGGCTGGCGGCGGGGAAGCGCCACCGCGCTCATCCTGTTCGGTGTGCTGTTCGCGGCCGGCGTGTTCGTCGGTGCGATCGGCACGCTGGTCGGCACGCAGATCGCCGACCTCCTGCAGAACTCCGAGACCTACATCCGCGACACCGTCGACACGATCAACGACACGTTCGGCACCGAACTCGACCCACAGGAGGTGGTCGACGAGTTCAACCGCGACGACGGCCCGGTCCAGCGGTTCATCGACAGCCAGCAGGACAACGTGGTCCAGCTCTCGATCCAGGCCCTCAGCGGGATGCTGGCCGCGCTGTCGATCATGCTGTTCACCTACTACCTCGTCGCGGACGGCCCGCGGCTCCGACGATCCATCTGCAGTCGCCTGCGTCCCGATCGGCAGCGTCAGGTGCTCTCGGCGTGGGAGCTGGCGATCAACAAGACCGGCGGCTACCTCTACTCTCGGGCGCTGCTCGCGCTCCTCTCGGCGCTGTTCCACTGGATCGTCTTCCAGTCGGCCGGCATCCAGGCACCGATCCCGCTCGCGCTCTGGGTCGGGCTCGTCAGCCAGTTCCTCCCCGTCGTCGGCACATACATCGCCGGGCTGTTGCCGGTGCTGATCACCTTCCTCGACGACCCGATCAAGGCGGCGATCGTGCTCGGGTTCATCATCGTCTACCAGCAGATCGAGAACTACTTCTTCGCGCCGCGCATCACGGCCCGCACGATGGAGTTGCACCCGGCGGTCGCGTTCGGTGCCGCGTTGGCCGGGTTTTCGCTGCTCGGCGCCGCTGGCGCGCTCCTCGCGCTGCCTGCCGCGGCGATGTTGCAGGCGATCATCGGCGAGTGGGGGGAGCGTCACACCGTGGTCGACAACGAACTGGTCGAACTCGGCATCCGCCTCGATCGGTTGGCGACCCTGACCGACGATGCGAGCCCGCCCGAGGGCGACGACGCAGACGACGAGGCCCACCGCGATGGGTGAGACCGAACTGGTCGCGATCACCGATCGGTCGGGGTTCGACGAGAGCCGGCACCAGGGAGTGGTCGTCGCGATCGACCGTGAGGGCACGATCGTCACCCGGATCGGCGACGTCGACGCTCCGGTGTACCCACGCTCGTCGAACAAGCCGATGCAGGCCGACGCGATGATCGGGCTCGGTTGGGCGCCGACGCCCGAGCAGTTGGCACTCGCGTGTGCGAGCCACGACGGAACCGCCCGCCACGTCGAGGTCACGTCGAGCACCCTCGCCGACGCCGGCCTCACCGCGTCGGCACTCCAGAACACCGCCGACCTCCCGCTCGACCGACCGACCGCCGACGGCGTGGTGGCCGGCGGAGGCGTCGCCTCGCCGATCCTGATGAACTGTTCGGGCAAACACGCGGCGATGGTGGCCACGTGCTGCCAGAACGACTGGCCGGTCGACGGGTACCTCGACCCCGACCATCCGCTGCAGCGAGCGATCACCGCTCGCATCGTCGAACTCGCCGGTCCGGTCGCGCACATCGGCGTCGACGGGTGCGGTGCCCCCGCCCACGCGGTGTCGCTGGTCGGGCTGTGTCAGGCGTTCCGCTCGTTGGCGGTCGGCCGGGGAGCGGTGTGGTCGGCGATGACCAGCCACCCCGAACTGGTCGCCGGCGAACGACGTGACGCCACCCGCCTCATGCGACTGGTACCGGGCCTGATGGCCAAGGACGGCGCCGAAGGTGTGTTCGCGGCCGCGCTGCCCGACGGGCGTGCCGCCGCCGTGAAGATCGCCGACGGCGCCGGTCGCGCCGCCGGGGTGGTCATCGCCGCCGCGCTCCGCACGGCCGGCGTCGACGTCGACCCCGGCGCACTCGGGTCGCCGATCCTCGGTCACGGCGAGCCGGTCGGTCGGGTCCGGCCGACGTTCGGGGGTGTGAGATGACCGGCCCCGAGTTCCGGTCGCTCGACGACGTCACGTACGGCGCGGTCGAACAGGTCAGCCCGCTGATCCGCCGGGTGATCGCCGAGAACCCGTCGAAGTTCACCTACCAGGGCACCGGCACGTACATCGTCGGTCACGGTGACGTCGTCGTCATCGACCCGGGCCCGCTGCTCGACTCGCACCGCGACGCACTGGCGGCCGCGCTCGACGGCGAGCGGGTACGGGCGATCCTGATCACGCACTGCCACGCCGACCATTCACCGCTGGCCGCATGGCTGCGAGCGGAGTCGGGTGCGCCGACGATCGCGTTCGGTCCGCACCCGCGTCCCGAACCCGGCACCGAGCCGATCGAGACCACCGCCGACGAGACCACCGCCGACGAGACCACCGACGACGAGACCACCGACGGATCGACCGACGGCGTCGAGACCGAGGAGACCACCGACTACGACTTCGAGCCCGACACCGTGGCGGGTGACGGTGATGTGGTGGTCGACGAGGGTGGGCTCCGCATGCGTGCGGTCCACACCCCCGGCCACACGTCCAACCACATGTGCTGGACGCTCGACGCCGAGCGGGCGCTCTTCACCGGCGATCACATCATGGGGTGGAGCACGACCGTGGTGTCACCGCCCGACGGCGACATGACGGCGTACCTCGACTCGCTCCGATGCGTCGCCGGGCGCGACGACGCCGTGCTCTGGCCGACCCACGGGCCGCCGCGCGACGACGCCCGCAGCTACGTGAACGCGCTGATCGAGCACCGACTCGACCGCGAGCGGGGCGTGCTCGAGGCGGTGCGGGCCGGTCGGTCGACCATCCCCGAGATGGTCGCGCTCCTGTACGCCGACGTGCGCGAGGAGCTGCACAAGCCGGCCGGGAGGAGTGTCTGGGCGCATCTCGAGCGCCTGGTCGCCAACGGCTCGGTCGAGGTGGAGGGGATGGGACCCCCGAGGCTCGACGCCGACTATCGAGCGGTCTGAAACAGCTGTCGCGCGGGTGATATCACGCCCGACGGGTCCCCAGGTGGCATGATGGACACACCAACAAGATCGACCGGTCGTTTCGTTCACTCGAAGTGATCGGCCGTACGTGGGGGTGCTTCGGGCGGAGCACCCCCACGTGTCTTTTTCGGGCGGAGGTCAGGCCAGCGCAGCGATTGCGGTTGTGGCCCGGGCCACGTCGCCGAACCGGGTGGTGAGCGGCGACAAGCCGAGCCGGATCACGTCGGGTTCGCGGAAGTCGGCCAGCACCTCGTGGTCGGCTGCCAACCGGTCGGTGATGCGCTGCGCGTCGGGATGGTTGACGCACACGTGGCCACCACGGCGGAGGTCGTCGCGCGGCGTCGCCGAGGCGAGCCCCAGTCGGTCGCAGCACTCGAGCGCGAAGCGACCCAGCTCGGTGGACTTGGCGCGGATCGCGTCGATGCCCGCTTCTGCGGTCACCTCGATCCCGGCCTCGGCTGCGACCAACCCGAGGATGCCGGGTGTGCCGGCGAGCATCCGACCGATGTCGGGCCGCGGCTCGAACGTGGCACCCATCTCGAACTGGTCGGCCCGTGCGAACCAGCCGTGGAACGGCTCGTCGATCCGGTCGATCAGCTCGTGGGCGACGTAGGTGAACGCCGGGGCACCGGGTCCGCCGTTGAGGAACTTGTACGTGCACCCGACGGCCAGCTGCGCACCGGCGGCGCCGAGGCCGACCGGGTGCAGCCCGGCCGCGTGGGAGAGATCCCACACCACGAGCGCACCGGCTTCGTGAGCGCGGGCGGTCTCGGCGGCGAGGTCGACGATCTCGGCCGATCGGTAGTCGATCATCGACCGCACGACCACGGCGACGTCGTCGAGTCGATCGAATCCGGAACGGACCGTGAGTCCGTCGTGGGCGGCGATCGCGTCGACCACGTAGCGGTCGGTCGGGAAGTCGCCGGCATCCACACAGATCACCGAGCGGTCGGGCCGGAGCCGAAGTGCGGCGCGGATGATCTGGTACAGGTTCACCGTGGTGCTGTCGTGGACGACGACCTCACCGGGCCGGGCGCCGATCAACGGCGCGAGTCGGTCACCGACTCGTTGGGGAAGTTCGACCCAGTGTTCCCAGCTGCGGATCAGATCGGTCGCCCAGTCGCCGCGCATCACCGCGTCGACCCGCTCGAGTGTTCGTCGAGGGGGCATCCCCAGCGAGTTGCCGTCGAGGTACGCGAGGTCGGGGTTCGGGACGTGGAATTCGTTCCGCCAGTGCGCCAGCGGGTCGTCACGGTCGAGCCGGTCGGCACGTCGCTGCAGGTCGTCGTTCATCGTCGTGCTCCGTCTCCGTCTGATGTCTCGGGTTCTTGTGACTCACCCGGCGTCAGGTGCCGTCGGCGAGTTCGATGAAGCTCGCGTGTCGCACCAGGCCGTCGTTGGTGAACTCTGCCATCTCGATCGTCGCGGTGAGCTGCGGCTCCACCCAGATCGCCTGGCGTCGGTACGCGGCGGGTGGTGCCGGGTCGAACGGGCACTCGGCAACGGTCAGGTCGGTGAGTCGTCGGTGCAGGGCCTCGAGGGTCCGCTGGTCGAAGCCGGTGCCGACGCCGCCGGCGAACACCAAGGTGTCGTCCTGCCACCGGCCGACGAGCAGCGAGCCGAAGGTCGATGACCGATTGCCGTCTCCGGTCGTGAAGCCACCGATCACGACCTCGATTCGTCGGCGGTTCTTGATCTTGCGCCAGTTGGGCGACCGCTTGCCGGGCACATAGACCGAGCCGAGGCGCTTCGCCATCACGCCCTCGAGACCCTGTTCGTCGGTGGCGGCCAGCAGGGCCTCGCCGTCGCCGACCCGATGGGCGGGCACCAGCCAGCTGTCGCCGGGCTCGACCAGTTGCTCGAGCAGCCGGCGCCGATCCTCGTAGGGGAGCCCGATCGTGTCGTGGTCGTCGATCCGGAGCACGTCGAACAGGTACAGCGCTCCCGGTCGTTCGTGGCGTTGCACCAACTCGAAGCGCGGACGGCCGTCGTCGCCGAGCACGACGAACTCGGCGTCGAGGATGGCGGTGTGGGCGTGGACCCCGGTCGGGAGTTCGGTGAGCTCGGGGTAGGTGGCGGTCACGTCGTGCAGGTTGGTCGACTGGAGGCGAACCTGGCCGTCGTCGACGAACGCCAGCGTGCGGTAGCCGTCGTACTTGATCTCGTACGCCCACTCGTCGTCGTTCGGCGGCAACCGACCGAGACCGGCCTTCATCGGCTTGACCGGGAAGGTCAGTGCCATGTCGTCACCGGGGGAGGTGATCGGAGAGGATGCCGGCCTCGGCGAGTTCGGCGATGTGTTCGTCGGACATGCCGAGGTACTCGCGCAGCACGGCGGCGTTGTCTTCGCCGCGGTACCGGGGCACCCCGGTCACCCCGACCGCCGGTGCGTCGCTGAACTTCCACGGTGCGTTCGGGACCCGGACTCGGCCACCCCCACGGTCGTCGACCGAAGCGACGACGTCGCGTTCACGGGCCCAGTCGGAGTCGCAGACGTCGGCCACCGAACGGATCACGCCGGCGGCGAGCTTGTACCGCGAACACTCGGCCTCGAGCGTGGCGGCGTCGGGCACGGTCGCCGCGTAGTCGGCGATGTGGCCGGAGATCTCGGCGATGTGCTCCTGTCGGCCGGCGACGGTCGCGAACCGTGGTTCGTCGGCCAATTCGGTCCGGCCGATCAGGGTGAGGAACGCTTCGAAGAGTCCCTTCGCCGTCGGGTTCCCGGAGATCGCGACCGCCTCGCCGTTCGCGACGGTCACCACCGGCTGGTCCTCGTTGCCGAAACTCCGAACCCAGTTGGGGTCGATGTCGTCGTCCCACAGTGCGTCGTGGACGTGCTCGTTCACGTACAGCATCACCTGCGCCATCGCGATGTCGATCCACTGGCCGCGACCGGTTCGCTCGCGTTGGTAGAGCGCGGCGAGCACGGCGGCCGCGGCTTCGACCGAGGTGTAGACGTCGGCGTGGCTGTGACGATCGGTGCGGTACACCCCGTCACGCCCGTGGTCGCCCTGCGATTTGGTGAGACCCGTCTCGGCCTGGACGACCGGGGCGTACGCGCGCCGATCCTTCCACGGGCCGGTGGCCCCGTAGCCGGTGATCGATGCGTACACGATGCGTGGGTTCCGGGCCGCCACTGCGGTGTAGTCGAGACCGAATCGCTCCATCACGTCGGGCCGGAAGTTCTCGACGAGGATGTCGGCTCGCTCGCAGATCTGCATCGCGAGTTCGCTGCCCTCCGGTCGGCGCAGGTCGATGCTGACCGACATCTTCCCGGTGTTCTGCTGCGCGTAGTACGAGGGCATGCCGTGGCGGCGGGGTGCCGTGAAGCGGGTGACGTCGCCCGCCGGCGGTTCGACCTTGATGACGGTGGCGCCGAGGTCGCTGAGCATGCGGGTGCAGTGGGGGCCGGACAGCACCCTCGTGAAGTCGGCGACGACGAGCCCTTCGAGCGGTGTGTCCATCCGGCCATCGTTGCCGATCCGGACCGACCACGGGGAATGGAGGTCTCCCCGCTCATCAAAGCTTGCGGACGCAAGGAAACCCGTGTAGCATGGGGCCATGGCCTCCCCGATTCTGCAGACGGTGCCGCTCGGCTTCCAGTGGCAGACCGTCGACCCGTTCCTGTTCTGCGTCCACCACCTCGACCGCTACCCGGCCGCCACCGCAGAACTCGGACCGTCCGCCTCGTTGGCCGACCGGCCCCTCGGTCAGGACTTCGAGCCACGCGACGGCTGGAGGATGTACCACGGTCAGGTGGTCCCCGGGTTCCCCGCTCATCCGCACCGTGGTTTCGAGACGGTCACGTACGTGCGTCAGGGCCTGGTCGATCACTCCGACTCGCTCGGCGCCGCGGCGCGCTACGGCCGCGGCGACGTGCAGTGGATGACCGCGGGTAGCGGCATCGTGCACAGCGAGATGTTCCCGCTGCTCGACCGCGACGGGCCCAACACGACCGAGCTGTTCCAGATCTGGATCAACCTGCCGGCAGCCGACAAGATGGTCGACGCCCACTTCTCGATGTTCTGGGACCGTGACATCCCCCGCGACGTCGCCACCGACGACGCGGGACGCAGGGTCGAGGTGACCGTGATCGCCGGTTCGCTCGGCGAGTCCGAGCCGCCGGCCCCGCCGCCCGCGTCGTGGGCGTCGCGCGTCGATGCCGACGTGTCGATCTGGCACATCGTGATGGAACCCGGCACGACCTGGACCTTGCCGAGCGCCGCCTCCGACGAGACGGTACGCACCCTCTACGTGTTCGACGGCGACGGGGTCGCGATCGCGGGCGAGGAGGTCGGCGGGTCGACCGGGGTCGTGGTCGACCCGACCGCCGAGGTCGAACTGTCGGCGGCGGGACGAGTCGAGATCCTCATGTTGCAGGGCAAGCCGCTGGGCGAGCCGGTCGCGCAGTACGGGCCGTTCGTGATGAACACCCGCGCCGAGATCCAGCAGGCGTTCGACGACTACCAGCGCACGCAGTTCGGCGGCTGGCCGTGGGATCGCGACGACCCGGTGCACGGCACGTCGGGCGAGCGGTTCGCCCGGCACGCCGACGGGGTCACGGAGACCGCCGACGCGGCCTGATCGGTGCCGCCGTCGGAGCGGCCGTCAGTGGCTGTGATGGTCGGAGTTGTCGACCACGCGGCCGGCGACGATCGGCAGCATCTTGGCCGCGATCGTGGGCACGCGGGTGAGCAGCGTCGTGAACTCGCGCCCGTCGATGTGCAGGACCACGATGTCGCTCTTGGCGGTCACGGTCGAGTTCCGGCTCGAGTGGGCCAGCAGCGCCATCTCGCCGACGAAGCCGCCGGACCCCACGTCGGCGACGTGGGCACCGTCCTGGGTCACCTCGACGGTGCCCTCGATCAAGACGTACATCTCGTGGGCGCGTTCGCCCTCGCGCATGAGCACCCGTCCGGCGGGAAAATCGAGCTCGGTGGCGGTCAGGCCGACCGCGTCGAGCTCTTTGGCGTCGAGGCTCGCGAACAGCGGAACCTCTCTGAGATGTTCATGATGCGACTTCTTCGCCACGTGCGCCCCCTCTGTGCGTTGATCGGAACTCTAGACGCTGCGAGCCGCGCGGGCGGAGTGGCCGCCGCGACCGCGGTCAGATGAGCTGCGTGGCCCCGCCGTCGACGACGAAGATCTCGCCACTGGCGTACCGGTTGCGCACCAACGCGAGCACCGCCTCGGCGCAGTCGTCGGGGGTCGCCGACCGGGGCACCGGGTTGCGGGCTTCCATCGCCCGGTGCTGGTCCTCCCAGTCGCTCGTCCAGGGCGTGGCCACCAGGCCGGGGGCGACCGCGTTGAAGCGCAGCGGGCCGTACGACTTCGCGAGCAGCCGCGTCATCTGATTGAGCGCCGCTTTCGACATCGAGTAGGCCATCGACGAACCGACGGGACGAATGCCGGCGATCGAGGTGATCGTCACGACGTTGCCGTCGTCGACCTCGCGGAGGTGGGGGATCGCCGCCTTGGTCAGCCACCAGGTGCCGTACACGTTGACGTCGAAGGTCCGCTCGAAGATCTCGTCGGTGAGTGCGTCGAGGTCGCGATGGTCGACACGAGTGGTCCAGCCGGCGTTGTTGACGAGGACGTCGAGGTGCCCGTACCGCTCGATCACCCGGTCGATGAGGGCACGCGCCTGCTCCCGATCGCTGATGTCGGCCTGCAGGTACGTCGCATCGTGGCCGAGCTCGGCGGCGACCCGCTCGCCGGCCTCGACCGACGATGCCGAGTTGACCACGATCGTGGCACCGAGGGCGGCGAAGCGGCGAGCCACCGCCTCCCCGATTCCACTGGACGAACCCGTGACGAGGATGACGCGACCTGAGAATTCCGACATGGATCCGGACCCTAGAGCGTCGGATCTCGGGGCGACGATGTCGACCGTCGCGATCGTGGGGCCCCTCTCCCGAAGGGTGCCCCACGATCAGCTCCGTGGAAGAGGCCGAAGAAGCGTGTGGTCGACGCTGTGGAGAGCCTCGTTGACGTATCCGAACGGCATCACACACGAGTCGGCGGACTTCCGCCGTTCCGACGACTCGCCGCCGGTGTGATGCGATCCGAACACTGGCGCCGTGCATTCGGTCGGTCCCAGGTTCCCATGAGGGTGCTGCCCGATGTGGGCGGCGGTCGACGTGATGGACGGCATGCACCCATGATGCGCTGACCACCAGCCGGGGTGCAGCGTCCTGGAACCCCCGGCGCTGGGTATTGGTACTCAGCGATGTCTTGGTGCTCAGACGCCTTGGTGCTCCGTGACGGATCGCGGTGCGTCGCTCACTCGCCGTGATTGGTATCGGGCCGGTTCGTGGTTCATGATGGGCCCCGATGGGGATCGACGATCTTGCCGAACCGAGCTGGCTGAGCGCCACCGATCTGGGGCAGCTGCGCGAGCTGGGCACGCGACGCTCCCTGCCGGCGGGCGCCACCCTGTTCCTGGAGGGCGATGCCCCGTACGACCTCATGATCATCGAGTCGGGCGACATCAAGCTGGTCACCACGGCGCTGAACGGTCAGGAGACGCTGCTCGACGTGTTGAGCGCCGGCGAAGTGCTCGGTGAGCTGTCGGCGATCGACGGCACCTCCAGGTCGGCGACCGCCGTGGCGCTCACCGCCGTCGACCTGACCTCAATCCCGGTCGACCGGTTCCTGACCTTCCTCCAGCAGCACCCGGCCTCGATGGGGGCGCTGTTGGCGGTGACGGTGCGACGACTCCGGTTGTCGAACCGGCGTCAACTCGAGTTCACCACGTCCGACGCGCTCGGCCGTGTCTGCGCCCGCCTCGACGAACTCGCGGAACGCTACGGCAGCGCCGATGCCCCCGACGCGGTGCACATCGACCTGCCGATCACGCAGACCGAGCTCGCCCAGTGGTGCGGTCTGTCGCGCGAGGCGGTGGTCAAGGCGCTCCGCAAGCTGCGCGACCTCGGTTGGGTGTCGACCACCGACGGTGCCGTCACTGTGCTCGACCGCGACGCGCTCCGGGCCCGCGGCGAACTCTGAGCGGGCGAAGCCCGGACGTCAGGCCGGATCGAGCCACCGCGTCAGGACCCGAGCGCAGGCCACGAGATCGTCGATCGCCACCGACTCGGTCGCCTGGTGGGCTTCGTCGATCGGCCCGGGGCCGAAGACCGCCGTCTCGCGTGCGAAGCCCGAGTACCGCAGTGCGTTGGTGCCGAACGGAGCGACCGCCGGCGCGGTGCCGGCCCACGTCGCGAGGTCGGCGACCAGGCGTGCATCGGGCTGCTGGTAGAACGCGTCGAGGCCCAGACGACCGTCGGGCCCGGGCTCGAGCGCCGATTCGACACGCACCTCGAGCGGACAGGCGTCGGCCGCCAGCGCAGCCAGGTCGTCGTACACCCGGTGGGCGTCCTCGCCTGGGGCGATCCTGCGTCCCACCACGATCGTGCACTCGTCGGGGATCACGTTCGATCCGGTGCCGCCGGAAATCATGGTGACCGACAGGGTGCCGTTGCCGACCTCGGTCTCGGAAGTGAGCGTCTGCAGGCGTTCGTGCTCGCGCTGCATCGCCACGATCACCGGGGCCATCGCCTCGATCGCGTTGCTCCCGAGGTGGGGGAGTGAGCTGTGGGCCGATGCCCCGATCGCGGTGATCCGCAACGACACCCCGCCCTTGTGCCCGTGGATCGGAGCGAGCTGCGTCGGTTCGGCGACGATCAGCTGGTCGACCTCGAGCTCGCGATCGTCGGCCCACGCCCGCAACTGCACCGCGCCGAGCATCCCGCCGGTCTCCTCGGCGACCGATCCGACGACGAGGAGCGTCGGGTCGGGTCGGAGCCCACGGTGCTGCCACGACTCGAGGAGCGTGAGGATGATGCCGAGTGACGCCTTGGTGTCGAGGGCGCCACGGCCCCAGACACGGCCGGCTTCGATCCGTCCGTCAAACGGTGGATCGGTCATGTGTTCGACGGTGACCGTGTCGGTGTGTACGTCGAGCACGACGAGACGGTCGGTCCGGCCGGGGAACCACCCGTAGACGTTCGGACGTCCGTCGATGACGTCGTCGAGGACCACCTCGCTCGCCCCGACCTCGTCGAATCGTGTGGCCAGGTGTTCGGCGATCGCGCGCTCGCCGCCGGAACCGTGCTCATCGGACACCGGGCCCGAGTGGAGCGGGTTGACGCTCGGGATCCGGACCAGTTCGGCGACCGATTCGGCGAGTCGAGCAGCGGTGACGTCCATGTCGCAGTCTCGCGCGATCGGTGCGGGGTCCGTCGAAGCCAGGTCGCACGCTCCGCTCGACGAGTCGGACGTCACACCGGAATCCTCCGAGCCGAAGCATGCCGGCCCCCGAACGCTGACAAGCTGGACGAAATGGGGCCGCCGTCAGACCGCCCGATTTCCGACCCGCTCCTGCAGCCCGAGCATGGTGAGCGCGATGCCCGTGGTCGTCCGGTGCGGGCGCCACTGGGCAACTCGATCCGGACCTTCGCCGTGCTGGTGCTGCTGGTCGCGATCGGCGTCGCGTTCTGGTGGATCCGACGTCCCGACGACCTGCTGACGAGCATCGGCGGACGTGAATGGACGATCACCCACGTCGACGGCGAACCTGCCACGAACGACATCGGGACGGTGTCGACGTTCGTGCTCGACGGGAACGGTGAGATTCGTGGCCCGGTTCGGTGCAACGTGGCCAGCGGTCGTTGGAGCTACGACGAGCGCGCGGCCGAACTCACGCTCGACTGGCAGACCCAGACGCAGATCGACTGTGACGAGGGATGGACGCGCACCTACCTGCCCGACGGCGGCGAGGTCGATGTCGACGGCACCGTGATGGAGATCACCACCGACACGGGTCGGGTCCGCGCCGTCGCGCTGGGAGAGCGTGACGCGGCGAGCGTCGACGACTTCGCCGGGACGTGGCGCAGCGGTGACCGACAGATCGACATCGGCCCACGCGGCCTGTTCCAGATCGAGGGGTGCGACGGTTCGTGGTCACCGGTCGAGGAGCCGAACCCGGACCGGTCGACCGACGTGCCGTCGATCGAGGTCGAGTTCGAGGGGCTGCAGCGGGACGATTGCGATCTGGCGCCGATGTGGCGAGACGAAACGCCGATCGTGCCGGTGGTCGACGACGGGGTGCTGTATCTGCGTCGTGACCGGACGATCTTCCCCCTCGACCGTGCGATCGTCCGCCTCGATCCGGTCTCCTGAGCGTCGGTCGGCGCCGCCCTGCTCGGACGGTCTTGGAGGTCGGCTGAAGACCTCGTGGAGGGCGACGGGCCCTCGGATCTCCAGGTGCTCTTCATGACCGCGGCGACGCCGATCGTCAGGGTGGAGTCATGAGCAACCTGACGGCTTCCGACACGGCTTCCGACACGGATTTCAACACGGCTTCACTTGCGTCCACGCGCGACGCTGCGTTCTTCGAGTCGATCCTCGACTTGGATGTCGTCATCGACGCCCGACAGCGCCGGGCGGTCGAGTGGGCGCGTTTCGCCGATCGGTTGCGGTCGCTCGGTGCAACGGGTGACGATCGGTTCGCCGACCTGACCCGGGCGGCTCGTGGTGCCGCGTCAGCTCTCGGGGATCATCTCGCGGAGCGCCGCGGTCGCTTCTTGTCGGGCGGTGTGGGATGGTGCCGCGGCTGCGTAGCAGCGGACCTCGTCGGCCCCGAGTTCGGCGAGTCGTCCGAGCATCTCGATCGGTGCCCGGCTGACGATCGCTTCGCCGTTGCGAGCTTGGGTACGCGCCGCCGGGTAGACGCTGCCACAGGCCACGTCCTGACCGGGCGGCTCGTGGTGCCGCGTCAGCTCTCGGGGATCATCTCGCGGAGCGCCGCGATCGCTTCTTGTCGGGCGGTGTGGGATGGTGCCGCGGCTGCGTAGCAGCGGATCTCGTCGGCCCCGAGTTCGGCGAGTCGTCCGAGCATCTCGATCGAGCGACCACGGGCGTCGTGGAGGTCGAGCGGGTCGACGCCGAGGTCGAAGGTGCGACCGATCGTCGACGGGTCCCGATCCGCTTCAGCGCACTGCTGGTCGAGCAGCCCGAGCAGGTCCGCGGCGGCCGTGCTCGTCGGGTCGGTCGGGCACCACCCGTTCCAGGCATCGCCGAATCGGGCGGCGATCGCCATCGTGCGCGGTCCGCCGGCGGCGACCACCACGGGAGGACGACGATCGGCGTCCGGGCCGAGCGGGAGCTCGGCTCGGGAGGCGTTCCAGTGAACTCCTTCGAGGTCGACGCTGCCGTTGCGCAACATCCCCGAGACGATCTCGACCGCCTCCTCGAAGCGGGCGACCCGGTGGTCGGCGCCGACGCCGACCTGGTCGTAGTCGAAGCTGTTCCCGACCCCGATGCCGAGCGAGTAGCGCCCGTCGGACATGTCGGCGAGCGTGGCCGCGATGTGGGCCAGCATCGCCGGCGTGCGGTAGGGCGCGTTGATCACCGAATGGCCGACCCCGATCCGGGTGGTCGACGCGGCGAGACCCGCGATCACGGTGACGCTCTCGCGCACCCCGACCGCCACGTCGGCATGGACGTAGTCGCCTTCGCCCCCGGCACGGTATGCCAGGTGATCGGGCAGGACGACCAGATCGAATCCGAGTTGCTCGGCTGCGAGTGCCTGCTCGCGAACTCGAGGCCAGGAGACCTCGTCGGCGGTCGCCCTCGTCGCGTGCAGATCGATCGCAACCCCGTAGCGCATGCGCCGATGGTAGGCGAAGCGGCCGATCGCCGATCGGGCGTACCGCGCCGGCGCTCGGGGTCGTGGACCTGCCCGGCAAGGTCCACAAACCGACGGTGCATCCGGGACTTCCGTCCCTGATGCCCGAACGCCCGCTTCTCTAGCCTGGACCCGATGAGCGAACACGTGACGAGCCGACCCCGGACAGCGTCGCTGAACGAGGTCCGAGCGGTGATTCCGCGAGCGTGCTACGAGCGGCCGACCGCGCCCGCCGGGCGAACATTGGTGCAGGCGGCGGTGTTGTACCTCGCTCCCGTGGTCGGTCTTGCCCTGACCGACCGATGGTGGGCGGTCATCGTCCTGTGGGTGTTCGCCGGTCTCGGGGTGGCCGGTCTGTTCGTGCTCGGCCACGATGCCTCACACGGCGCGCTGGTCGAATCGCGCCGGGCGAACCGGGTCGTCGCCCGGCTGTGCATGGCGCCGAGCATTCACGCCGAAGCAGCCTGGGACCTGGGTCACAACCGCATTCACCACGGCTACACGACGCGTCAGGGATTCGACTTCGTGTGGCACCCGTCGACCGTCGAGGAGTACCGAGCGCTCGGCCGGCTCGGTCGCCTGCGCCACCGGTTCGAGTGGTCGTTCCTCGGGTCGGGTGCGTACTACCTGCGGACCGTCTGGTGGGACAAGATGTGGCGCATCAGCCCGGCGGGCAAACGCCACGACGCGATCGTGAGCGACAAGCGCACGCTGGGCACGGCGATGGGCGTACTTCTCGTCGCGGCGGCGGTGGTCGGCGCCGTGACCGGCGGGCTGATCGGTGCGATCTGGTTGCCGGTCAAGCTGGTGATCGTCCCGTTCCTGGTGTTCGTGCAGGTGATCGGTTGGACGGTGTACGTGCACCACGTCGCGCCCGACATCAGGTGGTGGCCACGTCGCGAATGGTCGCAGTTCAAGGGCCAGATGGAGTCGACGACGATCCTGCGAATCCCGGCTCTGGTGAATCGTCTGTGGTTCCACAACATCTTCGTGCACGTGCCGCACCACGTCGATGCGCGGATTCCGTTCCATCAACTCCCGAAGGCGGCGGTGGCGATCGCCGCCGCGTATCCCGACACGATCCGGTCGGCGCGCATGTCGCAGCGTGACTACCTGGGAGCGACGCGGGACTGCAAGCTGTACGACTTCGACGCCGGCACCTGGGTGCCGTACGCCGCCGCGGCGCGGTAGCCGTCGAGCCGAGTCAGCGGCTGAGGAGCCGACCGAGCAGCCCCGACTTCGGGGCGGCGGACGCCGAACAGTTGCACCGGTCGGCGGGGTCGACGTCGCCGAGCACGCTCTCGACGTGCGCTCCGCAGCCGCGCCATGACGGCTTCTGGCAGGTGGTGCAGGTGGTTCGCTGGCACACGTTGGTCTCCTCGGGTTCGGCCCGGACCAGCTCCTGGCGGCGCGGTCGCCGTCTCGGCTCGTCGTCTCGGCCCGTTGGTCGATGTCGGAAAACAAATGTACGGACAATAGGTACGAACCGCAACCTGTCCCGCCGCCACGATGCGTCCGGTCGTGGCACACTGCCGAACCGGCGTCCGCCGCGATGCCGGGCGCGCATCGACGTCGCTCGCCCGCCACGTTGTGCAGTTTTGTTCGTGCCCGACGTCGGGCGTGTCACGAGTGGACCCGGCGACGGGTCAGGCCACGACCCGGCGTCGATCGGCGATCGGTCCGGTCCAGTAGATCTCGCCGTCGGGTCGCGTCCAGGTGGCGATGCGGCCGTCGGCCAGGGTGAATCCCCACCCACCCTCGTGGACGAGGTGGTGGTGGGTTTCGCAGACCGGCGCCATGGTCGACAGATCGGTGGTGCCGCCCCGGGACCACGGGTGCAGATGATGGATCCGGCAGTCGTCGATCGACACGGTGCAGTCGGGATGGGAGCAGGTGGCGTGCATGGCCTCGAGCGCCACCCGCTGCTCGGCGGTTGCGAGCCTTTTCGCACGACCCTGATCGAGCACCATGCCGTCGCCGTCGAGGACGACGGGGATGGTGTCGGCGTCGCAGGCCAGATGTCGCACCGTCTCGACGGGGAGATCGATGCCGGAGTCGGTCTCGCAGATGCCGTTCTGGTGGAGACCGTGGCGCAGGGTCTCGAGATCGGCGTGGGCCACGAGCGTCGGGCGACAGCGATGGTCGCCATCACCCGCGGTGGCGACCGCTTCGACCAGCGCGTCGACGGTCAGTCGGTCCCACGAGGGCTTGGGCCCCTCCGTGACCTGAGAGCGCCGCCGAAGTCGCCCGCGCTCTCGCTGGATGGCGGTCCAGATGATCCGATCGGACACCGGGTCGGCCTCGATCAACGTCTTGTGCATGCCGGTGGTCCGATCGATCCAGCGGGTGATCTTCGACTGCGCGCGCTGGCGCTCGAGCTCGTCGACATCGGAACCGGCGTTGTGTCGGGCTCGAATGCTCTTGGCGAGCTCACGGCAGTCTTTCGCGAACCTGTCGACGCCGTGCTCGGTGGCATCGTCGAGAAGCGAATCGGCTTCGCCGACGAACTCTGATCGCTCGGCGTCATCGAGACCTCTGGTCGCTGACGCGATCGCGTCGACGTGGCCCGCCGACACCTCGCCGCCGGCGAGCGCCTCTTCGAAGCCGGGCATCGATGTGCAGACCGCCTCGCGATCGGCAGCGGCGGCCGCCTCCTTGCTCGAGGTTCTACCGTGGGCGGACAGGGACGAGCGTGGATCGGCGGCCCGCCCCTCGGCGGCGAGGGCTCGCTGGCGCCGGGTCGCTCGCACGAGTCGAGCGTCGCACCATGCCTTCAGGTCGGCGACGTGACGGGTGTACGTGTCGAGTTCGTCGGCGTCGGACACATCGGGATCGGTGTCGCTCACCAATCGGAACAGTTCGTCGGGTGGATGTCGCACGTGGCCTCCATCGGGGTGAGTGGAGGGGAAGTCGGTGAAGCCACTATATCGAACATGTGTTCGATGCGCAACCCGCTGAGACGAATCGAACTCCTCCTCGCCTGGCTCGCCGGGTGGCGGGTGGCGGGTGGCACTGCCCCGACCTCAGCTGTGGTCGAGTGCGATTCGCCAGGGCCCCATGTCGAGGCCGGGGTACCGCTCGCACATGGCGTCGATGGTCGCCGCATTCCAGTACGGGTGGCCGGGCCGGGGGATCCCGAACAACGCCAACTCGTCGGGCGACTTCCCCCGCACGAACTCGGCGAACAGCGGGTTGCCGCCCAGTCGACCGAACGCGTCGTAGCTGAACCATTCCGCCGCCGCCGGCCGGAAACCGATCACGAGTACCGCCCGTGATGCGTCGGGGCGAGTGAAGTCGGAGCCGCGATGCCACACGTCGGAGCGATAGGCGAGCAGCGTGCCGCGGGTGCCGGTGGCGGCGATCTCGTGGTCGTACATCTCGTCCGTCGAACCGTTCGACCGACTGCGAGGCACGAGGCGAGGTGGCGCGCAGCCCTCGTCGACATCGGTGAGGAACAGGAACGTCTCCATGTGCCAGAAGCCCGGCTCCATACGCGGTGGCAGCAGCGAGTGGTTGCCGTCCTGGTGCAGCGGCTGGTCGTAGTTGATCTCCCCGGCCCACTTCGCCCACGTCGCAGCCTGGTAGATGCGCAGATCGTCGTCGCCGAGCGCACGGCGGGCGAACCAGGCCACGTGCGGGTGGACGAACAGGTCGTTCAGTCGCGGACACCCTGGCATCGGGAAGCCGCGCATGCCGTCGAACTGCGTCGACCGGAACCGCCTGCCCGCCGATTCGCCGTCGCCGAGCCCGCTCGCCCGGTTGTAGTCGTCGAAGGTGTCGCCTCCGTACAGGGCGTCGAGCTCGGGTATCGCAGCGTCGATGTCGTCGTGGGGAACCAGCCCCTCCACGATGGCGAAGCCTTCTTCCTGCCACTGACGCGCCGCCGTCTCGAGTTCGTCGCTCACGTTCGCATCATCCCATGCAGCTTGCGCTCGGCCCGCTGTGGCTGGGGTGTGCCGGTGTGAGCGCTGCCGTGCTGTCGGCATGACCGCCGGAGGTCCAGCCCCCGAGCGAGGGGATGGGCAACCGTTGTGAGCAACAGCTGACGTGAGCGACACCAGGGCGACCGATCCCCGAGCGTGCGCCACGCGTCGCTGCATGATGCTCTCAGACGAACGAGCCGCGGCCGGAGCGCGCACCCGGCACCCTCGAGCCTCATCGGGCTTCGCGAACGCCGTCGGAACCTCTACGCTGGTGCGTCGCACGGCCGGCCTCGTGTCGACGACCGGGGTTTCTCCCGCGAGTCGCGCCGGTCCCGCGCCTCTAGCTCAATGGTAGAGCAGTGGGCTTTTAACCCATTGGTTCAGGGTTCGAGTCCCTGGGGGCGCACCCAACCGATGCACGACGCCGCGACCGGGCCGACGTGCCCGCACCGCACCCGGCGGTCAGATGCCGAACTTCGCGGCGCGGAGCTGCGCCGTGGCATCGTCCGTCCCGTCGATCTCGACGAGGGCATGGTCCTGGCGGCCGTAGACGAACAGCACGAGTTCACCGATCGGGCCGCGCACCGTCACCATCGGCTCGCCCTCGCGGGCGACGAACGGCTCGCGGCCGTCGGGCGCAAGCGTCACGCCGGTCGGTGCCGACTTCGTCAACATCTTCGCCGCCCGTGTCAAGGCCGCGGCCAGGTCGTTCTCCAACTCGGCGTCGAGGTCGCGGGGCGTCCAGCCGTCGGCGGCGCGGCGGACGTCTTCGGTGTGCACGAAGAACTCGATCGTGTTGACCGCACGGTCGACCTTGTCGATCCGGGTCGGCGACCACCGCGGCGGCCCGCTGCGAACCCGCTCGACCAGATCGCCCCAATCGTCGTCGGCGGTCTTCGCCTGCACCTTGTCGGTGTAGCCGGAGAGTGCACTGACGAGGATGCCGACCGCTGCGTCGGGTCGACGTTCGCGGACCAGCACGTGGGCGGCGAGGTCTCGGGTGGTCCACCCCTCGCAGAGCGTCGGTGCGTCGGGACCGGCGGCGGCGAGGTCGTCGGCGAACTGTCGTCGTTCCAGCGATGCGGGCGTCGTCATGAGGTGAGGGTATCGACGGGTCGAGCCGCTGTTCACCGACACCTTCGGGCGAGTTCGGTGGCCACCCGTCGCGCATCACGCTCGATCGCCCACAGCGTGCCGGTCAGCGGCACGCGGAACCCGACGAACCCGAGACCCGGTCGCGGCAGGAGCGCGGTCGGTCGCCCGTCGGCGAGCACATCGAGGTGCCCGACGAGCGGCTCGAGCCCCGGTCGGTAGCCGGTGGCCGAGATCACGCAATCGGCATCGACGTGCGAACCGTCGGCGAGCAGTGCGCCCGAACGGTCGAGGTCGGCGACCGCGGCGACCACCCGCACCCGTCCGGTTCGGATCGACTCGACGATGCCGTCGGCGGTCATCGGTTCCTTGCAGCCCGCGAGCAACTCCATCATCGGAGTGGCCGGTTCCGGCAGGTAGTCGCGCGGGCCGTAGATGCGCCGCTCGAGCCACGGCGCGACATGATTCGCGACCCCGTCGGGCAACGCGTCGGCGGCGGGAGCGAACGGCGTGGTGGGGACGCCGACCGCCTCGCGAGGGAACACCCGTGGTGCCGAGCGCACCGCCCATGTCACGTCGACCCCGGCGCCGGCCAGGTCGACGCAGATCTCGCCGCCGGAACTGCCGGCGCCGACGACCAGCACCCTCGACCCGACGAAGTCGTCCGGCCGGAGGTAGTCGACCGCGTGCATCATTCGGCCGGCAAACCGGTCGTGCCCTTCCCACGTGGGGACCGTCGTCTGTTGCGAGTGACCGGTGGCGACCACGACGCCGGCGAACCTCCGTCGACCGGCGGCGCCGAGCACCGACCACCGACCGCCGTCCGGGTCGACGCGATCGACCGCGCCGGTCTCGCCCAGCACGCACTCGAGGCGGTGATGTTCGGCGTACCGCTCGAAGTAGTCGACCAGGTCGTCGCGGCCCACCCAGCGACCGAGCGATCGCTCCATCCGGAGGCCCGGCAGGTCCGACATCCAGCGGACGGTGTTGAGGCGCAGTGAGTCGTACCGAGCCGCCCACGACGACCCGACGAGGTCGGACCGGTCGAACACGACGGCGCGCACACCGTGTCGGCGGAGCAGCGCAGCGGTCGCCAGCCCGGCCGGCCCCGCACCGATGACGGCGAACTCGGGTGCGCCCGCCCGCGGGATCGGAGCCGCCCAGGGACGGACCCGATCGGTCACGCGGGTCAGCGGTTCGAACACGGTCAGACGTGCCGGATCGACATGCCGCCGTCGACCGGGATGATCGCGCCGTTGACGAAGCTCGACGCCGGCAGGCAGAGGTTGAGGGTCATGTGCGCGACCTCCTCGGGGGTCCCGTACCGGCGCAGCGGCACCCGACGATGCGCGTAGGTCGCCTTCGCGTCGTCGGGGATCTCGTCGGTCATCCCGGTGAGGATCGGACCCGGGCAGATGCAGTTCGCCGTGATCCCGTGCCGACCGAGTTCGACCGCCATGCTCTTCGTCAGACCGACCACCCCGGCCTTGGTCGCGGCGTACGCCGCGAGGCCGGCTGCGGTGACGACCGCTTCGGTCGACGCGATGTTGACGATGCGGCCGGCGTCGGACGCCATCAGGTGGGGGAGGGCGAGTCGCACGAGTCGAGCGTGCGCCGTGAGGTTGACGTCGATCGTGGCGGCCCAGTTCGACTCGAACAGGTCGTCGTCGGGGTCGAGGAACGAGTTGGGAAGCGCGACCCCGGCGTTGTTGACCACCACGTCGATCCCACCGAATGCAGCCACGGTCTCGTCGACGAGGACC
The DNA here is from genome assembly GCA_033344875.1 of Ilumatobacteraceae bacterium. NCBI lineage: Bacteria > Bacillati > Actinomycetota > Acidimicrobiia > Acidimicrobiales > Ilumatobacteraceae > Ilumatobacteraceae bacterium. The sequence continues at coordinate 2,701,282 of JAWPMO010000001.1, read as the reverse complement.
GACAGCCGGGCGCGGTCGCTCACGTCGCACACGACACCGATCGCGGCGTGCTCGCCATGCATCTCGCGGATCTCGTCGACGACGGCGGCGACTCGATCGTCACCGAGGTCGGCGACGCACACCCGAGCACCCTCGTCGGCGAAGACGTGCGCCGTCGAGCGGCCCATCCCGCTCGCCGCACCGGTGACGATCGCCGAGCGGCCGTCGAGCGATCGAGACAGCGCCGAGAGGCGATTCGTGTCGGGCATGTCGATCTCCGTGGTGCGGTCGTCGTGGTGCGGTCGTCGCGGTCGGGGCGACCCGGTCGGGGCGACCTCGCCATGGAACGTAGTCTGGACCCATGGGGTACACGTACGTCACGGTCGACGTCGACGGGCCGGTCACGACCGTCACGCTCGACAACCCGGCCAAGCGCAACTCGCTGGCGCTCGACGTGATGCTCGAGCTCACCGACGTGTTCCGCACGATCGGCAACTCCGACGCGCTGGGCGTCGTGCTGGCTGCGAACGGACCGGTGTTCTCGGCCGGACACAACTTCGGCGACATGCTCGACGCGACGCTGCCCGACGCTCAGCACCTGCTGCGCGTCTGTACCGAGATGATGAACACGGTGCAGGAGATCCCGCAGGTGGTCATCGCGAAGGTGGCGACCCTCGCCACCGCTGCCGGGTGCCAACTCGTCGCGACCTGCGACATGGCGATCGCGGCGGAGTCGGCCGGCTTCGCGCTCCCGGGCGGCAAGGGCGGGCTGTTCTGCAACACGCCGCTCGTGGCCGTCGCCCGCCAGATCGGTCGCAAACGGGCACTCGAGATGGCGATCACCGGCGATCCCGTGTCGGCCGCGACCGCCGCCGACTGGGGATTGATCAACCGGGCGGTGCCCGACGACGAACTCGACGACGCGGTCGACGATCTGATGCGCCGGTCGATCCGCGGCAGCGCGTTCTCCAAGGCGGTCGGCAAGCGAGCGTTCTACGCGCAGGTCGATCTCGACCAACCCAAGGCCTACGCGCACGCGATCGAAGTCATGGCAGCCGGTGTCGTCACCCCCGACGGTCAGGAGGGCATCTCGTCGTTCCTCGAGAAGCGCCGACCGAACTTCACGCAGCGAGCGCAACCTCGCGCAACCGAGACGTGATCCGGTCGCGTCGGTTCCGGATCGTGCGCGGCGTGATCTGCAGCACCGCGGCGAGTTCGATGGTCGTGGGCGCGGCGAGCAGCTGACGGAGCAGCTCGAGGTCCTCAGGGGCCACCCCTGCGTCAGCGGCGTCGGCCAGCAACTCGGCGAGTTGCTCGCACGAACTCGGCTCGTGAACATGGGGTACCTGGGCGGCCTGCGGGTCGACCGATCGCTCGGTCGACGACCGGCGTCGTGACGCCGCCCGGAATGCGTTGTAGTCGGCGTCGGAGATGAGCGCCGAGGCGACCGAGCGCGGCCGTCGCGTCGGGTTGTACGTCCGGATCGCGATCCACGCCGCGCCGATCAGTTCCTCGAACACGTGGTCGGCCTGACCTCGCCGGCGCCGAACCACCGCGAGCAGCCCGGGCAGGATCCGCTGGATGACGACCCGTGCCGCGAGCTCGTCGTCGCGGGCCAACGTGACGAGCTGCCGGAGTCGCAGTTCGGCATCGGGCGTGGGATCGGACTCGTAGCCGACCGCATCCAGGATCTCGTCGAGCGATCCCACCGGATGATCGAGGATCTGCCAGGTCGAGGCCCGACGGAGATGGTCGGGACGGGTCCGGAGTCGAGTCCATTCGAGGGCGAGTCGGCCCCCGGTGTCAGGGCGGCGTGCGCCGAATGTGTTCATGGCCGACACGGTGCCCGAACCCCCTCACCGGAGGTCTCACAGCAACGACGTCGCTCCGATCCGCCTGCCCCGTCGACCTTCACAGCGGGATCTGACCTGGATCACAGCACCAGGTCAGGGTGTGTGTTCGGCGTCGGCTCGGTCCGGTCTCTCGTCGCTGAGGAGGTAGCGCGGGCCGGTGCCCATCTCGGCGGCGGCGTCGTCGGGGTTCCACAGGCCGCACGAGTTGAGCGACAGGCAGCCGCACCCGATGCAGCCGTCGAGCTGATCCCGCATGCGGGTCAGCACGGCGATCTGTTCGTCGAGCCGTGGACGCCATGACGTCGCGAGCCGGTCCCAGTCCTTGGCCGTCGGCGTGCGGTGGTTCGGCAGCGAGGCGAGCGCCTCGCCGATCTCGGCCAACGACAGTCCGACCCGCTGGGCCGTACGGATGAAGCTGACGCGTCGGAGCACATCGGCGTGGTAGCGCCGGTGGCCCGACTCGTTGCGCTCCGACCGGATCAGGCCGTGCTCTTCGTAGAACCGGAGCGCCGACGTCGCCACCCCGGCGCGCCGGGCGACCTCGCCGACGGAGAAACGCTTGACTTCAACCATGATTGAAGTTCTACCGTCTGTCGGCATGAGTGATGCAACCACCGTGACCGGAACCGTCGTCGGGCACCTCGACGACCTGGCGGTCGCAGCGATGAAGATGGTCAAGGTCGACGGGCACCGGCTGTGCCTGGTGCGCACCGGCGAGGGCGTCTTCGCGCTCGACCAGGCCTGTCCGCACGAGGGGTACGGCCTCACGACGGGCGAACTCGACGGCGATCTGATCACGTGCGCCTGGCACAACTGGAAGTTCCGGGTGAGCGACGGTGCGTGCGTGCTCGGCGAGGAGGACGTCCGGACCCATCCGGTACACGTCGCCGAGGACGGCACGCTGTCGATCGAGTTCACCGAGCCCGACCCGGCTGAACTCCGACCGAAGATCATGACCAGTCTCCGCAGCGGGATCGAGAAGAACTACATCGGCCAGGTGTCGCGCGACGTCGTCCGCCTCCTCCGGGCCGACTCCAACCCCGGTGAGTTGATCTGGGAGGCCGTCGCCTACGGCGCGCCGCGCGCCGAGTTCGGGTGGGGGCACTCGATCGCCTCGCTCACCGACTGCCTCACCATGGTCGATCACTACGACGGCGACGACCGGGTGCTGCCGATCGTGCAGGCGATCGCCGGCGTCGCCGAGACCGAGCGCGGTCGGCCGGTCCAACCGCTGCCCGACCCGGTGTCGGTCGATCCCGCCGATGCGAGAGCCGAGTTCCGCCGGCTGGTCGAAGCCGAGCAACTCGCACCGGCGCAGGCGCTGGTCCGCGGTGCGATCGCATCCGGCGCCGAGTCCGACGAGCTGCGCGGGTGGTTCACCGACGTGGTCAGCGATCACTTCCTCTCGTACGGTCACGGCGCGATCTACTCGCAGAAGGCGTTCCAGCTCCTCGAACGGATCGGCTGGGATCGGGCCGACACCGTGTTGCCGTATCTCGTGCCGACGATCGTGTACGGCACCCGTGAGGACAAGCTGCCGTACATGAAGTTGTTCCACCGGGGTGCGGCCCAGCTCGACCTCGATGTGCTGGCGGCCCGAGCGAGCGACCCCGACCCGGCGTGGGCCGACGACGGCCGGCTCCTCACCGCGTTGCTCGGCGACGACCGCACCGAAGCCGCTCTCGCGACCGGTGCGGCACTCGCCTCGGGGGCGTCACTCGACGCCGTGCTCGACGTCGTCACCCTCGCGGTCAGTGAGCGCATGTTGCGCTACGACACCGCGGGCGAGTTCGACTTCCACGACGACTTCGGGTGGTTGGACATCACCCACGGCATGACCTATGCCAATGCCGCCCGCTGGCACGTCGGCGACGGAGCGACGAGGGCCGACGACGTCCGCCTGGTGCTGTGGACGGCGTTCCTCGCGAACTGGACGGGTCGCCACGAGTGGCACGCCGGCGTCGGCCGTCGAGTCGAGATCGAGCCGAGGTCGACCGATCTCACCGCCTACGGGCGGGCGCTGCAGCACGAGTCGCTGCTCGACGGTACGACGGCGTTCATCGTCCACGCGCATGCCGTGAAGACCAGCGTCGTGGCGACCGAGGAGGCGGTGCGGCTCGGGTCGTCGACGCCGCTCGACGCGGCCGCACGGTTCATCGAGGCGCCGAAGCTCGAGCGTTTCGTCGCGGCGACCGTCACCCGCTCGGTCGATTTCCTGAGCGGCCGCGTCCAGCGCGACTGACCGCCGGTCGGACGATTCAGTCGGACGGTTCGCCGGTGTCGGTACCGGCTTTGGTGCCGGAGGTGCCGGTCGTGCCGTCGGCGAGGATCCGGTACAGCTGGGAGGTGGCGTCGTTCACGACCTTCACCGCCGCGGCGATCTGGGTGTCGTCGCCGAACCTGCCGATCTGGCGGGCGGGCCCCACGAGCTCGGCGACCGCTCGGCGGAGCTCGCCGTGGCGACCCAGGCCGTGCTCGTCCCAGGGGGCGTCGTGGCCGGCGTCACGCTGCTCGGCCACACGGGCACGACCGGCATCGGTCAGTTCGAACCGGCGCTTGTCGTCGTCGGTCTCGGTGGCGGTGATGAAGCCGCGGTGCTCGAGGCGTCGGAGCGCCGGATAGATCGAGCCGGGGCTCGGCTTCCACCGGCCACCGCTCTTGTCCTCCATGGCGGAGATCAGCTCGTACCCGTGCATGGGGCGTTCCTCGAGGATCGCGAGGATCGCGCTGCCGACGGCGCCGCGGCGGGCACGTCGGCGTCCATGGCCGTCGCCGTCACGGTGTGCGTGGCGATGCCGGCGTCGTTCGTGGTGGTGCCCCGACTGGTCGAGGTCGTCGTGATGTCGTTGGTGATGATGTCTCATCGAACCTGCTTTCTGTCCGAGCCTGATTGCTCTGTCGATAACTATAACGACATATCGTTAACTTCCAACCTGGTCGTCCGGAGACGCTTCGACGGGCCACACTCTGGTGATGGGATCAACGGTGGGGTTTCTGCACACGGCCGCTCTGCACGAACCCACGTTCCGGGCGCTCGTCGCCGAGATCGGGCCCGGAACGGACGTCGTCGACGTCGTCGATGTCATGCTGCTGGAGCAGGCCGGGGTGGGCGGTCCGGAGTCGCCGACGGTCGTTGCCGGCGTCGAGCGCCGTCTCGATCAGCTCGTGCGGGCGGGAGCCAACCGGATCGTCTGTACGTGTTCGACGCTCGGTGGCGTCGCTGAACGTGTCGGCAACGAGCGCGGCTTCGACGTGGTTCGTGTCGATCGCGCAATGGCCGAGCGCGCCGTCGGCATCGGCGGTCGGATCGTGGTGCTGGCGGCGCTCGAGAGCACGCTCGAGCCGACCGAGTCCCTGCTGAGAGACGCCGCCGCCGCGGATCGGTCACCCGAGATGCGGACGCACGTGATCGCCGGCGCGTGGGAGCGATTGGTCGCCGACGACCTCGATGGCTACCGGCAGTTCGTCGCCGACGCGATCACGGCAGTGGCCGACGACGTGGACGTGATCGTACTCGCGCAGGCATCGATGGCTCCTGCGGCCGAGGTGGTCACCGTGTCGGTGCCGGTGCTGAGCAGCCCTCGGTCGGCGGTCGTGGCGCTCCTCGGTTCGGGTGCGGCCTGACGGCCTACCGGGACCGGAGGCCGGCCACGATGTGGTAGGCGAACTCTCGGACGAGGTCGTTGCTGGACGGCTCGGGCCGACCCTTGATCGTGGCGATGAGTTCGATCTTGGGGCCGAGTGTGACCAGCCCCTGCATCGCCGACCAGCACAGCCAGGTGACGTCGTCGAGGTCGGCGTCGAGTTGCTCGTCGTCGATGAGTGCACGCACCGTGTCTTCGAGAACGACGTAGGCGCGCATGCCGGCGAGCTGGAGCTGCGCGTTGTCCGGGTCGACCACGTCGACGCGGAACATCACTTCGCAGTGCGCGTGGTTCGATCGCGCCAGCGACACGTACGCCTCGCCGAGTGCGATCAGGCGCTCGACCGGGTCGCTGACGCCATCTCCGGCGGCGCACAGTGCGGCGTAGAGGGCGTCGAACCCTTCGGTCGCCACCGACGTCAGGAGCCCGCGGATGTCGCCGAAGTGATGAGCGGGTGCGGTGTGCGACACGCCGGCCCGCCGGGCGACCTCGCGGAGGCTGAACGACCCGAGGCCGCGTTCGTCGATGACGTCGACCGCAGCGGCTCGCAGCGCGTTCGGAAGATCGCCGTGGTGGTAGCCGGTGCCGGATGTCACGCCCGTCAGTCTATCCGAATCTTGACATCGTCCAGTTTGGCGGTTACGTACGGAACTTGACAACGGAAACATACACGACATCTTGCGGAAGGCGACTCTCGATGACGACGACCGACTCGGTCCACCCCGGCCGACAGGTCGCGTTCGGGTCGGTCCGCCCGCCGACCGCTACCGTCGCAGCGTGCTTCCCCTCGAACCGTTGCGGGCCATCGTCGGCCCCGCCCACGTCCTGGCCGAACCCGACGACGTCACGTCGTACACGACCGACTGGACCGGCCGCTTCGTCGGTTCGGGCACCACTGTCGTGCGACCCGGCTCGGTCGACGAGGTCGCCGCCCTGGTCGAGCTGTGTCGGAGCGAGGGCGTCGCGATCGTGCCGCAGGGTGGCAACACCGGCCTGGTCGGCGGCGGTGTGCCGCTCGGCGGCGAACTCGTGGTCAGCCTTCGCCGACTCGACCGGGTCGACGAGGTCGACCCGACCAGTCGTCAGGTCACCGCTGGTGCCGGTGCCACCGTCGAGTCGGTGCAGCGTGCAGCGGCCGCAGCCGGACTGCGCTACGCGGTGGACTTCGGTGCCCGCGGCACGGCCACGGTCGGCGGGTCGATCGCCACGAACGCCGGGGGCATCAACCTGCTCCGATTCGGCGGCACGCGCGAGCAACTCGTCGGCATCGAGGCGGTGCTCGGCACCAGCGCCGTGGTGCGCCAGATGAGCGGTCTCGTCAAGGACAACACCGGCTATCACCTCCCGTCGCTGCTCTGTGGCAGCGAAGGCACGCTCGGCATCGTGACGGAGGCCCGACTGCGGCTCGTCGGCGCAGCACCCCACCGGGTGGTCGCGTTCGTCGCGATGGCGTCGGTCGAAGCCGCGGTGGTTGCCGTGGCCGAGTGGCGCACGAGCATCCCATCGCTGGAGGCGGCCGAACTCGTCTTCCACGAGGGCATCGAACTGGTGTCGTCCGAGTTCGGGGTGCCGTTGCCCTTCGCCGACCCTTCGCCGGCCTATGTGCTGCTCGAGGCCGGTTCACTCACCGATCCGACCGACGAACTCGCCGACGCGGTCGCCGGTGCCGACGGCGTGATCGACGCCGCCGTGGCGAGCGACAGTGCCCGCCGAGCTGCGCTGTGGCGGCTTCGTGAGGAGCACACGCTGGCGATCAATCAGGTCGGTGTTCCCCACAAGTTCGACGTCACCCTGCCGCAGTCACGCCTGGCCGAGTTCGCCGCGACGGTGCCCGGCGTCGTCGAGCGGGCGGTCGCCGGCACCCGGACGTGGCTGTTCGGACACGTCGGCGACGGCAACCTCCACGTCAACGTCACCGGTGCGCCGCCCGATGCGCCACAACTCGACGAGGCCGTCTACCGACTGGTGGTCGACCTGGGCGGCAGCATCAGTGCCGAGCACGGCATCGGCACGGCGAAGGTCGACTACCTCTCGATGCAGCGGTCGGCAGGCGACCTGGCGGCGATGCGGGCGATCAAGTCCGCGCTCGATCCGGACCGCATCATGAACCCGAACGTGCTGCTCCCCGGTTGACGTCGGCCGACCGGGTCAGACGCCGGTGACGATCGCCTCGAGGCTGCCCAGGTCGTCGACCTCGTGGGTGACGATGTCGGTGTCGCTCCGCGGGAGACGTCGCGGGTTGTACCAGCAGGTGTCGATGCCTGCGTTTCGGCCTCCGGCGATGTCGGACGTGAGGCTGTCGCCGATCATCAGGGCGTTCTCGATCCCCGGGTTGCCGAGGCCGGCGAACGCCAGGTCGAAGATCTCGCGGCGGGGCTTGGTGACGCCGACCTCTGACGAGATGATCACCGTGTGGAAGTAATCGGCGAGGCCGAGCCGTTCGATCCGGGCCCGCTGGACCTCGCTCAGCCCGTTCGTGATCATCGCCAGCGTGTGCTGCGCAGCGAGCGTCTCGAGCACGCCATGGGCACCCTCGTACAGCTCGCCGAAGTTGCCGAGGCCGAACACGAACGCGTCGGCCATCGCGTGTGGGTCGGCATCGACGCCGACCTCGGCGATGAACCGCTCGAACCGGCGATGGCGGACCTCGCTCGGCTGGAGGTCACCGGCTTCGACCGCCACCCACATCGCCTGGTTGATCGTCACGTACCGATCGAAGTGATCATCGGGGTCGGCGAGGCCGATCGCCGCCATCGTGTGGGCGTAGGCGAGCCGCTCGGACTCGTGGGAGTCGAGCAGTGTGTGGTCGAGGTCGAACAGCAGATGGGTGTATCGCACGGCGGTGCCCAGTGTGCCGGTCAGCCGACGTCGCCGTACGGGCTGCTCACCACGACGACGTAACCGTCCGGGTCGCGCAGCCAGATCTCCCGATGCTGGGCGAGCGGGTTGACGTGCACGTCCTCGAGCACCTCGGCGTCGGTCGAGTGCACGCGTTCGACGTCGGCGTCGAACGTCGCCGTGTCGAACCAGAGCGCCACACCGTTGCCGCCGAGCGGCTGGCCCTCGCGCAGCAGCGCCGGGTGCTCGTGGACGTCGACCTCGTGGAGTTGCAGCACCATCGCGCCGTCGCTCATCAGCATCTCGTACTCGTCGCCGCCGTGTGCGCTCTCGAACCCGAGTACGCGCTGGTACCACTCGCTCGACCCGGACACCGACGTGCACGTGATCATCGGTTGCGGGCGCATCAGGCGCCGTCGTCGTCGGTCGGTGGGCCGTCGGGATCGTCGTCGAGTCGCGGTGACTCGATCGAGACGTCGTCGAGCAGGTCCTTCGGCATCGACTTGTCGGCGTACTTCGACCAGTTGTCCTGCAGCGCGGCGATCAGCTGGGTGACGAACAGCGGCGACATGTTGACCCGCTGGACGAGGATGCCGGCGGCCGCCTTGCCGGTGTCGTCGAAGTCGCAGCGCAGGAAGTCGATCGTGAACTCGTGGGGTGAGTGGCGCACGGCGGCGGCGTTCGCCCAGACACCACCCATCTGGTCGGGCTGCGTGTGGATCTTCATCGTGACAGCATGCCGTACGCGCGGGTCGGGCGCAGGAGCAGCATGAGTCGCCCCTCGTCGATCATCGCCCGCCGGTACTCGTCCCAGTCGGGGTGCTCGCCGGCGAGCGTCCGGTAGTACTCGACCAGGGTGTCGGACGTTGCATCGCCCGGTTCGGTCGTGACCTGGGTGACCTCGACGTCGCCCTCGATCACGCAGTACGTGCCGAAGTTCTCGTCGGTGACGTGCAGGCTCGCCCGCGGGTCGCGCTGCAGGTTGTTCGTCTTCGCCCGCCCGGCGGTGGCGGAGATCCGGATCGTGCCGTCGTCGTCGACGCCGTAGACGATGTTCGACAGTTGCGGTCGGCCGTCGGCCTTGATGGTGACGATCACCCCCTGCCGCCGCTGTCGGACGTAGTCGAGTGCGTCGGAGAGTTCCATGCCGATGGGCTATCACCACGAGCGCATCAGCGCAATGCGCCGGTCAGGGCGCGATGGTGGTGGTCGGCGGTGTCGTCGTGGTCATCTCAGGTGTGGTCGTTGTCGACGTCGTGGTCGTCTGTGGAATGAGGCCCGGCTCTCCAGGGGCGAGGTAGCCGGGGACGTAGATCAACTCACCGGCGGTGAGGACGTAGGAGTCCTCGATGTCGAAACCATTCAGGTTCGTCAACAAGCCAGGCGGCAGCGCCCATCGTTCGCGGAGCGCCTCGATCGTGTCGCCAGGCTGCACCACGTAGCCCTGAACGGGCACCGTCGTCGGCGTCGGTGAGTAGGGGACGGTCACATCCACGACATCGGGCCCGGGGATCGACACGGTCTCGCCCGGCAGCAGGACGTGCGACGCACCGTCCTCCCAACCGTTGAACCAGACGAGTTCGTCGATCCCGACGCCGAACGCGGCGGAGATGCTGCTGAGCGTGTCCCCGGCCTGCACGACGTACAACTGATTCACGATCGTCGTCGTGGGGAAGATGAGTTGATCACCCGTGCCGACCTGCAAGCAGTCGAGGAAGTACTGCACACCTGGCACACCGTTCGGGACGGTGACCGGGGTCGTACACGCCCACGCCCAACCTCCAGCGGGCCCGTCGGCCGGCACCGCGATGGCGGGCATGGTCGTCGTCGGCACGCCACCGGGAGCGGCGGCGATGCCGGTGTCGTCCGCACGCGTCCCACCCAGCATCGTGATCCCGACGACGCCCACGCCGACCGCTGCGACCGACCCGATGGCTGCTGTGGCCCGCCGACGCCGGCTCTGGCGTCGATCGACGTGGGCCCAGACCCCGTCGAGGTCGGGCGCTGCGGTGGTGACTCGTTCGGTCCGCTGCCGGAGCGAACGGGCCACGGTTCGTTCGAGATCGTCGTCGTGGTTCATGAGAGTTCCTTTCGGAGTTCGGCGAGCGCCCGGTGGATCGTCGACTTGACCGTGCCGATCGGTACGCGCAGCGTGTCGGCGATCTCGCGGTCGGTCAGCTGCAGGTCGTACCGGAGCACGATCATCGAGCGCTGCTTGTGGGGAAGGCGGCGGATCGCATCCACGACGTGGCTGGCGCCGAGTTCGCTGTCCTCGGTCGGCGGGGTCGGCTGGCGGCGGCTGAGCATCCGTCGGCGCAGCACGCGGCGGCATCCGTTCAGCACGGTCACCCGCAGGTACGCCTCCGGGTTGTCGAGTCGCTGGAACCGTTCGTAGACCGCGGCGAACGAGTCCTGCACGACCTCCTCGGCCTGCTGTCGGGTGTCGACGAGCGTGTACGCCAGCCGCACCATCGGGCGGAACTGCCGCTCGTACAGCGCCTCGAACGTCACCGGTTCACGGCGCGCCGTCGCCGGCGGCGAGGAGAGGGGGACGTCGATCGTTGCCATGGATACCCCTACCGAGTCTCGAGCAGCCCGCTCGGTTCCATCATCCCACCGATCGGTGACGAACGAGGGCGCCCGGAGCGCGAGACTGCACCGATGGCGACCGATCTGACGGGCGACACCGTCGAGCTGCTGCAAACCCTGATCCGCAACGAGTGCGTCAACGACGGGACGGCCGAGTCGGGACACGAGACCCGCAACTCCGACGTACTCCAGTCGTACGTCGAGGGGAGCGGCGTCGACATCGAACGCTGGGAGCCGACCCCCGACCGTGCGTCGTTCGTGGCTCGCCTGCCCGGCACCGATCCGTCGGCGCCGTCGCTGTGCCTGATGGGCCACACCGACGTCGTCCCGGTCAACCCGGAGGGGTGGCGCAACGATCCGTTCGGTGGCGAGCTCATCGCCAACGATGACGGCGTCGACGAGGTGTGGGGGCGCGGCGCGGTCGACATGTTGAACCTGACCTCGTCGATGGCGGTCGTCTTCAAGTCGCTGGTCGACCGCGGGTTCCGGCCCAAGGGCGACCTGCTGTACTTCGCCGTCGCCGACGAAGAGGCCGGCAGCGCGCACGGTGCGCGCTGGGTCGCCGACAAGCATCCCGACTCGATTCGCTGCACGTACATGCTGACCGAGAACGGCGGGTTGCACTCCGGCCCGGAGGGGCAGCGGTCGATCAGCATCAACGTCGCCGAGAAGGGGGTCGCCTGGCGCCGACTGCGGGTGCGCGGCACCCCGGGCCACGGTTCGATGCCGTTCGGTTCCGACAACGCCCTCGTCACCGCCGCCAAGGTGGTGTCACGGCTCGCCGATTACCAACCGGCGCCACGGTTCCACGAGCTGTGGCGGGGGCAGGTCGAGTCGCTCGACCTCGCAGCCGACATGAAGGCGGCGATGCTCGACGAGAACACGATCGACGACCTCCTGGCCGACCTCCCGCACCCCGGGGCGAAGGGGCACTACCACGCGTGCACGCACACGACGTTCTCGCCGAACGTGCTGGCCACGAAGGGCCGACCGAAGACCAACGTGATCCCCGACGTGATCGATCTCGACATCGACATCCGCACGATGCCGGGCGACCACACCGACGAGGTCACCGCCCACCTCCGGCGTGCGCTCGGCGACGACCTGTTCGACCGTGTCGAGATCGAGGTGCTGATCGACGACCCGGCGTCGACCAGTCGGGTCGACACCCCGCTGTGGGACGCGTTGGGTCGTGCGGTCGGCGTGCCGTTCCCCGACGCCCGGCTGAACCCGCAGTTCATCGTCGGGTTCACCGACGCCCGGGTGTTCCGCGAGCTCGGTGCGGTGTCGTACGGCGCCGGTCTGCTGAGCCCCTCGATCGATGCGGCGGAGTTCGGCCAACGCTTCCACGGTCACAACGAGCGGATCGACGTCGAGTCACTCCGCCTCACCACCGAACTCTGGGAGCGGGTCGTCGTCGACCTCCTCGGGTGACCGGCGTCAGGTGTCGTCGAGTTCGATCTCGACCGGGTCGGCCGGTCGGTGGTCGGGAATCCGCGCCGGGCGACCCGATCGGCGGACCATCCACAGCTCGAGCGCGAGCCACGGCACGATGAAGATGGCGAATCCCCATGCCTGAGCGCTGACGAACGTGGAGATCAACGCGACGAGGGCGAGGGCGATCAGCAGGTTGCGGACCTGACCGCGGTGTTGCGCATGGCGGGCGTCGGCGTCGGCCCAGGCGTCGAGTTCGTCCCCGTGCGGCTTCGCGTACGGCAGATGACCGAAGGGCATGGCATCCAACCTACCGAAGGGGGCGTTCCCTGGCGAGCGGGTCAGAGCCACATGTAGGTGGTCGTCGCGGTGGCGGCACGCCGCCCGTCGGGGAGCAACAGGTCGATCTGGCCGAACACGAGCGACCGACCCGGCTTCGTCGCCCAGGCTTCGAAGGTGACCTCGCCGACGTCGCCGGGGACACCGCGCTCGAAGTTGGTCTGCAGGCTCACCGTCGTGAATCCGACGTCGTCGGGTCGGAGCGACATCATCACGAACACCATCCCGGTGTCCATGCAAGCGAGGATCGTCTGGCCGCACAGCACACCGCCGCCGTGGACGAGGTGGTCGGTCACCGCGAGGGTGAATCGAACGCGCCCCGGTTCGGCGTCGACGACGGTCAGGCCGAGGTCGTGCATGAACCCGGCCCCACCCTCGGCGTATCGGCGTGTGATGTCGGCGCAGAGATCGTCGCTCGTGGTCATCCGTGCGAGCTTGGTCCGAGAAGCCGGCCGGTCACGACTCGGACCGCCGGTTGCCGGCGAACGGTGTGCTCGTCAGGCCGTCTCCGTCGTTTCGAGGCCGAGCTCGGCGATCGACGATTCGCGCATCTCGACCTTGCGGACCTTGCCGGTGACCGTCATCGGGAACTCCTCGACGAGTTTGACGTAGCGGGGGATCTTGAAGTGGGCGATCTTGCCGCGACAGAACTCGCGGAGCTCGTCGGGCGTCGCGGTGCCACCGGGTACGAGCTTCACCCACGCCATCAACTCCTCGCCGTACTTCACGTCGGGGACGCCGATCACCTGCACGTCCTCGACGTCGGGGTGGGTGTACAAGAACTCCTCGATCTCGCGCGGGTACACGTTCTCGCCGCCGCGGATCACCATGTCCTTGATGCGACCGACGATGTTGCAGTACCCGTCGTCGGCCATCACGGCCAGGTCACCGGTGTGCATCCAACCGTCGTCGTCGATCGCCTGGGCGGTCTTGCCGGGCTCGTTCCAGTAGCCCGTCATCACGGAGTAGCCGCGGGTGCAGAACTCGCCGGTCTCGCCTCGGGGTAACGTCGCGCCCGACTCGGGGTCGGCGACGCGGATCTCGACGTGCGGGTGGGCCTTGCCGACGGTCGCGGTGCGGTGGTGGAGCGAGTCGTCCGGCAGCGTCTGGGTCGACACGGGCGAGGTCTCGGTCATCCCGTAGCAGATCGTGACGTCGACCATGTTCATGCGTTCGACGCACTGCTTCATCACCTCGACCGGGCACGGCGACCCCGCCATCACACCGGTTCGCAACGACGACAGGTCGAACGACTCGAACTCCGGATGCCCGAGTTCGGCGATGAACATCGTCGGCACGCCGTACAGCGACGTACATCGCTCCTCCTGCACCGTGGCGAGCACCGTCTCCGGATCGAAGGCGTCGTTCGGGATCACCATCGTGGCGCCGTGCGAGGTGCACCCGAGGTTGCCCATGACCATGCCGAAGCAGTGGTAGAAGGGCACCGGGATGCAGATCCTGTCGTCGTGGGTAATGCCCTGCAGCTCGGTCGTGAAATAGCCGTTGTTCAGGATGTTCGCGTGGGTGAGTGTGGCGCCCTTGGGAAACCCGGTCGTACCCGACGTGTACTGGATGTTGATCGGGTCGTCGGGGTGCAGGGAGGCCCGCCGTTCGGCGAGGTCGTCGTCGTGCACCGTCTCGTCGCCCTCGATCAGGTGGTTCCACTCGTCGGTCCAGAAGAAGACGGCGTGTTCGAGCGCCGGGACCCGATCGGCGACCTCGGCCACCATCTCGACGTAGTTCGACGTCTTGAACTCGGGAGCGGCGATGATCCATGTGCACCCCGACTGGTTCAGCGCGTACTCGAGTTCGTGGGTGCGGTACGACGGGTTGAGGTTCACGAGGATGACACCGATCTCCGCGGTCGCGTACTGCACCAGGGTCCATTCGGCGTAGTTCGGCGACCACAGGCCGAGCCGGTCGCCCTTCTGCAGGCCGGCGTGCATCAGGCTCTTGGCCAGTTCGGTCACGCGGTGACCGAACTCCTCGTATGTCCACCTGATGCCCTGATGGCGCGAGACGATCGCCTCGTTGCGGCCGTGTGTCTCGATCGTGCGCGTCAGGTTCTGCGGGATCGTCTCGCGCAGCAACTCGACATCGACCGGTCCGGCTTCGTACGACGGTTCCCCCATGGTCGCAGCGTAGATCCCGGCGCCGCGGGGGCGAGGCCCGGACGCCACTAGCGTGGCCACATGGCCGACACGACGCCCGGCATGGTGTGCGCCCACCACCATCTGTACTCCGCGCTGGCACGCGGGATGCCGGCGCCGCCGAAGCAACCGACCTCGTTCGGTGAGGTCCTCGAGCAGGTGTGGTGGCGCCTCGACACGGCACTCGATCTCGACATGATCCGGGCGAGCGCGCTGCTCGGTGCCACCGAGGCCCTCATGAGCGGAACCACGGCGATCGTCGACCACCACGAGAGCCCCCATGCGATCGAGGGCAGCCTCGACGTCATCGCCGAGGCGTGTGCCGAGGTCGGTGTGCGGGTCGTGTGTGCCTACGGGGTCACCGACCGCCACGGTGCCGACGGCGCTCGTCGTGGACTCGCGGAGAACGAACGGTTCATCCGCGCCGGCGGTCGCGGGCTCGTCGGCGTGCACGCCGCGTTCACGTGCACCGACGACACACTCGAGTCGGCGACCGGGTTGGCGGCCGATCTGGGCGTCGGCGTCCACATCCACGTCGCCGAGGGTCCCGAGGACCGCGACGCGGGCGAGCGGCTCGCATCGCTCGCCGCCGACGACTGGCTGCTCGTGCACTGCGTGCTGCTCGACCGTGACCTGCCCGGCACGATCGCGCACAATCCTCGTTCCAACATGAACAACGGTGTCGGCTACGCGGCGCCGGCCCGTCGGCCGAACCCGGTGGTGCTCGGCACCGACGGCATCGGCGCCGACATGCTGGAGGAGTTGCGGCTCGCCTACGTCGCCCATCGGGCCGACGACCTGAGCGCCTCGCCCGACGACGCGGCGTCATGGCTCGAGCAGGGGTACGCCCTCGTGCCCGAGGCTCGCGACGACACGGTCACCTGGTCGTACGACCACGTCGACTCGCCCTGGCACGTGGCGTTCACGCCGGGGATCCGGGCGACCCGGGTCGTCGCCGCCGACGGGCGCGTCCTGCTCGACGACGGCCGACCGACCCTCGTCGACATCGACGAGGTCCGTGCCAAGGCCGCCGAACAGGCCACACGTCTCCACGCACTCCTCTGAACCCTCGCTCCCGATGTGGGGCGACCGTTCCGGTGGTCGATGGTGAACCACATGTGAACTGTGTCGAACGACCGGTCGACGTCGCGTGCGAATCCGGCGTGACGGCCGATACTGCACGGATGACGACGAAGGACGCCGCGCGCTGGTTCACCGACCGCGCCTGGTCGCGTGCCGGCGCGATCGCCACGACGATGGCCGCCGGTGGCCAGCGCCGAGTCGTGCGGCTCGGACTGCGGATCCTGATGCTCGTCGGCGGGTCGCTGCTGATCGCCGTCGCGATCGCAGCGTTGCTCTGGAACTCGTTCGGTCCGGGTCCGCTCGACGTGTTCATCGCCGGGCTCCGTGAGACGACCGGCATCTCGCTGACCCTGGCCTATTGGTCGTCGTTCGCCGGGATGCTGGCGATCGCAGCGCTGCTCGGCCGACGTCCCGGACCCGGCACGATCGTGACGCCGCTGATCCTCGGACCGGCCGTGGAGGTGCTGCTCTCGCTCGTCGATCAGTTCGATCGTCCCGGTTCCGTCGTCGTACAGGTGATCGTGCACGTGGGCGCGATCGGGGTGGCGGGGATCGGTGCCGGCGCGCTGATCGTGTCGGGCCTCGGCGCCGGCACGGGCGAGCTGCTCGCCACTGCCGCGTCCGATCGGACGGGTCGTCCCGAGCCGCACGTGAGGTTCGGGATCGAGATGTCGTTCCTCGCCGTCGGGGTGATGCTCGGTGGCCCGATCGGCTTCGGCACGGTGATCGTGGCCGGGTTGATCGGGCCGGCGGTGGCCAACGGGCATCGGCTCGTGGACGGCGTCGTCGGCCGGCCCCGCCGCCGCCTCGATGGTCCTGTCGAGCACCGCACCCCGACCACCGTCTGAGACGCGTGCAGTCGCCGCGGCGACGGACGCGTCGTCAGGCGGTGATGACGCCGTCGGTGATCCGCACGGTGCGGTCGCAGTGGTCGGTGATCCGCTCGTCGTGGGTGACGACGATCGCCGCCGTGCCCCGCGATTTCATCTCCGACCGGATGAGTTCCATGACCTGCCCGCCGAGTTCGGTGTCGAGCGATGAGGTCGGCTCGTCGAACAGCACCAGTTCGGGTTCGTTCATCAATGCGCGACCGATCGCGACGCGCTGCTTCTGCCCGCCCGACAGCTGCGACGGCAGGTTCTTCGCCCGGTCGGCGAGCCCGAGCTCGTCGAGCAGCCGGTCGGCGCGATCGCGGGCCGGTTTGCCTTCGCGACGGCCGAGTTCGTCGACGACCAGCAGGTTCTCCCTGGCGGTGAGGAACGGCACGAGGTTGACCGACTGGAACACGAACCCGACCTGATTCTGTCGGAACGTCGTCAGCTGCTTGCTGCCGTAGTCGGTGATCTCCTCGCCGCCGACGACGACCGAGCCCTGGGTCGCAGCGAGGATCCCACCGGCGATCGAACACAGGGTGGTCTTCCCCGAACCCGAGGGGCCGACGAGGGCGATGATCTCGTCGGCGGCGACCGTCAGCGTCGCATGGTCGAGCGCGACGACCTCGTTGTCGCCCATGCGGTACACCTTCCGGACGTCGGTCATGTGCAGGGCCGGGGGCGCTCCGGCCGAGGTCTTGGTCGGGGCGGGTGATGTCTGGTTCGTCATGTGGAACTCCCGAGGGCAGCGGCCGGATCGATGCGCAGGACCCGGCGGAGTGAGAACGCGCTGCCGACGACGGCGGCAACGAGGAGGAGGGCGACGCTGGACACGATCCGGCCCGGCGAGATGAACAGGGGGATCGAGCCCGGCGGGATGAGCAGGTCGAGCACGATCACCGCGGCGCCGGCGAGCGTGGCGGCGATCAGCGTCAGGACCACGGCTTGGACGACGAGGCCGACGATCAGTGTTCGCGACCTCGCGCCGATCGCCTTGAGCACGCCGTAGAGGCTCGCCCGCTCGACCGTGAGCAGCGCGAAGAACAGGGCGATCACCACGAGCGCGATGACGACGGTGACCCCGAGGATCTGATTGAAGGTGGTCTGCTGCTCGGTGACACCGGGGATCGCGTCGACGGCATCGGTGACCGACAACGCCTCGACATCGGAACCGAATGCGGTCGTCATGTCCGCGATCACGTCGGTCGAACCGTCGGCGCGCACCACCAGCGCCTGGAACACGCCATCGGCGAGCACGGCGTCGGGCCGGTTGTCGACGAGGACATCACGCCACGTGTCGACACCGGTCCAGAGCCCACCCTGGCCGTTGTAGGAGGTGTCGTCGACCCAGCCGGCGACGATGATCGGCGTGCGCGACGGACCGACGAGGAGTTCGTCGCCGAGCTCCACACCGTCGGCCGCGAGCACCGAGTCGGCCCATGCCTCGCCCGGCGCCGGTGGTTCCGGCACGCCGACCGGCGGGAGTTCGTAGCCCCACACCGCGACGTTGGCGAGATCGCGTGGGCCGTTGCCCGGCACGCGCGCGCCGAGCTGGACGACGCCCAGACCGCCGACCTCGGCGACGCCGGGGAGATCGGCGATGCCGGCGGTGACGTCGGTGTCGATCCGACTCCGGATGAACGATGCCTGCGACGATTCGGAGTACACGATCGCGTCGCCCTGCTGGGCTCGCACCGCACCGGTCGACGAACGGATCAGGCCGTCGAGCAGCCCGCCGAGGAACATCAGCAGGATCGCGATCAGCGTCAGGATCAGCGTCGCCGTGACGAACTTGCCGGGACGCCGGAGGAGTTCGCGCAGTGCGAGCCTCATCGGTTCGCCCCACCGGTCGTCGCCTCGATCGGATCGATCGCCAGCACCCGGCGCGCGGACAGCAGCGAGCTGGCGACGCCGAGCACGAGGAGCAGCGCGGCCCACACGATGACCGCCGTGGTCTCGAATCGGAGCGGGATGCCGCCGAGGCGTTGTTGCGAGACCGGCGTGTAGAGCGCGAGGCCGATCAGGTAGCCGGCGGTGACGATCAGCATGGCCTGGAACAGCAGCGACCACACGAGACGCCCGGCCGGGGCGCCGATCGCACGCAGCAGCGTCAGCGCCCCCGATTTCTGGAACGTGACGATGAGGAAGAACAGGCCGGTCACGCACGGCACGACGAGGCCGTAGAGGAAGAAGATGATGATGAACGACTGGCGGACCTGGCTGACGCCGGGCGTCTCGTCGGCGGCGTCGTTCTTGGTCAGCGCGTCGAGCGCTTCGGACCGGTCGTTGATGCGGTCGACGACGTCGGCGTCGGAGAGCCCGTCGGCGCCGGACACCGCGAGCACGTTGGGCAGGACCGACCTCACGTCGGGGTTCACCGACCGGAGGGCGTCGGTGTAGTCGTCGATTCCCACGAACAACGTCGGCCCCGCGTTGAGCTGCACGTCGCGGGCCAGGCCGACGATCGTCAGCTCGTATCCGCTCGGTGCGATCGACACCGTGTCGCCGACACCGAAACCCTGCGCTGCGTCGGCATCGCTCCCGATCGCTTCGCCCGGCGCGTCGGGGAACTCGCCGGCGATGAGTTCCGACGGCGCACCGAGCGCCGGATCGTCGTAGCCGAGCAGCGTCGTGTCGTAGCGCTCGCCGTCGGCGGTCACCGTGAACGTGGCCTGGGTGATCCGGCCGACCTCGCCAACGCCGTCGGTCGAGCGCACGAGCTGTTCCAGGTCGGGGGTGATGATGCTGCCCTGGATGACCCGTTGGCCGTCGACCGAGTACACGAGCACCGGTGCCGACTGGTTGCGGATCGCACCGACGAACGAGGTGAGCAGACCGTTCTGCAGGGACTGCTGGAACAGGATCAGGAAGACCAGCATCCCGATCGCGACGATCAGCATTCCGAATCTGACCTTGGCTCTGGCCATCTCCTTGAGTGCGAGGAACATCGTCGGTCGGGTCGTCCTGGGGTCGGGGCGCGCAGCGCCGGTGTCGGGTCAACATACGGGCTACGGACCGGGACCGGCATCCGGATGCAGGCGTTGCTTCCGGCAGGTCGATCGGATCCGAGTTTGTACGTTTCGTACAACGGATGTGGGAGACTCGCGGGATGGATCAGGTCGCGCTGTACCTCCAGGATGCCCACCCCCTGCACGAGGGCATCGAACTCGTGCGTTACGCCGAGGCCAAGGGATTCGACGCCGTCTGGCAGGCCGACAGCCGGTTGGTGCGCGACGCCGTCGTGCCGATGGCGGCGTTCGGCGCCACGACCGACCGCATCAAGATCGGTTCGGGCGTCATCGACATCTGGACCCGCAACGCCGCACGTCTGGCGAGCACGTTCTCGACCCTCGACGACCTCGCACCCGGTCGCATGATCTGCGGACTCGGTGCCTGGTGGGATCCGCTGGCCGAGAAGGTCGGCATCGACCGGGCGCGGCCGCTCAAGGTGATGCGTGAAGTGGTCGAAGCCGTGCGTGGCCTGCTCAACAACGAGACGGTGTCGATCGACGGGTTCCATGTTCAGCTCGACGGCGTCGAACTCGACTACGTGCACCAGGAGCGCCGCCCGAAGGACGTCCCGATCTACATCGGCGCCACCGGCATGCAGATGATGGAGCTCACCGGTGAGATCGCCGACGGCGCGGTGCTGAACTACCTCGTGAGCCCCGACTACAACGTGCGGGCGCTCGAAGCGCTCGAGCGGGGTGCGGCCAAGGCCGGGCGCACCCTCGACGACATCGATCGTCCGCAGCTCGTGGTGTGCTCGGTCGACACCGACCGACAGGCCGCGCTCGACGGTGCCCGCCTGCTCGTCACCCAGTACCTGGGTCAGCAGCCGCACATCATGAAGGCCTCGGGTGTGCCGCAAGAGCTGCTCGACGAGATCGGGCAGGTGCTCACCTGGCCGGCGACGCACGACGAGGTGGTGGCCGCCAGCAAGCTGGTACCCGACGACATCGTGCAGATGATCACGGCGTCCGGCACGCCCGACGAGGTCCGCGAGAAGGTCGACGAGTACGTGGCGAGTGGTTGCACCTGCCCGATCCTGTACCCGCTCGCGCCCGACGTGCGCCTCATGATCGACACGTTCGCGAAGTAGGCCACCGCGCACCCGTGCGAGGGCGTCCGCCGTGAGGACGACCCCGTATCGGCCGAACGGTCGTTGTGGAAGCGCGGCGAACCTGGTCTGATGTCGGCGTGCTCCAGCTCCGCAATCTCACCAAACGGTTCGGCCAGGTGGTCGCCGTCGACGACCTGTCGTTCGACGTCGAACCCGGCCGGGTGACCGGCTTCCTCGGCCCCAACGGCTCCGGCAAGAGCACGACCATGCGCTGCATGATCGGCCTCGACCGGTACGAGCGGGGTGAGGCGAGCTTCGGCGGCAAGCAGTATCGCGATCTGCCGGCACCGCTCCACGAGGTCGGCGTGCTGCTCGACGCCGGCTACGTCCATCCGGCCAGGTCCGGCCGCAACCATCTTCGTTGGCTGGCCGCCAGCAACGGCATCCCGATGAACCGGGTCGACGAGGTGCTCGAACTCGTCGGCATGACCGACGTCGCCGATCGCAAGCTGCGGGGCTATTCGCTCGGCATGAAGCAGCGTCTCGGCCTGGCGAGCACACTGTTGGGCGATCCGTCCACGATGATCCTCGACGAGCCGGCCAACGGCCTCGACCCCGAGGGCATCCGCTGGATGCGCGACTTCCTTCGGCACTACGCCGACCAGGGACGCACCGTGCTGGTCAGCAGCCATCTGCTCTCGGAGATGTCCCTGATGGCCCAGGACCTGATCGTCATCGGCAAGGGCCGGCTGATCCAGCAGTCGTCGGTCGCCGAGTTCGTCGCGAAGCACGCGAGTTCGTGGGTCCGGGTGAAGAGCCCGCAGTTGCCACAATTGCTCGAGGTGGTGAACCAGGCCGGAGCCACCGTGAAGTTGATCGGTGACGCGACGGCACCCGATGGAGCCGACGTCCGTGGCCTCACCATCGAAGCGATCGGCGAGGCAGCCCACGCACACGGCATCGTCCTCCACGAACTGTCCGGTCAGACCGAGTCGCTCGAGGACGCGTTCCTCACCGCCACCGCATCCAGCCAGGAATACCGCTCGGGGAGCGCATCATGATCAACACACTGCGCGCCGAGTTCATCAAGCTCCGCACGATCCTCGCCCACTGGGTCCTCGCGATCATCGCGGTGGCGTTCCCGATCGTCGTGGTCACGCTGGTGGCGATCTTCGCCGACTGGGGCTCCGGGGTCGACTCCGACGAGATCTCCGGTCTGATCGTCGGCCTGAGCGTCGTGTCGGCGATGCTGCTCGGCGCGATGTCGGCGATCAGCGTGACGTCCGACTACGCGCACAACACGATCCGGCCGACGTACGCCGCGACCCCGGGTCGCCTCCGGGTGATCGGGGCGAAGGTGATCGTGAACTCGGTCGTCGTCACCGTGATCACGACCATCGCGGTGTTCGTCTCGTGGTTCGTCGGTTCGATGATCCTGTCGGTGCGCGACCTGTCGATCTCGCTCGGCGACGACGGCGTGCTCGCGTCGCTGATCAGCGTCATCGTGCTCGCCGTGTCGGTCACGCTGTTCGCGATGGGTCTCGGTCTGATCATCAGGAATTCGCCGGCGACGGTGACGATCCTGCTGCTGTGGCCGCTGTTGATCGAGGGGTTGGTCGGACTGGTGCTCAGCCTCCTCGGTTGGGACAACGCCACCCGATGGATGCCGTACAACGCGGCGATCAACGCCGCCGCCGGTTCGTCCGAGTCGAGCGTCGAAGCGCTCGGTCGCCCGATGGGCCTCGTCTACTTCGCGGCGGTGGCAGCAGCGCTCGTCGTGATCGGCACGGTGCTCGACCAGCGTCGCGACGCCTGACGCCCGGTCATCCTGCCGTCCGGGGTCAGCGTGAGCGGAGCTCGAGCCGGTCGCGCTGCACGATGCGGTAGTTGCGATCGTGCTGTTCGAGCCAGCCGAGCCGGATGAAGCTGGCGATCGCCTTGTTGACACGTTCACGTGACGCGCCGACCATGCCGGCGAGTTCTTCCTGGGTGACCGGGAGCTGGAAGTCGTCGGAGCCGTTCGCGAGTTCGAGCAGCCGCTTGGCGGTCCGACCGGTGACGTCGAGGAACACCGAGTCGGCGAGCACCTCATCCATCACCCGGAGCCGGGTGGCGAGGAGGCGGGCGACGTTCCAGAGCAGGCGCGGGTCTTCGTTGAAGAGGGTCCGAACGGGCTCGAACGGGATCTGGAGCACCGCCGACGGCTCGAGTGCCCGGGCGAGGGCCGACCGGGGTCCGTCGTCGAGCATGCCCATGTCGCCGAACAGGTCGCCGGGCTCCATCAGCGCCACGACGCTCTCGCGCCGGTCGATCGGGCTCGACATCGCGATCGCGATCCGACCGCGGGTGACCAGGTAGAGGGCATCGGGGGCGTCGCCTTCGTTGAACAGGACGTCGCCGCGCACGAGGTCGCGTTCCTGGCCGGACGCGGCGACTTGTTCGAGCTGTGCGGGAGCTGCGTCGGCGAAGAACGAGGTGCGGGAGAGCCGCTCGACATGGTCGGTCATCGTTCAGCCACGGTACTACCCTCGATCGGGTGCCGCCCCCACCCATCGTCTGGACGATCGTCGTCGGCGGGGGTTCGGGGCAGCGATTCGGTCGCCCGAAGCAGTACGAACCGATCGGCGACGAGCGGATCATCGATCGGTCGCGACGCATCGCGGCGGAGGTCTCCGACGGTGTCGTGGTGGTCGTACCGGCCGCCGACGCCGAGCGCGAAGCGGCCGTCGCCGGCGGTGCGACCCGCTCCGAGAGCGTCCGCGCCGGGTTGGCGCACGTGCCCGACGACTGTTCGGTGATCTGTATCCACGATGCGGCCCGCCCGCTCGCGTCGGCCGAACTCTTCCGCGCCGTGATCGACGCGGTCCGTGCCGGCGCCGACGGTGCGGTGCCGGGTGTCGCCGTGTCCGACACGATCAAGATCGTGGATCCGTCTGGCTCGGTGATCGACACGCCCGACCGGTCCACGCTGGTGGCCGTGCAGACACCGCAGGCGTTCCGGGCGTCAGCACTGCGTGCGGCACATGCCGGCGCCGCCGAGGGCACCGACGACGCATCGTTGGTGGAAGCGTGCGGCGGACGGGTGGTCGTCGTCGCCGGCGAGGCGAGCAACCGCAAGGTGACACATCCCGATGATCTGGCCTGGGTGCGTTCTGCCATCATGGACGGCGTCGGCCGGTCGGCCGAGGAGTGAACCACGCATGATGATCCGGGTCGGACAGGGCTTCGACATCCACCGCCACAGCGACGACGAGGCGCGCCCGCTCGTGCTCGGCGGTTGTCGATTCGACGGCGAGCGGGGCCTCGTCGGGCACAGCGACGCCGACGTTCCGGCGCACGCAGCCGCCGACGCCCTGCTCGGAGCAGCCGGCCTCGGTGACCTCGGTCGGCACTTCCCCGACACCGACCCGACCTGGGCGCACGCGGATTCTCTCGAGATTTTGTCGGCGGTTTCGGTCATGGTCAGACAAGCTGGGTGGTCGATCGGGAACATCGACGTGAAGCTCGTCTGTGAACGCCCGAAGATCGCTCAGCGGAAGGACGAGATGGAGCGCAACCTGACCAATGCCGCCGGCGCGCCGGTCACGGTGTCGGGCCGACGGGCCGAGGGCCTCGGAGCCATCGGCCGGCACGAGGGCATCATGGCGCTCGCCGTCGCCGTCATCACCGCCGAGGCGACCTCGTGAGCGGCCGACAGAAGCGCGGGCCCGGCCAGGGCCGTGGCGGCCGGGCCGCCGCCGGCCGCCGTTCCGGGCCGCCGCGCAGCCGTGGCGCCGGTCGCACGGGGCCCACCCGCCGCGACGGCGATCCCAAACCGGCCCGCAGCAACAAGGGGCTCGGCGGCGAACAGGTCGAGGGGCGCCAGGCCGTCCGCGAACTCCTGCTCGCGCAACGCCGCAAGGTGCACGAGATCTGGATCTCGTCCGAGCTGCAGGACAACGAAGCGGTCGAGGACATCCAGACCATCGCCGCGGCCAACCGTGTGCCGATCACGTACGTGGCGCGCAAGCGGCTCGAGACGACGGCGCGCAGCGAGGCCCCCCAGGGGGTGCTGGCGATGGCGGCGCCCTTGCAGGAGGCCGACCTCGGTCAGTTCCTCCGACGCCGGGGCGCGCAGCCGCCGTTCCTGGTCGCCGTCGACGGGGTGACCGACCCGGGCAACCTCGGCGCGATCGTGCGCAGCTGCGACGGTGCCGGCGTCGACGCCGTGGTGCTCCCTCGGCATCGGGCCGTGCACGTCACGCCGACGGTCGCGAAGGCATCGGCCGGCGCGATCGAGCACCTGCCGATCTCGGTCGTCTCGGGGCTGCCGAGCACGCTGCAGCGGATGCGCGACGCCGGCATCTGGGTGATCGGCCTCGACGACGCCGCCGATCGAACCCTGTTCGAGATCTCCGACCTCGCGACCGAGGCGGTCTGCGTCGTGCTCGGCGCCGAGGGCGCCGGTCTGTCGCGGCTCGTCCGTGAGCGTTGCGACATGATCGTCAGCATTCCGATGTCGGGCCGCTTGAGCTCGCTCAACGTCTCGGCCGCGGCAGCGCTCGCGACGTACGAGATCGCACGTCATCGGGCACCACGACCGGAATGACGGCCAGGAGTCGATCATGAGCGCCTTCGACCCCTCCACACCACTCGACCCGTCGAGCGACGAGGTCGTCGGTGCCGCTCGGCTCGGCCGTCGCCGTTTCCTGGCGGGCGCCGGGGCCGCAGCCGGTGTCGCGGCGATCGCCGTCACCGTCCCGACGGGGTCCGCCGCGGCGGCGAGCCCCGCCGGAGCGAGCCGGTTCGTGGCGTTGCCGTCGGCCGTTCGTGTCGTCGACACCCGCGAGCCGGCCCGATACGCCTTCACGAGGCCGGACCCGAATCGCGTCCGCGTCGTCGTCGCCGGCGAACACGACGTCTCGCCGCAGGCGTCGGCGGCCGTCTTGACGGTGACCGCCGTCAACGGTTCGCAACCCAACTTCGTCACCGTGTTCCCGGCGGGCGGTGAGGTGCCGATCGCCAGCAACCTCAACCTCGTGTCGCCCGGTGAGGTCAACGCCAACCTCGCCACGGTCAAGCTCGGGGACGGCGGCTCGATCGACGTCTACTGGCTGAACGGGTGTGACGTGATCGTCGACGTGCTCGGCTACTACGAGCCCGTCGACTCGGCGGTCACGGCAGGGCGGTTCGTCGGTCTCGCCGACGCGCAGCGTGCACTCGACACCCGTCCGAATCTCGTGGCGAGCCGGTCGTACACCGTCGTCGACGTCACGAGGTACGTGCCGCGTGACGCCTCGTCGGTGGTCGTCAACCTGACCGCGACCGAGACCACCGGGCCGAGCTTCTTCACGGCGCTGCCGTACGACGCCACCGAGGACGAAGACCCCGGCACATCGAGCCTCAACGTGTCCCGCGCCGGCGACACCCGCGCCGCCGGCGTGATCGTGCCGGTCCCGACGATCGACGGACGACGGCGCATCAAGGTCTTCACGCTGTTCCCGGCCAAGCTGATCGTCGATGTCGTCGGCCACTTCACCGGCGAGACGAGTTCGTCGTCCGAGAACGGGCTGTTCGTCCCGGTCGACCCGGTGCGGTTGCTCGACACGCGCCTGCCGGGCCAGATGGGCAAGCTCTGGCAGAACTGGGTCGTCGAGGTGAAGATGCCCGCGGCGATCGCCGCCAACGCGTCGGCGATCGTGGCCAACGTGACCGGCGTCGAGACCCGAGGGCCGGGTTTCCTGACGGTCACGGGTGCCCGCCAGCGGATCACCACGACGTCGAACGTCAACTTCTCCGGCGCCGGGCAGGTCGTGCCGAACCACGTGATCACGCCGGTCACGGCCACCCACGGCGTGCAGGTCTTCTCGTCGCACGGCGCACACGTGCTCGTCGACCTCGCCGGCTACTTCACCGGCGCACCCAAGGCGGCGCAGCAGCCGGTGTACGTCAATCCGACACCGCCGCCCCCGCCGCCCCCGTGGATTCTCCAGGTGCCACCGATCGGTCTGACGAGCACCGTCTACGAAGGCAACGCCGCGAGCATCACCGACTCCGGTCACAGTTGGCACTGGTCGGGGACGGGGTACCTGGGCACCGAGAACGCTCACGTGGCGTTGTTCGGGCACCGCACCGAAGCGGGGGGACCGTACCGGTACCTCCACTACCTGAAGACCGGCGACCTGTTCACGGTCTCGTCGGGGGATCGTCGCGAGTACACGTACCGCGTGGTGCGGCGCGACCTGACCGACAAGAACAACGCCAACATCCTCGCGGCCACCCGCTTCCACCCCGGCACGACGATGTCGCTGGTGGCGTGCACGGTCGGCTACGACCGGACCAAGAGCGCCTACCCCGACCCGTGGGCGCCGACGAGCTTGCTGTACCGGATCATCGTGACCGGCGAACTGGTCTCCTGGCGCGAGTTCTGATCCGCCGGGGCGGCTCGCTCGATGCCGCCCGCCGGCCCACGTGGGTCCGATGGGTTTGGCGACCGAGTCCATGCGGTATCACCAGCGCATGATCATCCTCGGCATCATCCTCATCCTCATCGGAGCGCTGGCGAACATCGGCATCCTCTACACCCTGGGCGGGATCCTGCTCGTGGTCGGCATCATCCTCTGGATCCTGGGTGCCACCGGTCGCGCGGTCGGCGGTCGAAACCACTATTGGTGACGCGACACGTTTGTGATCCGGCGCGTTTGCGGCGCCGACCCGGCCGATACTCTGTCGGCGCGCCGGGTTAGCTCAGTTGGCAGAGCACTTGACTTGTAATCATGTGGTCGCGGGTTCGATTCCCGCACCCGGCTCTCATCCGCCCGCTGCCCGATTCGCTCAGGGCGCGTGCTCGCCGGTGAGGCGGACGGCAGCACGATCCGCCAGTTCGGCGCCGGCCAGCTGGCGCAGCAGCAGGAGCCCATCGACGACCGCGAGCGCGGCTTCGGCTTCGGTCCGGCGCTGCTCGGGTGATCCTTCGACGAAGTCGGTCAGCCAGGTGATCCACGCCTCGACGAGTTGCGGCACCAGCGACCGGTACGGTTCGCGGCCCGCGGCGGCGAGACCGTTCGCCTCGAAGTAGAGCGCGAAGATCGGATCGGCCTCCGCGGTGGCGAGGACCGGCCACGCGGCTCGGAGCAGTTCGACGTGGTCGGCGGCCCGAGCGGTGAACGCGTCGGCGAGCGTCTCCTGCAGTTGGATGCCGAGTGAGACGACGACGTCGGTGACGAGGTCGTCCTTGGACGGAAAGTAGTAGACGACCGTTCGGTCGCTGATCCCGAGTCGCTTGGCGACGCGGCCGAAGGTCATCTGGCTCAGACCCTCGTCGAACGCCGTCGCGAGCGCCCCCGCGAGGATCTCGTCGCGGCTGTGTTTGTGACCCATCGGGGTTGATCGTAGCGATCACTACGACTATCGTTTGAAGTGATCACTACAAACGACGGGGTCGGTCACGAGCCGTGCGAGGGCACGAGCGACCAGCTCCCGACGACCCAGGAGGTTCCCGATGACCGTTCCGACACCCGACGAAGCCGTCGAACTGTTCCGCCGCCCGCCCCAGCGATACATCGACGTCGGTGAGGGTGAGGTCGCCTACCGCACGGTGGGAAGCGGACCCGATGTGCTGTTCGTCCACGGGTGGCCGGTCAGCAGCGCCACGTTCCGTCAGCTGCTGCCGCACCTGGCCGAGCACATCACCTGCCACCTGATCGACCTGCCCGGCGCGGGCGACAGCCGGTTCACGGCGAACACCGTCCTGACCGTCGATCAGCACATCGAGACCGTCCGTCGTCTGCCCGACCTGCTGGGGCTCGACAGCGTCGCCGTCGTCGGCCACGACAGTGGCGGGTTGATCGCCCGCCACGCGCTGGCGGGCGACCCACGGGTCCGGGCGTTCGGGTTGATCGACACCGAACAGCCGCAAGGGCTCACGTGGCGATTCCGGCAATTTCTCCTGGCGCGCCGGCTGCCCGGCTTCGGTGCGGTCTTCGGATGGCTGGTCGGCAGCCGTCGTCTCCGTCGCAATCCGCTCGCGTTCGGTGGGGCATTCGCCGATCGATCGCTCCTCGACGGAGACTTCGCCGAGTTCTTCCTCGATCCGATCCACACCGACCGTCGACGCCGTGACGCGGCGGTCGCCCTCCTGCACAGCTTCGACGTTCGGTACGTGAGCGAGCTCGCCGAGGTCCATCGGCGCATCGAGGTGCCGGTGCAACTCGTGTGGGGCGGTCGCGATCCGTTCTTCCCGGTCGCCTGGGCACGCGAGATGGTCGACACGTTCTCCGACGCGGCACTCACGGTCATCGATGACGCGTGGCTGTTCTCGCACGAGGAGCGGCCGGCCGAGGTCGCAGCCGCCCTCCTGCCCGTGTTGACGAGCGCCTGAGGCGGGCACGCCCACGCATCGTCGGCGCGGACCGGTCGGTCCTACGATCCGGGTATGGATCTGCGACTCGACGGCAAGACGGCACTGGTCACGGGAGGCTCCCGTGGTATCGGCAAGGCGATCGCGAAGATGTTCGCCGACGCCGGTGCCACCGTGATGATCACGAGTCGGAAGGCCGATGCGTGTGAGGCGGCCGCGGACGAGATCGGCAACGGGTGCGTGTGGGAGGCCGGCCACGTCGGCAAGCTCGACGATGCCGACCGCATCGTCGACGCCTGCATCGAGCGGATCGGCGGGGTCGACATCCTCGTCAACAACGCCGGCACCAACCCGTACGCCGGCCCGACGATCGACGTCGACCTGCCCCGCTGGGAGAAGACCTTCGAGGTCAACCTGACCGCACCGCTGTTCTGGACCCAACTCGTGTGGCGCAAGCACATGCAGGAGCACGGCGGCGTCGTGATCAACATCTCGTCGGTGGGAGGGCTCAGCACCAATGCGGCGCTCGGTGTCTACGACGTGACGAAGGCCGCACTGATCCACCTGACCAAGCAGCTCGCGCCCGAACTCGGCCCCAAGGTGCGCGTGAACGCGATCTGTCCCGGCCTCATCAAGACCGACTTCGCGAAGATGCTCTGGGACGGCGAGCGCGGCGACGAGGTCGCCGCCTCCTATCCGCTCGGCCGTCTCGGTGAGGTCGAGGACATCGCCGCGGCGGCGCTGTGGCTCGCGGCCGATTCCGGCTCGTGGATCACGGGGCAGGCGATCGTGCTCGACGGCGGCGGGCTGGTGCAGTTCCGCGGCGAGTGATCGGGCCGTCGTCAGGCGTTCCGGCAGAACTCGGCGATACTCGCCGCCCGCTCGGCGCTGATGTCGGGGCACGACACGGCGAACACCTCGGTGCCGTGGACCGTTCCCATCGCCTGGATGCAGCGGGCGGCGACGCCCGCCCTCACGAGCAGCCGATAGAACTCGATGCCCTCGTCGCGCAGCGGATCGCACTCGTTGACGCTGATCACGGTCGCGGGGAAGTCGCGCACGTCGTCCTCGGTGGCGAACGACGGCCAGGCCAGTGGGTTGCCGGCCTCGAACGCCTCGATCCCGTAGGCGTGCCTGCCGCGATTGGACGCCAGGTCGAGCAGGATCCCGTTGTTCTCGATCGACGACGGGAACCGGTCCTGCGGCCACTCGCCGGCGATGTAGGGGCACAGTGCCCACAGCCCACGGATCAGACCGATGTCGCCGTCGCGGGCCAGTTGCATGCCCGTGGCGAGGGTGAGGTTCCCGCCGCCGCTCTCACCGGCCACGATCACGTGGTCGGCGTCGAGGCCGAGTTCGGATGCGTTGGACACGATGTGGCGGAGCCCCGACACACAGTCGTTCAACCCGGCGGGAAACGGCTCGACCTCGGGTGCCGACGAGGCGTGGAGCGCGTTGCGGAAGTCGACCATCGCGACCGCGACGCCCTGGTGGGCGATCAGGCGGCCCCACGTGCTGTACATCCCGTTGAAGCACGACATCGTCTGCATGCCGCCACCGTGGATGTAGTAGACGCATGGGAACGGGCCGTCGCCCTCCGGGCGGATCAGCTGGATCTTGACCGTGTTGCCGTCGGGTGCCGAGGTGAACTCGAGCGTGCTGATGTCGAGACCCGCGCGGGGAGCGATGTCCACGCTGTCGAGCGAGTCCATCAGGGTGTCGGCGAGCTGACGCTCGGCGAGGCCCTCGGGTGAGTGCGCTTCCGCGAGCAGCTCGGCCCGGTCGCTCACGTCCGCCTGGGGCACGCTCGGCAGGCCGCCGAGCAGGGCCTTGATCCGAGGATCGATGCGCGGGTCGTCGTTCAGCTTGCTCATTCGGTGATCTTGGCAGAGCCGCATCGGCTCGATCCCGTCGGACGGTGCCGGCGAGTTTCACGCCGTTCTCACGATGCCGGCGGAAGGTGTCGATACACCAACCGCAACGTGAGGAGCACGTCATGAAGTTCAACCGCACCACCGCAGCAGCCACCGCCCTGATCGGCATCATCGCCCTCGTGATCGGGTTCTTCGTGATCGCCGGAGGCGACGACAGCGCCGCCGGCGATCCCATCGTCCCCGCCGATCCGACGACCGAGCAGGCGCTGACGGTGTCGGCGCGTGACACGTCGCAGCAGGCGCTCAGCGGCGTGGCCGTCCGCCTGCTCGACGCGACCGGCGCCACCGTGACGTCCGGGACGACGGGTTCGACCGGCGAGGCGTCACTCTCGTTCACGCCGAAGGCCGGCACCTACGTCGTCGTGGCCGACGAGCCGACCGGCTACCGAGCCCGCGACGACAAGGACGGCGGGGCGACGCAGGTCGGCGGCCCGCCCTGCGACAACGTCTACCTGTGCATCTACCTCACGGTGACCGAGGTGCAGCATGCCGACGGCACGACCAGCCTCACGGTCGAAATCGAATACGTCACCCCGGACCAGCACGGTGACCTCGACGACCTGTGGTTCGAGATGACGCCGCCGAATGCCGCCGGCGACGAGGAGACATCGCTGGTCGTCGACGAGCCGAGCGACGAGACGACCGCCGACGAGACGACCGCCGACGAGACGGCCGACGACGAGACGACCGACGACACCGGTGACGACACCGATTCGGCCACCGACGAGGTGGCCGCCGGGCCTCCGGGGCTCCGGCAGGTGTGCGTCGACGTCCGCCACGCCGAGGTCGCCGAGCAGAACGCCGCCTCCGGCATCTGGGTCCGCGGCGAGGTCTACGGCCTGGACGGTGGCTGGATCTGGGTCGAGGGCCCGACGATCAACGGCGGCGAGCCGGTCCAGGTGCCGGTCGAAGACGGAGCGTTCGAGACGCCGCTCGGCATCAACAGCTACGGCGAGCACGAGCTCACCCGGTTCGACCTGCAGGGCGCCGACTCCTCGGATCCGATCGACCTGCTGCCGACGCTCGACGAGGGTCCCGGCGTGGTGTTCCCGGTCGACTCCGACGAGGGTCCGGTGTTCGACGACGAGTGCTTCGACTTCGACTCCCAGGTCGACGCCGACGACACCGCCGACGCAGCCGATGAGCAGGCCGACGCAGCCGATGAGCGGGCGAACGCCGAGGCCGAGGTCGAGGACTTCCTGATCGGTTTCGTCGACGACCACACGACCGGCAACGTCGACGACCTGCTCGCCACCCTCCACCCCTCGGTGCCGCTGGCGTTCGGTGAGTCGGTCTGCTCGGAGTACGTCGCCCGAACCGCCGGTTCGATCACCGGTGCCGAGACGCTCTCGGTCGGGGTCCCCGGCCCGCTCGACCTCGACACCCCGAACGGCGCCATCACCTTCCCCGAGGCGATCCCCTTCACGGTCGAGTTCACGCTGACCGACGGATCGACGGTCACCAACGATGCCAACCTCGCACTGCACGACGGATCGGCCCACTGGCTGACGCGCTGCGGCGTCGACTGATCAATCGTCGGCGAACCAGCGACGCTCGACGTCGGCTGCCGCCGCCTCGTCACCGCCCTCCCGATGGAGCTGGGCGAGCGAGTCGTAGTGGGCCCGCTGCCAGGGCTCGGCCCCGATCAACGCCTCCAACGCAGCGATGCGTTGGGGGCGTTCGGCGTCGTCGGGCACCTGCATGGCGGCCCGCACGGTGAGGCGTTCGACCTGTCCCGCCCAGTCCTGGGCCCACTCGGCGGAGGCGACGGTCGGGGCCAGGCCGGGGCGCAGTTCCTCGAAGGCGGCGGTCGGGTCGGTGTCGAGCGCCGCCTCGATGCGGTCGAGGTCGAGGCGCCCGGTGACGGTGACGACATCGTCGCCGGCGACCAGGTGCCTCGACGGCTCGCCGGGCGGTCGTTCGGGTTCGAGCACTCGGCGGATCTCGCTCAGCGCCGTCCGCAGCAGGGTGCGTCCCTTGTCGGGCGGCCGTCCCGGCCAGACGGCTTCGATGACCTCCTCGCGGCGACGTCCGCCTGCACCACCGGCAGCGAGCACGGTCAGTACCTCGAACGCCTTCTTCGACTTCCAGTCGGAGCGGGTGATCCGTCGTCGGTCGCACCGGGCCGCGTGCTCGCCGAGCACCTGCACCTCGATCGACCCGTCGACGGCCGTGCTCGTCGACTCGTCGAGCACACGTGATGCCAGTTGCTCGACCGTCGCGAAGCCACGGGCGCGGAGATCGCGGAGTCGTCGTCGGTCGCGATCGTTGCGTCCGGTGTCGTCGCCTACCCGACTGCACCGTTCGCGGATGATCGCGCCGTGGAGACGGCCGAGATGATGCCGGGGGCCGACACGACGCTCGAGTGTGTCGGCGACCGTGAGCGCCTCGTCGACGCGCCCGATTCGCAGCAGGCTCCACGCGTAGACCGCCGAGGCCGCCACGAAGGGATCGCCACCGCCGTCGACCGCCGATGCGTACGCCGCCGCGGCCAGTTCGGCGGCCCGTTTGTCGTCGGTCGGCCCGGTCAGCGCAACGAGCGCTTCGGTCGAGCGGGTGTAGACGTCGTCGGTGTCGTGTGTCTCGATGCCGGTGGTCGTCGGTGGCGTCGCGTCGACGATGTCGATCTGGGCGGTCAGCCACCTGCCGAAGGGGGAGTGACCCACGGTGGTGAGCGCAGCGCGTGCTCCGACGATGTCGCCGAGGTACCAGCGCGTCGCCGCCAACTCGGCGGAGATGCGTTCGGCCGATGCGGGGTCGGCGTTCGTCGTGCGGAGGGCGGCCTCGAACGCGGAGGCGGCGGCGGCCAGCTCGCCCCGGTGTGCCTCGACCGATCCGAGTGCCAGGAGCGCCTCGCGTCGCGACCGCTCGGAGGTCGCCCGCGCGACCCGGGTCTCGGCGTCGGCGAGCGCGACGTCGACCTCGACGGTGGCCTGTCCCGCGGCGAGGACCGGTGGGAAGCGTCGACGGAGATCGGCCGGAAGACGGTAGAGCCAGTTCAGTGCCCGCTCGACACCGATCTCGGAGAGATGGTCGGCCAGCACGTCGGCGGCGGCGTGCGGCGCGTCGGCATCGAGCAGCAGGTCGATCGCCGTCGTGGGGTCGTCGTCGGCGATCATGCCGGCCGCCGCTCGTCGGAGCTGGAGGACGCGCTCCGGCGTCATCGCCGAGCGGTGTGTCGTCGCGGCGAGTTCGGTCAGGCGGACGTACCCGTCGTGGTCGCTGAGGAGCGGCGACGAGGCCGACAGGGAGGTGAGCGCATCCGGCGAGATCGCGATGCCGAGCCCGGTCGCGAGACCGTGGGTCAGGTAGGTGGTCGCTGCGGCCGCGTCGACCAGGTCGCCGCCGGTCGGATCGGCCGCGACGAGTTGCTCCAGCAGCGCGGCGAGGTGGAGCGCCGGGTCGCGGTCGGGGGCGTGGGCGCCGGCGTCGATGCCGTGTGCCCATCCGCCGAGTTCGCGGTTCCACCGTGAGGCCGCTGCGGCGTGGGCGCCGTGTCGTTCGAACAGTGCGACGGCCTCGTCATCGGTGAACGCCAGGTCATCCGGACCCAGCACCGCCCGAAGCGATGCCGGGAGCAGGCCGATCAGTCCCGCCGGTCGCGTCGATGCCGCGACGATGATGCGCGTGCCCGGTGGCAGGAGCCCGGCGCACTCGGCGAGCATCCGGTCGACGTCGCCGTCGGCGGCGATTTGGTGGTCGTCGACGACGATCGTGAGCGGGCCGGTCTCGGCGAGCTCGAGGAGTTGGTCGGCGAGTTCGATGACCCGGCGCACGGGCGGGGGTTCGCGGCCGAGCGTCTCGGCGACCATGCCGACGAGGTCGCCGGCGGTGTCGTATCCGGCCGAGAGTCGGCACCAGGCGATGGTCGAACCGGGCTGCGTCGCCGCCGCGATCTGTGCGGCAGCGGTCGTGACGCCCGACCCGAGTGGGCCGGACACGATCACGATCGGGTGGTCCGCCACGGCGTCGACCAGGCGCGGCCGGACGAGCCGTTCGTCGATTCGTGGCGCTCGCGTGAGGAGCTTCGGCCGGCCCGCCATCGACTCGACGGTAGTGCTCCGGACGGGCGCGGACGGGCGGTCGTGCCCCGGCGCGGCGGGGCTGGCCTACGCTCGCGACGATGGCCGGGGACGATCTGCACGGGCGCCGGTTGGGCGGTTTCGAACTCGTCGAGCCACTCGGCGAGGGGTCGTTCGGATCGGTGTGGCGAGCCCGCCAGCTCCGACTCGACCGTGACGTCGCCGTCAAGGTGCTCGATCCACTGGTCGCCCGCGACCCGACGGCAGCCCGCAGGTTCGAGCGCGAGGGGCGAGCGGCGGCCTCGCTCGATCATCCGTCGATCGTGCCCGTGTACGAGGCCGGTGACGACGACGGCCTGTACTACCTCGCGATGCGGCTCGTCGACGGTGAGACGCTCGCCGACGTCATCGAGCGCGACGCACCGATGTCGCCGGCCGCCGTCGCCGCCGTACTCCGTCCGATCGGCGACGCGCTCGACGCTGCCCACGCGACCGGTCTGATCCATCGCGACGTCAAACCGGCGAACATCCTGATCGAGGACGGCCGGCCGTACCTGAGCGACTTCGGGATCGCCGCCTCGGCCCGAGAACTGGGGCGGTACACGACGGGCAGTATCGGGACTGCGGAATACATGGCGCCCGAGCAGGCCCGCGGTGAACCGGTCGATCATCGGTCCGACATCTATGCGCTCGGCTGCGTCGCGTTCCACGCCGTCACAGGCCGGTCGCCGTTCGCCCGTGACGACATGGTCAGCACGTTGCTCGCCCACTCGGTCGACGAGATCCCGCCGACCGGCGACCCGGCGCTCGACGGGTTCTTCGCCCGCGCCCTGGCCAAGGACCGGGACGACCGTTTCGACCGCGCCGCCGATCTGGTCGCCGCGCTCCCGATCGGGTCGAGCGGAAGCGAGCAAACCGGCCCGACCGCTCGGCCGCGTCCCCGACGCCGGCACGTCGTGGCGCTCGTCCTCGTCGGAGCGCTGGTCGTGGTCGGCGGGCTGGTGCTGGCCGGTCGCCGGGCCGCCGCACCGGTCGACGATGGCGCGATCCCGGTGGCTCAGACGTCCGTCGTGACCGGCACGTCCGTCGTGACCGACACGGACACCACGGCCGATGCGGTGGTCGCGTCGACGGCACCGTCGGCTCCCTCGACGCCGGCCGTGTCGTCGGTTCCGACGAGCGAAGCCGACGTTCCAGCACTCCGATCCGGTGGCAGCGTCGAGGTCGGCACGAGCCTCGACCTGTCCGAAGCCAATCCCCACGCCAGCCTCGACACCGCGAAGCTGTTCGCCGGTTCGGTGCTGCCGGTCATGTACGAGATCGACGCACAGCTCGACCCGTACCCGAGCCTGGCCACCGGACCACCCGTCGCCGGCGACGACCCCCTCGTGTTGCGCTGGTCGATCCGGGACGATCGGGTCTGGGACGACGGCGAGCCGGTCACGACCGCCGACATCGTCGCGACGTTCGAGTACCTCACCACACCGGGCACCAACGCCGTCAACACCGCGCTCTACGACGACGTGATCGCCGTGGTAGCCGTCGACGAGGTCACGCTCGAGATCGAGTTGGCCGAACCCAACGGCGCGGCGTACCTGATGTTCTCGACCATCCATCCGATCGTCTCGGCGGCGGCCTGGCGAGGTCACCTCGACAGCGGTGGGACCGCAGCGACGTTCCTCGCCGACGGGGTCGAGTTCTCGGCGGGTCCGTACCAGCTGGCCACGCGACAGAATCCCGGTGAGGTCGCGTTCGCACGGAACCCGGCCTGGACCGGCACGGCACCGGCGCTCGATCGAGTGGCGTTCGCGACCTACCCCGACTCGGACGCGCTCGTCGAGGCGCAGCGTCGCCGTGAGGTCGACATGATCTGGGTCGACGACATCGAACGCACCGAGGTGCTCGACGCCGCAGCGCTGGACGACACCGCCGTGATCGTCGGCGACGCCGACGTCGGCGTACAGCTGACCCTGAACCTTCGGTCCGGGCCGCTGGCCGACCCGCTGGTGCGGCGGGCGATCCTCCACGCGCTCGACCGCGCGCTCATCGCGGACATCGCAGTGGGGCGCAAGACCGGCTCGGTCGCGGCGCCGTGGAACAGCCTCGTGTTCGCTCCGGCGCAACGTGGCAACGACCAACCGTTCGCCGATCTGCACGACGTCGAGGAAGCAGAGCGATTGCTCGACGAGGCGGGATGGGTCCGGCCCGACGACACGGTGTTCCGCCGCAAGGACGGCCAGGACCTGGCGCTGACCCTGGTGCTCAACGCCGACTCCGACAGCATCAACACCGCGCTCGCGGTCGAGACGGCCCTCCAGGACATCGGGATCGACATCACCGGCACGCCGGCGAACGTGGCGCTGACGAACGAGCGGCTGACGACCGGTGCGTTCGACCTGCTGCTGCAGTACCGGATCCTCAACAGCGACCCGATCGCCACCGAGTTCTCGTTCGCGTCGGACGCATGCCCCGCCACGATCGACGGGTGCGACGGCAGCGGCGTGAACGTCGGTGCGTACGCCGACGCCGATCTCGACGACGCATTCGAGCAGGCAGCTGCGACGGGCGACCCGGTCGAGCGAGCGTCGGTGTTCGCCGAGATCGACGAGATGCTGGTCGGTGGTGTCCCCGCCGTCCCGCTCTACGTGGAGCCGGCCTTCACCGCATTCCGCGACGACATCGGCGGGGTGTCGGTCGCGCCGTCACTCGGCCCGATCGTCAGCGTTGCCGACTGGGGATTCCTCGCCGACGGGTGACGTCGCCGAGGCTCAGCGGAACTCGAGTCCGGCGAACTCGCCGGATGATCGCCACGTGTCGATGTACCGGAAGTACTCGACGGGGCCGGCGGGGTAGCCCAGGCTGTTGAGCACCCCGCGGCGTCCGGCGTCACGGCCTTCGTTGTTGTAGTAGCCCGGGGTGCAGTCGGGGTTGCCGCCGAAACGACGCTGGCCGGCCTCGAGGAGCTCGACCCACGCCGCTTCGGCGTCGAGGGTCACCTCGACCTCGTCGGCGCCGACGTCGACCGTGTGGTCGATGATCGTGGCGATCGTCGCCCCGGCCTCGACGAGATTGTGCGGCACGTTCGAGATCAGGTTCGCGCCCTGCGACGGTCCGACGATGAACAGGTTCGGGAACCCGTGCACGTGGATGCCGTGCAGGCTCAGCATGCCGTCGGCCCACTTGTCGCTGAGGCGGAGGCCGTCGCGGCCGACGGCATCGAACCCGGCGCGCCGCTCGAATGCGGTGCCGACCTCGAACCCGGACGCGTAGATCAGCAGGTCGAGTTCGTAGTGGTCGTCGCCGACCCACACGCCGGTCTCGTCGATCCGGTCGACGCCCTTGCCGTCGGTGTCGACCAGGTGCGTGCTCGGGTTGTTGAACGCGTCGAGGTACTGGTCGTGGAAACAGGGGCGCTTGCAGAGTTGGCGGTACCACGGCTTCAGCTGCTCGGCCGTGATCTCGTCGGTGACGATCTGTTCGACACGGGCCCGGATCTCGGTCATCTTCTCGTCGTCGGATTCGTGGTACGCCCGCTCGAACGCCTCGGGGGTGAACTCGGGGTGCTCGGAGGAGAACAGCTTGTCGCGGATCCGTTGGCTGATGTCGGTCCAGCCGTCCTCCACGAGGTCCTCGTCGGCGAACCCGCCGGTCTGGAGGATCGTGAAGTTCTCCAGCCACCGCTGCTGCCAGCCGGGTTCGAGGGTGGCGAACCACTCCGGGTCGGTCGGCACGTTGTTGCGCACGTCGATCGACGACGGGGTGCGCTGGAACACGTACAGGTCGCCGCATGCTCGTGCCAGGTGCGGGATGCATTGCACCGACGTGGCACCGGTGCCGATGATGCCGACCCGCTGGTCGGCGAGGTTGGTCATGAGGCCGCCGGCCGGGTCGCCGCCCGTGTACTCGTAGTCCCAACGGCTGGTGTGGAAGCTGTGCCCCTGGAACGTCTCGATCCCCGGGATGCCCGGCAGCTTCGGTCGGTGGAGCGGGCCGGTGCCCATCGCCACGAACCTGGCCCGCATTCGGTCGCCGCGGTTGGTGGTGATGATCCAGCGCGACGACTCGTCGTCCCAGTCGAGTCCGGTCACCTCGGTCGAGAGGCAGGCGTTGTCGTACAGGTCGAAGGTGCGGCCGATGTTGCGACAGTGCTCGAGGATCTCCGGCGCGTGCACGTACTTCTCGGTCGGCATGTGGCCGGTCTCCTCGAGCAACGGCATGTAGATGAACGCCGCCGTGTCGCACTGGGCGCCGGGGTAGCGGTTCCAGTACCAGGTGCCGCCGAAGTCGCCGCCCTTCTCGATGATGCGAACGTCGTCGATGCCCGCCTGTTTGAGCCGGGCGCCGGTGACCAGCCCGGCGAAGCCGCCGCCGATGAACGCCACGGTGACCTCGTCGGTGAGCGGTTCGCGTGGCTCGGGCTGCACGTACGGGTCGTCGAGATACTGAGCGAACTGCCCGGTGAGTTCGACGTACTGCTCGTTGCCGTCGGTGCGGAGCCGCTTGTCGCGCTCTTCGAGATACTTCGCCCGCAGCGCGTCCCGATCGATCGTCTCGCTCATCCCGACATGGTTGCACAATGCAACCGAGTCCGACTGGCCGGTCGGGTCACAGGACGAGATGTTGTTTGCCGTCGAGGAGTTCGCGGGTCGCGTCGAGATGGCCGGCGTGCGTGGCGGTCTCGATGATCATGTGCAGCATGACCGACCGGACGGTCGGGAAATCGATGCCCCACTGGTCCCAGAGAGGGTCACGCTGCGCCGGGGGATCGGTTGCCGCGAGGCCGTCGAGTGCACGGTCGGCCGCTGCGATCTCGGTTCGGTACAGTGCCAGCACGCTCGCCGGTGTCTCCGCGGCAGCGAGCACCCAGTCTGCGCCGTCACCTTCTGGGAAGAAGTCGTCGAGCGACTCGCCACCGACGATGCTGCGGAGCCAGTAGTGCTCGTCGGACAGTGCGAGGTGCTTCACCAGCCCCGCGCAGCTCCAACCCGATGGCATGACCGACTGGGCGAGTTGGTGGTCGGACAACCCGTCGAGTGCGCTCAGCACGTGGTTCCGCTGAGAGCTCAGCGCCGCTCGCAACGTGGTCATCTCGTCGTCGACGTCCATGTGCGCAAACTAGATCGCCGGATTCGTGCGACGTGCTCGGGATCAGGCGGCAGGGATCGATGCGACGACCGCTCGGGCGATGCGTCGGAGGTCGTCGGCATCATCGTCGGGAAACGTCGGTGGGCGGACACCGACCGGCAACATGATCGACCCGTCGGGTCTGATGGTGTAGCGCCGACCGTCGGTCGCTCGTCTGGTTCGCCATCGCCGTTTCGACTTGGTCACGTTGTGGCGCCCGCACTCGATGCCCGAGTTCAGCTGGTCGGTGGTGCCACCGTCGGCCCACTCGACGGCGTGGTCGACGTCGCACCAGTCGGCGGTGAGATCGCAACCGGGATGATCGCACCGCCGCAGCAGCAGCGTCGCCGCCTCGCGGGCGGCACCGGTGAACAGGCGCTTGCGGCGACCCAGGTCGATCACGACGCCGGCCGAGTCGATGACGACCCGACGGACGTGGCCCGCCAACGCTGCCCGCAGCACGTCGTGTGGGTGCACTTGGATGCCGGTGCTCGTCTCGCAGCGACGCTCCGACAGCGGCACCGGCGAACCGAGCAGCTCGTGGAGCAACTCCGGGTCGGCGATCTGCGTGGCATCGACGCCGGGGATCAGGCCGGTGGCGGCGAGCAACTCCGACCACGAACCCGCGTCGATCACGATGTTGACCAGCGGGTCGGCGACCGAGCCGACGCCGGTTGCTCCGGCGGCCGTGTGGAAGATGGTGGTCAGCGCGTCGAACCGTCGTTGGCCGGCGGTTCGCGGCAACGGGTGCTGTTCCGCGTCGTCGCCGAACTCGTCTCGCCGCGCTCGGAGGTCGGCCTGGAACTCGGCTTCGGTGAAGCGCTCGAAGATCGCGATCAGCTCGGCGGTCGAGACGCCATCGCCGCCGTGGGCGCTGATGTCGACCATGCCGGCCACCTCCGACACGTGGGCATCGCGATGTTCGATCGCGTCGTCACGGCTGTCGTGTGCGCCGTCGGCGTCGGCCTGTGCCACGAACCGGTCGACGCACACATCGAACTCGGCGTACGGCAACCGTTCGGCGTCGTCGAGGAGCAGGGGAGCGAACTCGGGCAGTCGATCACGGACCCGCCGGTTGCCGTGCACGGCGGCGAGGCGAGCGGCCTGCGACACCCCGAACCGGGCGGCCAGCCAGTGCTCGCCGAGCCCGTCGACGTGATCGACGGCGCGTGCGAGGCTGCGCAGCCGACTGGCCTCGCCACTGGAACAGTTGATCGTGGCCCGCAGGTACGCGTTGATCGAACGGTGGTCGTCGACCGCCGGCAGCTGGCGGTGATCGGCGACCGTGATCGCCGCGGCCAGCTCGGCGTCGAGTCGACGACGCTCGAGTTCGTTGGAGCGGATGCGGGCGTCGAGTTCGTCGTCGGAGAGCCCCATCAACTCGGAGAGCAACTCGTCGAACATGGTGTTCATGATACCCGAACATGTGTTCGATCACAAGTCCCTGACCAGGTACGATGTGGCACCATCGCCGTGTTTCGACGAGTGCTCCGACACGCCGATCAGGCACCCCGAGCACACCCGCTCCGGCGCGATCGGCGAGCAGGAACGGGGCCGGACCACGGCGTCGACCAGGCGCTGTGTCGGCCCACGTAACGCTGCCTCCGCCGCCCGAGAATCCGCGAAATTTCTCCGACTGATGAGCGACAGCGTGATGACCAGGCTGCTCGCGTGGCGGCTGTGCTGCCGTGCGGCGGTGCGTTCTGAGTCATGCTGTCGTCATGGGCCGATCGTCGAGGTGTCGGGTGGTGCCCGGCACGTTGCGGTCGCGGTCGAACGGCCGGTTGCGTCGTGGCTGCCGGCTCGCCGGCCTCTTCGGCTTGGCAGCAGCTTCGCTCGGATGTAGCGGCACCGATGACACGCCGGCGTCGGCGGGTTTCGTCGCACAGTGCCTCGGAGTCAGCGACGGAGCGCTCGTCGGGGCAGCGAACGTGTGTCATGTGGACGAACACGGCAAGGTCGTAGAGGTATCGGACGTCGAACTCGCACAAGGCCTCCCGTACGTCGTGGACTCACACTCGAATCAGATCACAGCGGTCGCTCGGTCGGGGGAACTGGTCGACATCTCGGGCGCTGAGGCGCGGTTCTTGGCGGACGCCGACGGGTCGACCGCGTACGGATTCACCAGCGAGTCGCAACTCGTCGGCTTGACGTCCGACGGTGAATTTCGATCTGCGGATGGCGTGTTGCTGAGTGAGTTCGGCGTGGACGGCGTCGTCGATGTCCGATCCGGCATCGACATCCACGGCGGCGAGGTTGTGTTCACCGTCGAACGGGCGTCGGGCGGATTCGCTGTCGCCATCGGTGATCTGTCGTCCGGCGACGTCGCCGAGATCACCCGCTCGGACGTATTCGTCGGTCAAGCTCGATGGTCGCCCGACGGGAGCCGGCTGAGCTTCGTGGGTCCCGACTACCGGTCGATCGAGGTCGTGGATCGGGGAGGAGACCTCGTCGCGTCGTTCACGCCGCTGGACCGCCGACTGTCCGGCCGCTTCAACGCACCGAGATGGATCGATGACGACACGATCGTGTTCTTCGATGCGGTGCCGGCACTCGTCGAGGGCGACGTCCGTACCGGAGACGTCGAGGTGATGAGTGTCTTCGACCTCGAGTCGGGCATCGACGCCGTGCCCGTGTTGCCGGTGCCGGCCTGACGTGTGCAGCGGGCGGCCCCACCGTCGGCAGCGCGCTGCTCCGCTGAGTCCAGGGTCGCTACAGCAGGGCGGCGGCGAGTTCGCTCCACTCGGCGGTGGGCGGTTCGCGGTCGGGGCGGAGGACCTGGAT
This sequence comes from Ilumatobacteraceae bacterium, assembly GCA_033344875.1. Classification (NCBI taxonomy): domain Bacteria; kingdom Bacillati; phylum Actinomycetota; class Acidimicrobiia; order Acidimicrobiales; family Ilumatobacteraceae; species Ilumatobacteraceae bacterium. Next base: position 2,658,236 of record JAWPMO010000001.1, on the reverse strand, counting down.
GCACACGTGCGACGCGCCGGCGTCCTGGTGGGCCCGCACGCGTGTGACCACGTCGTCGATCGTTCCCCACGCGACGATCGCGTCGACGAGGCGGTCGTCCATGTTGGTGATCTCGTCCTCGGTGAAGCCGAGGCGCATGAGGTTGTTCGCGTAGTTCGGCAGCCCGACGTAGACCTTCATGTGCTTGCGGGCCGTGTCGCGTGCCGACGCCGCATCGGTGTCGAGCACCACCATCTGCTCGGTCGCCACCATCTTGTCGGGGCCGACCGCCTCACGGGCGATCGCCGTGTGTTCCGGCGGTACGAAGTACGGGTGCACGCCGTCGGTCATCTCGGCGCCGAGCGCGAGCATCTTCGGTCCGAGGGCGGCGATCACGCGCGTGGTCGGCTCGGCCGGTTCGACACCCTTGAACATCGACGCGTCCATACGCTCGAGGTACGTGCGCATCGTGCTCAACGGCTTGGAGTAGTCGTGCTTGCGTACCCACTCGGTGATCGTGTGGTGGCTGGCACCGAGGCCGAGCACGAAGCGTCCGTCGTACGCCTCGTTGAGGGTCTTCGACGCGTTCGCCGTCGTCATGGCGTCGCGGGCCCAGATGCTGGCGATGCCGGTGGCAACACGCAGGTCGGTCGTCGCTCCGAGGATCACGCCGGCAGCGACGAACGGGTCACGGGCGACGGTCTCGGGGATCCACAGGCACGGCCAGCCCTGTTCGTCGAGTTCGGCCACGATGTCGCGCAGCTGTCCCGCCGGGTATCCGTCGAGGCCCTGCCAGAGGCCGATGCTGCCGATGTCGATCATGCCGCCACCGTAGGTACTCGGTGGTTGGTTGGCCGAACTCGGGCCGGAGTCAGATGACGCCGTCGTCGGGCTCGGCCATGAGCGCATCCATGCTCGCCTGGGCGGCGCGTCGGGCCCGTTCGAGGAGTTCGTCGTCGGTGAGGTCGCGGACCTCGGCGTCCTCCGGGGCGAGCGTCGAGGGGTCGTCGGCGCGGAACTGGCCGACGGATTGCTCGACCGCGTGGTTCGTGATCAGTTCCTCGACGAGCAGGATGTACGAGGGGTGGTCGCGCAGCGCCCGCCAGTCGGCCGCGGTGTCGACGTCGATGACGACGACGTAGTCGGCCGACCCGCCCATCGCCCCGGTGTCGCTCCCGTGGGAGAGGCTGCGCACGCCGGGCACCTGTGCCGCCAACTCGTCGAGCGCCGCTCCGAGTCGGACCTGATGGTCGTCGTCGACGTGGTCGCCCCAGCGATAGAGAGCGACGGAACGGAACGGCACGATCCGACCCTACGTCGAGGTCGGACCGTGGTGGCGATCGACGCACACGGCGACCGGAGCGACAGCGGACGTCAGCGGGCGTACATCGCCTCGATCTCGCCGGCGAAGGTGGCGAGGATGCCGCGGCGCTTCAGCTTGGAGGTCGGGGTCAGGAGGTCGGTGTCGGGCAGCCACTCGGCGCCGAGCACCGTGAACTTCTTGACCGACTCGGCGTTGTTGAAGTTCGCCATCGCCTTCGCGAGCCCCGCCTCGATCTCGGCGATCACGTCGGGGTTCTGGGCCATCGCCGGCAGCGTGGCCGCCTCGCCCTCGAGACCGTGCTCGGCCGCCCACGCCCGTGCCGCGTCGGGATCGAGCACGAGCAGCGCGGCGACGAACGGCTTCTGATCGCCGACGGCGCACGCCTGCCCGACGAGCGGGATGCCCTTGAGTTCGGCTTCGAGGTTGGCCGGGCTGATGTTCTTGCCGCCGGCCGTGACGATCAGTTCCTTCTTGCGGTCGACGATCCGGAGGTAGCCGTCGTCGTCGATCTCGCCGATGTCACCGGTGTGGACCCAGCCCTCGTCGTCGATCGTCTCGGCGGTCTTGTCGGGAGCGTCGAGGTAACCGAGGAACATGTTGCCGCCGCGGGCGAGCACCTCGCCGTCGTCGCCGAGCCGCATCTCGACGCCCGGAGCGGGTCGACCGACGTGGCCGGGCTTGGCCTGGTGCGACCAGGTCAGGACGGCCGTCGTCTCCGACATGCCGTAGCCCTCGCTGAGCGGGACGCCGATGGTCTGGAACCAGCGCATCACGTCGGACTGGAGTGGCGCCGCGCCGCTGATGCAGATCTTGGCCTGGTCGAGGCCGATCAGCTGCTTGATCGGGGTGAACGCCACGGCGTCGAGGAACTCGTAGGTCTCGATCTCCTCCTTGGTCGCCGTGCCCGCCCGCATCTTCTCGACGATCGGTTCGGCGGCGGCGAGTCCGTCGGCGAAGGCCTGACCCTTCTCGGGATCGGCGCCCAACGCGGCGGTGACGCCCGCGTAGAGCTTCTCCCACACCCGCGGCACACCGATGAAGAAGTCGGGGTGGACCTCGGCGGCGTAGGCCGCGACCTGCGCCGTGTCGGGGCAGCACGTGACCTGGGTGGCGAACTCGACCATGTAGTAGTGGCCGAGCAGTCGTTCCATGACGTGTGCCATCGGCAGGTACGAGACGTGCCGGAACCCGGCCAGGCTCTCGAGGTCGGTCTGCTCACGCATCGACCGACTGATCGACTCGAGCGACCAGACGATGTTGTAGTTGGTCAGCATGACGCCCTTGGGCGGCCCGGTCGTGCCCGAGGTGTAGATGATCGTGGCGAGATCGCCGGGCTCACCGATCGCCGCGGCCTCGGCGAGGTCGGCCGGAGTGCGGGTCATCAGCTCGCCGAGCCGGACGTGGGCGTCGTCGGTGTCGTCGCTCGGCTCGACCACGACGATGTTCTCGAGCGTCGTCAGGCGGTCGCGGACCGTATCGAACCGATCGATGAATTCATCGTCCTCGAGGACGGCCAGCTTGGCGCCGCAGTGGTTGACCAGGTACTCGATCTGGTCGGGAGCCGAGGAGTTGTAGATCGACACCGGTGTCGCACCGCAGAACAGCACGGCGAGGTCGATGGCGTGGAACTCGGGCCGGTTCCGCATCATGAGGACGACGCGGTCGCCCCTGCCGATACCGAGCTCGCGGAGCGCCGTGACCAGGCGAGCGGTGTCGTCGGCGACCTCGGCCAGCGTGCGTTCCGACCACGATCCGTCGGATTCCTTCCACCGGAGCACCGCGATGTCACCGTGCGCCGTGAGGGTGTCCAAGAAGCGGGTGGCGACCGTCCGTCCGGCCACGCACTCGTCGAGTTCCTGCTGGGTCGTCATGACCCCCACCGTACCCGGCCACGCCGTGCTGCGCCGCGCCGACGCCGGCCGTCCTCAAGGTGGTCGGCGAGGACGCCGATATACGCGTCGTGAAGAACTCGAACACAACTCGCGCCCGGTCGCGCTGGGCGGGAGTCGCCGGTGTCCTCGCCGCGACGACGGCGGCGACCACGGTCGGACCCCTGGCGTCGCACGAATGGGTGCACCCCCGCGGTCTGTTCAGCCTGATGACGGTCGCCGCGCTCGCATGTGTGCTGGCGGCGACGGTCGTGATCTCGTTGGCGGATCGCCGGGAGATGGCCGAGGTCGGCCTGCTCGGCACGATGCTGATGGCGGCGTCGGTGATGCCGCTGGTCCACGGCCTCGTCACCCCCGACGTCCTGTTCGAGACGAACGAGGCGTTCCGGTCGTCGGCGTTCCTGGCGCTGCCGATCGCGCTCGTCGGCGGCCTACCCCTCCTGGCCCCGCATTCGACGTTCGGCCGCTGGGCGGCTCGCCGCTGGCGCGACTGGACGTTGCTGTCGTTGCTCGGCGTGTTCGTCCTGGCGTCGCTCATCGTGTTCTTCCCCGATCTGATCGTCGCCCCCGACCCGCGGGGTCCGCTCACGATCGCCGTCACCGCCGGTGTGGTGTGGGCGCTGTCGGCGCTGTCGATGCGGCAGATGCGGTTCTACGATCTCGGTCGGCAGCCGGCCAATCTCGTCGCGTCGGTCTCGCTCATGCTGATCGCGGTGATGGGCATCTCCCCGCTGATCGTCGATCCGTACACGACCGGATTCTGGTGGACGCACATCGCCGGTGCGTTCGGCGTCATCGGCGCCTGCCTGGCCCTCGCGGTCACGCAGAGACTGAGCCCCTCGGCGCACGACGTGCTCGCCCCGATCCTCACCCGCGATCCGTTGGTGGCGTTCGAGCTCGGCCTGAGCCCGGTCGTCCACCAGTTCGTCGCCGACATCGAGGTCAAGGACGTCCTCACCCGCGATCACGTGATCCGTACCGGCGAGCTCGCGATGCGGGTCGGCGAACGCTTCCGGTTGTCGGCGCCCGAACTCCGGGACCTGGGACTGGCCGCGATGTTGCACGACGTCGGCAAGGTGCACGTTCCCGACGCGATCCTCAAGAAGCCGGCCCGCCTGACCGCGGCCGAGTACGAGGTCATGAAGCTGCACCCGGTCGACGGTGAGTCGATGCTCGCCTCGGAACCTGCGCTCGCCTCGGCGGCCCGGATCGTGCGTTCGCACCACGAGCGTGTCGACGGTGCCGGCTATCCCGACGGTCTCGTCGGCCGCGAGATCCCGCTCGCGTCGCGGATCATCGCCGTCTGCGACGCGCTCGACGCCATGACGCACGACCGGCAGTACCGCCGGGCGATGCCGTTGAACATGGCGTTCGCGATCCTGCGTGAGCACGCCGGGAGCCAGTGGGACGAGCAGGTCGTCGAGCAGGTGATGGCGACGATCCCGTCGATGCCGCAGGAGAACGCGTTCGACCTGGTCGGTCGCGACGACGATCTCGAACGTACGTCGATCCCCGACGACATCGGCGAGCTGCTGCTCACGGTCGACGCCGAGATCTGAACCCTCCCTCGCAGCGACCGCGTTCCGGTGGGGTGGTCCCACGGGCCTTGACGCGCTGAGTAGCGTCAAGGGTGTGAAGAGCGCACCTGTCGACACTCGCACGCCATCCACGCTGCGGTCTCGCCGACGATCCGTCGGATCGATCGGGCTGGCTGCGGCCGTACTCCTGACACTCGGAGCGTGCGGCGGCGACGACGACGACGCGAGCAGCGAGACGACGACACCGACGTCCGTGCCGACGAGCAACACGCTCACGCCCGTCACCGAGGCGACGACCACGACGGCTGCGCCGTCCACGACCACCACGCTGCCACCGCTCGAACTCGTCACCGAGGGCGCCACCGTCGTCGTCGCGAACGCGAGCGGTATCAACGGCTCGGCCGGCCGCATGACCGACGCGCTCGCCGCCGTGGGCTTCACCACCGGGACGGCGACCAACAGCAGCGAGAGCCAGCTGGAGACTTCGAAGGTCTACTTCGACCCGGAGGTCGAGAACGCGGAGGCTGTCGCCAACTCGCTCCGAGAGGCGCTCGGCGGCGGCGACATCGAGGTGCTCGAGCTCACGGTGCCGGCACCGACGAGCGACGGTGAAATCGGCGACGCGTCGGTGCTGCTGGCACTCGGCAACGACACCGCCGACAAGCCGCTCGACGAGCTGCAGGGACGGGTCCCCGCGGCCGACGACTCGTCGGATGAGTCGAGCGACGACGCCACCGACGAGACCAGCGACGACGCCACCGGCGAGGGCAGCGACGACGATTCCGGCAGCGACGGCTGACGCTTCAGTCGGCGCCGTTCGCCAGTTCGCGTACCCGGGCCAGCAATACCTCGAGCGCCGGCCGGTTGAGGCCGCCCTCGGGCACGATCACGTCGGCGAAGCGCTTGCTGGGTTCGATGAACAGCTCGTGGCTCGGACGGACGGTCGCGAGGTACTGGTCGAGAATGCTCTCGGGTGTCCGCCCGCGCTCGGCGACGTCGCGCTGCAGCCGCCGGATGATCCGCAGGTCGGCGGGCGTGTCGACGAAGATCTTCAGGTCGAACCGTTCGCGCAGGCGCGGCTCCCACAGCACGAGGATCCCCTCGACCACCACGACCCGGGTCGCCTGCACGATCTCGCTCCGGTCGGAGCGGTCGTGGATCGCGAAGTCGTAGATCGGCACCTCGACCGAACCGCCACCGGTGAGGGCTGCCAGGTGGTCGTTGAGCAGATCCCAGTCGAAGGCGTCCGGATGGTCGTAGTTGGCCGCGGCCCTGACCTCCATCGGTTCGGACGAACGTTCGACGTAGTACGAGTCGAGTTTGATCAGCGAGAGATGGTCGGGACCCATCATCTCCGAGAGCCGCGACGTGATGGTCGTCTTCCCCGAGTTGCTGCCGCCGGCGACCCCGATCAGGAACGGACGTGGTGGGAGCGAGTCGGGAAGGGAGCCGGAGGACACGGATCGCAAGATAGAACATGGACTGGGCACCCGAGAACCGCACGACTTCGCGGGGGTGCTTGTACAACCCCCCATCGACCGGCAAGGCTGTATCAGTGATCAACGAACGGCAGCAGGCCATGTTGGAGTTCGAGCGGACGTTCTGGACGTTCGACGAACCCAAGGAGACGCTCGTGCGCGCGCGGTTCCAGTGCTCGGCCGACGAGTACTATGCCGAGTTGAACGAACTCCTCGAGCAGCCCGAGGCGCTCGAACACGACCCGCTGGTCGTTCGTCGGTTGCAGCGTCAACGTGTTCGTCGGCGCCGCGAGCGGCTCGACACCGGAACCGACGCACAGGGAGGCGCCCTCACATGACCGACGTACCCGACGGCTCGGGTCAGATTCCGCGACGTTCACCACGGGTGGGCGACGGCGGGGCCCCGGTCAGCGGTGCGCTCGCGATCGTGCTGGCCGTCGTCGCCGTGGTCGCCGGCTTCCTGATCCTGCGCTCGATCAGCGATGGGGGCGCCGATTCGGCCGATTTCCCCGAGCCCGTCGCCGGCGCATCGTCCGGTCAGGCGCCCGACGACGACAGCACCGAGACGACCGATCCCGACGAGTCGGTCCCGACCTTGCCGACCACGACCACGCTCCCGCCGATCATCGTCGACGGCGCGTCCGTCGTCGTCGCCAACGCGAACGGGCAGAGCGGCAGCGCGAGCGCGATGAGCCGAGCGATCGAGGCCGGCGCCGGATTCGAAGTCGTCGATCCGACCAACGCGAGTTCCACGGTTCCCGATCTCGACGAGACGGTCATCTACTACGACCCCGATACGCCCGCCGCAGTCGACGTGGCGAACTCGTTGGCGCGAGTGCTCGGCGGTGTCGGCTCGGTCTCGCCGTTGCCGGAGGTGGCGCCCACGACCGACGGCACCCTCAACGGTGCCCAGGTGTTGCTGATGCTCGGCAAGGACAAGGCCAACCAGACGCTCGAACAGTTGGCGCCTGACGTGCTCGCCGGATCCGGCAACGTCGTGACGGTCACCAACCCCGATCCGTCGGGCTCGACCGACACGACCGACGGCTGACCGCCCGGGTCGGGTCCAGTCCGGGTCGGGTTCAGCCGGCGTACCGCTGCAGGATCTCGCCGGCGACCTGGCCGACGCACCACAGCGGCTCACGGATGGCCCGCTCCTCGCCGAACCGGTCGGCGATCGCCCAGGTGGGGATCCGATCGCGGACCTCGTCGTCGGCGATGCCCACGATGGCCGCGACGGGGATGTCGTGTTCGGCGGCGATCTCAGCGACACCGCCGACGACCTTGCCCTCGAAGCTCTGTGCGTCGAGATGGCCCTCACCGGTGATCACGAGGTCGGCGGCCTCGAGCTGTTCGTACACGTCGAGTTCGTCGGCGACCAGGTCGAATCCGGGCGTGAGCCTGCCGCCGAGCGCAGCGAGCGCCCCGCCCAGCCCGCCGGCTGCACCCGACCCGTCGATCGCGCGTACGTCGACCCCGTACTCCCGCTCGTAACGGTCGGCCAGTTGCTCGAGACGGCCGGTGAGCATCCGGATCTGTGCCGGTGACGCGCCCTTCTGGGGGCCGAAGACGGTCGCCGCGTCGGTGAACCGGGTCGTCACGTCGCACGCGATGAGGAGCTCGACGGCTTTGAGCCGCGCCGGCGCACCGATCGCCTCGAGTGCCCCGAGGCCGCCGTCGGTCGTGGCCGAACCACCGAGCCCGACGATGATGCGCTTGGCGCCGGCGGTCACGGCGGCGTCGATCAACTCGCCCGTCCCGGCGGTGGTGGCGGTCATCGGATCGTTGCCTTCGGCGCCGCCGGCGACCACGAGCCCGCTCGCCAGTGCCATCTCGATGATGGCCGTGCCGCGGTGGAATCGCCACGGCGCCTCGATCGGCGTGCCGAGGGGGCCGGTCACCACGGTGGTGCGATTGGGTCCGCCCAGCACCTCGATCAGTCCTTCGCCGCCGTCGGCGAGGGCGAACTCCACGCAGTCGTGACCCTGCTCCCAGCAGGCGTGGCCGATCGCCGCGGCGATCTCGGCACCGGAGGCGGTGCCCCGGAATTTGTCGACGGCGGCTACGACACGCATGGCGTGGAGGCTAGTGACCGCCCCGGCACGGCGATGTGGTCAGCCTCCGGCGACCGCCGGGATGATGCTCACGGTCACGCCGTCGGCGACCGGCGTGGCGAGCCCGTCGAGGTAGCGGACGTCGTCGTCGTCGACGAAGATGTTGACGAACTTGCGGAGGTCGCCGTTCTCGTCGAGCAGACGGTCGGCGAACCCGGGATGTGCTGCCTCGAGATTCGCGATCACGTCGGACAGCGCGCCGGGGTCGACGTCGACGAGCTTGTTGCCGCCCGACATGGGGCGCAGGGTGGTGGGGATCCGAACGGTGACAGCCATAGGTCAAAAGATAACCGGCTGGGTCGGGATTTCATTCCGGATCGATCGTCATCGACGGGTCGTGGTGGCCCCATTGCCGCGTTAGCACTCGCTGCGATAGAGTGCTAAACGCCCGATTCGGCGCTCGCCGGATCGACAACGGTTCATCCCGAACACAGATTCGTCCAACGGAGGACACAGATGTCGAAGCAGATCGCCTTTGATCAAGAGGCACGCCGCGCACTCGAAGCCGGCATGAACCAGCTCGCCGACGCCGTCCGCGTCACCTTGGGGCCGAAGGGCCGCAACGTGATGCTCGACAAGCAGTGGGGTTCACCCACGATCACCAACGACGGGGTGTCGATCGCCAAGGAGATCGAACTCTCCGACCCGTACGAGCAGATCGGCGCAGCGCTGGTCAAGGAAGTCGCCAAGAAGACCGACGACGTCGCCGGTGACGGCACCACCACCGCCACCGTGCTCGCGGCAGCGATGGTCAAGGAGGGCCTCCGCAACGTCGCCGCCGGGGCCAACCCGATGGGCGTCAAGCGTGGCATCGAAGCTGCGGTCGCCGCGGCTGTCGATTCGATCAAGGCCCTCGCCGTCGACGTCGACTCGAAAGAGCAGATCGCCCAGGTCGCCAGCATCTCCGCCGCCGACGACGAGATCGGTTCGCTGATCTCCGACTCGATCGACAAGGTCGGCAAGGACGGCGTCATCACCGTCGAAGAGAGCCAGACGTTCGGCATGGACATGGACCTCGTCGAGGGCATGCGCTTCGACAAGGGCTACATCTCGCCCTACTTCGTCACCGACACCGACCGGATGGAGGCCTCGCTCGAGGACCCGCTGGTGCTGCTCGTCTCGTCGAAGATCACCTCGGTCCGCGACCTCGTGCCGCTGCTCGAGAAGGTCATGCAGGGCGGTCGCCCGCTCGTCATCATCGCCGAGGACATCGAGGGTGAGGCACTCGCCACCCTCGTCGTCAACAAGATCCGTGGCACGTTCAAGTCGGCCGCCGTCAAGGCCCCCGGCTTCGGCGAGCGCCGCAAGGCCATGCTGCAGGACATCGCGATCCTCACGGGTGCGCAGGTCATCAGCGAAGACGTCGGCCTCAAGCTCGACACCGCCACGCTCGACCTGCTCGGTACCGCCAAGCGGATCGTGATCACCAAGGACGAGACCACGATCATCGAGGGTGCCGGCGACGAGTCCGACATCGCCGGTCGCATCAGCCAGATCAAGGCCGAGATCGACAACACGGACTCCGACTACGACCGCGAGAAGCTGCAGGAGCGGCTCGCCAAGCTGACCGGCGGCGTCGCCGTCCTCAAGGTCGGCGCCGCCACCGAGGTCGAGCTCAAGGAGAAGAAGCACCGCATCGAAGACGCCGTGTCGACCACCAAGGCCGCCATCGAAGAGGGCGTCGTGCCCGGCGGTGGTGTGGCGCTCGTGCGATCGATCGACGCGGTCGAGAAGGTCGTCGCCTCCCTGCGGGATGACGAGGCCACCGGCGCTCGCATCGTCGCCAAGTCGCTCAGCGCCCCGCTCCGTCAGATCGCCGAGAACGCCGGCATGGACGGCGGCGTGGTCGTCAACCGGGTTCGCGAACTCACCGGCAACGAGGGTCTCAACGCCGCCACCGGCGTCTACGAAGACCTCGTGAAGATCGGCGTGATCGACGCCGCGAAGGTGACGCGCTCCGCCCTGCAGAACGCGGCATCGATCGCGGCGCTGTTCCTCACCACCGAGGCGATCATCGCCGACAAGCCGGAGCACGACGACGACGATCACCACGGTCACGATCACTAGACCGTTCGATCACCCGATCGAACGGTGATGCGACAGCGAGCCCCGGGTCGACGCCCGGGGCTCGCCCGCGTGTGCGGTCGCAGGCCGGTGCGCCGTCGAGGCGGCGAGGCACCGATCAGTCGTCGCCGGCGCGGTCGTCGAGCTTGGCCACAAGGCGCTCGATCGTGCCGAGGGCCCGTGTCGTGACCGGCTGCCCGGCGGCGCGTTGAATGACGCCGCCCGGATCCTGGGGCTGCCGGTCGGGCCAGGCCCTGGTGACACTGAACACCTCGGACGCCGTGGCGGCGAAGACCGACCAGTCGCCGTTCGGTGCCGTCATCGGAAGTTCGAGCGGCGACGGCACCTCGGGTCGGAGGAACGTGACGAGGCGGGCGTACACCTCGTCGAACGGCGCGTCGGCGAACGGGTCGCGGGCGAGCAGCGACCGGAGCTGGTCGAGCGAACGGACGAACAGTGGTGTGGCCCGCCCGAGCAGTCGCTCCAGTTCGGACTCGACCGTCGCGACGACGTCGTCGAGGCGGTCGGGTTCGACATCGAACGACACGTTGCCGGTCGAGATGTACGAGACCGGATCGGTCGCACCGGCCCGCTCGAACATCTCGAGGAGTACCGGGCGGTGCAGGCCCTCGCGGCCGATCATCACGGCACGCACGAACGCGACGTACGTGCGGGCCGCGACCTCGTCAGTCACCGGTGACGGCGTCGGCGGCGTCTTCGAGGAACGAATCGTCGAAGAGGGTGTCGTCGATGGTGGCGTCGTCGATCATCAGCCAGATCATCGTGCCGGCGAACGACGCGAGCAGCGGGATGATGACGAACGGCAGCAGCTGGCCGAGTGCGTTCGGGTCGGTGTCGGCGAAGATGGCAGTGCCGAGGCTGCGGGCCGGGTTCATGCCGGCTCCGGAGATGCCCAGCAGGAACAGCGTGCCCAACGCGTAGGCGGCACCGGTAAACGCGGCCATGGCACTGTTCGAACGTTGTTGGCTGATCGACGAGAGGAGCACGACCACGACGATCGTGCCGAGCGCGAGTTCGGCGGCGAGCACCACGCCGAGATCGGCGAAGCCCGACAGACTGATCCCGAGGTCGACGCCGGTGTCGGCGCGACCCGGATCCCAACCGTTGGTGCCGGTCACGAACCGGGTCGTGTCGTTGAGTCCGAACAGCAGTGCCGCACCGAAGACGGCGCCGGCGAACTGTCCGACCCAGTCGGAGAGCAGCTCGCGGGTGGTGACCCCCTTCGAGAACCAGAGCGCCAGGCTGAACATCGGATTGGCGACGGCGCCGATCACCCCGATCGCGATCGCGATCGACACACCGAAACCGACGGCGACCCCGAGGGTGCCGATGTCGTCGCCGCCGACGATCATCAGGCCGGGCCCGCCCAACATCACCACGGTCGTGCCGACGAACTCTGCTGCGACGAGACGGCCCGTGGTGGTTTCGGTCATGGTCGCCGAGCGTAGTCTCGGGCCGTGCTCGCCCTCGTCACGTGCCGTGCCGCGCTCGGCCTCGACACCGACCTCCCGCTGCTGCAGCGGGAGTTGCCCGAGGCATCGGTGGTCGCGTGGGACGACCCGGCCGTCGACTGGGGCGCTTGTTCGGTCGCGATCGTGCGCTCGACATGGGACTACCACACCCGCCGCGACGACTTCCTCCGGTGGGCCCGCCACGTGAGCGACGTGTCGACGTTGTGGAACCCGGTCGACGTGATCGAGTGGAACACCGACAAGCGCTACCTCGCCGAGCTGGCCGGTCACGGCGTCCCGGTCGTGCCCACCACGTTCGTGGCCGATGACGGCGAAACCGACCCCGACGAGTTCGTCGGTGACGTGGTCGTCAAACCGTCGGTCGGCGCCGGCTCCAACGGGGTGTTCCGCAGCCGCGGCGACGCCACGGCAGCGTCCGAACACGCCCGCCGACTTCTCGCGCATGGTCTGACGGTGATGGTGCAGCCCTACCTGGCCGATGTCGAGACGTCGGGTGAGACCGGGCTCGTCTACGTCGGAGGTGCGTTCAGCCACGCCTTCCGCAAGTCGGCGATCCTCGCCGAGCCGGTCGAGTTCGAGGGTGACCTGATGGCGGTCGAATCGAGCTTCCCGCACCTGGCCACCGACCTCGAACGAGCGCTCGGCGAGCGCGTCGTCGGTCTCCTGCCCGAGACCGCGTATGCGAGGATCGACCTGCTCCCGATGGCCGACGGCCCGGTGCTGCTGGAGCTCGAACTGACCGAGCCGTCGCTGTTCCTCCACCTCGACCCCGGTGCCGCCGCGCGGGCCGCGGCCGTGTTCCGTAACCTGGCAGGGTGAGCCGCTCGCGCACCCAGCGTTTCCTCGTCACCGCGGTGACGCCGGACGGTGCGAAGCGCCGGCCCGACGACCTGATCGTCGAGGAGCCGATGACGATCCAACTCGACGGCACGGTCGTGTCGACCACGATGCGTACGCCGGGCAACGACTTCGAGCTCGCGGTCGGGTTCTGCCACACCGAGGGGCTGCTCAGCGGTGCCACCGTCGCCGAGGTGCGGTACTGCGCCGACGGTTCCGCCGTCGACACCGAGTTCAACGTCGTCACCGTCGGCACCGGTGGTGTCGCTCCGACGCCCACGCCGCGTCTCGGCACCACCTCGTCGAGCTGTGGCTGGTGCGGCAGCGACCAACTCGACGAACTCCACCAGCGTCTCGACCCGCTGCCGTCGACCGACCCCATGCCGCTCGATCTGCTGGCGTCGATGCCCGGCCTGGTCGCCGACCGCCAGGGGCTGTTCGACGCGACCGGCGCCGTGCACGCCGCCGCCGCGTTCGGTCCGAGCGGCGACGTCCTGCTCGTGCGCGAAGACGTCGGCCGCCACAACGCGGTCGACAAGGTGGTCGGGGCGATGCTCCTCGCCGGTGACCTCCCCGCCACCGGTCTCGGGCTGTTCGTGAGCGGACGGGCGAGCGTCGAGATGGTGCAGAAGGCGTGGGCCGCCGGGTTCGGCACCGTCGTCGCGGTCAGTGCGCCGACCGCGTTGGCCGTCGAGGCGGCACGGCGCGCCGGGTTGTGCCTCGCCGGCTTCATGCGCGGCGATCGGTTCAACGTGTACGCACCCGAGCGGTTGACCGCGCCGACCTGACGGGAGTGCCCGCTCGGTAGCCTGCGCTGCATGCGCATGGAAACGGGCGTCTGCGTCCTCCACCTGTTCTGCTCGCCCGGTGAATCGGTCGATCGCGAGGCCGTGATCCTCGCCGTCCGAGCCGCCGAACAGGCCGAGTGCCAGGTCGTCACGGCCGCGATCCTGGGCCACAAGGCCGACCTGGCGTTCATGGCGTTGGGCAAGGACGTCGTCGCGCTCCGCCATCTGCAGACGCACCTGCAGCACGCCGGGCTCCACGTCGTCGACTCGTACCTGTCGATCACCGAGGTCAGCGAGTACGCACCGGGGCTGCCGGAAGAAGCCCTCCAGGCCCGCCTCTATCCCGTGCTGCCCCCCGAGGGGAAGCCGGCGTTCTGCTTCTACCCGATGAGCAAGCGGCGCGAGGCGCACGCCAACTGGTATGCGACGCCGTTCGAGGAGCGCAAGGAGATGATGTACGAGCACGGCACGAGCGGGCGCAAGTTCGCCGGCAAGCTCGTGCAGCTCATCACCGGATCGACGGGCCTCGACGAGTACGAGTGGGGCGTCACGCTGTTCGGGATCAACCTCGAGGTGATCAAGGACGTCGTGTACACGCTCCGGTACGACAAGGCGTCGTCGCTGTACGGCGATTTCGGTGCCTTCTACGTCGGGTACCTGGCGTACGTCGACGACCTGGTCTGACCCGACGCCGCCCCGTACGACACGCCCGGCTCACCGGGTGGTTCAGGGCACCTCGAACTGGAACGACCGGATCTCGGTCCCGTTGGCCTCGAAGCTGAACGATTCGAAGCGAGCCTCGATCGGGTCGCCGGTCGCATTCGACAGCTCGGCGCTGCCCGACGCGCCCCCGTAGTCGATGTTGAGACCTTGTTCGAGGAGCAGGGCGCACGCCTGGAACGTGTCGCACGCCCGACCGTCGGCGCTCACACCGGCCATGTTGGTCCGGAAGGTCCGGGGCGCGTCGGTGCCGGCCACCACGACCGAGAGGGCGATCAGGTTGACGCAGTCGACCGCGTGGGCGGCGAAGAAGCCGTCGGGTGCGTCCTCGTCGGTGCTGCTGGCGAGCGGGGCGACACCGGTCAGCCGGCTCCGGAACTCGCCCGACAGCGACTGGATCGTCTGGCGCGCCTCTCGGATCGCGTCGTTGACGATGACCTGCGGTGACGCCGAATCGGCAGCGTCGAGTGCGGCGATCAGACGGCCACCGTCATCGGCGTCACCGAGCACGACGATCACGCCGGGATCGGCGTCGAGCAGCGCGGCCGCCGACCCGGAGAGATCGGTCTGATCGCCGCTGAACCCGACCGAGACCGGTACCGCGAGGCGGCGAGCCTCGATCTCGTCGAGGAAGGCTGCGTGCAGGCCGCGTCCGTACGGGTCGTCGAGGTAGCCGACGGCGACCGAGCGCGCTCCGGTGCGCTGCACCTGACGAGCGATCGCGGCCATCTGCAACGAGTCGCTCGGAGCGGTGCGGAACAGGAACGTGTTGTCGGGGTAGTCGTCGAGCAACAGCGAGGTGGCGGAGGGTGAGCACACGACGACGCCGGTGTTGGGGTCGACGGCCGCTCCCAACTGCGTCAGCGCCGTCAGCGACGAGGCGGGCCCGACGATCGCGTCGACGCCCTGCTCGAGCAACTCGCCCAACCCGGTGCCGGCGCCCTCGTCGGCCTGGATCGTGCGGACGCTCTGACCCAGCACACCGCCCGCCGTGTTGATCCGGTCCACCGCGTCCTCGACGGCGGCGATCATCGGCTGACCCAGTTCGGAACCGGCGCCGGTGACCGGCAGGTAGATGCCGAGGACGAGCTGGCCGTCGTCGTCACGCGGGATCGTGGTGGTGCTCGTGGTGCTGGCCGTGGTGGTCGACGTGACGGCATCGTCGTCGCCACCGGTGCAGGCTCCCGCGATCAGCGTGGCGGCCATCGCGCCGCCGACGATCCGCGTCCACGGCGCGCGTCGTGGTCGAATCGGGAGCGCAGGCACGCGAGTCACGATAGAAGAGTGAGGTGGCCGACGAGGTGCAGCCCGACGAACCAGCGATCGATCCGGCGGCAACGCTGCTCGAGACCACACGTCGCGTCGCCCCCGGCTGGCTGCGGCGGATCACGATCGAGGCGGGTGTTCGTGGCGGTGTCGAGGTCGGTCGGATCGAAGCTCGGCTCGACGCCGTGGTCGAACGGGTGGCGGCAGACCTCCTCGTGCGACTCGACGACCTGCTCGGCACGGATGTCGACGAGCAGCGCACCACGCCGCTGACCCTGCTCCGCGACGCGGTGCGCGAACCCACGCAGCTCCTGCGCGAACTGGGTGCGGTGCCGCCGTCGTCGCCCGACGCCGATCGGTTTCCCGACGACGTCTACCGGCTCGGCCCGGCGACATGGTCGGATGTCGACCCGTCGCTGCACGAGCCCGGGCTCACCTGGGGTGCCTGGAAGGCGATGACGGTGCTCGCTCGCCGCCGAGATGACGGAATGCGATGAGACGCCGCCTACCGTGGGGCCTGTGACGACGTCCACGACGGAAGATGCGGTGGCGGCCGCGTTCGAACGCCGCCAGGAGGCGGTCGACGACAAGAGCGTCGGCGGTCGCGCCTACTGCCACCGGTTGGCCGATGCGACCGACGAATGGATCACGGCCCTCGCGGCGCACGCCCGGACCCAGCATCCGAGGGCCCCGAAGTTCGCGTTGGTCGCCGTCGGTGGGTACGGCCGCGGCGAGCTCTCGCCGCAGAGCGACATCGACCTGATCCTGATCCACGAATCCAAATCGAACCGGATCGAATCGGTCGCGTCGGCGATCTGGTACCCGATCTGGGACACGGGGCTGAAGCTCGGCCATGCGGTCCGCTCGGTCGACGAACACCTCGCGCTGGCCAAGACCGATCTCGACACGGCCACCGCGCTGCTCACGGCCCGGCCGATCGCGGGCGATCGCAAGATCGGCAACGTGATCGTCGAGTCGGGTCGCAGCAACTGGTCGAAACGCAAGAAGCGGTGGCTCGCCGAGCTGCGCGACCGCGTGTACCAGCGCCAGTCCGGCGCCGGCGACGTCGCCTACATCCTCGAACCCGACCTGAAGGACGGCCACGGCGGCATCCGTGACGCCCATTCGCTCTGGTGGGCCGAATGCGGCAACCTCGTGCTCTCCGACGAGGACAACGTGGCGCTCAACGAGTGCTACGACGTGCTGCTGAGCGCCCGGGTGGCCCTGCATCGTGCGACCGGTCGGCCCGGCGACACCCTTCGCCTCGAAGATCAGGATGCAGCGGCTGCCGCGGCAGGATTGGGGTCGGCCGATGCGCTGATGGCCGAGATCGCGGCCGCGGCCCGCACGGTGGCGTGGATCTCCGACGAGGCGTGGGGCAGGGTCGGCAAACCGACGGGCGGCAGTCCCAAGGAGGTCGCTCCGGGCGTCATGCTCCTGGACGGCGAGATCGAGTTGGCGATCGACGCCGATCCCGCCGTCGATCCGACGACCATGCTCCGACTCGCGACGGCGGCGGCTCGGCACCGGGCACGGATCGGCCGCAAGAGCCTCGACCGGCTCGCCCGTGACGTGCCCGAGTGGCCGGCGCGTTGGCCGGCCGGTGCGATCAGCAAGCTGGTCGCGCTCCTGCTCGAGGGACACGCGGCGATCCCGGTCATCGAATCGCTCGATCAGCGCGGACTCATCTCGCGGATGTTGCCCGAGTGGGAGCCCGTGCGCTCGCGGCCGCAGCGCAACGCCTATCACCGCTTCACCGTCGACCGTCATCTCTGGGAGGCGGCCGCCAACGCGGCGAAGTTCGCCGACGAGGTGGCGCGGCCCGACCTGCTGGTGCTCGGTGCCCTCTTCCACGACATCGGCAAGGGGTACCCCGGAGATCACACCGAGGTGGGCATGGCGATCATGCGCGAGCTGGGGCCGCGACTCGGACTCGCCGCGCCCGATGTCGATGCGCTGGTCGCGATGGTCGAACACCACCTGCTGCTGCCCGACGTCGCCGTCCGTCGCGATCTGTCCGATCCCGTCACGATCGAACACGTCGCCGAGGCGGTCGGTACCCACGAACGGCTCGAACTGCTGCATCGACTGACCGAGGCCGACTCGATCGCCACCGGCCCGTCGGCATGGGGCGGGTGGAAGAAGGAGCTCGTCGACGAGTTGGTGTCGCGGGTCGACCACGTGATCGGCGGCGGCGATGTCGCCGATGCGATCTGGACGCTGTTCCCCGACGCCGAGACCGTCGAGCGGATGGCGAGCGGCGACCATCACATCCGCATCGACGTCGACCGACTGACGATCGTGTATCGCGACGA
Organism: Ilumatobacteraceae bacterium; assembly: GCA_033344875.1. Taxonomy (NCBI): domain Bacteria; kingdom Bacillati; phylum Actinomycetota; class Acidimicrobiia; order Acidimicrobiales; family Ilumatobacteraceae; species Ilumatobacteraceae bacterium. The sequence continues at coordinate 2,640,431 of JAWPMO010000001.1, read as the reverse complement.
GCCGGGCATGTTCAGCCGGATCTCCGGCGTCGTGTCGCTGCACGGCCTCGATGTCGTCACGGCCCGAGCGCACTCCGACGAGCCGCAGCTCGGTCGCGTCAGCATGGGCGCGGCCGAGTTCCGGGTGGAGGTTCCGAAGGGTGGCATCGACTGGGCCCCGATCGCCGCCGATCTCGAGCGGGCCCTGACGGGTCGTCTGGCGATCGAGTCGAGGTTGGCCGAGCGGGCCAGGACCTACCGCCGCCGACGCGCGACACAAGCCGCGACACCGGCGCCGCCGAGCGTCGTCTATCACGACGATGCCTCGTCCGACGCGACCGTGATCGAGGTGAGGTGTGCGACACGGATCGGGATCCTCTACCGGATCACCAAGGCGCTCGCCGAGGTGGGGCTCGACATCCGGCACGCGACGGTGCAGACGATCGGGCTCGATGTCGTCGACACGTTCTACGTGCGGAGCTGGACCGGTTCGCTGGTCACCGACGCATTCCACCGCACGGAGATCGAACGCGCCGTGCTGCACGCCATCGGCTGACGCTGTTTCGTCACCGTCGCATTGCCGGACGATAGGTTCGCGGTCGTGAGCGAGTCGAACGGTCGAGCCGACGCACGAGACCTGGCCCGGTGGAGTTCTTCGTTGGCCGGGATCGCCCGCACCGGGCTCGCGTTCACCGAGAACCTCTACGAACGCGAACGGTACGAAGAGGTGCTCCACGTCGCCGCCGACATCCGGTCGGCGGCCGAGGAACTCGACGAAGCGGTGGCCGTCGCCCGCGAAACCGACCACTTCGTGCAGGAATGGCTGCAGAACGTGGGCGAGGGCGTCCCGGGCTACGTGACGCCGAAGGTCGCGATCGGCGCCGTCGTGGGCAACGACGACGGCGAGATCCTCCTCGTCCAGCGGGCCGACTCGGGCGTGTGGCTGTATCCCACCGGATGGGCCGACATCGGTTACTCGCCGTCGGAGGTCGCGGTCAAGGAGGTGTCGGAGGAGACCGGCATCACCTGCGAGCCGGTGCGCCTGCTGTCGGTGATCGACGGACAGCGGATGGGCTTCTCCCGGTTCGGGATGTACATGCTGCTGTTCTACTGCCGGGCGACCGGCGGCGAACTCACGCCGCATCCGCTCGAGACCGCCGACGTCGGCTGGTTCGGCCCGACCTCGCTGCCCGAGGCCACCGCCGGCGCGAGCTGGTGGGCCGGCCCGGCGTTCGCCGCGATCAACGGCGACGAGACGCCGACCGTCTTCGATCTTCCTCGATCCGAGGTGTGGCGCAGCTGACGGTGTCAGCCGTCGGTGTCGTGGTCGCGCAGGAACTGCTCGACCTCGGCCGCCAACGATTCGGGATCGGTGTCGTCGATCGGAGAGGTCGTCGACCCGGTGTCGTCGCCGGACATCTCGTCGACCATCGACTCGAGTCGGCGCACGTAGGTGACGAGGTCGTCGTCGTCGGAGATGAGCGCGTCGACCTGGGCGTCGTAGTCGGCGATCTGGTTGGTGATCGCGGTGGTCGGTGCGGGTGTGCCCATCATCGTGCACAGTCGGTCGAGGAGTGCGACGGCCGCCCGCGGCGACGGCAGCTGTGCGGCGTACCCCGGCACGGCCGCCCACAGCGAGGCGGTGGGCAGGCCGCAGCGCGACCAGGCGTCGTGGAGTACGGCGACGATGCCGGTCGGCCCCTCGTACCGGGAGCGTTCGAGGTCGAACCGTTCGATCAGATCGGTGTCGGTCCCGGTGCCGATGATCTGGGTGCGGCGGGTGTGGGGCACGTCGGCCAGCAGCGCGCCGAGCGTGAACCCCATCGGCGCGTCGACCCGCTGTGCGATGCCGGTGATCTGGTCGCAGAAGGTCCGCCATCTCAGGGCGGGCTCCGGCCCCATGACGAGCACGACGTCGGTCCCGGGCAGCGACGCCCCCCAGACGCCGACCGTCGGCCAGATGATCGACCGGTTGCGCTGCTCGTCGAGCGCGACGTGGGGGCGCGTGGTGGCGAAGTCGGTGAACGGCTCGGGATCGATCTCGGCGAGGGCGGTGGCGCCGCTGGTCTCGATCATCGTTCGCAGCGCCGTGGAGGCGGCGTCGGCGGCGTCGTTCCAGCCGGTGAACGCAGCGACGATGACCGGGTTGGTCAACGAGATGTCGTCAGCGAGCCAGCGGACATGATCCATGCCCTCGCCAGCCTACCGGTCGCTCGTCGTCGCCATTTTCGGCGACGGTGGTGATCCGGTGCCGTCGTCGCCGGGCGCGGAGACAGCGAGGATGCCGGCCAGCCCGACCAGCACGAGGAAGGCGATCACGGCCCGCCGCACCGCCTTCCGCTGCGGTGCCTGCTGCAGCGGCATGCTCCTCGCCCGGCGCCGTGACCTCTGGTTGCGCTTGGCTCGTGATTGCGCCATGGCTGCACCCTGGCACCGTGGGCGGGGCCTGTCGAGCCCGGATCGGCGGCTAGCGTCGTCGGGCGTGAGTCTCGAGATCCGTCCCGTTGATCGCGTCGACGCCGATCTGGTCGCCGCGTTCGCCCACCTGATCCCCCAGCTGTCGTCGTCGTCGCCGCCTCCCGACGCCGATGCGCTGTCCGCGATCGTCGAGTCGCCCGACTCGGTGCTGTTCGTCGCTCGGGTCGACGACGCGATCGTCGGGAGCCTGACGCTGGCGTTCTACCGCATCCCGACGGGGCTCAAGGCGTGGATCGAAGACGTGGTGGTCGACGCGTCGGCGCGTGGGCACGGCGTCGGTGAGGCGCTCAATCGGGCCGCGATCGCCGAGGCGGCGCACCGGGGCGCCAAGAACGTGAGCCTCACGAGCCGGTCGTCGCGCGAGGCGGCCAACCGGCTGTACGTGCGCCTCGGGTTCGAGCCGTACGAGACGAACCTGTACCGCTACTCGATCTGATCGTCCGGCCCGGCCAGATCGACCTCGCCGGCGGCACGCCGGAGGTCCTCGGCGGCCTGGCGCACCTGCCAGTCGCGATCGGCCGCAGCCCGCTCGATCGCGGCCTCGACCTCGTCGCCGTCGAAGGGTGCGAGCGCGAGCACGGCCCGGCGTCGGACGTGGGGCTTGTCGGCGCAGGCAGCGAGGATCGCCGGCAGCCCGCGTTCGTCACCGATCGCTCCGAGCGCCGCAGCGGCGGCTTCGCGGACGAGTGGTTCGTCGGCGTCGGTCGCCAGGGTGATCAGCCGGTCGAGCGTGGCATCGTCGACGTCTTCCTGCTCGCCGCATGCCCAGGCGGCGATCTCGACGACGGTCTCGTCGGCGTCGGCCAGCAGGGGAGTGAGATCGATGCCGGGTCGTCGCCCGGCGAGTTCGGCGGCCAGGCGCCGGACCTCCGGGTCGGGGTCGGTGAACGCGGCCGCGATCCGGTCGTCGGTCAAGGTGCCGATCCGTTCGAGCGCGTGCAACGCCGCGGCCCGAACTGGACCGGCGGTGTCGTCGAGGTGCTCGGCCGCAACGGTCTCGTCGCCCTGGTGGCCGGCGACGATGACGGCCACCCGTCGATCGTGAGCGCTCATTGCTGCAGCAGATTCGTGAGCCAGATGACCGCGATCGCGATCGCGAACGACGTCACGATCGCGATCAGGATGCCGATGAGGACGCCGATCCCGCCGCTCGCGACGAGTGCGAGCACGCGGCGGACCACGCCGGGGCGGCGGTACTCGGGGGTGTCGAAGTGTTCGACGACGACGCCGCTGGGCGGGCGGGAGGACGGACCGCGTGGTGATCGGGACTCGGCTCTGGCAGGCTTACGCCACCCGGTGAGCAACAGGGCGACGATCGCCAGGCCCGCGATGAATGCGGCTCGGACCGTCAGGCCGTCAACAGAGAGCGCAAGAGTGACCGACACGCGGACATCGACACTACCGCCGACCGAGACCCCTCCGGGGCCGCCCGACACGCGACCGGAAACCCTCGCCGAGGCTGCCGAGCGCGCGGGTCTGGTCCTGCCCTCGCCGGTGCATCGCCGGTGGGCCGTCCCGCTGGTCGTGCTCGCGATGCTCGTGCTCGCCGCGATCGCAGTGGCGTCGGTGCTGCCGTCCCAGTGGGTGGCCTCCAAGGAGAACACCCGGCTCGGGGTCGAACAGGGCACGCCGTTCGCCCGGACGCCGGCATCGGCGCAACCCGTCGACGATCGGATCGTGTTCGGCGACCTCGGTGCGGCTGCCGAGCAGTTCCCGCCGGTCGGCGACATCTACTTCGTCACGGTCACCGAGCCGGCCCAGTCGGTCCTCTCGTGGTTCGTCGGTCGCGACGAGCCGGCGATCCAGTTCCTGACCAACGAGGAGAAGTTCGGGGTCCAGACCCCACCGCAGCGCCGACGGTTCGCACTCGAACAGATGCGGACGTCCGAGCAGGTCGCGCAGTACGTCGCGCTGCAGCGCGTCGGATTCGACGTCGATGTGATCGAGGGCGACGTGCTGATCCAGGACATGGTGTGCCTCGCCGCCAACGAGGACAACACCGAGTGCGTCGACTGGAGCCCGTCCGACGACGTCCTCGATCCGGGCGACCGGATCCTCGAGGCCGACGGCGAGCGAATCGACGGGGTCGAAGACCTCGGCCGGGTCCTCGAAGGGCGTGCACCCGGCGACATCGTGACGATGCGGATCGATCGGCCGGAGGCCGGTGAACTCGAGGTCGAGGTCGAACTCACCGCGTCACCCGACGATCCCGACCGGACGATCGTCGGCTTCTTCCCGTTCGACACCCGTCGCGTCGAGCTGCCGTTCGACCTCGACATCGACACCGGGTCGATCGGCGGTCCGTCGGCCGGCCTGGCGTTCACGCTGACGCTGATCGACGAACTGACCGAGGGGGAGCTGACCGGGGGCGCCGACATCGCGGTCACCGGGACGATCGAACTCGACGGTTCGGTCGGGCCGATCGGTGGGCTGCGGCAGAAGGCGAGCGCCGTCGCCCAGACCGGTGTCGACGTGTTCCTGGTGCCGGGGATCTCCGATGCGGCCAGCGAAGCGCAGCGCGCAGCGTTCGAGGCCGAGCTCGAAGCGGCACGGCAGGCGGGCGGTGACGACCTGCGGATCATCCCGGTTCGGACGCTCGAAGAAGCACTCACCGCACTCGAATCGCTCGGCGGCGACCCGATTCCGCCGGCCCCGGAGCAGGCCGCCGATACCGACGGCGGCTGAACCGCCACCGATTGCCGCCAAACCGGGTGCCGAGAGGTTTACGCTCGTGCGTATGGCTGCCTCGCTCTCGAGACCAGACCCCTCCTCGCCCGCGTCGGTGGCGGAGGCCGGTTTCTCCACGTCTCGACGCGGCTTCAGCCAGGACGAGGTCCGTGCGTTCCTGACGTCGGTCGCCGCCGAACTGGGCCGGTTGCAGGAACGGGAGCGTCAGCTCGAAGCCCGACTGCGAGATGCCGAGGCCGAAGCGGCCGCGGTGCCCGCCCCCGAACTCGACGACGAGACCGTCGCCGCGCTGCTCGGCGAGGAGACCCTGCGGGTGCTGCAGACGGCCCGCGAGTCGGCGTCGCAGATCAAGATCCGCGCCGAGGAGACCGCCGCCAAGATCCTCAACGACGCGAACGACGAGGTCAACCGGCTGCGCCAGGAGTCCGAGGTCGAGGCCGCCCGCAAGCGCCACGATGCGACGTCCGACGCCGAGGCCGAGGTCGCGCTGGCCAAGCAGCAGGGCCGTGAGATGGTCAACGAGGCGCGCGCCTACCGCGAGCGGGTGCTGGCCGACCTCGAGCGACGGACCAAGTTGGCGCGGCAGCAGATCGAAGACCTGGTCCACGGCCGAGACCGGCTGCTCCAGGTGTTCGAGCGGGCCCGCCTCGTCGCGGTCGACGTCACCTCCGAACTGCAGTCCGTCGAGGGACCGGCCGAGTTCGTCAACTTCTCGCCGACCACGGGCCCGCTGCCGCTGATGGTGCCGGCGAGCGACATGGATCGCGACCAGGCCGGCCCGGCGAGCGAACCGGTCGACCTCGACGCGCAGGAGCGGGCGGTCGACGAGTTCCACGACGACGACGTCGACGAGGCCGCGACGAACACACCCACCGGGGCCGTCGATGCCACCGAATCCGTCGAGACCGTCGAGACCGACGAGACCGACGACGACACGGACGACGACGCGGCGATCGGTGAGGCCGACGACACGATCCCGATCGAGACCGACGGCAGCCACGAGACCGCCGGCGACGAGGCACCCGCGCCCGTTCCGCCGCGCGACGCCAACGTCGTATCGCTGTTCCGCGGCCGGCCCGACCAGCACACCGACGCCGCCGACGATGACGATGCCGAGTCGGACGTCGCCGAGTCGGACGTCGACGCGGCGCGGCAGGCCGACGGCAGCGACCAGGAGTCGGCGACCGACGAGCGCCCCGACGTGGGCGGGATCTTCGAGCGGTTGCGGAGCGAGGCCCCGGCCCTCACCGACGAGACCACTGACATCGACGACATCGACGACGTCGGAGCCGAACTCGACGCCGAGGCGGCGGCCGACGTCGGAGCCGACGACGACCCGGGCGTCGCCGAGGCCACGGCCTTCATGCGACGCGACGAGGCGCTGGTGCCCCTGATCGTCGGCGGCGCCCGCAAGCTCAAGCGTGTCCTGGCCGACGAGCAGAACGGTGTGCTCGATCGGCTCCGCCAGAAGCAGGCCGTCACCCAGCTCGACCAGTTGATCGCCGATGTCGACGATCACGTCGATACCTACCTCGGTGCGCTCGCCGACGAGTTGCTCGACGCCGCGATCGCCGGTGCGGCCGAGGTCGGCAAGCGCGACTCCAAGACGCTGCGCACCACGATCACCAAGGGTGGGGCACTCGAGCGGGCGCATGCGGTCGTCCGAGACGACCTCGTCGCTCCGCTCCGGGCTCGCCTCGAGCGGGCGATCAGCGACGGCGGCGGCGACAACGAAGACGTCACCAAACGGGTTCGCGCGGTCTACCGCGAGTGGAAGACCCAGCACATCGACGACCAGCTCGACGACGCGTTCCGGTTCGCTCACGGGGGCGGTCTGGCCGCCGGCGTGAAGCCCGGCACCATGCTGACCTGGATCATCGATCCGTCCGAGTCGACCTGCGCCGACTGCGAGGACAATTCGCTGGCCGGAGAGGTCGCCGCGGGCGACGCGTACCCGACCGGGCACGTCGCAGCACCCGCCCACGCGGGGTGCCGCTGCCTGACCGTGCCGAGCGGCCAGTAGCCTCGGCGCCAGATGCGGCGCGAATCAGATCTCCCCCGTCCCCGACTCCTGTCCCGAATTTCGGGGCGCGGCGTCCTGATCGCCATCGGTCTGCTGTTCCTCGGCGTGATCGTGTTCGGTCGGGCGATCGCCAGCTTCTACGTCGATGCGTTGTGGCACGATGCGCTCGATCGGAGCGACGTCTTCTGGGGGCAGATCTGGGCCAAGGTCTCGCTGTTCCTGATCTTCTTCGTCGTGTTCGCGGTGCTGGCCACCGTCAACCTCCTGATCGCCGATCGCACGGCTCCCACGTCGTTCCCGGCCAACGTGCACCCGTACGTCGAACGCTTCCACGAGGTGTTCGGGCAGCGGCTGCGACTCGTTCGGTACGGCACGGCGCTCGTGCTGTCGTTCATGCTCGCGCTGCCGGCGGTGTCCCGCTGGCAGGACTGGCTGCTGTTCCGCAACAGTCAGTCGTTCGGGGTCGACGACGAACAGTTCGGGGTCGACGTCGGGTTCTACGTGTTCGAACTGCCGTTCTACACGTTTGCGATCGACTGGTTGTTCGCAGCGCTGGTGATCGTGCTGCTGCTGACGATCGGGGCCCATCTCCTCAACGGCGGGGTGCTGTTCACCTCGTCGCTGCCGACGGTTCGTGCGTCGACCAAGGTGCACGTCGCCGTGCTGTTGGCCGTCCTCGCCGCGGTCAAGGCCGCCGACTACTGGCTCACCCGCTACGAGCTGACCAACGAACGTCGTGGCTTCGTCCAGGGCGCCACCTACACCGTGGTCAATGCCCAGCTCCCGGCCATGATGCTGCTCGTCCTGATCGCGCTGCTGACGGCGGTGCTCTACCTGGTGACCATCCGGACCGATCGGTGGCGGCTCCCGCTGGTGGCATCGGGCCTGTGGCTCGTCGTGTTGATCGTCGGGGGTCTGATCTACCCGGCGGTCGTGCAGTCGTTGATCGTGCGCCCGAACCAGGAGGGACGCGAAGCGCCCTACATCGAGCGAAACGTCGAGGCCACTCGGGCGGCGATGGGCATCGATGCGGTCGAGACCGAGACCGTCTCGTTCGGCCGGCTCAATGCGGCCAAGGTCGAGGCCGACCTCGAGCCGATCGAGAACGTCCGTCTGCTCAACCCGGCGCAGATGCTGTCTCGCTTCTCCCGCGACCGTGGCGACCTCACCGGTCTGCAGATCGCCGACCTCGACGTCGACCGGTACCCGATCGACGGCGAGGTGCAGCAGGTGCTGATCACCGCTCGCGAACTCGACCTCGGCAGCATCGCCAACAAGAGCTGGCAGGGCGAGCATCTCGTGAGCACCCGCGGGTGTGGCCTCGTGATGGCGCCGGTCGGCCGGGTCACCGATCGTGACCGCCCCGACTACCGCGAGGTCGAACTCGACCGGCCCGAGCTGTACTTCAGCCCGGAGATGAGTGGCTATGCGATCGCCCGCACCGATGTCGCCGAGTCGCCCTGTGGCGACACCGAGCCCTACAGCGGCACGGCAGGTGTCGAGGTCGACGGGCTGCTCCGGCAGTCGGCGTTCGCGTTGGCCTTCCTCGACTACAACGTGATCGGCTCCGGCGCGATCAACGACGACTCGCAGCTGCTCTGGGTCCGGTCGGTGCAAGACCGGGTGCAGAAGCTCGCCCCGTTCCTCGACTACGACGGCGACCCGTACCCCGTGGTCGTCGACGGCGGTGTGCAGTGGGTCATCGACGCCTACACCTCGACGTCGCGCTACCCGTACGGCCAGCGGATCGGCAACGTGCAGCTGAGCACCGGCACCGGACTCTCGACCAGCTCCAACTACATCCGCAACAGCGTCAAGGCCGTCGTCGACGCGTACACCGGCGACGTCACCTTCTACGTCGTCGACGAGGACGACCCGATCCTCAAGGCCTGGCAGTCGGCGTTCCCCGACCTCTTCACGTCGTTCGACGAGATGCCGTCCGATCTCGCCGAGCACCTCCGGTATCCCGAAGATCTCTTCCGGGTGCAGACCGAGCTCTACTCCAAGTACCAGGTCGAGCCCGTCAACTTCTTCCAGCGCATCGGTGCCTGGTCGGTCGCCCAGGCCCCTTCGGTCGATCGTCAGGAGGGTGTCACCCGGGTCAACTCGCCGGTCGATCCGCTCGACCAGCAGACCGAGTTCGCGAGCGAGTCGTCGACCGAGCGGTTCATCCCGTACTACACGCAGTTCCGCAACGGGATCTCGGGCGAGGAGGAGTTCGTCATCATCCGCCCGTTCGTGCGCTTCTCCACCGACGACAGCCGGACGCGTCTGCAGGCGTACATGACCGCGTCGAGCGACCCGGCGACCTACGGCGACCTGATCACGTATCTCGTCGAGGAGCCGTTGCCCGACGGTCCGCTGCTCGTGGCCGACCAGGCCGAGTCAGAACAGGACATCAGCCCCGAACTCAGTCTCCAGGCGAGCCAGGAGACCGGGACCGAGGTCAAGTTCGGTGACCTCCAGCTGATGCCCGTCGCCGACGGACTGATCTACGTCCGGCCGGTCTACGTCGTCGCCGACGTCGCCGAGTTCCGGTTCGTCATCGTGTCGCACGACAACAGCGCCGTGCTCGACACCGACCTGGAGTCGGCGCTGGCGCGGTTGTTCCCCGGCTTCGATGCCGAGATCGGTGACCGGGTGTCCGATGCCGGTGACGACGTGCCGCCGCCGATCGACGACCCTGACGGCGGTGATGGTGACGGTGACGAGCCGGACGACCCGCCGGCGCCGGGCAGCCCGGCCGAGATCGCAGCCGAAGCCGAGCGGCTCTACATGGAGGCGCAGGACCTGCTTCGTGAGGGCGACCTCGCCGGTTTCGAAGCCAGGCTCGACGAGGTCGGCGAACTCATCGCCCAGCTCGCCGAGGCGCTCGACGAGGGTTGACGCCGACCGGCCGACGCCGGATCAGGCCCGGCGGAGACGATCCGCGAGTTCGGCGAGGTCTTGCCGGAACGCGATCTGGTAGCGAGCCTGCTCGCCGGCCAGCCGGGTCTGGGCGTCGCGGAGTTCGTCGACGATCTCGTCGGTCGGCGGCTGGTCGCCGCCCATCGCCTCGATGTCGCCGCTCAGTTCGGTGATCTGGTTCGCCAGCTCGGTCGAGATCGAGCTGATGCGCTGATCGACGGCGTCGATCCGCTGGCCGATCTCCTGCATCCTGACCCTGAGCTGCTCGATCTCGGCGGGGTCGACGCTCGCGGCAGGTTCGGTGGGCTCGGGTTGTTCGTCGAGTCGGACGGTCAACCGTTCGATCTTGGCATTGAGTTTGTCGACCTCGATCGGGTCGACCGTCGGCACGCTCGGCGGCGGCTCGGGCGGTGGCGGAGCCGGCGTGTCGAGCCGGGTCACGATGCCGTGCACGGTCGATTCGAGCTGGCCCTTCGCCTCGTCGGACGCCTGGAGGCGGGCGCTCATCGATGCGATCTGAGCCTTCAGCCGTTCGATCTCGTCGGGGTCGGTGACTCGCTTCTTGAACAGTCCCATATGCACTCGCCACCGTACCGGAAGCCGGCGCGGTGACCGTCACGCGTCAGTCGAACCGACCGACCAGGTCGGGGTGGTGGATCGCCGCGACGTCGGGATGCGAGCGCACCCGGAACTTGAGCCAGTTGTCGCCGTAGTTCGAGAAGATCGTGTCGTCGGGTCGATCGTTCGCACCACCCCGCGACTCGGCGGCGAGTTCCGGCGGGAGTCGGATCTGCTCGAACGTCGTCTCCATCGCCGGGTTGTGGAAGTAGGCGACGGAGATCCGCTGCCGACCGGCCGGCGGGCTCACGACCCGGTGCTTGGTGGCGCGGAGATAGCCATCGGTCGCGATCTGGAGCATCTCACCGATGTTGAGGACGAGCGCACCGGGCATCGGTGTGGCATCGACGAGTTCGTCACCGATCTGCACCTGGAGGCCACCGACGTCGTCCTGGAGGATGAACGACAGCAGCCCCGAGTCGTTGTGCAGGCCGACACCCTGGTCGGACGTCGGCTCGCCGGTCGCCTCCTGGGCGGGGTAGCGGATGATCTTGACGAGGACCTCGGGGTGCGGCTGCATCGCGGGCTCGAAGTGGTCGACCGGCTGGCCGAGCCCGAGCGCGATCGCACGCAGGACGGCGGTGCCGACGGCGCCCATGTCGGCCATCCAGCCCGTCACGGTCGGTCGCATGGCAGGCACGGAGTCGGGCCACTGGTTCGGGCCGCGCACGCGCAGCCAGACCGGCCCGTCGGGCCCCGGGTCGACCGGGCGGTGCTCGGGCCCGATGTCGATCTGGTCGCGCCGGTCGCTCGTCCCGTTGGTGTGTTCCATCCCGAGCCGGGTGTATCCGCGGAAGTGCGGTGTGTTCGTGTTGACGATCTCCAGGCGCTGCGCTTCGGGCTGCGCGAAGAAGGTGCCGGCCACGTCCATCACCGCGGCCTCGGTCTCGGGCTCGATCTTGTAGCCGACCAGGTAGCAGAAGCCGGGCCCGTGCAGCGTCTCGCGCAACTCGTGGACGAAGGCGGTCGCGGCGGCGGTCGACTCGTCGGCGAGGAAGGGGCCGATGTCGAGGACGGGGAGCGACGTCATCGCGTCATCGTAGATCGGAGGTGGCCGACCGTAGCCTGGTGGACATGGCTTCTGTCCAGGCGAACGGCATCACGATCGAGTACGAGGAGCAGGGCGCCGGCGAGCCGCTGCTGCTCGTGATGGGCCTCGGTGGCCAGTTGATCGACTGGCCGCCCGATCTGATCCAGCTCCTCGTCGACAACGGCTTCCGCGTGATCTGGTTCGACAACCGCGACGCCGGGCTGTCGACCGAACTCGTCGATCAGGCACCGCCGACCCGGCGCCAGCTCGCGAAGACCCTCGTCTTCAAGCGGCCGCTCGACGCCGCCTACCTCCTGGGCGACATGGCGGCCGACGCGGCAGGCCTGCTCGAGGCGCTCGACATCGACCGAGCCCACGTTGTCGGGATGTCGATGGGCGGGATGATCGCGCAGCAGATGGCCATCGATCATCCGCGCCGGGTGAGCAGCCTCACGTCGATCATGTCGACGACCGGGAACCCCAAGGTGGGCCGACCGAAGGCCAAGGTGGTCCTCCGTGGTCTGCGCCGCCCCGAACCGACCCCGGAGACAGCGGTCGATCAGGGCGTCGAGCTGTTCCGCGACATCTCCGGGCCGACGTTCGACGAACAGAAGTTCCGGGAGTTGTTCCAGGCCGACCTCGAACGGAGTTGGCGCCCGCACGGGACCGCTCGGAACTTCGCGGCGATCCTCGCCAGCCCCGATCGCACCGAGGCGCTTCGACGGATCGACGTTCCGACGCTCGTGATCCACGGCCTGCTCGACTCCCTGGTGAAACCGTCGGGCGGCATCGCCACCGCCGAAGCGATCCCGGGTTCGCGACTCCTGCTGTTCAACGACATGGGTCACGACCTTCCGCACACCCGGCTGCGCGAGATCGCCGACGCGATCACGACCAACGCCGCCCGGGCCGGGGTCGGTGCCGAGCGCTGATCCGCGATCCGGGGTCACGCGGCCGAGATGAGCCAGTCGGTGAGCGCTGCGACCGCTGGTGTCGGTCGTCCTGACGGCCACGTCACGTAGTAGCCGCGGTCGGAGCGAACTTCGGGTCCGACGACCTCGAGCGCGCCACCGTCGACGTACTCGTCGATCAGCGGTCGCCATCCGAGTGCGACGCCGTGCCCGAGCAGCGCCCGCTGGAGCACCATCGGGTAGTTGTGGAACAGCACCCGGCCCGGCGCACGCGTGAGCGTCATCCCGAACGCGTCGAGCCATCCCGCCCACGTCATCCACGGCCGATCGCCGTCGTCCATGTGGACGAATGGTGCCCGGTAGACGTCGGCCGCGGTGCTCTCCGCGGTGAGGCCGTGGGCACGCGCGACCGCCGGGGCGGCGACGGGTACGACGACCTCGGGGAACAGGAGCTGGGCATCCTGGCCCGGGAACGTGCCGTCGCCGACCCGGATCGCCGCGTCGAACGTGCCGTCGGCGAGTTCCGCGTCGCGGTCGAACAACCAGAGACGGAGGTCGACGTCGCCGAGCACGTCGTTGATCTCGTCGAGGCGGGGGACCACCCACGCCTGTGCGATGCCGGGGTGGGCGGCGAGCACGAACGTGGCCGCATGATCGTCGAGCGCCGCCAGCTCCGCGAGTTCGACCAGACCCGCCTCGATCACGTCGAACCCGGTGATCACATGGTCGCGCAGTCGGCGGCCGGCGTCGGTCAACTCGCTGCGATTCGCCGTTCTGACGAACAGGTCGATGCCGAGTCGGCGCTCGAGCGCGCGGATCTGCCGGGTCACGGCCGGTTGGCTCATGCCGAGCTCGCCCCCGGCCGCGGTGAAACTGCCGAGCCGGGCCGCAGCCTCGAACACGGCCAGGCTCTGCAATCGATCGACCCGGCGGATCAGTGCTCGCACGTGAACCTCACCATGCTCCGAGGGTATGCCGACCCAACCGAGAACGCCAATGTTCAACAGGGTTCGAAGGGCTCACACTGCAGGGGTGACCATCATCGAACGTGGGGCTGCCGTACGAGTCGACGTGGGCGACGGCGGCATCGTCCTCCAGCGTGGCGCCAAGGCCGTCGAGCTGCATCCCGTCTGGCTCCGCAGCCGGTCGACCGAAGCGGGGCAGATCGAGCCGACGAGCCGCCAGCGTCTGTTCACCCCGACCGACATCGATCCCGACCTCGGTGTCGTCGCGGCCGACATCCACGACGGTGGCCTCCACGTCGCGTTCACCGACGGACATCTCGCGCACCTCGATCTCGCAGCCGTCGAGCGAGCGATCGGTTGGCGCGCCGATCCGGAGGTGCCACCGGCGGCCGAACCGTGGACACGGCCGCTCGCCGTGTTCCCGTATGTCGACTGGAGCAGCATCACGTTCGACGCCGACGCCGCGGACCCCGCAGCGATCGTCGAGTTCCTCTCGCTGTTCTTCCGGCACGGGTATGTCGTGTTCCGTGGCACACCGGCCGAGGTCGGCACGGTGGCTCGCATCGCCGAACGGCTGGGGTACATCGTCGGTCACAACTTCGGCTGGGTCTTCGACGTCGAGGCCAAGCCCTCACCGACCGACCTCGCGTACACGGCGGTCCAACTGCCGGCGCACAGCGACGAGCCCTACCGTCGACCGGTGCCGGGGATCCAGATGCTGCACTGCATCGTCAACGAGGCACCGGGCGGCGACTCGACGCTGGTCGACGGCCTCGCCGCGGCGATGGCGCTCCGCGCGGCGCATCCGGCGTGGCACGCGGCGCTCGTCGAGACCGAGGTCGAGTGGCGCTACGACATGGGGAGCGACACCGTGGTGAACCGGGGTCGCATCCTGGAGTACGACCGTCAGGGCCGGTACCGGCAGATCCGCATGAACACCAAACTCGACGAGCCGGTCGTGCGATCCGGTCACGACCTGTCCGACTTCTATGCGGGGCGTCGCTGGCTCACCGCGTGGACGAACGACCCGGCGCACCAGGTCACGTTCCGGCTCGAGCCCGGCGACGTGATGTTCATGGACAACCATCGGGCGCTCCACGGGCGGACGGCGTTCGACCCGAGCCGCGGTCGTCGGCACCTGCAAGGCTGCTACATCGAACACGACGGACCCGACACGATGTATCGCCTCGCCGTCCGGCGGCGTGCGATGCTCGCGACATGACCGAGCCGCTCCAGCAGGACAACGAACCCCACCCTGTCGACGCCCCAGAGGGCATCGTCTCGTTCCGGTCGATGGAACACGGCACCGCCGCCGACTACGCGTTGCTCGACCGCTACGAACGGGCTCATGCGAGCGGGTTGGTCGACCGGTTGTTCGTCGCGCTCGATCGGTTGAGTGGTTCGATGGGCGGCTACCGGATCACCCGACTCGAACACTCGCTGCAGTCGGCCACGCGGGCCCGACTCGACGGCGCCGACGTCGACTGGGTCGTCGCCGCACTCCTGCACGACATCGGTGACGACCTCGCCCCCGACAACCACAGCGAGTTCGCTGCGTCGATCATCCAGCCGTACGTGCGCGCCGAGGTGCACTGGGTCGTGCAGCACCACGGCGTGTTCCAGGGCTACTACTACGCACACCACCTCGGCGGCGACCGCCACGCCCGCGACCGGTTCGCCGACCATCGATGGGCCGGTCTGTGCGCCGGGTTCTGCGCCGACTGGGACCAGAACTCGTTCGACCCCGACTTTCCGATCCACGACCTGGCGTCGTTCGCCGACGACGTGCACGAGGTCTTCGCACGTTCGGCCTGGGCCGACGACGTGATCGCCGTCGGCAACGAGCGGTTGGTCCCGTGAGCGAGCTCCCGACCGTCGGCTTCATCGGCCTCGGCAACGTCGGCGGCAAGTTGGCCGGCTCCCTGCTCCGCAACGGTGTGGAGCTCACGGTTCGCGACCTCGATCGCGACGCTGCGACGGCATTCGTCGACGGTGGAGCGGCATGGGCCGAGACGCCTCGTGACCTCGCCGCCGCTGTCGACGTCGTCATCACGTGCCTGCCGTCGCCGGCCGCTTCGGCGTGGGTGATGGAAGCGCCCGATGGTGTACTCGCCGGACTCCGACCCGGGACGGTGTGGATGGAGATGTCGACGACCGACGCGGCCGAGATCGAGCGGTTGGCCGGGCGCGTGGCCGAGGCGGGCGGATCGGCCGTCGACTGCCCGGTGTCGGGCGGCTGCCATCGGGCCGACACCGGCAACATCTCGATCTTCGCCGGGTGCGACCGGCCGACGTTCGAACGTGTGCTGCCGCTCCTGACCGTGCTCGGCCGACGCGTGCTGCACACGGGCGGGATCGGTTCGGCGTCGACACTCAAGGTGATGACGAACTACCTCGCGACCGCCCACCTGGTGGCGATCACGGAGGCGCTCACGACGATGGCCGCTGCCGGCATCGACCTGAACACCACGTTCAAGGCGATCACGATCTCCAGCGGCAACTCGTTCGTGCACGAGACCGAGAGCCAGCTGATCCTGAACGGTTCGCGCGACATCGGGTTCACGATGGACCTCGTCCTCAAGGACATCGGTCTCTTCCAGGAGATCGCCGACGCCACGCGGGTGCCGCTCGAACTCAACCCGATGCTGATCGACATCTTCCGTGACGGGGCCGACCGCTACGGGGGTGGGTCGTGGTCGGACGACATCGTCCGCCGCCTGGAGGATGCGACGGGGCTGTCGGTGACGGCCCCGGGGTTCCCCGCCGAGTTGGTCGACGACGAACCGGAGGAGCGCGGCGGCGAGGTGGTGCCCGCCCGCTGACGGTGGCTAGGTCGGCTCTCGTCGCCTCCCGGTCAGGTGACGTAGAGGATGAACCAGGGGAGGGTCATGAGCGACGCGAGGGTGCCGACCATCACGATCGTGGCGGTCTCGTCGGAGCGGGTTCGGTGCTCCAGCGCCAGCACGGTGGTGAACACCGCCGCCGGCATCGCCGCCTGCAGGATCACGGCGCCACCGGCCACGTCCGACAGGCCGATCGCGGCGACGACGGGGATGGCGACGAGCGGTTGCACCACGAGTTTGCCGACCAGCGACCGGCCGACGTCGGCACCGAACGTCGGCATGCCCATCTGCTGCAACTGGATCCCGAGGGTGATCAACATGATCGGGATCAGCGCTCCGGCGATCAGTCCGATCGGGCGGTCGACGATCGCCGGCAGTTCCGCGTCGTATCCGTTGGCGAGCAGTGCGGGGACGATGACGAGGGTCATCGGCCGGGTGAACGCGGTGCCGACGCCCGCCCACCCGCCCTTCCTCGAGGCGATGCCGACGATGACCCCGAGGGTGTTGACCACGACGAGTGCGACCGCCGCGAACGGGATCGACTCGTCGCCGAACGTGAACGAGACGATCGCGAGACCGAAGTTGCCGGTGTTGCCGTAGATCGTGGTGGTCAACACCGCCGCTCGGCGATCGCGAGTCAGGCGTGCCGACACGAGCAGGGCGAACAGCCCCGACGCGACGAGCGCCAGCAGCGATGCCGCGGCGACCTCGATCAGCACGTTCGACGGCAGGCCGGCGTCGGCGAGCGCGTCGAACATGAAGGCGGGGCCGAGCACCCAGAACGAGAGCTTCGCCAGCGGTTCGGGCTGGAGTTCCAGCCACTTTCCGGCGCTGACACCGATGAGCACGAGCACGAGCACGGGGCCGAGGATGTCGACGAAGATCCCGGGCAGTCCGCTCACTCGCCGCACCGTAGCGTTCCGTCCTTCGACCCGACCGCCCCGGCCGTCACGTGGTACATCAGCGTGGTGACCAAGTATTTCGAGGATTTCGTGATCGGGGAAGTGATCGAACTCGGCGAGGTCGAGGTGACCCAGCCCGACATCATCGAGTTCGCCGAGCGGTACGACCCGCAGCTGTTCCACGTCGATCCCGACGCTGCCGTGACGTCGCCGTTCGGTGGGCTGATCGCGAGCGGTTGGCACACGTGTGCGATGTACATGCGGCTGCTGTGCGACGGCATGATCCTCGATTCGAGCAGCCAGGGATCGTCGGGGATGGAAGAACTCCGCTGGCTCGCGCCGGTTCGACCCGGCGACACGCTACGGGGACGACTCACGGTGCTCGAGGCAGTGCCATCGGCCACCAAGCCGAATCGTGGCACCGTGAAGTTCCGCAGCGAGATGATCAACCAGGACGATGTGGTGGTGATGAGCATGATCGGGCGCGGTCTGTACGGCACACGGCCCACCCATCCGGATTGACCTACGCTTCGCCCATGCCGACCGCCGACGATTACCAGCGGGCCGGCCTCTTCGACCCCGATGTCGATGCCGAAGCCGGTCGGATCGAGCTGCTCGACTGGCTGGTCGAGCAGGGGTTCACGATCCCCGAGATGCAGCACGCGTTGGCGACCGATGCCCTCGGGGCGATGGCCGGCGATCGGCGGATGGTGCCGGGGGAGCGGCTGAGCCGTGCCGAGGCGATCGAGCGTTCGAACCTCACGCCGGAGGAGTTCGACGCATACGCCCGCGCGTTCGGATTCGTCCCGATCGAGGGAGCGCCCGAGGGTGAGATCGGGTTCACGGAGGCCGAGATCGAGTCGCTGGCGTCGGTTGCCGTGCTCGCCTCCACGTTCAGCGCCGACGAGGCGAAGGGGTTGGTGCGGGTCATCGCGTCGTCGCTGGCGCGGATCGGCGAGGCGTCGGTCTCGTTGTTCCTCGCCGACATCGAGTCACCGCATCTGCTGAGCGGTGCGAAGGAGATCGATCTCGCGCACGCCGTCCACGACGCCGTCGGTCTGCTCGACGGATTGACCGAGCGGCTCGACCCGATCCTGCGGCGCCAGATGCTGCAGGCGGTCGAGCGCACGCGCCGAACCTCGATCGACATGACCGAACGGTTCCAGTATCGATACGCCGTCGGCTTCGTCGACCTGGTCGGGTTCACGGCGTTGTCGCGTCACATGGGTGCCCGTGAGTTGTCGGCGTTCATGGGCCGTTTCGAAGGCGAGGCCCACGATGTCGCCACGAGTGCCGGTGCCCGCGTCGTCAAGCTGATCGGTGACGAGGTGATGTTCGTGGCCACGGATCCGGTGGCGGCATGTCGCGCGGCGATCGCACTGATGGATGCGTTCAACGGTGAGTACGTCGGCGTCGCTCCCCGTGGTGGCATGGCGTACGGCAACGTCGTGCTCCGCAGCGGCGACTATTACGGCTCGGTCGTGAACCTCGCGTCACGTCTCGTCGACGAGGCGGTGCCGCTGGAGTTGCTCGTCACCGACGGGCTCGTCGAGGCCGCCGTCGGGTGCGAGTTCGAACCGGCCGGCCGCCGCATGGTCAAGGGCTTCGACGAGCCGGTCGCGGTGTGGTCGATGCAGGCCGGGCCGCGACGTGACCGGGCCGGCGACGAGGCCGCCCGGCCTCAGGCGGAGCAGCAGCAGTAGTCGAGCTCCGGCTCGGATGTGCGGATCGTCGGACGACGCCGCGGCACGAGCGCCGCACGGATTCGAGCGGTCGTCACCGACCACGTGGCGGGTGGCGACCTGCGGTCGGTCGTCAGACGGAGCTGGCGAACGAGTCGTCGGTGTGCGGCGCGGTCCTGGTACGCGCGGGCGCGTTCGGTGGCGAGTCGGGATGCGTCGTGGGTGGGGATCATGCCGATGCCTCGGGGGGAGTCGGCCGGCGAGAGCGGGCGCCGATCAGACCGCAGGCGACGACGGCGAACGCCCGCTCGCGAGCGACGATCGGGTCGGTCGGGTCGACGAGGACCGAGACGGCGACGGGACGGACGCCGGCGTCCTTCGCGTCATGGGCGAGATTGCGCAGCAGGTCGCTCGGCACGGCGTCGATGCCGTGCTCACCGATGATCGAGCCGATCCGGTCGAGGTCGGCGATCGAGTGGGGGTCGAGGGGGAGGATCATGATGCCAACGTACGTACACAGGAGAACCAGCGCTAGCGATGATCTCTACTGATGGTCATCAGTTAGTCTGATGATTATGGTATCCCTCCGCGACGTCGAGATCCGGCACCTCGAGGCCCTCGACGCGGTGGCGACGACCGGCACGTTCGGCCGGGCGGCCGAGCAGCTCGGCTACACCCAGTCCGCGATCAGTCAGCAGATCGCCGCACTCGAGCGGGTGCTCGGCGCTGCGGTGTTCGACCGTCCCGGCGGGCCGCGGCCCGTCGAGCTGACGCCGCTCGGCCGCGAACTGCTCGAACGTGGCCGTCGGATCCTGACCCAGCTCGACGTGATGAGCGACGAACTCGCTCGGTTCCGCAGCGGTGAGGTCGGGACCCTCTCGATCGGCACGTTCCAGAGCGCCTCGGCCACGATCCTGCCGCTGGTGGTCGGACGCTTGCGCGAGCGCTACCCCGACCTCGAACTGTCGGTGTTCGAGAGCGACCACGACCAGGATCTCGAGGGCCGGGTCGAGTCGGGTGAGCTCGACGTGACCTTCATGGTCGGCGACGGCGGTGTCGACGTCGAGACGTCCCACGTCATCACCGACCCGTTCGTGCTGATCTCACGACCGGGGCAGTTCCCGCCCGGCCCGGTCGCGATAGCGGACCTGGCCCTCGAACCCATGATCGGCCAGCACGAGAACTCGTGTCAGTTGTACAACGAAGCCGGGCTGCGGGCGGCCGGGCTGGTGCCGTCGTACGTGTTCCGCTCCAACGACAACGGCACGGTGGCGGCGATGGTCCGAGCCGGCATGGGCGTGGCCGTCCTGCCGCTGCTGTGCGTCGAGACGGAAGATCCGCGGCTGTCGATCCATCCGCTGACGCCCGTGATCCCGGATCGTCGGATCACGG
Organism: Ilumatobacteraceae bacterium; assembly: GCA_033344875.1. Classification (NCBI taxonomy): domain Bacteria; kingdom Bacillati; phylum Actinomycetota; class Acidimicrobiia; order Acidimicrobiales; family Ilumatobacteraceae; species Ilumatobacteraceae bacterium. The sequence continues at coordinate 2,620,013 of JAWPMO010000001.1, read as the reverse complement.
TCGCGTGGCGCTCCGAACGAACACTCGCCCCTGCTGCGGCACAGTTCATCGAGATCGCCGTCCAGGTCGGCGAGGTGCTCGCCGAGTCGATCCGCGACGTCGTGTCGGTGCGGGTGGGGAGCTGATCAACGGGCGGGTTCGAGTACGGAGCTGAGTGGCTCCGGTGTGGCGATGCGACCGGCTCGGATCAGGCTGATGTAGCCGAACCCGGCCGCACTGATCGCGCTGGCGGCACCGAGCAGCAGCGCGACCCGCGGGTTGGCGTGGTCGCCGACCCACCCGACGATCGGCCCGCCGATCGGGGTCGAGCCCATCAGCGCCATCGAGAACAGCGCCATGACGCGGCCCCGCATCTGCGGGTCGGAGTGGAGCTGCAGCGTGGCGTTGGACCAGGCGATCATGCTGACGCTGGTGACACCGACGAGCGGGAGTGTGACGTACACGAGCTCGATGACCGGCATCACCGCGATCGTGGCGACGGCCAGGCCGAACGAGGCGGCGACGGCGATCAGCCGTTGTGGCGTGGGTGGGCCGGCGGCGGCCACGGCGAGCCCGCCGATCACGGCGCCGGCGCCCATCGCGGACGTCATGATCGCGAGCCCGGTCGGCCCGGCGCCGAACGTGAACTCGGCCAGCATCGGCAACGTGATCGAGAACTCGAAGGTCAGCGTGCCGATCAGGATGAGCATGACGATCGTGGTGCGCAGGGTCGGTTCCGACCACACGTAGCGGAAGCCGTCGCGCACCTGGCGGGGTGCTCGCTTGGTGCGCTGCGAGGGGTGGAGTTGGTCGGAGCGGATCAGCAGCATGGCGATGACGACGGCGGCGTAGCTGGCACCGTTGAACACGAAGCACTCGCCGACGCCCGCCGTGGCGATGACGACTCCGGCGACCGCCGGACCGACCACGCGGGCGGCGTTGACGACGACGCTGTTGAGCGTGATCGCGTTGCTGACGTCTTCGGGGCCGACCATCTCCATCACGAAGGTCTGACGGCTCGGGTTGTCGAGTGCGGTGACCATGCCGAACCCGGCGGCGAGCGCATAGACCATCCAGAGTTCGACAACGTCCGTGAGCGTGATCGCGCCGAGCGCCAGCGCGAGGAGGCCGGCGGCGGTCTGGGTGCCGATGATCAGTCGGCGCTTCTCGAAGCGGTCGGCGAGTACCCCGCCGATCGGCGCGAGCAGGAGCGTCGGCAGGAACTGCATGGCGAGCACGGTGCCGAGTGCGGTGCCGCTGCCGGTGAGTTCGAGGACGAGCCAGCTGAGTGCGATCGACTGCATCCAGGTGCCACTGAACGAGATGATCTGGCTGAAGAAGTACAGCCGGTAGTTACGAAATCGGAGCGAGGCGAAGGTGCGGCGTCCGAGCGCTTCGACGCGGGCGTTCACGAACGGGCCCCGAGCAGACGTTCGAGCGCGGGGAGTGCCTGCTCGATGGCTGCGACATCGATGACATCGAGTCCGCCGAGCTGGTCGGCGAGCCAGGTGCGTCCGGCGGCGCGGACCGAGTCGGCGTAGGCGAGACCGGCGGGTGTGGCGACGAGCGGAGCGCACCGACGGTCGTCGGGGTCGACGCTGCGCTCGACGTATCCGATCTTCTCCAGCGTGGCGACGATCTTGCTGACCGATGGGGGCTGGACGTGCTCGATCTCGGCGATCTGGCCGACGGTCGCCCGTTCGTGACGGATGATCGTGGCGAGCACGGCCATCTGCGACGGCGTGATGCCGGTGCTGGCGTGTGTGCGGATCCGTCGGGTGAGTCGGAGGATGACGAGTCGCAGTCGGTCGATGTCGTCGACCGACCCCAGGTCGACGTCTCGCTCCAGCACCGCCGCGGGGGGTCCGGCGGTGGTGGAGCGGTCGGGCGAAGTGGTGGTCACAGGTCGTTAGCTTAGGAAATGATTTCCATGGCTACGCATCTATCCCTGCGAGACATCGGTCACATGCATCGGTCACATGCATCGATCGTCGGGCCGAACATCGGATCGTTCGGCGCGCTCGCCATGGGGAACTGGAGGGTGGTTCCTCGCCGGTACCGTGCTCAAACATGAGCGCGAACACGAACCGCCCGGTGCAGGTCGGCATCCAACTCCATCCGCAGGCGACGACGGTCGACGAGCTGCGTCGGGTGTGGCGCGCGGTCGACGAGATGGGTGCCGATTCGATCTGGACGTGGGACCACTTCTTCCCGCTGTACGGCGAACCCGACGCCGAACACTTCGAGGGGTGGACGCTGCTGTCGGTGATGGCGGCCGACACGAGCCGCGCCAAACTCGGCATGCTCGTGAGCGGCAACAACTACCGCAACCCCGAGCTGCTGGCCGACATGGCCCGCACGCTCGATCACGTCAGCGGTGGGCGCATGTACCTCGGCGTCGGTGCCGGCTGGTTCGAGCGCGACTACGACGAGTACGGCTACGAGTTCGGCACCGCTCCCGGCCGGTTGCGTCAGCTCGGTGACGACCTGCCGCGGATGAAGGGCCGCCTCGCCGCGCTGAACCCGGCGCCCGTCGGCGACCTGCCGCTGCTGATCGGTGGTGGCGGCGAGAAGGTGACGCTGCGGCTGGTGGCCAAGTACGCCAACGCGTGGAACACGTTCGGGCCGCCCGAGAACTTCGCCCACAAGTCCGCGGTGCTCGACGAATGGTGCGAGCGCGAGGGGCGCGACCCGGCCGAGATCGAGCGGACGGTCGCCATCGGCCCGGACGACGTGGCCGACATCGGCCGCTACGTCGAGGTCGGTGCGACCCACGTGATCGTGATGGTCGGCAGCCCCTTCGACCTGACCCCGCTCGAATCGCTGATGGCCCAGCGCGACGAGATCAACGCCTGACGGTCCCGCGTCGCCGACCGGTCAGGCCCGGCGCTGGTCAGGTCGGGTGATTGCGGTCGACGACGTTCTCGATCAGGGTGCGGAGTTCGTCGGCGCGGTCGGGGGCGGCGGCGGCGATCATCTTCGACAGCAGCCGGGGCAACATGGCGAGTTCGGCGTCGTCGAGCGGGTCGATCACCAGGCGACGGACCTCGGCGGCGTGACGGGGCGCGGCCGATTCGAGGGCGGCCAGTCCGTCGTCGGTGAGCCTCACCACGTTGTGGCGGCGCCCGGCCGCGCCGGCGCATCGGGTCACCAGGCCGCGCTGCTCCAGCCGGGACACCGCGTGCGACAGTCGCGACAACGACCCGAAGGCGACCTGGGCGAGATCGCTCATCGCCAGGGTGTGGCCGGGCTCCTCGGACAGCATCGCCAGGATCGAGTACTCGAACCGGTTCATGCCGGCGTCGCGTTTGAGCTGGGCCTCGACCGAGGTGGGCACCGACTCGAGGAATGCGGCGAGCGTGATCCACGCCCGCAGCTCGTCGGGGCTGAGCCAGGGCGTGTCGTCGAGATGGTCCGGAAGATTGCTCGTCGTGTCGTCGATCACGACGCCAGCCTAGTTGTGAGTTGAACTTTCAAGTCATAGTCTTCCGACTTGAACACTCAAGTCAACAGCGGTGCACGTCACGTCGACGGCATCGGACTGTTCGAAAGGAACCCCTCATGAACATCGTCCTCTGGATCATCGCCGCCGTCCTGGCCTTCGCGTTCATCGCTGCCGGCCTGATGAAGCTCACCACCCCGCGTGAGCAGCTCGCCGCCAAGATGGCGTGGGCCGCCGACTTCTCCGACGCCCAACTCAAGGGCATCGGGGCGGTCGAGGTCCTCGGTGGTATCGGGGTCGTGCTCCCGGCACTGGTCGACATCGCCCCGGTGCTCGTGCCGATCGCCGCCGCCGGCCTGGCCGTCGTGATGGCCGTCGCCGCCGTCGTGCACGTGCGGCGCGGCGACACGCTCGCCGAGACCGTGCCGTCGATCGTGCTCGGCGTGCTCGCCGTCGTCGTCGCCATCGGGCGCTTCGGCCCCGAGTCGTTCTGATCGGGTCGTCGGATGTCTCGACTTCCCGTCTACGCGATCTCCCACGGCGGCGGCCCATGGCCGTGGATCAAGGATCTGATGCCCGTCGACTGGGCGCCGCTCGAACGGTCGCTGCGGGCGATCCCGTCCGAGGTGGGTGAGACGCCCAGGGCGGTGCTCGTCGTCAGCGGGCACTGGGAGGAGTCGGCGTTCACCGTGCAGACCTCGGCGAAGCCGCCGATGCTGTACGACTACGGCGGCTTCCCCGACTTCACGTACCGCATCGAGTATCCGGCACCGGGCTCGCCCGACCTCGCCGAGCGGACGGTCGAACTCCTAGCGGCCGCCGGGCTGCCGGTCGCTCGTGACGATCGTCGCGGGTTCGATCACGGCGTGTTCGCGCCCCTGTACGTGATGTATCCCGACGCCGACGTGCCAGTGTTCCAGCTGTCGATGCAGCACGGCTACGACCCGGCGGCCCATCTCGCGGCCGGCCGGGCTCTCGCCCCGCTGCGCGACGAGGGCGTGCTGATCGTCGGGAGCGGTCTGCCGACCTTTCACGACCTGTCGAAGTTCGGCCTGGGTTCGAGCGAGCCGTCGATCCGGTTCGACGACTGGCTGACCGAGACGATGGTCGAGTACAGCGGTGCCGAGCGCAGCGAACGGCTGCTCCACTGGGCATCGGCGCCGAGCGCGCGGGAGTGTCATCCGCGTGAAGACCACTTCGTCCCACTGCTCGTGGCAGCCGGCGCTGCCGAGGGCGACCCCGGCGTGCGCCAGTACCACGAGGACGGGTTCATGGGCGGCCACACCGCCTCGTCCGGCTACCGCCTGGCGGCCTGAACGACCGGGTGGTCGGCGGTTGTGTTCGGCGATCGACGGGCGTATATTTGTAGACCTCCATCGCGGGGTGGAGCAGTCCGGTAGCTCGTCGGGCTCATAACCCGAAGGTCGCAGGTTCAAATCCTGCCCCCGCCACCATGAAAGCCCTGGTAGATCGCAAGATCCACCAGGGCTTTCCTCGTTGTGGAGCCAGACTTCTAACGGATCTTCTAACGGACCGTTAGAAGAACCGTGTGCTGCCCTCCAAGATTGCTGGAGGCTCTAGGCGATAAAAACCTTGACACCTCGTCAACGTTTCGAATATGTTGACGTCATGTCAATGATTTGGAGGCGATTAGAATGCGCCTAGGCGGAGCCACCGAGGTTGCTCTAGAACTCGGGATCTCTCGACAGCGCCTTTCGCAGGTTCGAGACCAACCAGGGTTTCCTGATCCGGTCGGCGAGATCGCGGCCGGCGCGATCTGGGACCTTGATCAGGTCGCATTGTGGAGCGGGTCGGGGCTGAGGCGAAGCGCCGGTAGGCCCGCAACCCGACGGCAGCTTTTTTCCGACCGGTACCTGCTGGACAAAGAGCCAATCGGCGACGGCGGATTCGCGGACGTCTACCGGGCCGTCGACCTGAAGCGCCAGGAGGCGGAACCCCATGGGGTTGTCGCGATCAAGCTTCTCCGGGAGCTCGAGGACGTGGAGGTCCGCCGTCGATTCATGAGGGAACTCAGGCTTATCGCTGACTGTTCTCATCCCAACGTCGTGTCGATCTTGGACGACGGAGAGGATGAACTTGGTCGGCTGTGGTACGCCATGCCGTTAGCACAGGGAAGCTTGGACGAGGAGACCGATCGGTTCGTCGGGAACGACGAACGGATCGTCCACGTGCTACGTCAAGTCTGTGCTGGCGTCAAATACGCGCACGACCGCGGCATCTTCCACCGCGACCTGAAGCCTGCGAACGTGCTCAGAGTCGGAACTGACACGTGGGCGATCTCAGACTTTGGTCTAGCGCGAGAGGCCGAGAGAAAGTCGACCGCCCTCACATCGACGCTTCAGGGCGTCGGCACCTACTTCTTCGCCGCCCCTGAGTCATGGCGCGGTGCGAAGTGCGCCACTGCTCCGGCCGATATCTACAGCCTGGGCAAGCTGCTGCAGAATCTGGTCACAGGAGAGGTCCCAATCGAAGTCGACCCACCCGATGGCCTATTCAGGCATGTGATCGCAAAGGCGACGCGTCAGCGAATAGAAGATCGGTACGCGTCCGTCGATGAGTTCGTGGTCGCTGTCGAAAGAGCAGTGTCCTCGCCCGGCAAGTGGCTCTCGCCGGAGGATCGCGCAGCCGGTCTTGAAGAAGCGCTTGCCCTTGAGGTGCCTGCCCCATCTGCACTAGCGGAACTTGTGGACCTCGTGAGCGTCGATGATGGGCGCGAGGTGGTCGCTGCTTTGCGCGGAGCCATCGCCACAATGTCGCACGGAGCTCTTGAGCAATTGTGGAACATGGACAGAGAGGGCTTGGTGCGGGTAGTCGATCGATACGGCGCCTATATCCGGGACGCACAGCTCCCTTTCGGCTTCTGTGACCAAGTCGCCAACTTCTTCGATCGCGTTGTACTGGTCACCAATGATGCAGGAATTCTCGGTACCTCGGTCGGAGCGCTTGTAGAGATGGGCTACGCACACAACCGATGGCACGTAAATAGCGTCGCGGTCGAGGTTCTGCAGCGCATTAGAGAACCCGACCAGGCGGCAGCCGCAGCGGACGCTGTCCGTGGATGCAGCGCTCGAGCCGTGGATGCCACAATCAGCGAGTTCGCCGCCAAGAGTCTTCACCCCGTTGTGCGCGACGCAGTGCTCAAGATGAGGCTTGTGGCTGCCGAAGGTCGCGAGAAGCTGAATAGCTAAAGAGGTGAACGTGTCGGATCTAAAGTACATACCGATCATCGGGGACAAGCAGGCGGAACTTCACGCCCTGGCTAGCCTGCCCGCTCAGTGCCGTACTCTGATGCTGCCCCTCGTGGACCTAAGGAATCCACGTCGGCCCGACAACGCCCGACCGACGTGGACGCCGGAGTCGATACTCACCAAACGTCTGACGGATCCGGCAGACGGCATTCTCGGTTGTTGGGGTTCCGATGAGGAAGTGATGATCGATGGTCGGCAGCTGGACCCTCGGGTCTTCGATTTAAGAACTCATCCGCTCGACTATGCGATGCAGCGGTGCGCAGACGCCGGATTGCGCGTTGTCGTGGTCACGAGCAGGCAGCGCAGCGCTGAATACCGCCAGGCTGCGGCCAGGTGGGTTCGCCATTTTGGCGGAAGGGCGGCCATACGCCTACGAGACCAGGACCTGTTCGCTGGCAACGATGGTGCTGCGGTCCTGCTTCGAGAGTTGGATCTTCCCAAGTCCTCTGTCGACCTGGTCCTGGACCTCCAGCATGTTGACGCCAACAGCACGTTCATGACGTCGAGCACCGCACTTGGATGCATTGAGCGCCTTGCCCCGTTGACGTCCTGGCACTCGGTCTCGCTTGTCGCTGGCTCATTTCCTGCCGAGCTATCGAAGGTGATGGGCTACAACGATCTTGCTGTATTCCCTCGTGCCGAGCGGATGGTTTGGCTCCAGGTCGACGCCGGTCGCAGTGGCAGCGACCAAGTGAGATTCGGCGACTACGGAATCCTCATGGCAGGCGACCAAGATGAAACGCCCTACCCAGGGTCGGCCAATCTGCGATACACCGACACCACTACGTGGTTGGTCAAGCGAGGGTTCAGTCGAAAGAAGGCAGCGTCTGACGACTACGCGAGGCTGTCAGCGGAACTCGTCGAGTTGGATGTGTGGCGTGGCGCGAACCACTGCGAAGGATGCGGCTTTCTTGCGGAGCGCGCCCGAGCGGGACGGGGCGGCAATCCGACGCAGTACCGGCGCGCGGGCTTCATCCATCACTTCACTTCCGTCGCTGAGGAGCTCAGCCCGGCGGCGTGAGCTAGTTGTGATGACCGGGAACGTTGTCCCTGGCGGGATGGGATTGTTGGTCCGCTGAATAGGTGAGCCCTCCGAGCGAGGCTGTGTGTCTTCGACAACGCACACCACTCGCAAGGAGAGCTCGATGGGACACGCTAGAACCCAACACCCGAACGCGTCACTGACACCGCTCGGTCGCCGCAAGATGATTGCCTGTGTGATCGATCGGGGCTGGACGATCGAAGCCACTGCGGAACGGTTCCAGGTCGACGCGAAGACAGTTCGGAAGTGGCGGGACCGGTTCGTCGCCGAAGGGTCGTCGGGTTTGTTGGATCGTTCGTCGCGGCCGCACCGTTCTCCGAGCGCAACACCTGATGATTGTCGGCGGCGGATCATCGAGCTGCGTCAACAGCATCGGTGGGGTGCTGCCCACATCGGGTTCGAGGTTGGTCGGGCCAGTTCCACGGTGCAGAAGATCCTCATCGCCGAGGGTCTTGGCCGGCTCGACTCCGGTGATCGTGCCACCAAGGACTCGGTCGTGCGCTATCAGCGCGATCGGCCCGGTGAGCTGGTCCACGTCGACGTCAAGAAACTCGCTGGCATCCCCGACGGTGGCGGTTGGCGAATCCACGGCAAAGGCAACGCCCCCACGGCGAAACGGTCAACTACCGGTTACAGGTTCCTGCACTCGGCGCTCGATGACCGCACCCGCCTCGTCTACTCCGAGATCCACGCCAACGAACAAGCCGTCACCGCCGTCGCCTTCTGGCACCGAGCGAACACCTGGTTCAACGCTCACGGCATCACCGTCGAACGAGTGCTGACCGACAACGGGTCCTGCTACAAGAGTCACCTGTGGCGAGACACGCTGCTCGCTGCCGGGATCACCCCGAAACGGACACGACCGTTCCGACCCCAGACCAACGGCAAGATCGAACGCTTTCACCGAATCCTGCTCGAGGAATGGGCCTACATCCGCGACTGGCACAGCGACGACGAACGCTCAGTCGAGTACGACCACTTCGTGCACTTCTACAATCACCACCGAGCACACGGCGCACTCGGATGGTCAACACCAATCGACACGCTCAAGGACAACGTCCCCGTCATGCACAGCTAGTCGCCAAACACCGCATTGCCGAAGGCGGCTGCGGCGTCGGCTTGCATGCCGGGGAGGACGTGTTGGTAGACGGTCATCGTGAACGCTGGGCTGCTGTGGCCGAGGCGTTCGCTGACGACTTTCACGGGGACGTTGGCCTTCAACAGGATCGAGGCGTGGGTGTGGCGGAGGTCGTGGAGGCGGATTCGCCGTACGCCGCTCTCGCGTACCAGCCGTTTCCACGACTGCGAGAAGAAGTCGGGGTGGATCGGCTCGCCGTCGGGGCGCGTGAACACGAAACCGTCCTCGTCGCGGCGGCCGGTGCTCATCTGCTGCTCGAGTTGCTGACGGCACCACGATCGCAGCACGGCGACCGTCCGCCGGTCCAGGTCGATCGTGCGGCGACTGTTCATCGTCTTCACGTCGGCGACGCTCGTGCCGTACTCGACCGACAGGATCTGCTGGTCAACGACGAGGCGAGCAGCGTCGAGGTCGACGTTGCGCCACGGCAGACCGAGCACCTCGCCGCGTCGCATGCCGGTGTTGGCGGATAGATAGATCGGCACGAACCACTCGGTGCCCTCGATGCCGGCGAGGAACTCGCGCAGCTCGTCGGCTGACCAGATCGTCATCTCTCGGGATCCACCGACTCGCACCTTCGGGGGGTCAGCCAGGTCGGCGACGTTGCGGGTGACCGTGCCCTTGCGGTGGGCGTCGGCGAGCGCCTTGCGGATGATGCCGTGGATGATCCGCACGGTCTTCGGCGCGAGGCCGCCGCCCTTGCCGTTGCGTCGCCCGTCGAAGAGCAGTTGGGCGTAGAAGGTGTCGAGATCTTCGGGTTGGAGCTTCTGCAGGAGGATGTGGCCGATCCGCGGGTTGATGTGGATGTCGACGTTGTTGCGGTACGACGCGAACGTCGACGGCCGGAGTTGTGCCTTCTTCGTCGGCAACCATCGTTCGGCGAGGTAGTCGCCGAGGGTGACGCGTTCCGGCGATCGGTAGTCGCCGTCGTGCATCCGCTTGACGATCTCGTTCAACACCTTCTCGGCGCCCTTGCGAGTCTCGCCGGCGGCGTACCAGCGGTGTCGTTCCTTGCCGTTCGTCGGGTCGAACCCCTCGTACACAACGGCGTAGTAGCGGTTGCCCTTCTTCGCGATGTGACCCCTCATCGGCTCGGCTCCTGTCGCTTGGTGACGGTTGCTGTCACGTCGTGCACCCTCCGGGCTGTCATCGGCTGACAGCGAGCCGAAGCGCTCCGGCGGTCATCTCGACCGACGACGAACCGAGCGCTCGCGGGCGAGATCGCCAGCGGCATGCAGCGAGCATACGCCTGCTGTCAACCGCGTCGAATTTCCGTAACGGCGAGCCCGAGGGCGGTGCTTTCAGTGAGATGACGCGCTCAATTCGCGGGCTCGTCATCACGAGCGAGACAGCTGCATGCACCACGAGCCACTCCCGGCACCACCCGACTTCCTCACCGTCGAGGAAGCCGCGGCTGTGCTCCGGATCGGGCGCACCGTCGCCTATCGGCTGGCGCGTCAGTACCTCGCCGCCGGCGACGGCGATCTGCCGTGCGAACGCTTCGGCAAGTTGATGCGAGTCCCTCGTGTCCTCCTCGAGCTGAAGCTCGGCGGCCCGATCACGTGGCCGATCCCGACCGCCGCGCCGACGAACGAGACGCCACGGCCTCTCCGACCGCCGGTCCTCGCCGAGCGAGCGACCACTGCGCGCCGCACGCCGCGACCGCAGAACGTTCTTCCCCTCTTCGAGTAGGAGCACCCATGCACAATCACCCAACGTCGAACCCGAACTGCCCAACCAGTACAGACGAGTGCACAGTCGATCTGAGCCGGAGGCGGTCGCGATGACGGTGCGAGTGACGACGCTCAAGGGGATTGACGCGGGCGGCTACTACGTCGACCGACTTCCGAACTACTACCTCGACTCCAGCGAGCCGAGTGGAGTGTGGCTCGGGCGTGGCGCGTCGATGCTCGGGCTGCGCGGTGAGGTCGGCGACGAGGCGTTCCTCGATCTGATGGCCGGTCTCGACCCGAACGATCCGGGCCGAGATCTTGGGCGCAGCTACGGCGACAGCTCGGTGCGCGGGTTCGACGTGACGTGCTCGGCGCCGAAGTCGGTGTCCGTGCTGTTCGCACTCGGTGACGATCGGGTTCGCTACGAGGCGATCGACGCGCACGACAGCTCCGTCGCCGCGCTCGCCGGGTGGATCGAAAGCCACGCGCACACCCGCTACCGGATCGGTGGCGAGGTGGCGGTCGTCGATGCCGAGGGGATCGTGGTCGCTGCGTTCCGGCAGCACACGAGCCGAGCGCTCGACCCACAGCTCCACACACACGTCGTGATCCCGAATCGAGTGAAGTCACCCGACGGGCGATGGCTCGCGCTCGACGCTCGTCTGATCAAGCGCGATCAACGGACGCTGTCGGCGCTGTACCACGCCGCACTTCGATCGGAACTCACGGCCAGGCTCGGCGTGCGTTGGCACGGCCCGGAGAACGGCATCGCCGAGATCGGCGACATGAACGACATTGTCCTCGAGCAGTTCTCGAGCCGGACGGCGAGCATTCGTCAGCGGACCGACGAGAAGCTCGAACGTTTCGTCGCGAACATGGACCGCGACCCGACGCCTCGGGAACGGTGGAAGCTCGAACGCGAAGCGGTACTCGACAGCCGCCCGGGCAAGGGTGTTGCTATCGATGCGGAGTCGCTCCACGACGAGTGGTTCGCTTCGGCGTGCGAACTCGGCTACTCGCCCGACGACATCGTCGACGGCGCCATCGACCAACTGAATGGACGATCGCGACTGGACCCGGAGGAGGTTCGCGACGTCTGTGAGCTCTCGATCGCCGCGCTCACCGACCGACAGTCGAGCTGGCGGCCGACCGAGGTTCATCGCGAGTTGACGGCTGCGCTGCCGACGGATCTCGCGGTCCCGGCCGGCCAGCTCGTGAGTGATCTGGACAGGGTCGCGGTGCAGATCGTCGACACCCGATGTGTTGATATCTCGAAGCCTGTCGCTCCGGGCTCGTTGCTTCGCAAGGACGGTCGCCCGGTCAGCGAGTCAGCCGTCGACCGCGCCTTCACGACCCAAGCGATCCTCGACCAAGAGCACGACCTGCTCGCCTGGGCCGCGACGCGATCTAACAATGACATCGGCCGGGTCGGTCTCGTCGACGAGTCCGACATCGACCTCAATGTGGCGCAGGCCGAGGCCGCCGGTCGGGTCGCCGGACGCGACGATCTCGTGTTGATCGTCGGCCCGGCCGGCACCGGCAAGACAACGGCGCTGCGGCCAGCGGTTTCGGCATTGAGGCGAGCGGGTCGTCCGGTGTTCGGGATCGCTCCTTCGGCGGTGGCCGCCGAGGTACTCGAACACGAGACCGGAGTCGCGGCCGACACGATCGACAAGCTTTTGATCGAGCATCGACTCGACCGGCCACCCGATCACCGCTACGACCTACCAGCAGGAACGACGTTGATCGTCGACGAGGCCGGCATGGTTCCCACACCCAAGCTCGACGAGCTGGCCCGACTGGCGGACCGTCGCCACTGGCGCGTTGCGTTGGTCGGCGACCCGTTGCAATTCTCGGCGGTCGGTCGAGGCGGCATGTTCGAGCTGCTGATCGAATCGTGCGGCGCCGTCGAACTCGAACGAGTCCACCGATTCGACAACGAATGGGAACGCGACGCAAGCCTGCGGCTGCGCCGATCAGACGTCGACGTCGCCGACCTGTACGACAAGCACGGGCGACTCCACGGCGGCTCACCGCAACGGATGCGACAGATGGCCGTCGACCGCTGGTGGGACGAACGCCAAGCCGGCCAGACCCCGCTACTGATGACGCCGACCAACGAGATCGTCGACCACCTCAACCAACTCTGCCAACGCCGCCGAATCCTCGCCCGCGAGATCGACGCGACAAGTCGCGGCGTCAGCGTCGGGACGAACGCGATCTTCGTCGGTGACGAGGTGGCGACTCGACAGAACGATCGACGTCTACTCACAGACCGAGGCGAGATGGTCCGCAACCGCGCCGAGTGGACGGTTGTCGCAGTCCACCGCGATCGCTCGATCACCGTGGAGGGACGAAACGGAACCGCCCGCCTGCCGTACGAGTACGTGACCGAACACGTCGATCTCGCCTACGCGCGAACTGGCGCAGGTGCCCAAGGCCGAACCGTCGACGCCGGCATCCTGTACCTCGACAGCCCGACCGACGTGAGGAATCTGTACGTCCCCATGACGAGAGGCAGAAAGTCGAACGAAGCCTTCGTCGCGACGAGCGGCGAAATCACCGCCCTCGACGTCATCACCCAATCGATCGCAACCGACTGGATCGACCGCCCCGCCCTCGCCCGCCAAGCCGAACTGAGCGGAGATGCAAGCACTCATGGTTTCGGCGATGAACCTGCGCTAGGACTCCAACCCCAGATTTCCGAGGCGCCGCCCTCGGGGGAGCGACCAGGCGAAGACGCCGATCCGTCCGTGCCGGCAGAACCGGAGCTACCAGACCGTTTCGCCGCATCGCGGAGGATCCTCGACCAGTGGTCCCGAATGAGGCAGACAGCGGATGGACCGCGGCCGCCCGACATCCCACTACCGGGCAGGTAGCTGACGACTCCGTCACCCGTTCAGTCGTCGTCGCCGACGTGCTCGCGGCGAGTTAGACAAGTTGCCCTGTCACAGGCCGGCACTTCAGGGACAGCGGTACAGCGGCTAGCCGACCGAATTGCCTGCCCCACCGAGCCTCGATCCGTACCAGTCATCAGAAAGACCCCTCCGTGACGACCTCATATTCGGGCGAGGCCCCGGGTGCTGTCCTGCTCGCATCCGCCGTCAGAGGAGGCCGTGGTGCGAGAGTCCTCGGCTGAGAACAAGGAACGGCTGTTGGCTTGCGAGTCCGACCCGGCTCTGCCGGTTGCAGGTGCGGTATCTCAGAGAGACTCAATGATTGCGGCTCGTTTCGCCTCGAACTCCTCAGGTGTTACCAAGCCCTGATCCCGCAGTTGCGTTAGTTGGGCCATTCGCTCAGCGACCGTCGGGGCAGGCGGGGCGGCGGGCGGATCGGGGATGCGAAGTGGAGGGGGAGCCGCCGGGCGCGATGTCTCGGGCGTGGGTTGGTCTCGTGCAGCCTCGATCGCTGCGCGCAGCTTCTCGAACTCGAGCATCTGCTTCCGTGTGAAGAGCACCGAGTTCTCATCGCCTGCTGCGTCGAAGGTCTGTGTGCCAAATGAGCTGCGGGACTCGTTGCCACCAGCAATCGTGAACTGGATGTAGCCATTCACCGCACGTCCGGCGGGCTTCCACTGGACCGCAGTGACAGAGCTAAGCGGGATCTGCTTCTCACCCTTGCCGACGGTCATTCGGCTTAGCGCACCCTTGCGTTTGATCAAGACGGAGCGCCCGTCGAACACGACAATCGAGCCACCATGTCCTTTGACTTCCATGGCCCAGAATACTAGCTAACCCCGGAATGGTCCTGTTTGGCTGGTGGACGCCTGTGCGGTTCGAACCAACACACTCCGTGTGGTGGCGGCTCGGAGCCCTGTCCTCTATCCGAGCCGCGTGCAGATCTCCGTCGGAGCATCTCCATCGTCTAGCACGGGTCGTCGGGCGCCACGTGCCAGGACCGGCGTTCTGGGACAGTGCTCATTCGCCCGGGACCGTACTTCCCGATGCGCGACTCTCCACAGTGCACTCCGTGGGCGTCTCTGAAGTCACTAGGGGCAGGGCGCTGAAGGGCAGTTCGGCGCGCGTCGGCTGCGCAGCAGTCAGCGAAAGTAGGCATCGGGCCATATGGTCGATACCCAGTCGCGAAGCCCACTGTCTCGAATCCCGTGCACAACAACTTGGCGTCCGTCCAACAAGGGTTCGAGGGGCGCCGCGACCCGACGCGCGTCGCTGAATGCGAATAACCGAGGGGCATACACGTGAATCTGTTCACAGCCCGCAATAGCGAGCTCGAGCTCGTCGAGAGCGTCCGCAGTCCAATTCCGATCCATCGAGATACAGCACGGCCGGTCTCCGTCGAAGCCGTCAACCGTGATCACAGACCACTCCGAGCTGCCGTCGTGGCGGTACACAAGGTCCACGAGGCCCTCGGCCACGCGAAGCAGAGCCTCGACAGCGGCGCGCCCGCCGCGTCCAACGGCGCTGGTGATGAGATCTTGGACTCCGAACGGTGGAGCGTTTGATCGAACTGTCACTGCGCCCTCGGTCGATGAGAAGCTAAGTCCGGTAGCTCCGCCGTGCTCAAGGTCATTCTGAGCGACCTCGAAGAGTGCGAGACGGACCGAGTCCGTCAGATCCACGCCCCATACCTCCCTAGCTCCGACGTCCAACAGGAACTCATCAATCTCACTATGGAGTGCAGCTGGGTCTGAGAGCGCCCGGCTGTGTATGAGTAGACCGTGATTGCCGAATGTCGGCGCTCCCAGCTGCATTCGCGCCAGATCCTCAGCCCTGCCGCGCCAAGCGTGCAGCAACTCCTTGCAGAATCGCACCTCGTCGTCGTCCACCAATTTGCCGTGCGTCTGGCAGAGCCAGATCCCGTTGTCGAGCGACCGCCGCTGCGGCCTGGTGAGCGTGGCGTTCCACCGCGCCGACCCCTCCGCCGCACCGGTGATGTGGGCAGCGACACCCACGTTTGAGGTTCCGGTTCGACGCGAGTCAGACGGTCCTACCGTCGGCGCACGACAGAATGGTGCTGAACACCGGTAGCCCACTCGCTTGGCGAGCTGCTCCTTCACGCCTGCAGAGAAGTCGTCGCGAGGCACACGCCTATTGTGGCCCGCCGGACTCACTCGCGCGGAGACGCAGCCGAGCGCTCACTGGTCGGCTCGAATCACGTCGCGGCAGGTGCTCTGAGCGGTGAACGCCATGAGCCGGCGTTCTGGGACAGCCGGCACCGACTAGCGGCCTGAGCGTCGAGGGTCCACCGGTCCACACATCTTGCTACTCGACGTCGTCCGAAGTCTCGACGGCGACCCTTCGGCGTTCTCGACCACCACGCTGGCCGCGGCCACCGGCGTCGGGGCGATCGCGATCTCGATGGACGGCTGTTGGAGTTCGAGAGGTTGCCAGTTGACGCGATCCAGGATTGCCAGTCCTTCGTCCGTCGCCCCGGGAAGACGCCGCACGACGCGAGGGTGCCGGACCTTGGCGGTCCAGCGGTGCTCACCAAGTTGGCTGCACGCTGCCGACGCGCGCTCCCGTAGCGGCTCGATCTCGTTGCGAGATGACTCGATGAAGGTGTGCAGCTCGTCGCGATATGCCTCGAGTGTCTTGTCGTCGGTGACCGTGAAGTGCCAAAGCCGCAGTGCCGAGAACTGGGCCCACGTTCGGGTCGACTCGCTGAGCGCGGCGTGAGCGCTGGTCACTGCGTACACCCTGGATTCAATGTCGTTGAGCCTCGTCTTAACGTTCTTGGCCGCGACCGCTCGTTCCAATTCGGTGACAGCATCTACCAGGCGGCGGCGGTCACCGCGGAGTTGCTTGCGCGCGACGTGACCGATGGTGGCGATTTGCGACCAGTTTGCGGGTGTGAGCTCACCGGCGCGAGTCGCCGTGGTGTAGACCTCACGCAGAACGTCCTGCGCACCGAGGGCCTCGGCATGCCACTGAAGGAGCAGCTCACGGTTCGCTCTGTCGATGCCGTCGGAGATCTTGGTGAGTTGGCGCTCGATTCTGTCGAGCTGCGCCTGCATCGCCATCGCGGAAAGCACGTTGGTCAGCGAGGCTGCGGTGGTGGCAAGGCTGCCGATGTCCTTCAACCTCGTCACGCTTGAGATCTTGCCGTCCTCCCGGAGCACTTTGGCCAAAACCTCGCCCGACTTGCTCTTCATCATTCGCCCGGCGCGGAGGGCTGCAGCCGTCTTATTGTCCACGAGCACCAGCCGACCAGAGAGCTCGGCGAAAGACTCTGCTGCATCGAGCCCGACTCGCAAACCGGTCGCGTAGCGAGCGAGCTGGCGCGGTGCAGTAGCAAGGCTGGGTCCGAATTCTTCGAGTTCGGCGGCCGACCCGAAGAGGTAGACCTCGTTCGGACGGTCTGTCGTCAAGGCGATCACGCCGACGGGTTCGACCTCTGGCACCTCCTCGACGACCGCTCCAGCGCCGCCGACGGGGCCGGGCGGTTGCCCGACAGCGTCCGTGACCGGCCGGCCAGTTCGGGCCAGGACGACGGCGACGAAGACAACCGTCACGACGAGCAGCGCGAGCAGTATCACTACGACGGTGGACACGTCGCCATTATTGCTATGTCGGAGGTGGTCCGAAGGCGGTCCGAAGGCGGTCGGCGGCAAAGCCGGCGCTAGGAGACAGTACGAGGGCAGCGCCCAAGATGTCCGCTCGCAGCGCCAGCTGGGGGACTCCTCCTCGAGGATCTGGCGCTGCTTGAGCGCCAACCGCAGGTGCTGACCACGGTCGCCTGGTTCGTGCAACTTCGGACCAGACGACCGGTATCACGATGGCGCGGGAAGGGCCGGATAGACCTTCCGAAGTTCCCAGTGGGCAATACCCTGTGTGATCTCGTACGAACCTAGGCTCTCACCATCGGCCGCTAGAAGCGACTGGGAAAGCCCTGTGAGCACGGGTTGGAGTTCGGCCAGGGCGAGCCGTGCGCGCTCCGCGCGTTGTACCTTTCGAATCTTCTTGGCGATAACAAAGATTCCGGCCGGGTAGAAGTACACAACCGCTGTCGCCGAGCGCCTTGACTTGAAGACCTTGATATCACTGGCCTCCTCGATCAGTCGCTCCACTTCAGAGCTGAGGTGCTTGTGCGCTTCGGTCCACCAATACCGCGCCTCCGACCGATTGTCGAGAAGGAACTGAACGTACCCGAGTTGGGCCTCGACGACGCCTTGTTCTGCGACGCTTTTCGTGTGCCGCCGAGCGAGCCTGAGTTGCTCCAGCGCGTCCACGAGCAACTCCTTCTGACGCTGGGGATCTTCGCTTCGAGCGGCCTCTTCGACTAGGTCGCGCCCAACCAAGAACGGACCAGTTCGGAGAATCTCGACCTGTTCTTCGATCGACGCCAGAAGCCTGGCCTGCTCATCCTCAATCCCCGCCAACGACTGCAGGACATCGAAACCAACAACGATCATCGGTCCCGGAGAATTCGTCGCAGCTGCGACTGCGGTAAATCGGGCAATGCGAAGCCAGGTTGACGTTGAGAACGGCACCACATCGGATTGCCGGGATGTACCACGGCGCATGAACGACTCACTCTTCTCACGAAAGCGCGTGAAGAAGTCGCCGTCCGTCGAATCACCCTCTGTCGGTTGAGCTTCTGAATTCGCCGGCATTCTGTGCCACCTCGTCGCGCTTCGTGCACCCAGCGACATAGATTAGGCGATCGGACTTGCGGCGTGTTTCGGTGTTTCGCTGGCGATCCGTCCGGTGACCTGTGGGCCGCTGGGACTCGGTGAGGCTCACCCGGCAAATGCTGGCCAGCCGTTCATCCCCGTGGCGGCCAGTACGGATCCTGATGAGACGCAAACAGCCATGTTGGAGCTACCTGTGTCACCTACGTGCCGGTTCAGGACACCCCGAACGAAGCTTGACGCTCACTAGGCACTGGCTGCGACCGATCGGGCGACAGCCACACATCGTTGTGCGCGTTCGACCGCTTGTTTGGCGACGCCAGGGGCGACATCATCAGGCTCGTACTCGGCCTTCGTCTTCAATGGCAGCAACCGTCGAAGCTCCTTCTCGACTCTCGCTCCGTCGGGGCCGGCCTCCCGAAGCAACGCGAGTACCTGACTGTGATCGTCGCCGGCGGCCCGTCTGCCGAGTCGAGCACCACACACGGCATCGGCGGAGTTGATCCCTGCGTGGATGGCCAGGCTGGTCGCAGCGATGTAGCGACCCGCCTCGATCTCGCTCGCGGCAGCGTCGGCGTACTCCTCGGCCTTGCCGGCGTACGCCCGAACCTGTGCGGCCGCGACCGGCTTGGTTCGAAGCGGCTTAGACACGAGCCACCGGATTCAGTTCATCGAGCGCGAGGCCGTGGATGACGACGCCGTCGCGAACCACGTCGCGCCACAGGGTCGATCCACTCTCGAGTCTGGCCGGCATCTGGTCGCGAGCGATCTCCAGGACCTCGACCTCGTTGCCGGTGATCGCGCGAGCTTCGTTGCGCCATTGCTCGATCGCTGCCGCCCAGGCATCGTCGTCGTCGGCGATCTCGTCAGGTCTAACGACGATGACATCGAGGTCACTTTGCTCGTCAGCCTCACCACGCGCGAACGATCCGAACACGATGACGCTGACCGGCGATGGCGCGAGCGCGGTCGCTGAATCAGCGATCTGAGTCAGCGCCCTGTCTCTCGACCTTGCGAGCTGGACGATTGCCTGCGCGGCCACATTCTCACGGATCAGTCGAAACTGCGATGACGGCGGAACCTCGCGTCGCGCGACGAGGCCCAACTCCACGAGTCCTGGCATCACCCGGGATGCCTGGGCGACGCTGATACCAGCGACGCGCGCCAGAGTGCGGAGGTTGAACTCGGCCGTCGCCTCGGCGAGTACGGCGAGCACTCTGCCTTGAGCGCCCGGGATCACCGCCTGCACGGGATGAACGAAGTCCATGATCGACACCATAGTCGGCATCGCTCAATTATGAAACGATTGTTCCCTTTGTGATCTGTGACCGCCTGATAGCAGGGCGGCCCAAGCGCCGATTCTTCTAACGGATCTTCTAACGGACGGCCCGGCTGACGCTGCTATCAACGAACACCAGCTGACACGTCGGTCTCGCGAAACACCAGCTAGATGGCACAAAATGACACGAATCGACACCAGTCGATATGGCCTTTCCACGGCTCATAACCCGAAGGTCGCAGGTTCAAATCCTGCCCCCGCCACCAACGTAATACCAGGTCAGAGGCCCTTTCCGAGTCGAATCTCGGCGAGGGCCTCTTGCCGTTTTCGTGCGTCTGTACAACACGAGCTGTTGTACAGCGCTCGGACGCCACGCGAATCGCAGCCGATCCAGGCGAGCCCTCGGTGCGATTGACACCGTCTACCTGGTGGTTCGCGTCGACGGCTGCTGAGGGGAGCGACATATTGCCCCCGCCACACGGTGACCTTCGGGTCACGAACCCGCGGGTGGGAGGTGCCTCGATCGTCGCAACGAACGCTCTGGTCGAAGCTCGACGAGCCGGCGTCAGGACAGGCGCCTCTTGTCATAGTTGACGGTGATCCGGGGGCTCGGCCAGCCTTTGGGTCGGGGTTCTGGATGGTTCGCTCGGTATTCCGGCTGCCCGACGCGTTGTAGCGCGGCGTGGCTCTGCTTTCGGCTTGCGGCCTGAACCTCGAGACGGGGTCGTGGCTGAAGAGAGGTCTGCACAGCTCAAAGAGGCGTTGCCCTGCTCCGTCGCACAACCTGCAACGAGAGAAGGGAATCTGTGATGTTGAACGAAGTCGTGATCGGTCTCGATCCGCACAAGGTGTCGAACACGATCGTCGTGTTGGAACGCGACGAGACGTTGTTAACGAGACGCCGATTTGTCCATGACGACGACGGCCTGGCCGCGATGTTCGCGGCGGTGGCCGAGTTCCCGAAGCGGGTCTGGGCGGTCGAGGGTGCGAATGGGATGGGCCGCAACATCGCCCAACGGCTTGTCGCCGCGGGTGAGACGGTGATCGATGTGCCGGCGAAGTTGTCGACTCGGGTGAGGGTGTATTCGACCGGGCACGGCACCAAGACCGATCACACCGACGCGGTCGCGATCGCTCGTGCTGCGATCCACTCCAAGCATCTGCGTCGGGTGCAGCCTGACGGTCCGAACGTGGCGTTGAAACTGTTGTCGGATCGACGCACCGAACTCGTGCGGTCACGCACCTCCGCGGTGTGCCGGCTGCACAGGTTCTTGCGCGAACTGATCTCGGGTGGGGCGCGACTGTCGCTATCAGCTGAGCATGCGTTTGACCTGCTCACAGCACTTGAGGTCGACAACGTCGCCGATCAGATGCGGGTTGAGCTCGCGATGGAGTTGATCGACGACATCGCCCGGCTGGATCTGAAGATCGATGAGATCACCAAGCGCATCAACGCCACCGTGAAGGCGTCGGGCACCACGTTGACGCGGGTGTATGGGGTCGGGCCGATCAACGCTGCGTTGATTCTCGGTGAGGTCGAAGACGTCTCCCGTTTCGCCACCCGTGATCACTTCGCGAGCTACTGCGGGACCGCCCCCATCGCAGTGTCATCCGGTGATGTGAACCGGCATCGACTGTCACGTTCCGGGAACCGTCAACTCAACCGAGCCATCCACATGGCTGCGGTCACCCAGATCAGATTCGACACCCCCGGCCGCGACTACTACCGCCGCAAGATCGCCGAAGGCAAGAGCCGCCTCGAAGCACTCCGCTGTCTGAAACGACGTGTGACCGACGCCGTGTGGCGCCAACTCCAAGTCGACCGACAACACGACCAAACCCAAGACGACACCTGGCCACGCCGGCCATCGACACGACAAGGTGAACCGTCGTATCGGTCACCAGCGACACTGCGGATGAACGGCAAGCCGATGCAACCACGACCGACCCCGGTCTAACCTCGGCGTCGGGTTCGGGGTGTGGCCGCAACGAAGAATCAGCCTCGAGGTGCGAGCTGATCACGCGGACGGCACACGCCAACAGACGTCCTCATATGCCCACCCCGAACCCACCTCTTGACAGAGAGGAGCCTCTCTATCCGCTTCCGTCAGGGTTCCCGTCCGAGGGGTTCGACCTGCACACCGTCGAGGACGAGCCGGTAGTGATCGGTGAGGGCGTCGTCGCGGTCGGCGGCAAGGTCGCCGAGGTCAGGGTCGGTCAGGAGCGCGTCGAGATCGGCCTGGTCGGCGAACCACCAGAGGTGGGCCTCGTCCCACTCCCGGCCGTCGCCGATCATCGTGCCCTGCACGTCGTAGGAGCCGAGGGCGATACCCCCGGCGGCGGTCGCCGATGTGGCGAGGCCGTCGAGGTAATCGGTCAGCGGCTCGGGTCGGTCCGCAGTGCCCGTCCCGTCGTAGGAGAAGAGCTCGAACAACGCCACCGGGGCGTCCGCCGCCGGGAGTTCGGCGCCCACCGGGGCGTCGCCGAGTCGGAGCGACGGCATGACGATGGTGGCTGCGACGCCTGCATCCTTGTGCTCGACGCCTTCCTGGAAGGCCGGGTTCTGGGTCATTGCGAGGAACTCCTGGTAGCTCGGGTAGCGCGCGATGGCCACCTGGTCCCAGGTGGGGGTGGCCGGGGCCGCCGGGTCGGTGACCACTCGTCCCTGCAGGGCCGGTCGCATGCCGCCTTCGATGAGCACCCGGACGCCGGTCTGTCCGTAGATGTTGTTGGCCTCCTCGCCGGTGAGGTCGGTTTCGCGTCCGTCGGCGTAGATGGCCTGGTCTCGGAACTCGATCAGGTTGATCATGAAGAACGGACCGTCGTATCCCGACTGGAGCAGCTCCGGCAGGAGGGCGGCATCGAGCTGTCCGAAGCTCGGCTCGTTCGCTGCTGCGCCCGCAGTCGTGGAGGTGATGGTCGCCGGTGTCGCCGTGGTTGCCGGTGTCGCGGTGGTGGACGTGGTGGTCTCCGCGGACTCGGTCGTCGAGGGTGGCGGGTCCACATCGGCGACACCGTCGGCTGTCGCGTCCGGCCCCTCCTGAACGGCGACGTCGTCGGCGGTGGTATCTGAGGCATCGCCGCAGGATGCCGCCAGCACGCCGACGACCAGCGGGATCCACCACCTCACAATCCGCTCACCGGGCCCTGGTAGGAGTCTCGGTTGTCGGTTCGGATGACGAGGGTCGGCACGGGGAGCGTCGTGGTGTAGCCGTCGGGCACGTCGATCTCGGTGATCTCCCATCCGGTCGGCAGCGTCGCCTCGTCGGTCGCTCGCCCGGCGTCGCGTCCGATCCGCACGTAGGTCTCGCCGTCGGGGGAGACCAGCGCGATCACGGTGCTGCCCGGCTCGTAGCTGATCTGGTGGACCTTCTCGACGAGCGAGCCCGCCAGCAGACCCTCGTCGTCGACCGGCACGCCGACCTCGACGACGGTCGCGGAGTGGAACCAGCGGAACCCGAAGTGCTCCTCGTACACGACCTCGTCGGCACCGGGCGAGGCGTCGAACACGCCGCCGTCGACCGATGACTCCCGGGGCTGGTTCTTGATCCAGCCCGCACGGAGCTCGATGGCCTCGAACTGCTCGAGGGTCATCGGATTCGCCGAGACCCACGCACGAAGCGTGCCGTCGTCCATGCGCTCGAGGAGCTCGAACCCAACGCGCTCATCGCCGGCTGCGGTCTCGTCGCCGGTGGCGGTCTCGCCACCGGTTGGGTCGAGTGTGGCGTACCAGTCGACGAGGCGCGTGGCGAGTTCGGTGCCCTGGTCGTCCTGGAGGAAGTGACTGGCCTCGGCGAGGCGGTCGTGGGGCTGGCCTGCGGCGCCCGGGACGTTGTCGATCAGCCGCTGCTGTGCTTCGCACGAGCCGAGCTGGCCCGGGTCGTTGGAGGCCCACAGTGTGAGGAAGGGGTTCTCATAGGTGGTGAGCCCTGCCCACCCCTCGGCCGTGTTCCCACCCAGTTGGTTGGCGAGCGACGGGAAGGACCGTGGTCCGGCCATGTACTCCCGGCTCGGGAAGGGTGCGTCGTAGGCCGCCTCCTCGACCGGGGTGACGTCGTACCAGGTCATGGCCTCGACCACTTCGGAAGCCTCGAACGACTCGGCCGTCATGGCGTAGGCCATCCAGTCGCCGAAGTAGCCCTCGTCGGGCCCGAGCAGCAGTTCGCAGCCGTCGTAGAAGGGGACCTGTTGGGCCGGGACGGCGGCGAATGGCGATTCGATGTCGGCCACTTCGTCCGGGTCCTCGACCGGTGGGAACAGCTCGACACCGGCAGGAACCGGCACCAGGGTGCCGTCGCCCACCGCAATCGTCGCGAACAACTCGGGGTTGGTGCCGGCCACGTTGAGCCCGATGAGACTGCCCCAGTCCTGCACGAACACGTTGATGTCGCGCAACGCCAGTTCGTCGATGAACGCCTCGAGCCGGTCGTTGTGGCCGAGGTAGCTGTACGCCTCGATATCGATTGGCTTGTCGGAGCGGCCCATGCCGAGATGGTCCATGGCGATCACGCGGTAGCCGGCGTCGGCGAGCACCGGGATCATGTCGCGGTACAGGTACGACCACGACGGCTGGCCGTGCAGCAGCAGCACGACCTCGCCGTCGGCTGGCCCCTCGTCGACATAGCCCTGGCGGAGCCCGTCGATCTCCAGGTACTGCGCCTCGTACGGCCAGTCGGGAAGATCGGCGAAGCAGGAGTCCGGGGTACGGACGTAGTCGATTCCGCCTGCGGTCGTCATCACGACCGGATCGGAGTCACACGCCACACCCTCGACGGATTCCGCCTCGCCCGGCTCGGGCTCGCTGACGACCGGCGACGAGGTGCTCGCCTCGACCGGTTCAGGCGGCTCGGTGGCCTGGGGCGCGTCGGTGGTGGCGGGGCTCGAGTCCGTCGCATCGGTGTCGGAAGAGCTGCCTGCGCACGCAGCCAGCAGCAGGGTGATGGCCACTGCCAGCGGGGCGGCGCCGACCGCCCACCGTGGGGAGCGGGCGGTCCGGTGGTGGCGGAAGTTGATCATCAGGAGCTCCATTCTGCGGGGTCGGTGGAGGCGTGCTCGGTCGGTGCGGTCAGTCGGTGATGTCTCGCCGGGCGAAGACGACGGTCAATGTCGTGGTCGCCGCGGCGGCGTAGATCGCGAGGAGTGCGGCGGCGGCGAGGTAGGTGACGTCGGCGGAGCCTCCGGACGTGAACGTGTCGAGCAGGCCGGCAGGTAGCCAATCCCCGGCGTTCTCCCAGACCAGGCGCAGCAGGTTCTCGCCGACCAGGAAGTAGGCGACGCCGGCGGTGATCGCCGTCGACGCGCTGCGAGCGACCACGGCGAACGCCGCACCGAACAGTCCCCAGATGAGTGCGCCGATGGTCAGGTTGGCGTAGGCGGAGAGCGTGGCCGACGCGGACCAGGCGGAGGTGTCGATGTCGGCGCTGCCCGACAGTGCCAGACCGATGACCCCGCCGACGACGGCTGCGGCGGTGACCGCAGCGACGATCACGACCGCCAGCGCGGCGAGCTTCCCGGCCAGGAACCGGATCCGGGCCGGTTGGACGACGAGGAGGACCCGGATCGTCCCGAGCTCGAAATCGCGCGCCACGGACAGCGCACAGAGCGCGAGCGCGATGACTCCGACCATCGAGGAGGCGAGGATCAGGCCACCGAGCACCCCGTCGGCTTCGGCCAACACTGAAGCGGCATCGGCGACCTGGCCCCCGGGCGCCTGGCGCCCGCCCTCCGGTGCCGGGTCGACACCGGTGAACGCGAAGACGGTGACGAGCGCAACGAGCGCAGACATCGCGATCACGCCGACGCGGGTGGTGGAACCGAAGCGGAGGAGTTCGGACCGGAACGAGGTGAGCATGAGAATCCGTTTCTTTGGGAGTGGTTGCGAGGTCAGGATGCGGATGCGGTGAGTCGGAGAAAGACGTCTTCGAGGTCTTCGCGCTCGCGGTGGAGCTCTTGGAGGACGATCCCGGCGTCGGCGGCGAGGCGGTTGAGCGACGCCGGTTCGTGGGAGCCGTCGACGACGAGCCCCGCGCCGTCGGGACTCGACTGGACGTCGACGGCCGTCAGGATCTCGGCGAGGTGGTCCCGTTCACCGGGATGCTCGGGTTCGAGGTGGATCGCGTCGGTGGTGTGGTCGAGGAGCTCACGCATCGGACCTTCGAACACGAGACGCCCACGCTGGATGATCACCAGCCGATCGCACGCGGCCTGGATCTCCGCCAGCAGGTGGCTGGAGACCACCACGGTGCGGCCCTGCCGGCCGAGACCGACCAGCAGGTCTCGGATCTCCACGATCCCGGCCGGGTCGAGGCCGTTGGTCGGCTCGTCGAGGACCAACAGCTCCGGGTCGCGCAGCAGCGCGGCGGCGATCCCGAGGCGCTGCTTCATGCCGAGGCTGTAGTCGCCGAACGGGTCCCGCTCCCGGCCGGTGAGCCCGACGATGTCGAGGACCTCGGCGACGCGCCCGTCGCTGACGCCGGCGAGGCGGGCAAGGCTGCGCAGGTTCCGTTCCGCCGACAGTTTCGGGTACATGGTGGGCGACTCGATGAGCGCGCCGACGCGCGGCAGGAAAGCGGCAGGGTCGCTGATCGGGTGCCCCAGGACCGTCGCGGTCCCCGAGGTGGGTGTGATGAGGCCGAGGAGCATGCGGATCGTCGTGGACTTGCCGGAGCCGTTCGGTCCGAGCAATCCGACGACGCCGCCGGTGGGGATGTCGACGGTGAGGTCGTCGACGGCGGTCAACGAGCCGAACTGCTTGGTCAGGCCCGAGACAGAGATCGCATTCACAGCGGATTGGTGCGGCATGGACTCGAGTATCGGTCGACACCCCGAAGACCGCTTCGGCAAATGCTGCGGGTTTGCTGAGGATCTCACGGTCGTCGGTGCGGGCATGCCAGCGACTGCCAGGCGGCGGCTTCCGTCAGCCTGCGCCGGATCGTGAGATTCTTCGTGCGAGCGCAGCGGCGGTCTGCTCTGGCAACCACCACCGACCGTCGTGAGCGAGGGCCACTGGCGGGCTCTCGTTCCAGAGTGCGTCCGGGACGGTCTGGAATCGGGGGCGGTACCACTCGGAGAACTGGCCGTCCCATCGGTTGTTGCTGATCGCCAACGTGTGCCCGACGTCGTCGCTCGGCACGAACGACACGAAGTACGAAGCGATCGACGAGCCGTCCTCGATCGTGCTGTAGCCGTGGTCACCGTCGGGGACGACCGGGGCGACCGCCGTGGTGGTCCACGGGCCCTCGGGCAACGGCGCGACGTCGAACACGACGCTGTCGCCCCACCAGTCGCTCACCTTGGTCACGGCGATCCATCGATCGTCATCGCGTTGGATCTGCATCGGGTTCGCGCCGCGAGGCGCTCCGTCCGGCAGTGTGGTGGGTGCGATGTTCGCTGCGTTCCGGCTGTTTCGTGTCCAGCCCGCTCCGTCCCAGTAGTCGAGCGGGGCGGACGGCTGGTCGAGCGGCTGGCGGGCGACGGTCACCTCCTCGGCACACTCGTCGTGACCGAGCCACCCGAACCCGAATTGGCGATGGCACTGGGCGTACAGGTAGCGGTGCTCGTCGTCCGCGGTGATCTCGAAGCCGTAGAGGGCGTCGGTCGAGTCGGGTGCGCGCTCGAGTGGTCCGGCGTGACCGGTGTTGAGGTCGATCTCGACGGTGTGGGTCGCGACCGGGGTCGCGTTCGACAGGTAGGAACCGCCGAGTTCTTTCATCTCGGCGACGAAGAGGACGAAGGTGTCGGCGTCGCGTTGGTATCCGTCGAGCGGCCAGTACCATCGTTGCCAGGCGGTGGTCGAGTCCGCGGCGACGAGCGATGTCGGCGTTCCGTCTTCGCCGACGATGACGTCGAAGCAAGCGCCGTCCTGCATGGCGCCGGCGTTGTGCACCAGTGCCCTCGAGCCGTTCTGTTCGATGTAGGCGTCCTGGAAGACCCACAACACGCGACCATCATCGAGGGTGAACGCTCGTTGGTAGTCGGCGCCGACGATGACGGTGTCGACCGTGCCGATGCCCTCGTCGAACGCAACCTCGAGCAGGTCGTCGCTGACCCGACGCGCATGGCACTCGGTGACCGACGACGCGCTCGCTGACCCGTCGTCGGTGGCCGCGGCCCCGAGTGCGGTGAGTGTCGCGAGCACCGCGACGACCGCTCGGCACGCTGTCGGGATCCGCATCGGGGTCACCTCGTGGTGCGCCGCCACCAGTGACGCCACCGACCGGTCCGCTCGGGCGCCTCCGAGGGTGCGCCGCCGAGGACGCGGTCGAGCGCGTGCTGGTCGTCGTTGTACTCGGTGATCGCGAGGATCCGTTCACCGTCGGTTTGCAGGTGCAAGGCCACCTCCACGTCGATCGGCACGGTGACCATCCCGTCGTCGAGTCGTCCGGTCGTGCGAAGCACGACGAATGCACGGCGTGCGTCCACGACGATCTCGGTGACTTCGGTGCAGATGTCGCGGACGCGTTCGTCGGCGGGCGACACGAGTGCGTCCATCACTCGGTCTCGTCCGTGGTGCACGCCTGCGGCTGCGTGTCGGCCGGGCGTCCGGCAGGCCACGTGGTTTGCCAGCAGCGGTGCGAGTTGTTTTGGGTCACCGGCGGCGAGCGCCGAGCCGAAGGCGGTGGCGAGCTCGCGGGTCGCTTCGCTCGCCAGTGCTTCGGTCGCTGTGGTCTCGCCCACCGGGCTGGCATCCGTCGATGCGTCGCTCATGCTCGCAACGCCTCGGTCGGGGCGAGCCGCGCAGCTCTCGTCGCCGGATACAACCCGGCGACGGCTCCGATCACGATCGCCGAGGCGAGACCGGCAGCGGCGACCCAGGTCGGGATGACCACGCGCCAGCCCTGTGTCGTGGCGTACACGTACGTGGCTGCCACACCGAGCCCGACGCCGGTGACACCACCGAGGACGGACAAGATGACCGCCTCGGTCAGGAACTGCCGGCGGATGTGGGCTCGCGTCGCGCCCAGCGCTCGTCGCAACCCGATCTCGCCCCGACGTTCGATCACCGCGATGACCATCACGTTGGCGATCCCGATGCCGCCGACGAGCAGGGCGACGGCCCCGAGCCCGAGGAACAGGGTGGTCAGCGTGTCGTCGGCGGCGGCCTGCGCCTCCAAGGCGTCGGACGGTCGGCTGACCGAGACCTCCTCGGGGCTCTCCGGGTCGGCGGTCGCCGGGATGAGGTCGCGGACCTCGTCGATCGAACCGTCGTCGACGCGGGCGTAGATCGACGAGGCAGCGGGCTCGGCGTCGTGGTAATCCACAGCTGCCGTCAGGCCCATCATGACCGATCGATCCAGGTCGGCCGAGAGCGGGAACTCCTCCAGGATGCCGATCACCTGGACGTATTCCTCCCCGAGGTACACGTAGGTCGGTGTGTCGAGGGAGTCGATGCCGAGCCGTTCCGCCGCCACCGATCCGAGCACGACGCTCGGATACGCCGACGTCGCGTCCGTGTGCCACGTCCCGGTAGCCACCTCTCCGTTGAGCGTGTCGAGCAGGTCGTCGTCCGCTGCGATCACGGACAGGCCACCGGTCTCCCCGGTGCCCACGAACTCGTTCTTCAGCACGTCCGCGTCGACCGGGTACACCGCCGACGCGGTCTCCACTCCGTCGAGTCGTTCGATGCTGCCGACGGCCGATTCGGGGAGTTGCCCGTCGCCGCCACCGAAACCGGTGCCGGGCTCGACCGTGAGCAGGTTCGTGCCGAGCGCGGAGATCTCATCCAGCAGGGCGGACTTGGACGATTCGCTCAGGCCGAGCACGCCCACCATCGCGGCGATGCCGATCGACACGCCGAGTGCGGACAGAGCAGTTCGGGTGGTGCGCGCTCGGGGGCCGGACGCTCCGACGCGCACCACATCGAGCGGACGGAGGGTGCTCGCGTCGACTGCGGGGCGCCGTGTGGAGCGATCGGGGCGTCTGGCGCTCATGATCGGTCCCCGTTCCGGTGGGTTCCGTCCAGGGCGGAGTCGGATGAGATGCGCCCGTCGAACACCGAGACCTGACGAGGGAGTGACGCCGCGATCGAGGTGTCGTGGGTGATGACCACGATCGTTGTCCCCTCGGCGTGCAACGCACCGATCAGATCCATCACCGCGCCGGTCGACTTCGAATCCAGGTTGCCGGTCGGCTCGTCGGCGAGCACGAAGGCCGGCTCGTGGACGAGAGCTCGAGCCACGGCGACTCGTTGGCGCTCACCGCCCGACATGTGGTTCGGCGGATGGTCGAGCCGATGACCGAGCCCGACCCGCTCCAGCGCAACCACCGAGCGCTCACGGCGCTCGCGCTGCGGGACGCCGCTGTACAGCAGCCCGTTGGCGACGTTGTCGATTGCGGACATCCCGGGCAACAGGAAGAACTGC
This sequence comes from Ilumatobacteraceae bacterium, assembly GCA_033344875.1. NCBI lineage: Bacteria > Bacillati > Actinomycetota > Acidimicrobiia > Acidimicrobiales > Ilumatobacteraceae > Ilumatobacteraceae bacterium. The sequence continues at coordinate 2,590,239 of JAWPMO010000001.1, read as the reverse complement.
TGGAACACGAAGCCGATGCGTCGAGCGCGGACGCCGGCGACGCGCCGATCGCTGAGCGTTGCGGTGTCGGTGCCGTCGATGCTGACGACTCCGTGCGTCGGGCGGTCCAGCGTGCCCATGACGTTCAGGAGGGTCGACTTGCCGCTGCCGGAGGGGCCGACCACGGCGACGAGTTCGCCGTGGTCGACCCGCACCGACACGTCGTCGAGCGCCCGCACGGGTGGATGGCCCGGGTATTCCTTCACGACGTTCTGGAGCTCGAGCGCCGACCGAGCGGTCGGTGGCCGACCGCCCGAGCTGTGCCTCGAATCGAGGGCCACGGCCGATGAGGCGTCGGGGAACCTGGCGATGGAGCGGATCATGGGACCACCACCTGTGTGCCGGGAGCGATCCCCTCGACCGCTACCACGCCGTCGCTGAACATCCCGGGGTCGACCGGGACGAACGTGGTGCCGGTCGTCGTCAGAGCCTCCACCTCGAACGTGCCGTCGCCGCGTGCGACCAGCGCGCTGACCGGGACGACGGTGGCGCCGGCGGACAATTCGTCGACCAGCTTCACCTCGACGTCGAGTTCGTTGAGATCGCTCGCCGACTCGGGCACCGTGTCGATCGACAACTCGACGGCGAGCATCGCTTCGGCATCCGGGTCCATCGGGTCGACGGTGGAGGACGTGGCGATCTCGGTCACGGTGCCTTGGACGACCTCGCCGTCGGGGAACTCGACGTCGACGGTGTCGCCGATCGCCATCCGGTCCTGGTCCGAGACGGCGATCGCCGTCTCGATCTTCCGAGTGGATCCGGCTCGCTCCGTGGACCACAGCTCGGACCCCGAAGCGAGGACCGCTCCGTCGGTTGCGGCGAGCGCGCCGACCACTTCGCCATCGTCGATGACGTAGAGGTCGCTCGGGTCGACGCGGCCGTCCGCGTCCAGGTCCTCGTCGAGGTTCTGGAGATCCGCCTGCCAGTCGGTGACGGCTCGTGTGGTGGCGTCGTCGAACTCGTCGTCCACGTCGAGATCGCCATCGGCGTCGTAGCCGAGGGACACCAGCATCTGCTCGAGCGCCAGGACGTCCTCGCCGTCGTCGACGCCGTCGCGGAGCTCGCGATTGATGCCGTCGGGCGCCACGATCGCCGTGATCGGGGTGCCGTCGACCGTGTAGAACACGTCGCCGTTCTCGATCGTGTCGCCGTTGGAGACGAGGACATCGATCTCGCCGAAGTGCTCGACGTGCCGGGTCCCGATCGTGGACTGGACGTTGAGCTCGACGATGGGTGAGTTGGCCGAAACGCGGTCGCCGACCTCGACCATCACGTCCGTGACTGCGGCGGTGCCGTCGATCACCACGACATCCGTCGTCGCGATCTCGCCGGTGGCGGGAACATCGAGGTCTTCCTGCCAGCGGATCACGGCGTCGGTCGTGGCGTCGTCCCACACCCCGTCCACGACGAAGCCGGTGTCGGTGGGGTCTCCCTCGTCGTCGTCGAGCGTGTGGTAGCCGAGTGCTGCCAGGTTGGCCTCGACCATCTCGACGTCGTCACCGGTGGCCTCTTCGGCGAGCGGCCGGTACATCGGGGTGTCGCCGACGAAGGCGACGACGGGCGTGCCGTTGACCTCGTACACCTCGGTGCCGCGTGCGACGATCTCACCGGCGATGATCACGCCGGTCACGACGCCGTCGGCGGGGGAGGTGACGACGGTCGTGTCGGCGTAGACCATGCGGCCGTCGAGATTCGTGTACTCGACGAGGTCGCGCACCTCGGCCGAGACGGTCCGCACCTCCACGGAGGTGTCGTCGACCGATTCCGTGGTGGTGTCGTCGCTCCGGCTGACGATGGCCGCGGCACCGGCCGCGACGAGTCCGATGCCAGCTGCGACGTAGGGCCAGCGGCGTCGGCCGGCGCGTGGCGCCGGCTCGACCGTGGTCGACGGTGTCACGGCCGCACCGTTGCCGCCCGGAGCCGATGGGGACTCGATCGGCTCGGTGGCAGGGCGTGCGTCGTCGAGCGTCGCACCGTCGTGGTGGGGGTCGATGATGATCGGCATCGTGGTCAGCTCCCTGTTCCGGCCGCATCGCCGATCGGCGTGCCGGCGAAGATGCCGCTGCAAGCGTCGATCGCCGCGGCGTTGTCCAGGTCGTTCGGGTCGAAGCCGGGACCGAACAGACCAACCAGGGGGTTCCCGCCGCTCGAGAAGTCGGGATCGCTCACTTCGAGGCCCTCGTCACGCAAGCACTCGGCGAACTCGACGAACGCGTCCTGAGTCTCGGCGTCGAACGTGCCGGAACCGCCGCCCGGCAGGAAGCTGGCACCTTCGATCAGCGGTGTGCACACATCGGCCGCGGCCTGGGTCGCTTCGGGCGACGATCCGGCCACCTGGGCCAAGGTCTGTCCCCCGAGCAGGTCGACGCTGCCGTCCGCACTCGTGCTCGGATCCGGCCAGTCGACGCCTTCATCGCGCATGCACTCGGCGAATGCGAGTGCCTTCTCCTCGTCCGTCGACTCGCCCGTTGCTGCCGTACCGTCGTCGGCGGGTCCGTCGGGCGAACCGTCGGCGTCGCCTGCGGGCTCGGCCACCGGCGTCTCGGCGGGTGCTGTGGCACCGGCGGCGCTCTCGTCGATGACGAGCTCGCCGGTGTCGGCGACCGGTTCGGCGCCGTCCGCCGCGCTGTCGCTGTCCGATCCGCCGCATCCGGCGAGTGCGATCGCTGCGACGGCGGCGATTGTCGCCGACATGCGTCGCGGGGTGATGGTTCGCATCCCTGCTCCTCTGAGTTGGCCGGTGCCGGGTGCACCGGGGAGCCCCAGCATCGATCTCGACCCCGAAGATCACGTTGGCGAACCCTTCGAGTTTGCTGGCGATCCCCGCAGCGCCCTCAGGAAACCTCAAGGTTCCACGCAGGCGATCGCCCGGATCAGATGCGATGCTCTCTGGATGGACCGCCCGAAGGTCCTCGTCGTCGACGACGAGGAGAACATTCGCTTTCTGGTCGGCTCGGCGTTGTCGGTGCAGAACCTGGACGTCGCCGCCGTCGACAACGGCACCAACGCGCTCCAGCACGTACGAACCGAACCCGTCGATGTGGTCGTGCTCGACATCAACTTGCCCGACATCGACGGGTTCGAGATCCTGCGCCGTCTCCGCGCCGACGGGTGGTCGGGTTCGGTGCTGTTCCTCACGGCCCGTGGCGCCACCGAGGATCGAGTCCGGGGCCTGACCAGTGGTGGCGACGACTACATCACCAAGCCGTTCGCGTTGGAGGAGCTCGTGGCCCGAGTGCATGTTGCGCTGCGGCGAGCCGGCAAACTCGAGAAGCGGGAGCTGCGGGCCGGGGACGTGGTCCTCGACGAGGATGCCCACGAGGTGCGCGTCGCCGGTGACCCCGTGCACCTCACACCGACGGAGTTCAAGCTGCTGCGTCTGCTGTTGGCCAATCTCGGCCGCGTCGTCAGCCGCGCTCAGATCCTCGACCATGTGTGGGAGTACGACTTCGACGGTGAGTCGGCCATCGTCGAGACGTTCATCTCCGGACTCCGCCGCAAGGTCGACATCGGCGAGACGACGTTGATCCACACGGTGCGAGGCGTCGGCTACTCGATCAAGGAACCAAGGTGACCCTCCGGACCCGACTGCTCGTCGCCGGTGGTGCCTGCCTGCTCGTGGTCATCGTCGCGTTCTTCGGCGTGGAACGACGACAGGAGCAGGTCCTGTTCGATCAGCTCGACACCCAGCTGACACTGGTCGCAGACCAGGTCTCGCGCTTCCCCGCCTTCCCGACACGTCCCGAGCTCGACCCGGTCAGCGACACCGGTGAGCTCTACGTCGGTGCCGTGGCCAACGGCGGCTTGATCACGGTCGCAGCGCCTGCCTCGACACCCGGTCTCGTTCCCGACCTCGACGACGTCCGACGCGCTCCGCGCGACGTACCGGTCACCATCGGAACCTCCGACAGCGCCAGCGACATGCGCGTGATCGTCCAGGATTTCGATGGTGTGGCCCTCGTCATCGGTCAGTCCACCGGGCCGATCGACGATGCGATCCGCAGCCTCCGCGTGTCCGGACTCGTGTCAATCGCAGCGATCGGCGCCTTCGCCGTCGTTCTCGGATCGTGGGTGAACCGGCTCGGGATTCGACCAATTCGCGCCGCCACCGAGGTCGCCCGCGCCATCACGGCGGGCCGCCGTGACGAGCGCGTCCCGGAGAGCTCGGGCAACACCGAAGCAGCCACGCTCGGCTCGGCCATGAACCTCATGCTCGACACCACCGCCGACACCGAGGATCGACTCCGCGCCTTCGTCGCCGACGCTTCCCACGAGCTGCGCACGCCGCTCACGACCCTCATGGGCTACGCCGACCTGCACCGCCAGGGCCTGCTGACGTCAGACGAGGCGGTCGACGACGCCATGCGTCGCATCCGGGCCGAGGCCACGCGCATGTCCAGAATCGTCGAACACCTGCTCCTCCTCGCCAACCTGGACGAAGGCGAAGTTCCCATCGAGCCGGGAATCGTGGACGTCGGCCAGCTCCTCGACGACGTCGCCACCGACGCCCGAGTCGTGCAGCCTGCCCGCCCGATCACCGTCGACATCCCTGCGCCCGTCGAAGTCTCTGCCGATCCGGACCGCTTGCTCCAGGCAGTGTCGATCCTCGTCACCAACGCGCTCACCCACACGCCGGCGTCCGCTGCGTTGTCACTCGGCGCCGAGACCGACGGCGAGGCAGTCGTCATCCGGGTTGCCGACCGGGGCCCGGGCATCCCTGCCGACCACCTCGGGCGCGTGTTCGACCGCTTCTACCGGGTCGATGGCGCAAGCAGCCCCACGCATGGGGGAAGCGGGCTCGGCCTCGCCATCGCGAAGTCGCTCGTCGAAGCGCACGGCGGCTCTCTCGATGTCGAGTCAGTCGTCGGTTGCGGCTCGACCTTCATCATTCGCGTGCCTGCTGTCCACAACGACCTGATCACCGAAGGGAGCTTGCCTGAAGAGATGTGATCGGACCGCTGCACATCATCGGGCGGGCGTTCGGCCATGCCCAGCGCGGGGGCTCGCACCGGCCGCGATCTGGCCATTCGCGATTCCGGCCCGCTGGCGTGGGTTCGTACAACACTCGTACAACGCGACGGCCACCGACCGCTGCGGACCAGAGCCGATGAGGGAGCTTGGGTTGGAGACGCACGGGGCGTCCGAGCTGGACGAACGCAGCCTCGCGCTCACCAGAGCAGACGACGGGCTCGGTTCTCATAAACCCGAAGGTCGCAGATTCAAATCCTGCCCCCGCCACCAACTGGAAGGCCCGGAGCCGTTGAGGTTCCGGGCCTTCTGCGTTTGCTGGTTCGGGTGGGCGTCACCGGCGATGTCTACCGGCTCTGTTGGAGTCGAGTCGTTGACCAGGAGTTTCGCGTCGTGATGGCCGGTAGACATCTACCGGCCGCTGTCGGCGATGAGGGTGGCGAATCGTTCGGCGGCGGCGGAGCTCATGCCCGGGAGCAGGTGTTGGTAGGTGTGCATCGTGAACGACGGGTGGGCGTGGCCGAGGCGTTCTGACACGACCTTGATCGGGGCGCCGTCGGCGATGAGTAGCGAGGCGTGTGTGTGGCGCAGGTCGTGGAACCGGACTCGCGGTAGGTCGCTGCGGCGGACGATTCGTTCGAACAGTTGGCTGACTGATTCGGGGTTGAGGAATCGGCCGCTGGAGTTGCAGAACACCCAGTCATCCGCGCCTGCCGGTAGTCGGTCGCGTTCGAGCCGTCGTCGCCATCGCAACAGCAGCTGGAGGGTGGTCTGGTCGGGTTCGACGGTGCGGCGGCTGGTGCGGGTCTTGACGCCGAACTCGACGGGGCGGCCGCCTACGTTCTGAAGAGTGCGTGAGATCGAGAGTCGGGCGTGGGCGACGTTGAGGTCGGACCACCTGAGACCGATGATCTCGCCGCGTCGCTTCCGGTGTGGGCGGCGAGGTGCAGCGCCGGGTAGAGGCGTTGTTCACGGGCAGCGGCCAGGAAGCGGCTGAGTTCGCCTGCGGTCCAGGTGCGCGCGGCGCTACTCGCGGCCGGGCGTCGCCGTCGGCGGGTGAGGCGAGCAACGTTGGTGTCGACAAGTTTGCGTTCCGCGGCGCGGTCGAGTGCTGAAGCGTCCTTGCGTTGCACGATGTAGCTCATCCCCGACAGCGTTGACGACTTCGACACCAACTCGAAGCTCAGTGTCCAACGGAGTCCTCCGATGCCACGTTGCTGCGGCCGAACTCAGGGCTGACGGTCGGTTCCGAAGCCTGGGTGTCGGTGTTGGTGGAGGACCGCCATGACGATCAGCCGGTCGTCATCGAGGATCCGGTAGCGCACGGCGTACGGGAAGCCGTGAACGGGGAGCTTGCGCTCGACGATCTCGTCACGGTCGTCTCGAAGGACTGGAACGCCTGTGTTCGGCCATCGGGAGGCTCGCACCACGGTTACGTGGATCGCGTCGACGAATCGGTCGCCGAGGCCGTCCTCCTGGTCCTCGTACCAGGTCCAGGCGTGCTCGAGGTCGGTGTCGACGAGCTCGTGGTACTCGATACGAAGGCTCACGCGCCGCGCTGAGCGCGGCGTTCGGCGAAGCGCTGCTCGATCTCTCCCCAGGCGAGGGTTCGTGCGTCGCCGGTGTCGAGCATCGCGGCGCGTCGCTGCGTCTCTGCCGTCCACAGCTCGTCGACCTCGGTCTCGTCGACGGCCTCACTGTCGAGACTCGCCAGCAGTTCTGTAGCGATCCGCGCTCGTTCCTGGGCGGGGAGTGCGAGCACCTCGGTGCGCAGGTCATCAGCGGTCTTGGCCACGTCGACATCGTACCCGAGCCCGAGTAGCGGCTGCTCGGCATCGTTGCTCAGGGCAGTCGTGCCCGGTCGAACTCCCGCTGGAGCCGCGGGCGCCGCCGATGGGTGTCGCGCAGCTCGGCGATGAACGTGTCGACGACGTCGGCGCGGCCGGTGACGCGATCGAGATCCGCACCAATTCGCTGGCCACGTTCATCATCGACGAGCTCGGCGCCGTCGAACTCGAGATTCTCGCCGGTCCCGTCGACGACCCGCTCCCGCGACCCGATCTCACTTCCAGCCGAATCATCGATCGCGTCGGCAACACGTTCACGGTCGACGGCACCGATGGAGGGCCGAACCATCGAGTCACCGTCGGACAACTGGCGGACGGTCGATACATCGCCCTGGCAGCGCCGCTCGACGAAGTCCGTGATGGGCGACCGGAGGTCGTCGGCGACCGCGACGCGCTGCAGCAGGTGTTCGCCAACCTCGTCACGAACGCTCGAGTCCACGCCGCCGGTTCTCCGATCGACATCGGCGTCGTCTGCGACGACACCCATGTCACCGTCACGGTCACCGACGAAGGACCCGGCATGGCCGACGATGTCGCCGCTCATGTCTTCGACCGCTTCTACCGGGCCGAGGAGTCCCGGACGTCCAGCGTTCGCAGTTCGGGCCTGGGCCTGTCCGTCGTCGCTGCGATCGTCGATGCCCACGGTGGCACCGTTGCCGTCGACACGGCGATCGATCGAGGGTCGGCGTTCACGGTCCGCCTTCCGATCACGCTTCCGATCACCGTCGAGCGCAACCAGGGGTGACCTCCGTCCCGCGGTGAAGGGTGGATCCAGGTCGGTGGGGTGCTGGACGGCCGACGCGACGGCCGTCACGCCGAGGTCTCCGAGAACATCGCTCGGATCAGCACAGCCGCGCTGGTCTGTTCAGGTGTCGCTACGCCAGAGGATGTGGTGGGTCACGCCGCTCGGGCCGGGGATGGTGTCATGGTGGAAACGGTCGTCGAACTCGGTCGGGTCGTCCCAGAAGCGGACCCCGGCGCCGAGGGTGATCGGTGCGACGACGACGTGCATCTCGTCGACGACGTCGGCGTCGAGGAACGAACGGATCGTGGTCGGACCGCCGCCGAGTCGGACATCGAGCCCGCCGGCTGCGGCACGGGCCCGCTCCGCCGCCTGGTGTGGGGTGGCGTCGAGGAAGTGGAACGTGGTGTCGGCGAGCGTGAACGATGGCCGTTCGTGGTGGGTCAGTACGAACACCGGTGTGTGGAATGGGGGCGTGTCGCCCCACCAACCGCGCCAGTCGTCGTCGGACCACGGGCCGCGTTGGGGGCCGAACTTGTTGCGGCCCATGATCTCGGCGCCGATCCCATGGGCGAAGTCGCGCGTGAAGTAGTCGTCGAGCCCCCTCGAACCGGCCGCGCCGGTCCGGCCAGGCCAACTCGCAGTCGCAAGGCCCCACGCCATCAACTCCGTCGGATCGGCATGGCCGAACGGACGCTCGAGCGATTGACCCTCACCCGTGCCGTACCCGTCGGCCGACACGGTGAAGTTCTGAACCCTGATCCGTTGCTGCATCGTGTTCTCCTCGGGAAGTCGCTGACCCGCTGGTGTTTCGTAACCGGTCACCGGCAGAGTAGTTCGACTGCTTGCATAACGCAATCGGATGTATCGACACGCTCGCGATCGAACTCATGCCGTTGACCATCGAGCTCGGCGGCCCGAGCCGCAGTGGTCCTGGGGCGCGATCGAACTGGCACGTATCCGACCCTTGGACGTTGGGAAGAAGCATTTGGTGGGCCGGACCCGATTCGAACCGAAAGGCTTTCTGATGAAATACCGCACGACATTGATCGCGATGACGTCCGCTTCGGTGCTGCTGGTGCCGAGTGCATGTGGATCGGACGACGACTCGCCGGCGCCCGGCGTGTCGTCGGATGTCAGCGACCCCGTCGATGGCGCGGCGCCGTGCCTCACCGCTGAACAAGGCGATCCCGCTCCCGACTACGTGGGCCTCGACGAAGCGGAGGCGCAAGAACTCGCGAACTCCGAGGGTCTCACCATGCGCGTCGTGGGTCGCGACGGCGAGTGTGACGCCATCACGTTGGATCTGCGAGACGACCGCGTCAACGTCGATCTCGTCGACGGCGTCGTGGTCGCCGCCGCATACTTCTGACTCGTCGGGTCTGCCCACCCGTGTGGCCGAAACGGTCGGCCCGTGCACGCGAGCCGGCTGCGGCCCCGAAGAACGGTGCCGCAGCCGGTGTCGTGCACCGGTTCGCTCAGGGAGTGATGCAGCGGAGGCGGAAGCCTTCGACGACGATGCCGTCGATCTTCTCCACGAAGTACCCCTGGGCCTTGAACATCGACCCGTTGTCGTCGCGCCACGTGTCGTGGAAGGCGGCTCGGGCGACGTTGCCGTTGAAGACGAAGTTCTCCTGACCGTTCCTCATCACGTACCCGTCGCTGGTGGTGCCGGTGCGGGAGAGATGGACGACGACTCGGTCACCGTGCACGTGCTCGCGGATGTCGAGCTCCAGCGTGACGTCGTGCTCGGCGCCCGTGCAGGGGTTCACGTCGGTGAAGGTCTCGGTGACGCTGAACTCGACGGGTGCGTCGGCGGCTGCCGGTGCAGCGCCGAGACCGATGACGCCGAGCGCGGCGGCCACCCCGACGGCTGCTCGCCGGCCGATCGTGGTGTTGGTCTGGCGTGTGAATGCGGTCATGGTGACTCCTCGTGTCTCGAGTGCTCGGTTGGTCGAGCACGGAGTTCACGATGAAGAATCGACATCACAACCAGATGACACCATCACCGTGGGCGGCACCGACGACCGGGCGTCGGCGCGATGTCGGGGCGCGAAACCCCTGAACGTGGGGATTTCGGTCTTGTGATGTCGCTGTAAGGTCGCCCGCAGACGATGGGGGCATGACCAGAGTGGCACCGGGCGAGCACGACACGATGGCGCCGTCGATCCGCGTGTTCGGCGGCATGGGCCTGGCCGTCGACGGTGAACCCATCAGCATCGGAGGCCCCCGGCAACAGCAGCTGTTGGCGCTCCTCGCGTTGCGAGCGGGCTCGGTCGTCGAGATCGACTGGCTGGCCGAACACCTGTGGAGCGACGACGAGCGTCCAGCCGCGACGGCACCAGCGCTGCGCACCTACGTATCGCGCCTCCGAGGTGCGCTGCCGAACGAGGCGCAGGAGTGGATCGAGACCGTCCCGTCGGGCTACCGCCTCCGAGCACCCGACGATGCGGTCGAGCACCTCCGGTTCATGAACCTGCGGGCGGCTGCCAAGGCCGCCCGAGATCACGACGATCCGGCGCAGGCGCGAGAACTCCTGGACGAGGCATTGGGTCTCTGGCGGGGCCGACCGTTCCGGGAACTGGACGACGTCGACGCGGCGCGAGCCCAGATCGAACAGCTCGAACTCGACCGACTCGAGATGCTGGAGGAGCGGTGGGAGACGGCGCTCGCCCTCGGTCAACACACCCAGATCACCGGTGAGCTGGCGGCGTTCACCAACGAACACGGCCTCCGCGACCGGGCCGCCCGGCAGTACGCGCTCGCCCTCCACCGCAGTGGCCGAACCCCCGAAGCGTTGCGTGTCCTGGAGAACCATCGCCGGACCGTGGCGGACACGACCGGACTCGATCCGTCGCCCGCGGTCGTCGAACTGGAGCAGTCGCTGCTCACCGGTGACCCGTCGCTCGAAGCTGCGCCAGAGGGCCGCCCGCTGCGCGGTTACCGGCTGATCGAGGAGGCCGGGGTCGGAGCGTTTGCCGTCGTCTGGCGCGCCATCCAGCCGTCGGTCGGCCGTGAGGTGGCGATCAAACAGATCCGCGCCGAGCTCGCTTCGCAGCCCGACTTCATCCGGCGCTTCGAGGCCGAGGCGCACCTCGTCGCCCGCATCGAGCACCCGCACATCGTGCCGCTGATCGACTTCTGGCGCGACCCCGACTCGGCCTACCTGGTGATGCGCTGGTTGCCCGGCGGCACGCTCGAACGCCGGCTCGACGACGGGCCACTGTCGGTCGCGGAGACGTTGTCGTTGGCACATCAGATCGGTGGCGCGCTGTCGGCGGCACACGCCCACGGGGTGATCCATCGTGACGTGAAGACCGGCAACATCCTGTTCGACGACGCAGGCCACACCTTCCTCGGTGACTTCGGGATCGCGCTGGAGGCGGCCGAATCGGCCGGGCCGGAGGCGGCGCTCTCGCCGGGTTCGCCCGCCTACTCGGCGCCCGAGCAGATCCGACGCGAGCAGCTGGGCCCGCAGGCCGACGTGTTCAGTCTCGGCGTGGTGCTGTTCGAGTGCCTGACCGGGTCGCTGCCGTTCGCGGCGATGTCGGCGCGCGATCTCGTCGAGCGTCAGTTGAACGAGCCGTATCCGTCGCTCGCCGAGCTCCGCAGCGACGTGCCCACGGCGGTCTCCGAGGCCGTCCTCCGGGCGACCGCGAAAGATCCGGCCGACCGCATCGAGAGCATCGCCGAGTTCCTGGACGCACTCGAACCGGCGGCCGCTGAGCCGTCGGGCAGCGGCGCACCGATCGTCGGTGCCGTGGCCAATCCGTACGTCGGCCTGCAGGCGTTCGACGACGGCGACGCCGGGCGGTTCTTCGGCCGGGAGCGGCTGGTGAGCGAGCTCCTCGATCGGCTGGCGGGCGACACGATCCGATCCCGGTCGGTCGTCGTCGTGGGGCCGTCCGGTTCGGGCAAGTCGTCGGTCGTCCGGGCGGGCCTCGTGCCGGCGCTCCGAGTCGGTCGCATCGACGGTTCCGACGACTGGTACTCGACGACCATGATGCCGGGCACCGATCCGTTCGAAGCGCTCGAGGCAGCACTGCTCCGGGTGGCGGTGAACCCGCCGCCGACGCTGCTCGACCAGCTTCGTGACGGCAGCCGAGGGATCCTTCGCAGTGTCCGCCGGTGCTTGCCGAACGACCGTGATCGCGTGGTCCTGGTGATCGATCAGCTCGAGGAGGTGTTCACGGGAGCGACGGCTGCCGACGCCGACCACTTCCTCGACGCGCTGGCCGAAGCGGTCGCCGAACCGACGTCACCGTTGCGACTGGTGGCGACGTTGCGGGCCGACTACTACGACCGTCCGCTGGCACACCCGACGTTCGCCCGCGTGTTGAAGGAGACCGCGGTCGATGTGACCCCGCTGGCACCCGACGAGCTCGAACGGGCGATCGTCGAGCCGGCCCGTCGCCAGGGCGTCGCGTTCGAGCCCGGGCTCGTCGCCCGGATCGCAGCCGAGGCGTCCGGGCAGCCGTCACCGCTCCCGCTCCTGCAGTACGCGCTGAGTGAGCTGTTCGACCGGCGCGACGGCGCCATGCTGACGATCGCTGCGTACGACGAGGTCGGCGGGTTGAGCGGCGCGCTGGCGTCGCGGGCCGAGGCCATCTACGCGAGCGCCGACGCTGATCAGCGGGTCGCGCTGCGTCGAGTGTTCGGCGCACTGGCCGACCCGGCTGCGTCGTCGGCGGATCTCCGACGGCGCGTCCCGGTCGCCGATCTGGGTGGCGAGGTCGCGACGGCGTGGGTGCTCGATCAACTCGGCGCCGCGCGGCTGGTGACGTTCGATCGCGACGTGGCCACACGAGAACCGACCGTCGAGGTCGCCCACGAAGCGCTGCTGCGCGAATGGCCGCGACTGGTCGACTGGTTGCACGAGGATGCGGCGCTGCTGCGTTCGGTCGACGAGCTGCATCGGGCCGCGACGACGTGGGACGGCGGCGGCCAGGACGAGTCGGATCTCGCTCGCGGCGGTCGGCTCGAGTCGGCGCTCGGGCTCGTGGCGACGGCGGGTGATCGGCTGCGACCGGTCGATCGGGACTTCGTCGAGGCGTCTCGGGTTGCGGCCGAGGCCGAGCGTCAGGACGAGGCCGGGCGGGTGCGGCGACTCCGCCGCCTCGTGGTGGCGGTCGCATGTGCGCTCGTCGTCGCACTCGTCGCCGGTGGCGTCGCACTGGTCGCCCAACGCCGTGCCGACGACGAAGCTGCAGCCGCCACGGCTGCCGCAGCCGATGCGGAGTCGGAGGCAGAGGCAGCGCGCGCTGCGACCGCGCGGGCCGATCTGGCGACGCTGGTCAGTCGGTCGGCGTCGGTCGCCGCCGAGGACCCCCGGCTCGGTCTCCTCCTGGCGCTCGAGGCGAACGGGAGATCATCGGGCCCGGAGACGGAGCAGGCGGTGCTCAACGCGCTCGGATCGAGCGCCCTCCCGAACGTGCTGTCGAGCCTCGGCCTCCCCCCGTGGGGAGACGACTCGACCTGCGCAGGCGTCGCGATCGCTCAGAACGACGGCCGGTTCGACACGGCGATCCGCAATGGTGAGTTCGTCATCCGCGACCGGCTGACAGGTGAGATCGACAACGTCGGACCGCCGCCGACCGATGGTTGTCCGATCTGGATGGGGTCGCGAGAACTCGATCGGAAGCTGGCGTTCTCCCGGGACCAAGGCATGATCTGGACCGCAACCTACGACGGGCCCTGGTCGGAGGGGATCCCACAACCAGACGTGTCCTTCATCATCGAGCTCGGACACAACGCCTCCGGCACGATCCTCATGGGCGTCGACCGTCCCGACGGGAGCGTCCAGATGCGTGTGCTCGACGACCTGACCGGCGAGGCGCTCGCAACGATCGAGATCGAATCGGGTGTCTTTCCGCTGGACCCGGGCCTCAGTGGCTCCGGCGATCTGGTGGTGCTCCCCGTCGCCCTCGCCGAATCCGACGGTGGTGTCGGTCGAACGCTGCTGTACGACGCGTCGACCGGCCGGCTCGCCCAGGAGCTGGCGACGCCGCTCCCGGTCGATTCGTTCGACGTCGACGAGAACGCCGGACAGATCGTGACGATCGAGCAGGGCGGATCGATGACGACGTTCGACATCGAGACCGGGGAGACCGTGGCCCGCCTCGACGCAGTCATCGACGCGCAACCCCTTGCGATGCGCATCCAGCCTGACGGCCTGATCACGATCGTGTTGCCCGGCGAGGTCGGCGTGTTCGACCGACGGACGGGTCGCGTGGGCGACCCCGTCGAGCTGCGCGGCGTCGCCGGCGCCCGAATCCGCGACGACGGACGCATCACGATCATCACCGACGACCGCGGAGTGAGCCAGGTCATCGACCTGAGCGGGAACGCGCTCGTCGAGCGGTCGTGGGCGGTTTCCGGGGCGGCCAACCTCGGATACGCAGGAGGGGTCGTCGCTGCGGTCACGCCACCTGGCGGCACGCCACAGCGGATCGATCTCACGACCGGCGAGCGGACGAACGAGCCGATCACCCGAGCCGACGGCACGGCCTTCGAGGCAGCGGTCGTGATCCCGGAGGCGGACGGGATGTGGGCGATCGGCGCCGGGAACGAGATCGTGCGCTTCGCCGACGGCGAGATCGTCGAACGCCTGCCACGCCGCAGCGAGATCGACGGCGGGAGAGTGGTGTTCGGCTTCGTCGCCACCTTCGACACACTCGCCGACGGTGCCAGCCAGATCCGGATGAACGCGCTCGACCGGGGGAACCTGCGCACCACGTTCACCGTCGACACGCTCACCGAGAATTACGTCGCCGAGCCGACGACCGACGGCGGCCTCGTCGTGCTCACCGACGACGGCACACTGCGCTCGTACGACCCGGCGGGTGAGCTCGTCCACGAGGTCGCGACCGGCATCGGCGACGGCCTCTCCATCAACCCCGACCCGAGCAGTTCGATCATCGCGGTGCCGACGGAAGGCGGAGGAGCCGAGCCAGCCGGCGTCGTGCTGATCGATCTCGAGACCGATGGACAAGAGCGCCTGCCCATCGACGGCAACTTCACCAACGCGACCTTCGCTGACGACGGTCGGCTCCTCGCACTCATCGACGCGAACGGCTCGGTGCGCATCTGGGACGTGGAGCGAGACGCTTCCGCCGGACTCGTGTGGAACGGCACCGGATCGGTCGGCGGCAAGCTGTCGTGGATCGACGAGCAGACCGGCGAGCTCTGGGTGCAGACATCGGGACGGCTGATCGCCGTCCCGCTCGATCCGCAGCATTGGATCGAGCGGGCCTGCGAGGTCGCCGGCCGACCGATGACCCAGGCCGAATGGGATCGACTCGTGCCCGGTGGTGGCAGCGTCGTCGACCGCTGCCAGTGAACGCACCGCACTGAATCGCCGGTAGGCGGTCGGCGATGCCGACCACCTACCTGGACGGAGTCGAGGACGGGCCCGCGGCGGTCGCAGCGTTCAGCGGGCTCGCGGGAGAGCCGACCGAGCTGATCGACTTTCGACTACACCTCGATCGCCACCGCAGCGTGGACGGCGGGCTCGATGGTGAGCAGCGGCGACGATCTGCACCGTCTCTTCACCGCCCTGGTCGCGGGCGACATCATCCCCGACGAGCTCGTTGTCGAGATGATCGCCAACGAGGAGTACGGCCTCGGCATCGAGCCGTGGGACGAGGACGACAGCCTGATCGGCCACGGCGGATCGATCTTCGGCTTCGAAGCGCTCGTGTTCCACCACCCCGAGTCGGGCAGGACAGCGTTCTGGGCGTCGACCAGCGACGGACTGCGCTGGGGCCCGATCGTCGAGGACACGGTAATGGCGATGGTTCCCGGACTCGACGTCGACAACGAGGGCTGACGGACGGCCTGCCCAGGACCCGCGGTGGCGGAACGAAGCCCCGGCCGGAATTGCGTGTGCTGTCCGAACCGCGCTCGGACACCACCGGTACAACGCGACGGGCACCCATCGCGTTCACAGGAGGAGCAGGCTGGACAAGTAGTACCAGATCGCACTAAAGTAATGCGAAATCGTATCAACTAGGGAGTTTCCGCTATGTCACCCACCACACCGCTCACGAAGTCCACCCTGCTTCTGACCCGCCTTGCGTCATTGAAGCTGTGGATTGCAAGCGCATTGATTCTTGTTCCGTTCGCGTGGATGTTCTTCGCATCGTCGGCGCCAATCTCCGTCTTCGAGGTCGAGGCTGCGTGCCGTCAGGCCCCGCCTGACATGCGGTTCTTCACCACCGCTGAAGGAGTCACCGAGTTTCTCGACGGCTGCGGATCCGACGGGCGCGACGCCTATCGGAACATGCAACTGGCCGACATCTTCTATCCCGCCATCGTGGGCATCTTCCTGGCGTCCTCACTGAGCCTCGCCATCAGACGTCTCTCGTCGCGACCCGGGCGAGCTCTCTGGCTCGTCGCGCTTCCGCTCGCGGGTGCCGCATTCGACTACCTCGAGAACGCGCTCGCCTGGTTGGCGCTGACCAGCTACCCGGACCCGATCGCCACCAGCCACGTCCTCGGTGTCGCCTCGGCGGTCAAGACCTCGACCTCGTGGGCTGCAGTCTTGGTGCTCGTCGCCGCCGTCGTAGCGATCGTCGTTCAGGCGATCCGGTCTCGGCTGCCGGGAGCCACCGCTGAAGCCCCTGTCGCATCCGAACTGGCTGACGAACTCGGCGCCATAGGCTCGGCACGATGAACCAGGCCAACGGGAACGGTCACTCGGTCGGGCGTCGAAACAGCCGTGGGCCGACCAATGTCTTGTTCGATGCCTGGCTGGTTTCCCGATCCGTTCACCGACTCATCGACGTCGCCATCGAGGAGTCCGGGCTCGACGCTGACGAGTTCGCGGTGTACTCCGTGCTGGCGTCAGGTGGTGGGCTGACACCCTCGGAACTCGCCCAATGGATGGCAGCGGCGCCGACGACCGTGTCGAGCTATGTGAAGCGTTTCGAACGGCGCGGCCACATCTCCCGCATCCCGAACGCCGAGGACGGGCGCTCCTACCGAGTCCAACTCACCGCCGCCGGGCGCGCCGCTCACCAACACGCCGGCGACCTCTTTGCGCCGATCCTCACGAATACCGAGGACACGCTCGGTGCTCACGCCGAGACGGCCCACGCCCAACTCCTGATGCTGCTCCACGCAGTCGATGCCGTCCGAGAGGAGCACCCCTAGACATCCCACGGGCGGTAGGTGTCAAGCGGCGAGGTTGAGCCGGTGGGCCCAGGCGGTGTGTTCGTCGTAGATGGTGTGGTGGCGGAGGCAGCCGTGGAGAATGCCGACGAGGCGGTTGGCGAGGGCGCGTAGTGCTCGGTGGTGGGTGTCGCCGGCGGCTCGGCGGGCGTCGTAGAACAAGCGGGCTCCGGGGCTGGCGGTGAGTGTTGCGAAGGCCCACTGGTAGCAAGCGTCGGCGAGGCGCCGGTTGCGGGCGTAGCGGGCGAGCACGACGTGATGTTTGCCCGAGGCGCGGGTGATGGGTGACATGCCGGAGTAGTTCTTGCGAGACTTGGCGTCTGCATAGCGGTTCGGGTCGTCCCCGAACTCGGCGAGCACCCGGGCGCCGAGCGTCATCCCCAATCCTGGCAGGGAACGGATGACCTTGGCGTCCGGGTGTTGTTCAAAACGGTCGGCCAGCTCGGCCTCGAGGCGGTCGACCTGGATCTGCATCTCGACGATCACCGCCACGAGAGCGGCAACGCTGGCGCCCATCGCGTCAGTGACCAGAGCGGGTGCTTCGAGCTGCTCAGTGCGGAGCGCGGTCTGGATCTCGACGCTGCGTTCGTCGATGCGCCGTTGCCGACCACCGCGACGCAAAGCAGCGGCGATCTTCGAGCGTGACAGCAGCTTGCCGGTCATCGGGGTCGGCGCGATCGTCAACACCGCGAGAGCATCGCGTCCGGCCAGTTCATCGAATGCTTCCAGAGCTGCCGGGTAGAACTCGCGCAACGTGGAACGCAGCTGGTTGGTGTGGCGTTGCCGGCTCCAGATCATCGTCTGATGCGCCCGGGCGAGCACTTTGACGGCTTCGGCCAGTTCGCTGTCGCCGGCCACCGGCCGGTGATTGTGAGCGTCGGTGCGGGCCAGGTCGGCGAGCACCTTGGCGTCACCGGGGTCGGACTTGGCGCCCGACGTCGAGTGCCGTTCGCGATAGCGCGACGTCGACATCGGATTCACCGCCAGCACCGTGTACCCGGCAGCCACCAGGGCGCCGATGAACAACCCCCTGTCGGTTTCGGTCGCGACGATCACATCGGCCGGGTCGTCGACGCGACCGGCCACCAACTCGTGGAACCGGGCGACACCCTCCACACCTTCGGGCAGCCGGCCGCCGCCGAGCCGTTGGCCGTTGTCGTCCTCGACGAACACGTCGTGATGGTCCTCAGCCCAGTCCAGGCCGACGAACACCTGCCTCATCGGTCACCTCCTTGTTCAATCGGTTATCGTTCGAGCCCGAGGCGACCAGCAGCTCCCTAATGGTTCAGTGCTCGCAGCACGTCATCCCACCAGCCATCACGAGTCGACCTCACCAACCGACCGGCGCACGATCTAGGCGTAGAGCTCGAGGCTCTGGCTCCAAAAGTGCTGACCGACCGGCGGCTCGGAACCATCCTGACCGATCACACGGCTTCGGACGATCGATCCCCATTAGGCTTCCGCCCGCTGCGCCAGCCAGTTCAAGATCACCTGCGTGGACTCATCCGGCAGTTCTTGCTGGATCCAGTGACCGCAATCGAGGCTGACCTCTTCGACATTGGGTACGAACTCCGACAGTCGTTCGAACTTCGGGATCGCGTCTCGCTCGCCGCGGATCATGAGTGCCGGCGCGTGGACGATCGGATCCACATCTGCCAACAAGTGCCAGTTGCGGTCCAGGTTCCGGTACCAGTTGATGCTGCCGGTGAACCCTGAACCCTCGAACGCGGACACGAACACGGCGAGTTCGCTCTCGCTCATGATCGGCTCTCCCAGTGGGGCTTCGGCCCGTGCGATGTTGATCATCATCATGCCCGGCTCCGGCGCGACGGGCGGCAGGTTCTTCCGGTACATGTTGCGAAGGAACCGGAAGGCGTTGTCATCCAGCACGGCGTCGGCAACGCCTGGCTGCCGGTTGAAGTGGACGAAGTAGAAGTCGCCGCCGAAGACCTGTTCCATCATCTCGATCCAGGGCTGCTCGCCGCGCTCCTGGTAGGGCAGGGCCAGATTGACGACTGCCTCGACCCGGTCCGGGTGCAACAGCGCCATTCCCCAGACGACGTTCGCGCCCCAGTCGTGACCGACGAACGTGGCGTTGTCGTATCCGAAGTGATCGAGCAGCGCGACGAGGTCACCCGTCAAGTGTGCGATGTCGTAGTCGGTGACGTCGACCGGCCGGGACGAGTTGCCGTAGCCCCGCTGGTTGGGGACGATCACGTGATAGCCCGCGGCGGCAAGGGCGGGCATCTGGTGGCGCCACGAGAACGCATGCTCCGGCCAGCCGTGACAGAGCACGATGGGCGTGGTGTTGTCACGGCCCGCTTCGAAGACTTCGAGTTCCACTCCGTTGACCGGGATGATCGTGGGTTCGGGGAAGTCGGATGGGTTGAACATGGTGATTCTCGTTTCTCGAGGATGGGTGTTGTTGATACGAGGCCACCGTACGAACCCTTCCGGACAGGATCTGTCCGCAACGCGTGGCAATCTGAGACGGTGACGAACGATCCGACCGGCCGAGCGCTGCACCTGCTGTCCCTGCTGCAGACGCATCGGTTGTGGCGGGCCGCAGAACTCGCCGAACGCCTTGACGTCACGGAACGCACGGTGCGGCGCGATGTGGACAGGCTCCGCACCCTCGGCTATCCCGTCGACGCAACGACCGGGACCGACGGGGGATACCGACTTGCCGTCGGCGCGCATCTGCCACCGCTCGTCCTCGATGACGACGAAGCCGTCGCGGTCGCGCTCGGGCTGCGCTCTGCCGCGAGCGCGGCCGTCGGCGGCATCGAAGACACCTCGCTGCGCGCCTTGGCGAAGATCGAGCAACTCCTTCCCGACCGACTGAGGCGCCGAGTCTCGGCACTGCACAACAGCGTCGTCGAACTCCGCTGGTCCGGCCCCGACGACGACGTCGACCCCGACGCACTCAGCATCCTCGCCGTTGCGTGCCGCGACCGCGAGGAAGTCCGCTTCGACTACCGACGGCGTGATGGCGACCGCAGCCAGCGCCTCGTCGAACCGCACCAACTCGTCACCGCCGAGCGTCGCTGGTATCTCGTCGCGTTCGACCTTCGCCGGAACGATTGGCGGACCTTTCGAGTCGACCGGCTGAGCGCCACCAAGCCGGCCGGCGGCCGCTTCACCGCCCGCGAGATCCCGGGCGGCGACGCCGGAGCCTTCCTCACCGCATCGATCGCGTCCATACCCCGCAACGTCGAGGCGGTGGTCGTCGTCGATGCTGCCTATGCCGAGATCGAACCGATGCTGTCCATGGTCGACCACCACGTCGTCGAAACCGCAGCAGACGCGTGCGTGATCCGCATCAACGGAGAGGAGGTCGATCACCTCACCTTGTCGATCGTCCGCGTCGCGCTCAATGCTCCCGTTGCCGCAATCGAGCCGGCCGCTGTCGCCGACGCCGTGACGCTGCTCATCCGGCGACTTGCGGGCCATGCAACGCCACCCGGCCTCTGAAGCGGGTGTGCGGACCTGACGTCAGAGGATGCCGAGGTCTCTGGCGGTCTGGACTGCGGCTTTGCGGTCGCCGACGCCGAGTTTGCGGTAGATGGCAGCGCAGTGGGTCTTCACCGTATTGGGCGACACGAACAGCTCGGACGCGATGTCGCGTTGCGACATCTTGGTCGGGAGGTATCGGAGCACGGCGGTCTCTCGTTCGGTCAGCTGCTCGATCACGACGTCGGTGTCTCGGACCGCGTTCCCGCTTCGCGATCGACTCCGGCCGTCGACACCGTGTCGCGATTCGATGCGCGCCAAGAAACGGCCGGCAATGCCCGGATCGGGGCACCGATCGATGACCGACCGGGCCTCGGCCAGCAGCGCTCGCCCGGAGTCGTCACCTGCATCGATGAGCGTGTCGCCACAGATGGTGAGGGTGTACGCCAACGCGAGGTCGCCGGGAATCCGCCGCGCCAGATCGACCGCCTTCACGGCATCGGCGCGAGCTGACGCAGGGTCGGCGGTGCCGCGTCCTCGGATCGCGTACGCCGGGGCGATCCGGTAGTAGGAGCTCATCGCCAACTCCTCGGCAGTGTCGAGCGCCCGTTCGGCTCCCGAGGTGTCTCCGCTGTCGTCGAAGTCGTTGAGCGCCTGATAGATCCGGCTCAGCACATGGGTTGCTCGGACGTCGGCGGCTGCGGACCGTTCGACGGCGATCTCGAGCACTTCGCGTGCCTCCGCGGTTCGGCCGGCCCACATGAAGACGCCACCGGCCGTCGTTGCGAGCTCCGGGCCGTGGGTCGCGAACTGATCGGTTGCGTGCATCTCGCGGGCGAGGTCCAGGGCGGCGCCGACGTCGCCGTGCGCGAGCGCGAGGTTCATGCGGAGCGGCGCGGTGATGACCAGGTCGAAGCCGGGTGATGCGAGGCGGTGGGTGGTCTCGACCCACTCGTGGGCTCGGGCGTAGCGACCGCCGATGTAGTCGCACCAGCCCCACGTCAGCGCGCACGCCGGGTCGGTCGTCGCCGGCTCGCCGATCCGTTCCAGCAGACCGCGGAGCGTCTCGATCTGGCCGTCGGAGATCAGCTGTGGCCCGAGCACGTACATCAGCCGGACCGCTGCCTGGTCGTCGCCCGCCGCAAGCCGGTGCCCGATCGCGCGCAGCGGGTCGCCTTCACGCTCGAACCACGCTGCGGCTCGTCGATGGAGCTCGTTCAGATGCTCGGGCGCCAGGGCCTGGTGTGCCTCCAACCGCAGCAGATCGCGCAACAAGTGGTGATAGCGGAACCAGGAGCCGGTGCGGTCGAGCCCGATCAGGAGTTGGTTGACCCGTGCCGTTTCGGCCAACCATTGTGCGCCACCGGTGCTCTCGGTGACGGCGTCGACGAGCGGGCCGTTGAACTGCTCCAGCACGGAGGTCTCGAGCAGGCGTCGCCGTTGTTCTTCGCCCTCCCCGGCGAGGAATTCGTCGGTCATGTAGTCGACGACGAACTGATCGTCCCCGTGGAACGAGTCGACGAATTGTTCGGGGTCGGCCGAGTGGTGCAGCGACAACCCGGCGAGCACGAGGCCCGCGGCCCACCCCTCGGTGCGGCGACACAGTCGTTCGACGGTGCCTTCGTCGAGGAACCGTCCCTCGTGGTCGAGGAGGAGACCAGAGGCTTCGGTTGCCTCGAATCGGAAGTCGTCGCCCCGGATCTCGGTCAACTGTTTCCTGACTCGAAGTCGCCCGAGCCGAAACGGCGGATCGACCCGGGTCGACACGACGATCGTGACGGTCGGCGGGCAGAGCCCGATCAGGCGCTCCATGCCGCGATGCACCGACGGATGGTCGATCAGGTGGTAGTCGTCGACCACGACGATCAACGGTTCGGCGAGATCGGCGAACTGGTTGACCATGGCCGTGACGAGCATCTGCTCGTTGCTGTCCGAACCGTTGACGAGCTGCTCGAGCGAGCGGGCCACCGCTGGAACGGCTTCGGCGATGGAGGCGATCAGGTAGGTCCAGTACCGGGCCGGATCCGAGTCGCCGTCCTCGACCTGCAACCAGGCGGAGTGCTCGGGGCGCCCCGCCAGCCACGACGCGAGGAGCGTCGACTTGCCGGATCCGGCCGGGGCGCTGGCCAGAACCAACCGGGCTCGGCCGGCCAGACCGGCATCGAGTCGATCGTTCAGACGTGACCGCTGAACCAGCCGGTCGGGCAGCGTCGGTGGCACGAGCTTCGTCGCTGCCAATCCGCTGTCTCCGTGCCCGGCCATGGCTTCGACCATAGATCGCGGGCGAACGCAGCTCCTGACCGTCCACCGATCTCACCCGGGTGAGATCACGGATCGTAGGAGGCCGCCTGGTACCAGCGGACTGCAGCATGGAGTCATGGCAGAACCCACCACCTACGAGATCGTGCTGCGGGGCCGACCGAGTCGCCGTCTGCTTCGGCCGCTCCTCGACGACTTCACGATCGACGCCCCGTCCGACACAGCGGACGACGGCGTGACCCGCCTCGTTGGAGACGTCGGTGATCCTGCCCACCTCCACGGAATCGTGGCCCACCTCACCTCCGTCAACATCGACATCATCTCCATCGCCCCGCCACCCGTACCCGCCATCGACACCTCGACCGACAGGAACAACATGACCATCCAAGAACAACCCAACCACGAACAGACCGACGCCGATCGCCTCAGCGCAACACAGATGCACGCCATCACCCAGGACCGATACGGCTCGGCCGACGTGCTCTCATTCGACGTCGTCGCCCGACCGGAGCCGAAGCCCGACGAAGTGCTGATCGAGGTGGTTGCCGCAGGAGTCGATCGAGGCACCTGCCACCTCATGTCCGGCACCCCGTACCTGATCCGGTTCATCGGTTTCGGGCTCACCCGGCCGAAGCAGACCATTCCCGGCCTCGACGTCGCCGGTCGAGTCGTGGCCGTCGGATCGAAGGTCACCCGGTTCGTCCCCGGCGACGAAGTCTTCGGCCTCGCCGACGGCTCGCTGGCCGAGTACACGACCGCTCATCAGGACAAGCTGACCGTCAAGCCGGCGAATGTGAGCTTCGAACAGGCGGCCGCCGTACCCGTGTCCGGAGTCACCGCTCTGCAGGCGGTGAGCGACATCGGGGACGCCCAGGCCGGTCAGCACGTGCTGATCGTCGGGGCCTCCGGTGGTGTCGGCAGCTTCGCGGTGCAGATCGCCAAGGCCGTCGGCGCCGAGGTGACCGCAGTCGCGAGCACCCGGAACCTCGACTTCATGCGTTCCCTCGGCGCCGATCACGTCGTCGACTACACCGCAGAGGATTTCACCGCCACCGACCAGCGCTACGACCTCATCATCGACATCGGCGGCCGCAACAGCGTCAGGCGCCTTCGCAGCGTCCTGACCACGACCGGGACGCTCGTCATCGTCGGCGGCGAAGGCGGCAACCGCTTCACCGGCGGCATCGGCCGCCAACTCCGAGCCGTGATGCTGTCACCGTTCGTCGAGCAGCGACTCACGATGTTCGTGAGCACCACGAACCCCTCCCGTATGGAGCGGCTCGCCGAGCACCTCGCCACCGGAGCGGTCGTGCCAGCGGTGCAAGCCAGCCACCCGCTCGCCGATGCCGCCGCCGGCATCGCGCAGCTCGACAGCGGCAAGGCGACCGGCAAGACCGTCGTCGTCGTTCGTGACGACGGAGCCGACCATGTCGAGTGAACGGCCCGTGTCGACGGAGGACGCCGCTGACACGGTGACGTTCCGGACCCGCGTCGTGGCATCCCTGCCATGGATGTGGCTCGGCCTGTCCGCCGCCTGGGCCATCGTCATCTTCGCAACCGACGAGGTGGCATGGCCGCTGGCGCTGTGGATCGCCACCACCGTCGGCCCGCTCACCGCACTGAAGACCCGACTCGATCCGAATACCGACTCTCGAAGGAGCAAGCGATGACCACCACGATGTTGACACCCGATCTCACACACGAGACGGTGAAGAGCCCGGGCATCGCGCCACGACGAGCCGCCATGATCGCCGGGGTCGGCTACGTCCTGCTGTTCGGCCTCGCCGTGTTCGCCAACTTCTTCGTCCGAGAAGGACTGGTCGTCACCGACGACGCCCAGGCCACCGCGATCAACATCGCCGAATCGAACACGCTGTTCCGGTTCGGCCTCCTGGCCTTCGTGGCCATCTTCCTCATCGACATCGTCGTCGCATGGGCACTGCACATCGTGTTCCGAGCCCAGCACCACGACCTGTCGCTCGTCGCGGCCTGGTCGCGCCTCGTGTACACGGTGTTGCTCGGCGTCGCCGCCGTGTTCTTCTTCCAGGCCCTCGTCTTCTACGACTCCGCCGCAGTCGCCGACGTGATGAGCTCGGCCGAACGCAACGCCCAGGCGTACGCCGGTCTCGAACTCTTCAACTCCGCCTGGATGATCGGTCTCGCTGCGTTCGGACTCCACCTGATCGTGCTCGGCTTCCTCGCCGCCCGATCGACCGAGACTCCACGCTGGCTGGGCCACCTGATGATCGTGGCCGGCGCCGCCTACATCATCGACACCACGGCCCACACCGTCCTCGCGAACTACGCCGACCACGCCGACACATTCCTCGTCATGGTCGCGCTGCCATCGGTGATCGCCGAAGGATGGTTCGGACTCTGGCTCCTCACCCGGGCCCACCGCCAGCGGGCCGCCTGAGCGGTCGCCGCCCCGACGACATCCCACCGACACGGAAAGCCCACCATGAACCACCCCACTCCCCAACAGCCGGCTGAGCCGGCCGACCAGCCAACCGCCGAAGCGGCACGGCTCTTCGTGCGCCAGCTGCAGGCGTTCTACGTCCACGCCGGCGTGTTCGCCGGCGGAATGGTGATCATCTTCCTCGTGAACCTGGCCACCAACCTCGGTGCCGGCATCGCTGGCGAGTGGCGGTCGTGGTGGTCGGCCTGGGCGTTCATCGGCTGGGGTCTCGGCATCGCCGTCCACGGTCTCGTGGTCCGGCTGAACCGGCCGACTGCGTCCTCGTCGACCTGGGAGCAGCGACAGATCGACAAGGTGCTGTCGAGGTGAGCGCACCGATCGACCGCCCTTCGCTTTGCCGGGCGGTCTCTTCGAACTCGCCTTCGTGACCGGTTCAACCGCGCACACGGCCCCGTCTCATCCGCTGGCCAACAGACCACCGCACAGAATGACGGGTACCGCTTCCTGCGGAGCACGGCAGGGGTGTCGATATTGCGCTTGCGCATCGTGATATCATGATGTCATGACGAAGCAGACCACTGTTCGGTTGCCCGACGACCTCGCCGACGACGCCGAAGCCGTCGCACGAGTGCGCGGCGACAGCGTCAACCAACTCATCATCGACTCGCTTGCCGCCGAGATCGAACGGGTGCGAGCCGACGACAACTTCACCGCCCGCGCGAAGAAGCTGCTCGAGCGCGACCGAGAGATCCTCGACCGACTCGCGAAGTGACCCGCTACCTCAGCCTTGCTGAGTTCTGGCTTCTCTCCGAACTCGTCACCGGAGTCGACGCCGCGACGCTGATCAAGGCGAGTCGTGTCGATCTCGCCGATTCTGCGCTCCATGCGCCCCAGGCCGGCTTCGACGACACCGACTTCTACCCGGATGTCTACGACAAGGCTGCGGTACTCGCCTGTCGGATCGCCTGGAACCATCCGCTTCCTGACGGTAACAAGCGAGCAGCGTGGGCCTGCCTCGTATTGTTCGTCGATCTCAACGACGGATCGTGGAACGACTCACAACCCGACACCGATGAGGCTGTCGACGCAATGATCGCCGTCGCTGCACGCGACGTCGAGGAGAAGTGGCTCGCCGGCTGGCTCAGAGATCGGGTCACCTTCGGGAGTTGACAGCCGGCTCAGAACATCGACGCTACGACAGCCGCCGCAACGCACCTGTCGACTCAATCAGGCACAGACGCCAGCGACGACTGCGCGGAAACGTGCGACGAAGTGCCGGGCGCCGATACCGAGCGAGGCGGTGCGAGCGGTCGTGCCGGTTACCGCTCGCGCGTTCACGGTGCTCCGGGGCGAGGGCTGGTTGCCGAATCATGTCGCCGCTGATGCTCCGGTGTACGACATCGGGCTCCCACGACCCGACCGGCCCGGTTGCTCGTTCGAGTACGACGGCGGAGAAGAGCGTGCCGCAAGGGTGTACCCGTACGTGATCGAGAACGGCCTCACGTTTGCTGCCGTGGTGAATCTCGGGGATGGTTGCGTTGCCAGCATCGAGTTCCCGGAACCTCCGAGGCCGAACGCGGACTCCGAGCACGGCGACTTCACGGTCCGGTACAGCGACGGCTACCAGAGCGAGGAGCCGACCGAACCAGGCGACTGACGGGCGTGAGCCGCACAGAACGTGCAATCGATCGGCCGAGCCAAGCCGTCCGCTATCAGCACGTCTGTGTCCCCACGGTTGCTGCTCGTCGGAGACGGCGCCGGTGCGCGGTTGAATCGGGTACGCGTTCGGCCTGGATCTTGTGCGGTTCGGACTCCGCTGCTCGGCCGAGCAGCCCGTGACGGCGAGTTGAGCTCGCGGCCTCCCACTCGGAAGTCGCGAACCCAGTTCGCCCCGGACGTCACGACGAGTCGGTGAACTCGTCGGCGAGGTGGTGGGTGCCGACCGGGTCGCCGACCATGTCGACTTCGCCCATCAAGGCGAACATCCGGAGGTTGGCGCCGGCGTTGGCGTTGACGGGCTCGATGAGCCGCCCCATCGTGCGGACCATGCCGCTGGGGACCCGTGTCACCTTGACCGGTCGACCACTCGCTTCGAACGCACATGCCGCGATCGCCGCCTGGGTCATCACATCGGGGCCACCGACGCTGCGATCGCTCGTGTCGTCGGAGGTGAACGCCTTCCTGACGACCTCGGCGAGGTCGGCGCCATGGATCGGGTTGAGGCGTGTCCGGTCGTCACCGATCATCCAGACCCTCCCGCGCGCCGCCATCTCGCCGAATACCGCGATGTCGTTGAAGAACCCGGTCGGGCGGATGATCGTCGTCGACATTCGGCTCGCCTGCAGGCGGTCGACCACACGCTCGCGCGCGTCCATGAGCGGCGACCGATCACGCAGTTCGTCGCCGCGGAGGACCGACACGAACACGAACCGTCCGACACCGGCTCGTTCGGCCGCCTCGACGAGGTGCAGGTTGGCGTGCTCGTCGACGTCGCGGAACCTCGGCCGACGGCGGAACGATCTGACGCCGATCGACGAGAACGCTGCGTCGGCACCGTCGAAGAGCCCCTCGAGCGTCGTCGGATCGGTGGGGTGGCCGACGAACACCTCGTCGCAGTAGTCGGCGGCGTCGCCGAGTCGGGACTCGTCGCGGACGAGTGCACGCACGCACCAGCCGTCGGTGTGGAGCGCCCGGACGACATGCCGGCCGAGGTAGCCGGTTGCGCCGGCCACGACGACGGTCTGTCGGCGAGGCCGACGGGGGTGGATGGGTTCGGGGATCATCAGGATTCCTCTCGAAGGTCAGAACGGGTCAGTTGGTGGCGATGGCGTCGAGCACGGGTCGCCGAGCAGCGGTTCGTGCGGGCAGCGCGGCAGCGATGGTTCCGGCCGCGACGGCACCGATGACGATGGCGATCAAGGTCGGGACCGGGATCGTCGGAGCGCCGAACCCGTCGTCGGCGAGCGTCGAGATCGCAGCGGCCGTGAAGCCCAGACCCATGGCGAGACCGAGCACGGTGCCGAACATCGCGATGACGACCGCCTCGAGGCGGATGGACCGGCGAACCTGCCGCCGCTCCATGCCGATCGCACGCAACACCCCCAGTTCTCGTGTGCGTTCGTGGACCGACAGCCCGATCGTCGTGGCGATGCCGAGCACGGCGATCACGACGGCGAGTCCGAGCAACCCGAGGACCAGGTTGAGCATGGTGTTCAGCGCTCCGACCAGCGACTCGGCGTAGTCGTCGATCGACTCGACCACGGCGGTCGGTTGTCCGGCGAGTGCAGCGTCGACCGCGTCGATCGCCGCGGCGTCTCCGGCCAGCAGCACGGCGCGGTCGAGGCCGATGCCATGTGGTGCGATGGCCTGGTAGGTCCCGACGATCGCGGGCAACGCGTTGGTCTGCTCGATGATGCCGGTGATCCGCAGCGTCGGCCGCGCACCGTCGGGGAACACCACCATGATCTGGTCGCCGGGTGCCCAGCCACGCTCGTCGGCCAGGTCGTCACCGACCACGACGGTGTCGATCGCGGTGCCGATCGAGCCGTCGAGCACCATGACATCGACGAAGTCGTCGGCTATGGCCAGGTCGATGCCACCGACGAACTCCATCGATCCGTCGACCTCGGCCGACAGTTGATGCAGCGGGAGCGCCTCGGCCCCATCGACGGCAGCCGCCTGTCTGACGACGTCCGACGGGAGGCCGGGGTTCGCCCCGATCGGTCGGACCACCGCGTCCGCGACCAGCACCTCGGCCGCGTCGCCGCGTACCGAAGCGCTCGCCGTGGAGGCGAACATCGATGCACCCGCGACCAGCGTGACGCCGATCGTGAGCGCAGCGGCAGTCGATGCGCTGCGGCGCGGGTTGCGGTCGGCGTTGGCAGCTGCGAGTCGGCCGGCGGTGCCGAGCCGACGGAGCGGGAACGCCACGAGGCGGGTGATCGGCCGGACGAGCATCGGCCCCAGCGCGAGCACCGCGTGGAACGTCGCAACGCTGCCCAGACCGACGAGCGGTGCGTCGGTCGCGACCACACCACGGACGAGGGCATAGGCACCGAGGGCCGCCAGCACCCCGCCGACAGCGAGTCGTTTGCGGGAGATCCCGGTCGATTCGATCGAGGCATCGCGCATGGCGTCGATCGGCGCGACGGTGGCGGCGCGTCGAGCGGGCACCAGCGCCGCAGCGATGGTGACGCCGACGCCGACGGCGAAGGCGGCGACGACCGTCGAGGTCTGGATCACGAGCGGGGTATCAGGGAAGTCGAGACCGAAGCTCGCGAAGGCCGACATGAGGCCGCGTGCGACGCCGAGACCGGCGACGAGACCGCCGGCGGCGGCCAGCAACCCGGTCAGCGCCGCTTCGATCACGACGGACCCGAGCACCTGGCGGCGGCTCGCGCCGATCGCCCGAACGAGGGCGAGTTCCTTGGTGCGTTGGGCGACCGTGATCGTGAACGTGTTGGCGATCGTGAACGAACCGACGAACAGCGCGATGGCGCCGAACACCAGCAGGATCGTCTCGAACACGCCCAGCGCGAACGCGAGATCGTCCTGTCGTTCTGTGGTCAGCGCGTCACCGGTCACGACGTCGGCGTCGCGAACCACGAGACCGATCCGCCCGGCGAGTTCGTCGGCGGTCATCGAGTCACTCCGGGTCAGAATCTGCGCGGCCGTACCGACGTCACCGAGACGCTGCTCGGCTGCGTCGGCGGTGAAGAACGTGAACGCCGAGTTGGCAGCGCCGGGGACACCATCCACTGACGCGAGGCCCGAGACGGTGAAACGCTCACGGCCGGCGAGCGTGATGACGTCGACGGGGTCGCCGACGTCGACGCCGGCCTCGTCGGCAGCTTCGGTCCCCAACACGATCTCATCGTCGGCACCGGGTGGTCGTCCGTCGGTGAGTTCGAAGGCGGAGAGCTCGGCGTCGTCGATCCAGTTCAGACCGACGCTCTGGATCATGCTCAGCGCCTTGCCATCGGTGCCGACCACCTGGGTGTAGCCGACCCAATAGGGCTCGGCGGCGCTCACGCCGTCGATCGACCGGATGCGTTCGACGTGGTCGAGGTCGACCGGGCCGCGCAGGGTGGAGACCTCGTCCTCGCCGACTGGGAGGCCGCGGACGAACACGTCGACGCCCTCGTTGACCTCGGCGATCGCTCCGTCGAGCGACTCGAGCATCGTGTCGGTGAGGACCATCGTCCCCGTGGTGAATGCCACGCCGAGCACGATGGCGAGCGCGGTCGCGACGAGCCGCAGCTTCTTGGCGAACAGGTTGCGGATGGACATGCGGAACATGATGTGGGTCTCCTGGAATCGAGGGGGGTCGGTCAGTTGCCGAAGCGCTTCATGCGGTCGAGGACGCGGTCGGATGTGGGCTGGGACATCTCGTCGACGATCCGACCGTCGGCGAGGAAGACGATCCGGTCGGCGTACGACGCGGCGACCGGATCGTGCGTGACCATCACGACGGTCTGGTCGAGGCGATCGACGGCGTCGCGAAGGAACGCGAGGACCTCACCGCCCGAGCGGCTGTCGAGGTTGCCGGTGGGTTCGTCGCCGAAAACGATCTCGGGCCGGCTGACCAACGCACGGGCGACGGCGACTCGCTGCTGCTGGCCGCCAGACAGCTCGGCGGGCCGGTGGCGCAAGCGGGTTTCCAACCCGACGGTGGCGACGACCTCGTCGAACCAGGCGGGATCCGGCGTGCGTCCGGCAAGGTCGAGCGGGAGCTCGATGTTCTCTTTCGCGGTCAGCGTCGGGACCAGGTTGAACGACTGGAAGATGAAGCCGATCCGGTCGCGGCGCAGCCGGGTGAGCTGCCGGTCGGACAGCGACGAGAGTTCGACACCGCCGATCGAGACCGAGCCGGACGTGAGCGTGTCGAGTCCGGCGACGTTCTGCATCAGCGTCGACTTGCCGGAGCCGGAGGGCCCCATGATCGCGGTGAAACGACCCCGCTCGAAGTCGACGCTCACGCCGGCCAGTGCCTGGACGGCGGCGTCGCCCTTGCCATAGGTCTTGACGGCGTCGCGAGCTGCTGCGGCGACCCGCGCCGGGTCCGGCGCCGGAGCGGACGGTGCGGCTGGTGCGGGGAGTTGGAGTGTCGAGGTCATGTCGGGTTCCTTCGTGTCGGAGGGGTGAACGGGTGCGACATCAGCATCCGCCCGCCCGGGGTGACTCCGCCTCCCGCCCGGTACTCGGTCACCCGGGTGAGATCCGGTGTGGGCAAACCGCATCACCGCACCCAGCCGCTTCGCGATCTGCCACGGCGAACCAACCCCTCGCACCGGAGATCGTCAAGACCGGTCCCGTCGACGCCTCGGAACGAGCCACGAGGCAGTCGTCGAGTGCCTGATCCGATCAGTTCGCTGCGAGCGACGACGGTGCCGGGACCGAGCGGGTGCTCAGAGGAGGCCGAGCTCGCGAGCCGCGTGGACGGCGGACTTGCGGCCGTCGACGCCGAGCTTGCGGTAGATCGCCTTGCAGTGCGTCTTGACCGTGTTGAGCGATACGTACAACTCACCGGCGATCTCACGCTGCGACATCTGCGACGGCAGGTAGCGCAGCACGGCGAGTTCGCGGTCGGTGATCTGATCGACGAGTCCCGGTGGGGCCGGAGCCCGCTCGGCGAGTCCGTGACGGGCCTCGATGCGTGCGAGCGTCGCGCCGACGATGCCGGCTTCCGTGCTCCGGTCGACGGCTCCCCGGGCGACGCGAAGCAGGTCGGGCCCGGCCGGGTCGTCGTGCTCACAGGCCGTGTCGCCGACGATGGCATGGGCGTAACCGAACGTGAACGGCTCGGGTGCCCGTCGGGCGAGTTCGATGGCACGTTCGGCGGCGGCGGTGCGGCGTTCCGGGTCGGAAGTGGTCCGCGCCAGGATCGCATGGGAGACCGACAGCTGGGGTGACTCGGCGAGACCGTGACCGTGGGCGTGGTCGAGGCTCGACATGGCGTGTTCGGCCGCGGCGGCCAGGTTGCCCGACTCGAACTCGACGACCGCCGCGAGACCGGGGGCGACCGATGCTGCGTAGTCCGATGGTTCGGCGGCGGCGAGCTCACGGGCGATGGCGATGTGCCGGCGCGCCGCGTCGAACTTCCCTGCCCAGGTGTGGGCGGCGGCCAGACCGATGGCCTGGGTCGACTCGGTCGGTTCGGTCATGCGACCGGCGATCGAGAGCGCCTCGCCCAGGTCCCCCTCGGCGAGGTGGACCATGATGCCCAGCGACGCCGTGAGGTTGGCGTCGGTGCCGTCGTCGAACTCGGCGGCGACGTCGTAGTAGTGCCGGGCACCGGCGAAACGACCGGTGCTCAGGTTGATCCAGCCCCGCACGAGGGCGCTGCGCGCGTGGCGTTCCGGCAGGTCCCCGAGTCGGTCGAGCAGCCGGAGCACGGTGAAGATCTGCCCGCCGTTCAACAGCGCGGTGGCGTGGATGGCGATGAGGTCTCCGGCGGTGACGAGATCGCCACCGGAGATGTAGTGCTCGATCGCGGTGTACATGTCGCCGTGTTCGTGGTGCCACGCGGCGGCGGCGAGATGCAGATCGGGCAGACGGTCAGCGATCTCGCGTTCGGCCTCCAACCGGAGCAGGTCGCGCAGGAGATGGTGGTAGCGGTACGAGGTGCCGGTCCGATCGAGACCCACGACCATCTGGTTGGAGGCGGCGATGCGCGTCAACCACGCCGTGCCGTCGGTCGACCCGGTGACCGCGTCGATCAGCGGACCGGTCAGCCGTTCGAGGATCGAGGACTCGAGCAAGCGTCGCCGATCGTCGGGTGTGATCGAGGCGAGCAGCTCGTCGGTGAGGTAGTCGACGACGAGCTGGTCGTCGCCGCGGAACCCAGAGATGAAGTTCGTGGCGTCGTCGGTGCCGGCCAGTGAGAGCCCGGCCAGGACGAGCCCGGCCGCCCACCCCTCGGTCCGGTTGCACAACTCGTCGAGCATCTGCCGATCGAGCAGCGGCGAATCGAGGAGGTCAGCGGCTTCGTCGGCGTCGAAACGCAGGTCGGCGGCGCGGATCTCGGTGAGCTGTCCGCTCACGCGGAGCCGGCCGAGCCGGAACGCCGGATCGGCGCGGGTCGCGATCACGATCCGGACGTGGTCGGGGCACAGTTCGACCAGCCGTTCGACGCCGGCGTGCACGGCCGGATTGTCGATCACGTGATAGTCGTCGATCGCGACCACGAGCGGGTCCGGCGCCTCGGCGAGCACGTTGACGAGCGCCGTGACCACGGCATCCGGTGAGCCTCCCGACGAGACGATGATCGGACCGACCGCGTCGGTGACACCGTGTCGGACACCATCGATCGCCGCTGCGAGATAGGACCAGAACCGCGCCGGATCGGCGTCGCTGTCCTCCACCTGGAGCCAGGCCAGATCGAGGTCACGATCGCCGAGACATCCTGCGAGCAGGGTCGATTTTCCCGATCCGGCAGGTGCGCTCACGAGAACGAGACGGTGTCGCTCCTCGATCGCCCGGTCGAGGAGGCGGTCGAGCCGGGCGCGGCGAACGAGGTGTCGTGGCGCCGTCGGCGCCTGCAGCTTCGTGGCGACCAAAGCGCCCAGGTCCACCCCGGTCATCGTGCCGAGGCTAGGCGCTCCCGCAGATCTCCTCCCAGATTCGGCTCACCCGGGTGAGATCGGCGGGGGAGCGATGCCGGGTCACCCGGTTCGTCGAGATCGTGGTGCCATGACCGGAGGAACGGGTTCCACCCGCTACGTGATCGAGATCGGTGGCCACGCCTCCGACCGCGTGCTGCGTCCGGTCATCGACGAGTTCACGATCGAGCTGACCACGTCGGGAACCACCCGCCTGGTCGGTGCGATCCGCGACTCGTCGCACCTCAACGGGCTGATCGCCCACTTCACCTCGCTCAACGTCGAGGTGATCGAGCTGCGTCGACTCGACCAGCCCACGAGCATCGAGTGTCCGACGACACCCACTCCCAGCCAATCCGAAAGAGAGCAATCATGACGACCATCACCACCCCATCGGCCGCAACGGCGCCGAGCGAGACACGACGCACCTTGACGCGGGTCGGCGGCATCGCTCTCCTGCTCGCCGCCGGCACCTTCGCGTACGGCATCGCCTTGTTCGCCACGACGATGGTCGACTACGTCGACCCCGACGCCACCCCGGCCGAATCGGTCGACTTCCTCGTCGGTCATCAGGGGTCGCTGCTCGCCTGGTACATCGGCATCTTCATCGTGTTCGGTGCCGCGCTCGTCCCGATGGGACTCGCGCTTCGCGAACGATTCGTGGACCGGACGCCGCTGCTCGCCAATGCCGGCATGGTGTTCGCCGCGATCTGGGCGGCGCTCATGTTCGCCACCGGGATGATCTCCAACATCGGGATCGAAGCCGTTGCCGACCTCGCCGAATCCGACCCCGACCGTGCCATCACCGTGCACTCGGCGATCGACGCCGTCACCAACGGCCTCGGCGGCGGCAACGAACTCGTCGGCGGCATCTGGATCGGCCTCGTCTCGATCGCCGGACTGCTCACCGCTCGACTCCCTCGCTGGCTGAACGTCACCGGCGTCGTCACCGCCGTTGCCGGACTGTTCACCGTCGTCCCCGCCTTCGAAGCCATCGAGATGGTGTTCGGGCTCGGCTCGATCGTCTGGTTCGTGGGCGCCGGCATCGCGCTGCTCCGCAGCGACGAAACCGCCGAGAGGACGTCATGACCACCGCATTCGCCCGAGCAGTTCCGTCCGGGCCCGCTGCGACGACGGGGGTCAGGGCTGCCGCCATCGGTGCCGCCGGGATCCTGCTCGGATTCGCCGGGTTGCAGGTCGCACTCGCCGCCGGCGCCCCGCTCGGCGAACACGTCTGGGGCGGCAGCCAGGATCGGGTGCTCCCGACCGGCATGCGGGCCGTCGCCGGCGGTGCCGCCGTTGCCCTGACCGCTGCAGCGGCGATCGTCGCCGGCCGGGCCGGGCTCATCGGCCGATCCACCCCCTGGCTCTCGCCGGCCTCGTGGGGGATCTCCGGCTATCTCGCGCTGAACACCGTCGGCAACCTGGCATCGTCGAGCGGTGTCGAGCGGTGGGTGTTCGGGCCGGCAACGGCGATCGGCGCCGCGCTCACAGCGTTCGTCACGCTTCGCCGCCGACGAGAGACCGGCACGACGTGACGACGGCGACCCGGGTTCGCACGTCTGTCGCGAGGCGTGTGAACCCTGTCTTCCGCGCGAGGGCGCAACCCGTGTGGTGACAGGACGCACGTGATAACGAGTGACCAATCGGCGGACATCCTCGTCTGGTGAGAATTCACCTTGTCCCGGGTCGTCGAACTGCCGATGAGCGAGCGTGGACACCCCTCTTCGACGCGTAGCGAGCCGCATTGCCGTGACGCTGCTCGCGGCGTCCGCCGTGTGGCTCGTGTTCCATCAGATCGACGCTCCGGCGGTTCGCCGAGGTGGCCACAACATCATGCTTCTCGCCGTCTCCCTGGCAGCGACGGGTTGCGCTGGATGGAAGGCGCTCGGTGCTGCAGGGCCGTCTCGCCGGTACTTGATCTCTGTTGCCGGGGCCGCGGCGTCGTGGACCATCGGTCAGGGGTGGTGGACCGTCAACGAACTGATCCTGGATCGGATCTCGCCGTTCCCGTCGGTGGGCGACCTCGGCTTCCTGTTCGCGTACCCGTTGGTGGTG
This sequence comes from Ilumatobacteraceae bacterium, assembly GCA_033344875.1. Taxonomy (NCBI): domain Bacteria; kingdom Bacillati; phylum Actinomycetota; class Acidimicrobiia; order Acidimicrobiales; family Ilumatobacteraceae; species Ilumatobacteraceae bacterium. The sequence continues at coordinate 2,554,683 of JAWPMO010000001.1, read as the reverse complement.
GCCGGGCTGCTTCGAGCGCCGAGGCGCGTCGGCCGGCCGGGAGCGAGCGCTCGACGAGTGCTCGACGCGCTCCTGTTCGCGACCTCGCTGGGCTACATCGTGTGGGCGTTCGCGTTGCACCCCTTCTCCGGTGCGCTCGATCTCGACACGTGGGCAGGTTCGCTCGGAGTGCTCTATCCCCTCGGCGACGTCGTCCTGACGACCGTGGCCGTCGCAGTGTTCGCGACGGCTCGGCCGCCGTGGCGTCGATCCACGGGACTCGTCGCCGTCGCCCTGGCCACGTTCGCGGTGGCCGACACGGCCTTCTCGTTCGCTCACTTCGCAGACAGCGCTGTCCGCAGCCCGTGGATCGACCTCGGATGGATCGTCGGGTGGGTGTTGATCACGTCGTCGGTCTTCACCGTGCCAGCACACGGAAGTGCCCGCGGTCCGGACGATGTCGAGACCCCTTCCGTGACCGGCTCGCTCCTCCCGGTCATCGCGGTGGCTGCGGTCGCCGTCGTCCAGGTCGGGATCCACGTCGTCCAGCCGTCGGCCGACGAGGATCGGGTGCTCGGATGGCTCGGCATCGGCGCGCTCGGGTTGCTCGCCGCCCGTTCGTTGGCCGCCCACCGCGAACAGCGGAGTCAGGCGGTCGAACTCGCCGCCCGTGACGTGGCGACGTCGGACCTCTTGGGCCGGCACCGCGTCGCATTCACCGCCGCGCAGATGGGCACCTGGTACATCGATCTCGCCGACGGGATGGTGCGGAGCTCGCCGGAACTCGACGCGCTGCTCGGATACGGCGCCGGATACTTCGACGGTTCGTTCGATCAGGCCCTCTCGATCGTGGTGCCGGATGATCTCGGCCGCTACCGGGAAGCGTTCCGGCACGCGATCGCGACCGGCGAGGACATCGACATCGAACTGCAGGTCGCCCGCGCCGACGGACGCGTCGGCTGGGCGCGGGTCCTCGGTCGGACCGTCGCCGATGAGGACGGGGAGATCCGTGGCATCGTCGGAGTGATCATCGACATCGCGGATCGGGTCGCCGCCAGCGACCGTCTGGCCCGCCGTGCCGAGCAGTCAGCGGTCCTGGTCGAACTCGGCCAGCGCGCCGTTGCGTCCGCCTCTCTGGACGAGGCGATCGAGGATGCCGTCGCCTCGGTGGCCGCGACGCTCGATGCGGAACTCGCCGAAGTGCTCCGCCTCGAGCCTGGCGGCGGTGACTTGCGTCTCGTCGCCGGACGGGGCTGGGCACCGGGCATGCTCGGCTCGACGCTCGTGCCCGTCGGAAACGCATCGCCGGCCGGCGTTGCCTTGGCCGTCGATGAGGCGATCGTCGTCGAGGATTTCGAGTGTGATGGCCGATTCGCGGACATCCGACTGCTGCGTGCGAGGGGCGTGCGCTCGGGTGTGAGTGTGGCGATCCGATCCGGCTCGGGACCGTGGGGTGTGTTGAGCGTGCACTCCCGTGCGGCCCATGTGTTCACGGCGGAGGATGCGAACTTCCTGCGTGCCGTGGCCAACACGATCGGAGCGGTCGCCGGCCGTGCCGAGGCGACTGCGGCGCTGGTGCATCGAGGGTTGCACGACCCACTCACCGAACTCCCGAACCGTGCGCTCCTCCAGGATCGCCTCGACGTCGCCATCGTGCAGACCCGCGCCGCTGGTCGCAACACTGCTGTCGTCCACATCAGCATGGACCGGTTCACGCTGGTGAACGACTCACTCGGCCACGAGGCAGGCGATCGGGCACTGATCGAGATCGCCGACCGCCTCGGCACGCTGTGCGGCCCGGGTGACACCGTCGCTCGGCTGCAAGGTGATGAGTTCGTCGTGGCCGCGACGGTCGACGACGGCCACGAAGCCATGAAGCTCGCCTCCCTGGTCTTGGCGACTGTCGCCGAGCCGATCGTCGTGTCCGATCCGGCCGAGGAGTTGTTCCTGACCGCCAGCGTGGGTGTCGCGCTCGCCAACGGCGTCGGCGACACGGCTTCGGTGCTGCGCGACGCCGGGATCGCTGCCAACCGGGCCCGAGAGCAAGGTGGGCGACGCTATGAACTCTTCGACGACTGTGTCCGCATTGCCGCGGTCGAGCGGCTCCGCATCGAACGTGAGCTGCGCTACGGCATCGCCGAAGGGCAGTTCGAGCCGCACTATCAACCGCTCGTGCGACTCAGCGACGGCGCGCTGATCGGTGTCGAGGCCCTGGCCCGGTGGCGTCACCCGACCCGCGGGCTGCTCGGCCCCGGCGCATTCATCGGTCCGGCGCGTTCCGCCGGGCTCCTCGCCGAACTGGGACGATCGATCCTGGAGCAGGCGATCCTCGACACGGCGCGTTGGAACAGCACGGGCGCGACTCCGTTGCGGGTGTCGGTCAACCTGGCCGCCGAACAGCTCGATGCCACGCTGGCCGACATCGTCCGCGATGTGTTGCGGTCGAGCGGACTCGATCCGCGCTCGCTGTGCCTCGAGGTGGTCGAGGACGCGCTCATGCAGGAGAACGACGCCGCGATCGATCTGCTCGGCCGGGTCAGGGACCTCGGCGTGTCCTGCATCGAGATCGACGACTTCGGCACCGGCAGCTCCTCGCTCTCGCGGCTCGCCCGATTCCCCGTCACCGGCGTGAAAATCGACCGTTCCTTCATCACCGACATCGCGACGAGCGCGGACGACAGGACGGTCGCCGGCACCATCGTTCACCTCGGGCACGGCCTCGGGCTGTCGGTGACGGCCGAAGGTATCGAAACCCATGATCAGCTCGACATCGTCCGCGCGCTGGGTTGTGATTCTGCCCAAGGGTGGCTCTTCGCTCCGGCCCTGCCCGCCGATGAAATTCCTGCGCTCCACGCGGTCGCTGCGACGGCCTTCGCCTCCGTCATCGCGTCGCCGGCCTCCGCAGGTGCATCGTCGACGTCGCTGCCCGAGGACGTTCTCGTACCCGACCCGGTCCGGTTGGGATGACGACCGCGGCAACCGCCGGCGGCTGACACGGGCTCGCAACCGGGGAGCGGCTGCGTGGGCCGGGCTCGCGCCAGGAGGTGGCATCGCGGTCGCTCTCGGAGGCGAGGCGCCGCTCACGCGTGGTCGTTCTGGGCGCGACCGGTCGGCGTCTTCGGGTCAGTCCGTGGTTTCGGGGACGAACTCGCAGAAGGCGGCGTAGGCGCGAGGGCCGTAGATGGTGCCGGGGCCGCCGTTCATCAGCATCGCCACACCGATGGCTTCGGCTGCTTCCTGACGGCTCGCTCCCGCTTTCGCGGCGCCCTGTGCGTGGGCAGCGATGCAACCGTCGCAGTGTGCGTGACGCCGATGGCGAACGCGATGAGTTCCTTCGTCTTGACGTCGAGCGCTCCGGATGCGAATGCGGCGTGGTGGAACTCACCGAATCCCTGGTACACCTCGGGCACGGCGTGCCGGAGCTCACGATGCAGCGGTCGGAGTTCGTCGAGTACTGGTTGGCCGTAGCCGTGGTCGCCCATGGGCGTCGTCCCTTCTCGGTGGCTCCGACCCGGCCGACGGGGATGGTCGACAGCGTCGGAGCGGCTCCTGTGCCACCCAGCATGGGTGCGCACAGGCGGATTCCCCAGGGTCCAACGTCACGTTGCGGGCAGTGGTGACCCACCGACGGGAGCGACGCCCGTTCGCCGGGCTCGGGGGTCGACGCCCCGAACGTCGCGTCGCCTCGCTACCGTGCTGGGGTGCCCAAACGGTGTGACGCGATGGTTCGACGGCGACTGCAGGTTCGGGGGCGTCGGTGAACGTCGTGGTCCCGCTCCTGGTGATCACGGTGATGGTCGCCTTCAACGCGCTGTATGTGGCGGCCGAGTTCGCCACGGTCGGCTCACGGCGTTCGCGTGTGCAGCAAGACGCAGCGGCGGGCAGCGGCTCGGCGAAACGTCTCCTGGCAATCATGGCCGACCCCAAGCGGCTCGATGGTTACGTCGCCGCGTGCCAGATCGGCATCACGCTCAGCAGCCTGGTCGCCGGTGCCTACGGCCAGGCGCAACTGACCCCTGTGCTGGAACCGTCGCTGGGCAGCGTCGGAGGACGTGGCGCCGCGGTGTTCATCGTGCTGGTGTTCGTCACCGCGATGCAGGTCGTGATCGGTGAGCTGCTCCCCAAGACCGTCGCGCTGCGCTATCCAGAACGACTCGCGACGGCCACGCTCGCTCCGATGCGGGTCAGCCAGTGGGTGTTCAGCCCCCTCGTCGGTCTGTTCAACGGGTCGGCGACCAAGTTGATGAAGCTGTGGAAGCTGCAGATCGACCACAGCCACGCGCACGTGCACTCACCCGAAGAGCTCGCGGGCCTCTACCGGGCCAGCGCCGAGGGCGGCCTGATCGACGCCTCCGAGCGCGACATGCTCGCCGGGATCCTCAACGTCGATGCTCGCCGAGTCCGCGAGATCATGACCCCACGCCCGCGACTCGTGACCGTGCCGGAAGCGACCGGTGTCGCCGACGCGCTGACGCAACTCGCGGTCGGGCCGCACACCAGGTTCCCGGTCACCGGTGCCGACGGTGACGTCGTCGGGATCGCCCACCTCCGCGACATCTTCGTGCACGCCCAGTCGCACCCCGACGGTTCGGTCGGCGACGTCACCCGCCCGGTCGTCGCGGTCGCCGAGGTCGTGACCGTTCCGAGACTCTGGCGCACACTGAGCGACGAGTCGCAACACTGCGCGCTCGTCGTCAACGAGTACGGCGACGTCGCCGGCCTCGTCACGCTCGAAGATGCGATCGAGGAAGTCTTCGGTGAGATCCAGGACGAGTTCGACCTCGAGGAGGACCCGATCGTCGTCGGCGACGGACGCGTCTCGGTGCGCGGCGACGTGCTGCTCGCGACGCTGCACGACCGATTCGACCTCGACTTCGGCGATGCCGTCGTCGACACCGTCGGGGGGCTCGTCTGGCACCACCTCGGACGCACACCCCTCCCCGGCGACACGATCACGATCCCCGGCGGCCCCGTCATCCGGGTCGACACCATGAACGGTCGAGGAGTCGTCAGGGCGAGCTTCGACGAACCGGGTGATGCGCGGTGATGTCCGACGTCGTGATCCCGATCCTCGTGATCGTCGTGCTCGTGGTGGCCAACGGCGCGTTCGTGGCCGCCGAGTTCGCCCTGGTCGGCGCCCGCCGGAGCCGACTGCAGACCCTCGCCGACGACGGCAGCCGGCCGGCACAGTCGCTGCTCGGCGTGTTCGACGACCCCACCGGCAAGGACGGCTACATCGCGATCGCGCAGCTCGGGATCACGCTCGCCAGCATCGGGCTCGGCATGTACGGCGAACCGGCGGTGGCGGGTTGGCTCTACGGACCGTTCGAGGACTGGGGCCTGTCCCACGCCGCCGCCCACACGGTCGGGTTCATCATCGCCCTGAGTGGCATCACCTACATGCACGTCGTGTTCGGCGAGATGATCCCGAAGGCGCTCGCGCTGCAGGCTCCGGAAACGGTGAGTCTCCGCATCAACCCGGTGATGCGGGTGTTCGGCCTCGTGTTCCGGCCGGCGGTCAAGGTGCTCAACGCGGCCGCGCTCGGTCTGATGCGGCTGCTGCGCATTCCCGAACCCGATCAGCGGTTGGCGCTCTACACGAGCGCCGAACTGGCGATCGTCACCGATGAGACCGCCAGCAGCGGACAGCTCGGGATGATGCAGCGCGACCTGATCCGCAACGTGTTCGAGCTCGACGAACGAACCGCCGAAGAACTGATGGTGCCGCGCAGCCGTGTCGAGACGCTCGACACCACCACCCCCGCCGACGAGGTGTTCGATCGGATCACGTCGTCGGAGCGGAGCCGCTACCCGGTGATCGACGGGTCGCTCGACGCCGTCGTCGGCGTGCTCCACATCAAGGACTTCATCCGGGCACAGCAGCGCGGCGGCAGCCTCGCCCTGCGAGAACTGATGCGTCGGATCCCCACGGTGCCAGGCACCGCCACCGCCGAGGACGTGCTCGAACGCTTCCGGCGCGAGCAGACGCACGCGGCGCTCGTCGTCGACGAGCACGGGGCGACGCTCGGCATCGTCACGATGGACGACATCATCGCCGACGTGATGGATCAGGAGACCCACGCCGACGAGCGCGGGCCGGTGCGACACGACGACGGGTCGCTCAGCCTGAGCGGTGAGGTCACCCTGCACGAACTCGCCGACGACCACGGCATCGTGATCGAGCACCCGGACGTCACGACGATCGCCGGCGTCGTGCTCGCGGCCACCGCCGTCCTCCCCACGGTGGGAACGTCGGCGACGGTGCAGGGGCATGATCTCACCGTCGAAGAGGTGCGCGGCCGCAAGATCACCCGCATCCGCGTGCGCCCGCAGGATCCGGAGGCCGACACCGACCTCTCCCCGGTGGGCGACCGAGCGCCGCACTGAACCACGGGCCGCCGACCGGAGCCGCCGGCTGATCGCGTCGACCGGGGGGTCGACGGCGCGGTCAGCCGGCGGCTTCGATGGCACGCTCGGTGTCGAGCGCGATCTGGGCCTGCAACTCCTCGAGCGACCCGAAACGCTGCTCGTCCCGGAGACGTCGCGTGAGACGCACCACGATCGTGCTGCCGTACAGGTCGCCGTCGAAGCCGATCAGATGGGCCTCGACGAGGCGAACACCATCGGTGTAGATCGTGGGACGGTGGCCGACATTGACGGCAGCGACGAACTGGCGCCCGTCGCTGAGCGTCACCCGCCCGGCATAGACGCCGTTGGCCAGCGCCGACGTCGCGGCGAGGGGGAGGTTGGCGGTGGGGAATCCGATCGTCCGACCGCGCTGGTCGCCCAGCTCGACGGTGCCACACAATTCGGTGGCATTCAGCACGACGGTCTCGGTCGCACAGGTCAGGGAATCTCGGTTGCTCATGGCGTCCTCCGTTCGCACCGCAGAAACAAGCAAGCGCTTGGTAGACGAAAGAATAGCGAAGATCGAGCGGCTGTCAAGCGCCCGAACCGAATCGAAACCTTGTGTTCTCGGAAGCGATGGACTAAACAAGCACTTGCTTGTTCAGCTCAACACTCCCAGGGGGAACACCAATGACCGCATCTCGACCCACAGCACGCCGGCGCATCGTCGGCGCCACGCTGGCCGCAGTACTCGTACTCGCCGCCTGCGGTGGCGACGACGACGACGCCGGCGATGCCGGTGACACGCCGACCGAAGACGAAAGCACCGCCGATTCGACCGCCGACGACGTGACCGACGAGGCGTCGGATGACATGTCCGATGACGCGTCGGACGACATGTCCGATGACGCGTCGGACGACATGTCCGACGAGCCCGCCACGACCGAGGAGCCCACCGAAGAAGCTTCGGGTCTGCCGGCCGGTGAGTACACCATCGGCTTCGAGGCCCTGACCTCCGGCCCGGCGGCGTTCGCCGGCGTGCCGCTGGCCAACGGCGCCAACCTCGCGGTCAAGATCATCAACGAGGAGGGCCTCCTCGGCGAGGGCGTCACCCTGCGGATGGACGAGGAAGACGCCGGAGGCGACGCCGCGAAGGCGATCGGCATCGTCGAGGGCTTCCTCAGTGACGACGTGTCGGCGGTGCTCTGCTGCGCACTGTCGAGCGTCGCCGGTTCGGTCAAGCCGATCCTGGCCAACGCGCAGACCGCCGGCGTCGTGACGTCGGCGATCCTGCCAGGGCTCAACGAGCCGCCGTACATGTACCGGCCGGTCCTGCTGCTGGGTGACCCGGCCTACAAGGAGATGATCGACGGACTGAACTCGGACGGCAGCATGTCGACCGGCGTGATCGTCGTCACCGCCGACAACGACGGCATGACCAACGAAGGTGTGATCTGGGCCGACGCGTTCTCCGGAGCGGGCATCGAGGTCCTCGAGACCGTCGACACCGCAACCGGTGACACCGACTTCAGCGGCCCGGCGACCCAGATCATCGACGAGAACCCCGATGTCGTCGCCCTGTCGATGCTCGGCCAGGAAGCCACGCTGCTCGCCAAGGCGCTGCGTGACCGCGGATACGAAGGTCGTCTCGTGACGACCTACGGCATCAGCAATGCCGCCAACTACGAGATCGGTGGCGACACGCTCGACGGGATCATCTTCCCGATCGCCTTCACCCCGCAGATGACCACGCCGGAAGCCGTCGCTTTCACCGAGGCCTACGAGGCCGAGCACGGCGAAGTGCCCGACGTGTTCGCCGCCCAGGGTTACACCGCTGTCCTCGTCGCCGCCGAAGGCCTGCGCCTCGCCGGCACCGGCGACTCCGAAGCCGTCGCCCAGGCGATGGCCGGCATCACGGAGATGACCACGCCGTACGGCCAGATCGTCTTCGAGGACGGACAGGCGTCGCTCGCCAGCCCGACCACGTTCATGCAGTGGAACGCCGACGGCAGCCAGACCATCTGGACGCCGTGATCGAGGTGGCCTGCACGGCAGGCCGACACTGAGCCGAGGGGCGGATCCCGACCGGGATCCGCCCCTCGTTCGTTTCGGGCTGGGACCGGCCGGCGTCGGCCGGTCAAGATTTGACGGGTGTGGGTGGTCCGCCTACACTAAGCAACCGCTTGGTTGGTTCGTACTCCAACCGGTCGGTGCTACTCGGGGGTGGCGATGACACTGTTCTTCCAACAATTGCTCAACGGGATTGCGCTCGGATCCACCTACGCGCTCTTCGCGTTCGGGTTCGGTCTCGTGTTCGCCACCCTGGGGATCCTCAACGTGGCGCACGGGATGTTCGCCTCGTGGGGCGCCCTGATCGCCCTCTGGTGCGTCGAGAAGTACGACCTGCCGTTCGTCGGTGCCGTGATCGTCGGCATCGTCGGTGCCGGCTTCATCGGGGTCGCCGTCGACCGGTTGGCCTTCAACCCGCTGCGCAAGCGGGGGACCGGCCTGCTCGGCACGATCATCACCAGCATCGGCGTCTCGATCGTGCTCGGCTCCCTCGTCGACCGGTTCACCGATCATCGCTCGAAGCGGTTCCCGAGCGGCACCTTCTCCGAAGAACTCATCAGCGTCGGCAGCCTCGGTCTGCAGTTCATCCAGATCGTCAACATCATCGCCGCCTTCACGCTCGCCGCCGGCCTGTACGTGCTGATGCGCCACACCCGCATCGGATCCGGTATCCGAGCCGTCGGCTACGACCCGAACGCCGCCGCGATCAGCGGCGTCAACTCCGGCCGGATCATCCTCCTCACCGCCTTCCTCGCCGCAGCGATCGCCGGACTGGCCGGCGTCCTGGCCGGCGGAGCCACCAGCAACATCTCGCGCGGCATGGGAGACGGCCTGCTCTTCAAGGGATTCGCCGCCGTCGTCGTCGGTGGGTTCGGCGACGTCCGCGGGACGCTCGCCGGCGGTCTCCTGATCGGTGTCGCTGAGGTGATGGGTGCGCAGTACATCTCGTCGAGCTTCCGTGATGCCATCACGTTCGGTCTCCTGTTCGCCGTCCTCCTCGTACGACCACGTGGTCTGTTCTCGGAGCTCGAGCTGAAGCGGGCCTGACATGATCGCCTTCCTGGAGTTCTTCACCGACTACAAGTCCACCTTCACCTTCGGGCTGATCTACGGATTGTTCGCGCTCTCCACCTATGCGTCGCTGGCGTCGGGAGTGCTGAGCGTGGCGGCGGCGTCGTTCGGCGCCGTCGGTGGATTCACCTACGCCCGCATCCGGCTCGACCACGACCTCGGGCTCGGCCTCGGGCTGCTGATCGGCATCGGGGTCGGCATGGCCACGGCGATCATCCTGTCGTTCGTGCTGTTGCGGCTCGCGAGCCATTACGTGGCGATGGCCACGATCGCGCTCGTGCTGATCACCCGCGTGTTCATCGTCAACCTGCCCGATCTGACCGGTGGCGCGAACGGCATCTCCGTTCCGCGGCAGTCGTCGCTGTGGTCGGTGCTCGCGGTCACGGCGGTGTCGTTGTTCATCTTCTGGCGCTTGGCGAACTCGCGCTACGGCATGGCCGCGGTGACCGTCCGCGAAGATCCGCAGGCCGCGTCGACCCTCGGCGTCGACCCGCGTCACGTGCAGCGGATCGGTCTGCTCCTGAGCGGCGGGATCGGCGGCGTCGCCGGCGTCCTGATGGCCGACCAGCTCCAGTTCATCGGACCCAACACGTTCTACATCGACCTGGCATTCACGATGCTCGCCGCCGTCGTCCTCGGCGGGGCGTACCACTGGTTCGGGGCGATCGTCGGCGCCATGGTGTTCCGCTTCCTGCCGGAACTGCTGTCGGAGTTCATCGACGACGGCCACGAGATCGCGAACGGCATCCTGCTCGTCATCATCATGATCTATCTGCCTCGCGGCATCGTCGATCCGAGGCGCCGCAAACAGCGCGAGCGACCGTTGTGGCCGCCGAGCCGTCGGTCGTCGTCGGGACCCGCGATCGACGAGCAACCCGAGGCGGTGCTGTCATGAGCGCAACCGACGTCACCACGAAGGCTGAGCAGCCGGCACTGTCGGTCGACCGGCTGTCCAAGGCCTTCGGTGGACTCCGGGCCGTCGACAGCCTCTCGTTCGACGTGCCGGCCAACTCGATCTTCGGTCTGCTCGGCCCGAACGGTGCCGGCAAGACCACGGTGCTCAACCTGATCTCCGGCCTGATGAAGGCCGACTCCGGCACCGTCAGCGTGTTTGGTGACAGCGTCGAACGCCTCTCGGCCCATCGTGTGGCAGCGGCCGGGATCGCACGCACCTATCAGAACGTCCGGCTCTTCCCGGGTCTCACCGTGCTCGAGACCGTCGTGACCGGCTCGTACCGTCAGCGATCTTCGCAGCTGTGGCAGTCGGTGCTGTGCCTGCCCTCCGAGCGACGGGAACGTCGCGAGGCGGAGGAGAAGGCGCGAGCCCTGCTCGACCGGGTCGGTGTGACCGCGCCGCCCGAGCGACTCGCCGAGTCGCTGCCGTACGGCGAGCAGCGCCGCGTCGAGATCGCACGTGCACTCGCCACCGATCCCCGCGTCATCATGCTCGACGAGCCCACCGCCGGCATGAACGACGTCGAGTCCGACGCGCTCGGCCAACTGCTCGTGAACCTGCGCGACGAAGGACTCTCCCTCGTCCTCATCGAGCACAACATCAAGCTGGTGCTCAACTTCTGTTCGCATGCGGTCGTCATGAACTTCGGTGAGTTGATCACCGAGGGAACTCCTCGCGAGTGCGTGGAGAACGAAGAAGTCCAGGCCGCCTATTTTGGAAAGCAGTCAGATGCTGAACGTGTCCAAGCTGTGCTCGGGGTACGGGGCGATTCGAGCCCTGACTGACCTCGATCTCGAGCTACCACCACGAGGATTCATCGCCATCATCGGCTCGAACGGCGCGGGCAAGTCGACCGCGCTCAACTCGATCGCCGGACTGCACAAACCGATCTCCGGCAGCGTGCTGCTCGACGGTGAGGACATCGCCGGCATGAAACCGCATGACGTCGTCAAGCGCGGCCTGGCGATCGTTCCGGAGGGGCGCATGGTCGTCGCTCCACTCACCGTCGAGGAGAACCTCGACCTCGCTCGGTTCAACAAGCGTGCCCGCGAGCCGTACCGCAAGACGCTCGACCAGGTCTACGACCTCTTCCCGCGACTCGCCGAGCGGCGCTCCCAGCACGCCGGTCTCCTCAGCGGGGGAGAGCAGCAGATGCTGGCGCTCGGCCGAGCGCTGATGACCCAGCCGCGGGTGCTGCTGCTCGACGAACCGTCGATGGGACTCGCCCCGTCGATCGTCGACCTGGTGTTCGATGCGATCAATCAGATCCGTCAGCTCGATCTCGGCATCGTGCTCGTCGAACAGAACGCCACGCTGGCCCTCGCGATCGCCGATCACGCCTACGTCCTCGAACGGGGTCGGCTCGTCATCGACGGTCCGCCGTCGGTGCTCGCCGACTCGCCTGAGGTCATGGACGCGTACCTCGGATGAGCGCGATGGAGGTCGGCATGGTCCAGATCTTCGACGGCACGCCCGGTCGAGGTCTGGCCCACATCCGCGAATACGCACAGACCACCGAGGAGCTCGGCTTCGGTTCGCTCTGGGTGCCCGACCACGTCGTGTTCTTCGACTCGTACGACTCGAAGTACCCGCACACCGAATCGGGCGAGATCGATTTCCAGGACGACCAGGGCATCCTCGAACCGCTGATGGTGCTGCTCGCCGCGGCCCAGGTCACCGAACGGATCCGGCTCGGCACGTCGATCGACATCCTGACCGAACGCCAACCGATCATCCGCGCCAACGAGCTGACCACCCTCGATGTCGCCAGCAACGGCCGTGTCGAGTACGGCGTCGGCAGCGGCTGGTCGCGCGAGGAGTACGCCGTGCTCGGCCTGGCGTTCGAACGGCGGGGCAAGCGCCTCGACGAATACATCGAGGCGCTGCGCGCCCTGTGGACCGAAGCCCGGCCGAGCTACGACGGCGAGTTCGTGTCGTTCTCCGACGTGGTGTTCATGCCCAAGCCCGTCCAGGGCTCGATCCCGATCGTGATCGGCGGCAACAGCCCGGCTGCGCTGCGGCGCGTCGCCCGCCTCGGCGACGGCTGGCACGGCTGGAACCTGTCGGCCACCGACCTCGCGACGACGCTCGACCAGCTCGACGCCGAGCTCGCCGCCGTCGGCCGAACCCGCGACGACGTCAAGCTCAACATCGGGATCCCGTTCAACGGCTCGCTCGACGAGCTCTCGGCGTACGCCGACGCCTGTCGTGGGCTCGGCATCGACGAACTCGTGATCGCCGCCGGCATCTCCCGCTCGCGTTTCCGCGAGCAACTGCACGACCTCGCCCGAGCGGTCGGCCTCGCCGGCGCCGACACCCCTTCGAAGGAGCATTCATGATCGGACTCTGGAACCTCGCCTCGGCCGACCCCGACCGCACGGCGGTGGTCGAAGCCGGCACCGGCCGCAGCGCCACCCGCGGTGAACTCGCACGCCGCACCAACCAGGTCGTGCATGCGCTGCGTGCGCGCGGGCTCGGGCACGGTTCGGTCGTCGGCGTGATCCTCGACAACGAGATCGCCCACCTCGAGGTGTTCTTCGCCGGGCTCCAGGCCGGGTGGTACGTGGTGCCGATCAACTACCACTTCACCGAGGAGGAGATCGCCTTCATCCTCAACGACAGCGACGCCGAGGCGGTCGTCTGCTCGAGCGACCACGCGGAGGTCGTGGCTGCCGCCGCCGACCGCACGACGATCCCCCGCGAGGCGCGACTCTGCGTCGGCGGTCATGCCGCGTTCGAGGACTACGACGAGGTGATCGGCGCCGCGTCCGGCGAGCTGCCCGACGACCGGACCGCCGGCTGGATGATGACCTACACGTCGGGGACCACCGGGTCGCCGAAGGGCATCAAGCGGCCGCTGAGTGGTATGAACCCCGACGACGTCGGTGAGGTGTGGAGTCTCCCGATGCGCATCTTCGGGATCGACGGCGAAGACCACGTGCACCTCGTGCAGTCGCCGATCTACCACACGGCCGTGCTCGTCTACATGAACGCCTCGGCCCAGTTCGGGCACCAGATCGTCCTGATGAAGCGCTGGGACGCGGAGCAGGCGCTGCAGCTCATCGAGCGCTACGGGGTCACGACGTCGCACATGGTGCCGACCCACTTCCACCGCATGCTCAAACTGCCGGACGCCGTCCGCGAGAAGTACGACCTGTCGAGCGTCCGGTACGCGATCCACGGCGCGGCACCGTGCCCGGTCGAGACCAAGCGGGCAATGATCGACTGGTTCGGTCCGGTGATCTACGAGTACTACGGCGCCTCCGAGGGTGGTGGCACCCAGGTCGGCTCCGACGACTGGCTCGCCCGTCCCGGCACCGTCGGCCGGGCCTGGCCCGGCGCCGAGGTCCGCATCCTCGGTCCCGACGGCGAGGAACTGCCGCGCGGTGACCAGGGTGAGGTCTGGATGATGGCAGGGGCCCTCGACTTCGAGTACCACAAGAACGCAGAACGCACCGCCACGTCGAAGCGAGATGGCTTCTTCACCGTCGGTGACGTGGGGATCATGGACGACGACGGCTACCTGTTCCTGCAGGGCCGGTCGAGCGACATCATCATCTCGGGCGGGGTCAACGTGCATCCGTCCGAGATCGAGAGCGTGCTGATCCAGCACGATGCGGTCGCCGACGTCGCCGTGTTCGGCATCCCCGACCCCGAGTGGGGCGAGCAGATCAAGTCGGTCGTCGAGCTCACGGCCGGCACGGTCGGTGACGACGCACTGCTCGCGGAGCTGGTGGCGTTCTGCCGGTCGCATCTCGCCGCGTACAAGGTGCCGCGTTCGATCGACCTGATCGACGCGTTGCCTCGCGATCCGAACGGCAAGCTCTACAAGCGACTGCTGCGCGACCCGTACTGGGACGACGCCGAGGGATGACGCATCCACCCGAGTCCGACCGGGTGGAGATCACCCGCGTCCTCAACGACTACGCACGAGGCGTCGACGACGGTGACTGGGGCCGAGTGCTCGCGTGCTATCACGGCGACGCCGTCGATGACCACGGTGTGTACCGCGGCGGGCCCGACGGGCTCGTCCGACACTTCGCCGAACAACTCGTTGCGTTCGCCGGCACGCTGCACCTCCTCGGTGCCCCCGACCTCGATGCTGTCGGTCCCGACGAGGTCACCGCACGCACCGCCTGCCTCGCGCTGCACTGGCGTGAACCGGGCTCGAGCGAACGGCACCTCGTCATGGTCGCCGACTACGACGATCGGCTGACACGTCGCGACGGGGCCTGGCGCATCGCCGAGCGGACCGTCCGCGTCCGGCACGCCGAAGAGCTGGCGGTCGCACCGGAGATCTGGCCGCTGGCTCACCTGTTCGCGTCGGCCGACCGTGGCGACAGCCGATGATGCCGACCACGCTCGCCGACATCATCCGCGCCGGCGCCGCCTCGCACCCGGACCGGGTCGCGATCGCCGCCGACGAGCGGTCGGTCACCTATGTCGGCCTCCACGAGCGCTCCAACCGGGCGGCCGGCGTGCTCGCCGGACTCGGCATCGGCCGAGGCGACCGAGTCGCGTTCCTGTCGATGAACCGGATCGAGTATTACGAGCTGATGTTCGGGGCCGCGAAGCTCGGCGCCGCGACGGTCCCGGTCAACTGGCGACTGGCACCCGGCGAGGTCGCCGGAATCCTGTCGGACGCGCAACCGGAGCTGCTGCTCGTCGAACACGATCTGCTCCATCTCGTCGGCGACGCGCACACCGAGCGGCTCGGCGACCGGTTGCTGACCGTCGGTTCGGGTGACGACGGCCCCCGGGACTGGGGCACGTTGGTCGACGCCGGCCCCGATGTCGATCCGAACGCCGATGTCGCCCCGGACGACGTGATGTGGCAGCTCTACACGTCGGGCACGACCGGCAAGCCGAAGGGCGTGATGCTCATGCATCGCAACCTCATCGACATGATCGACGGATTGGCCGATCAGTGGCACTTCGAACCCGGTTGCGTGGTCTACGTGCCGTACCCGTCGTTCCACGCGGTCGGCACCGCGTGGCCGGTGATCACGATGCACCGTGGTGGCACCGTTCTGCTGCGGCGGTCGTTCGACCCGGTCGACTTCGTCCGCAAGGTCGAGTCCGAGCGCGTGACGCTGACGATGATGGTGCCGGCCGTGCTGAACATGGTGCTGTCCGAGCCCGAGGCGCGCGAACGCGACCTGTCGAGCCTGCGCCACATCGTCTACGGCGCCTCGCCGATCTCGCAGGCAGTGCTCAACACCTCGATCGAGTTGATGCCCGGATGCGCCTTCCACCATGCGTACGGGTTGACCGAGTGCACCGGCACGGTCACGACCATGCAGTGGGATGAGCACCGCCCCGGCACCGAGCGCATGAAGTCGTGTGGGCGGCCGATGCCGTGGGTCGAGATGAAGGTCGTCGACCCGTCGACCGGCGACGAGGTCGAACCCCGCACCGTCGGCGAGGTGTGGACACGCAGTCCGAGCGTCATGAAGGGCTACTACGACGCTCCCGAGGCGACGGCAGCGGCGGTCTCCGACGGTTGGTTGCACACGGGCGATGCCGGGTTCCTCGACGAGGACGGCTACCTGTATCTCACCGACCGGGTGACCGACATGATCATCTCCGGGGGCGAGAACATCTACCCGGCCGAGGTCGAGAACGTGCTCTACTCGCATCCGGACATCCGCGAGGCGGCGGTCGTCGGCATCCCCGACGACCGATGGGGCGAGGTCGTGTTCGCCGTCGTCGTCACGAGCGACGACAGCGGACTCGAACCGGATGCCGTGATCGCCTACTGCCGTGAACACCTGGGTCGCTACAAGTGCCCGTCGCGCGTCGTGGTGCGATCGGAGCCGTTGCCGTTGAACCCGACCGGCAAGGTGCTGCGCCGAGAACTGCGGACCCAGTACATCGACCCGAGCTCAGGAGGGAACTGACATGCGAGCTGCCGTGTTCGAAGGACCGGGTGAACTGTCGGTCGACGACATCCCCGACCCGGTCGCCGCGCCGGACGGGATCGTGATCGCCGTCGATGCGTGCGGCATCTGTGGTTCCGACTTGAAGACCTATCGATCCGGTCGTCTCGCCCGACCGGGGCAGGTGCTCGGTCACGAGTTCGTCGGGCGGATCGTCGAGGTCGGGTCCGACGTGCGCGACCTAGCGATCGGCGAGCTGGTCACCGCACTGCCCTACGTGCCGTGCACGGAGTGTGCGCGATGCGCATCCGGTCGCACGTCGCTCTGCGAGACAGCGTTCCGATCGAGCATCGCCAACGGCCTACCCGGCGGCTTCGCCGAGTACCTCCACCTTCCCGGTGCCCGGCGAGACGAGACCGTGTTCGCGCTGCCCGACGACCTGGCCCCGGGAAGCGGAGCGCTCGTCGAACCGCTCGCCGTCGGGGTGCACGCGGTCGAACTGGCGATGGTCGAGCCCGACTCGGTCGTCGTCGTGCTCGGCCTCGGCACCGTCGGACAAGCCGTTGTGCTCGCGCTGCGGGCCGCCGGCGTGCGGCACGTGATCGCGACCGACCTGTCGCCGAAGCGATGTGAGGCGGCACGCTCGGCGGGAGCGACGGTGGTCACCGGGAGCACCGACGACATCATCGCCGCCGTCTCGGCGATCACCGGTCGCGGCGCGTACGGCGCCCCTGCAGCGTGCGACGCGATCATCGACTGTGCCGGCGTCGCCCCGCTGATCACCGGCGTGATGCCCGCCCTGCGCGGCGGTGGCTCGCTCGTGCTGGCAGCGCTGCACGATCAACCGTTCCCCGTCGACGCCACGTCGATCGTGCGGCGCGGCGTGCGCGTCGTCGGCACGTTCGGCTACGACGACGACTTCCGTCGAGCGGCGGCACTGGTCGCGTCGGGCGACGTGTCGGCCGACGATCTGGTGACGCACCGATTCGGTCTCGAACACATCACCGAGGCCTTCGAGGCCCAGGCGGATGCCGGGTCGTCGGTCAAGGTCCTCGTCCAACCCGGAGGTACATCATGAGCACAGGCGCGGACGACCGACTGGTCGTCGTGGTCACCGGGGCGTCCCGGGTCGGCGGCATCGGCCTCGCCATCGCCGAGCGCTTCGTGCGCGAGGGGCACGACGTCGTGGTGTCCGACATCGGGCATCGCCTCGAATCGTTCCCCGACTACGAGGTGCCGCCGCCCGACGCGATCGACCAGGCCGTTTCGTACCTCGCCGACATCGGACCGGGTCGTGCGATCGGCCACCGCTGCGACGTGACCGTCGCCGCCGAGGTCGACGCACTCGCTCAGCGTGCGATCGACGAGTTCGGTCACATCGACGTGTTCGTCAACAACGCCGGCGTGAGCCTCGGGCTGAAGCCGACGGTCGAGGTCACCGACGACGAATGGGATCGCAACATCGGCGTCATGGCGACCGGCACGTTCTACGGCACCCGCGCCGCCGGCCGGCACATGATCGAGCGAGGCAGCGGCTGCATCGTCAACATGTCGAGCCAGGCCGGCAAGACCGGTTGGCCGCTCCTCAGCGCCTACAGCGCCGCGAAGTTCGCGATCATCGGGCTGACGCAGGCGTCTGCCCGTGAGCTCGGCCCGAAGGGCGTGCGCGTCAACGCGGTCTGCCCCGGCACGGTCGACACGCCGCTGCTCGACATCGACGGCGGCCCGATGGACGTGTTCACCAAGCAGAGCGGCGCCACGCGCGACGAGGCCCGTCGCAAGCAGCAACGGCTGATCCCGCTCCGCCGCTTCGCCACGCCGGCGGACATCGCGGACACGGTGTACTTCCTCGCCTCCCCGGCGGCGTCGTTCATCACGGGCGAAGCCATCAACGTCACCGGGGGAGAAGAGGTTCACTGATGGCGACCATCGACGACGTCGGCCTGTCCATGTACCGCGAGATGGTGCGCGGCCAGGCAGCCGAGCAATGGATCCTCCGTCTGATCGACGGCGGCGAGGCGCTCGTGCTGTACCACTCGGCGCGCGGCCAGGAGGGGGTCGCGGTCGGCTCGATCGCTCCGCTCCGTCGTTCCGACTACATGTTCTACGTCCATCGCGGCGTCGGCCAGTTGCTGGCCAAGGGCATCGATCCCGTCGAACTGTTCGGCGACGTGCTCGCCAACACCGCGGGTTCGACCCGAGGGCTCGGTGCCGGCATCGTCCACGTGGTCGACCCGTCGGTCGGCGTGCTCGGTCAGAGCGGCACGGTCGGCGGCACCTTCCCGCTCGCTGCGGGAGCGGCCCTGTCGGCCAAGTATCGCGACTCGGGCCAGGTCGTGCTGTGCATGTTCGGCGACGGCACCGCCAATCGCGGCACGTTCCACGAGTCGGCGAACGCCGCCGGCGCCTGGAAGCTCCCGGTCGTCTGGCTGTGCGAGAACAACGGCTACGCCGTGTCGGTGCCGCAGTCGGCGTCGACGCCGGTCGCCGACCTCGCGACGCGGGCGGCCGGCTACGGCATGCCGGGGGTGATCGTCGACGGACAGGACGCGATCGCGGTGTACGAGGCGGTCGACACCGCGGTACGTCGCGCCCGCGAGGGCGAGGGCCCGACGTTCATCGAGGCCAAGACCGTGCGATTCCGCGGGCACTTCGAGGGCGACCCGCAGAGCTACCGCGGTGACGCCGACACGGCTGCGCTGGAGCGCGATCCGATCACGCTCCTCGCGGACCGACTGATCGAGGCCGGTCTCGCGACCGACGCGAGCCTCGCCGCGCTCGCCGCCGAGGCCGACCGCGAGATGGAGCGGGCCGTCGACGTCGCGCGCGCTGCCCCGGTGCCCGACCGCAGCCGCCTCTTCGAAGGGATCCTGGCATGAGAGAGCTGACCTTCACCCAGGCGATCAACGAGGCGTTGGTCGAGGAGATGGAACGTGACTCGTCGGTCTTCGTGATGGGCGAGGACGTCGCGGCGTTCGGCGGCGTGTTCGGCGTGACCAAAGGGTTGCACGAGACGTTCGGCGACCGGCGCGTGTTCGACACCCCACTGTCGGAGACGTTGATCGTCGGCGCCGCGGTCGGCGCGGCGATCACCGGTCTCCGGCCGGTCGCCGAACTCCAGTACTCCGACTTCCTCGGTATCGCCATGGACGAGATGTACAACAAGGCCGCCAAGTGGAAGTTCATGCACGGCGGGCGTCTGAATGTGCCGATGGTCGTGCGGGCCCCCGAGGGCGCCAAGGGCGGTGCCGGTGCCGAGCACTCGCAATCGCCCGGCGGTCTCTTCCAGAGCGCCTTCGGCATGTACGTGCTGATGCCGACCAACCCGGCCGACGCGAAGGGGCTCCTGAAGTCGGCGATCCGCGACGACAACCCGGTGCTGTTCCTCGAGCACAAGGCGCTGTACTCCAAGCGTGGGCCGGTGCCCGACGGCGAGCACCTGGTGCCGATCGGGGTTGCCGCCACCCCGCGGCGGGGGGACGACGTGACGATCGTGGCGTGGGGCAACCTGGTCCCACGATCGCTCCAGGCAGCCGACGCCCTCGCCGACGAAGGGATCGACGTCGAGGTCATCGACCCGCGCGGCATCCGGCCGCTCGACATCGACACGATCCTGGCATCGGTCGAGAAGACCGGCCGGTTGGTGCTCGTGCACGAGGCGCCGGGCGCCGGCGGCCCCGGTGCCGAGGTGGCCGCCGTCGTCGCCGACCGGATGATCGACGTGCTCGAGGCGCCGGTCCTCCGGGTCACCACCCCGGACACGTACTTCCCGCAGAGCGTGCACCTCGAGCGGCTGATGCTGCCCGGCGTGACCGAGATCGCCGATGCGGTCCGCAAGGTCATGCGCTGACGCTCCCGACCGCACACGAACCATGACGACGACCCCGAACGACGAGGAGATGACCCGATGACGATGCAGGTGCTCTCGATGCCCCGGCTGGGCCAGACGATGGACGCCGGCGTGGTGGTGCGGCTCGCGGTCGAGGTGGGCGACTCGTTCGCGACGGGCGACCTGCTGTACGTCGTCGAGACCGAGAAGGTCGAGATCGACGTCGAGGCCAAGAGTGCCGGCCGGCTCGCTCGATGGGTCGCCGGAGAAGGCGACGAGGTCCCGGTCGGTGAGACGCTCGCCGTGATCACCGCCCCCGACGAGTCGGCACCGTCCGACGACGACGTCGATCGGTTCCTCGCAGGTGGCTCGGCGGTCGCCGACACGCCGTCCACGCCTGCCGCTCCGTCCGGCGAGCACACCGGTCCGGTCACGTCGGGACGAGGTCCGCGCGCGATGCCGCGAGCACGAGCACTGGCTCGCGAGCACGGCATCGACCTGGCGTCGGTCACCGGCACCGGTGACCGCGGCTCGATCACGTCCGCCGACGTCGAACGGCACCTGGCGGCGGCCGACACGAGCGGTGCAGCACTCCCGCCGCCGCCACCTCCGGTGCCCGACTCCATGCCTGCCGCGGCGACCGACGAACACGACGAACAGAACGATGCAGCCGATGACGGCGTCGAGGCGTTGACCGGGCACCGCCGGGCGATGTTCTTCTCCATGGAGAAGAGCTGGACCACGATCCCGCACTTCGTCGAGTCGGTGTGCATCGACGCCGGCGCGCTCCTCGACCGTCGACGGGCGGTAACCGAGGGTCGGCCGACGATCACCGCCTACCTGATCGAGGCGCTCGCCGCCGCCTGCAGCGAGCTCCCGGTCCTGCACGCCGAGATCGTCGGCGCAGGTATCCGCCACCGCGAGTACGTGTCGGTGGCGGTCGCGACCGACACCGAGTTCGGTCTGGTCGCGCCGGTGCTCCGCGACGTCGGTTCGCTCGACGTGGGCGAGATCCACACCCGGCTCCAAGACCTCGCCGAGCGCGCCCGCACCCGCCGCCTCACGATCGACGAGGTCACCGGTGCCGGCGTCACCCTGTCGAGCCTCGGGGCGCACGGCGTCGAGATCGGCACGCCGATCATCCCGCCGGGGCAGACCGCGATGGTGTTCGCCGGTGCCATCAAGGAGCGCGCGGTCGTCGTCGACGGCCAGGTGGTCGCACGCCCCACCATGTGGTTGACGCTCGCCGCCGACCATCGTCTGATCGACGGCGTGACCGCGGCGAAGGCGCTCGACGCCGTTCGGACCGCGCTGGGGGACCCGCGCCGATGATTGAAGCAAACGCTTGGTTGGGTTACCATGGCCCGGTCATACGTGACGACGAGGGCGTGACGGACGCGTGCGAACCCGCACGGCGCCACGCCCCACGAGGAGGGGGACAGCCGCATGCGCTACGGCGTCGTACAGATCGCTGACGGAGTGCCGGGCCGCGGGCTCGACTTCGTCCAGGAGACCGCCGTCGCACTCGAAGAACTCGGGTTCGACAGCTACTGGGCTCCCGACCACGTCGTGTTCTTCGACGAGTTCACGTCGAAGTACCCGCACAGCGACGACGGCACGTTCGGCTTCAAGCAGGACCAGGGTCTGCTCGAGCCGATCATGGTGCTGCAGGCCGCCGCCGCGGTCACCAGCCGGATCCGGGTCGGTACCTCGGTCGAGATCATCACCGAGCGGCACCCGGTCGAACGATCGAAGCACATCACGACGCTCGACCACTTCAGCGACGGCCGCTTCGACTACGGCATCGGCATCGGCTGGCTCCGCGAGGAGTACGAAGCGCTCGGTGTGCCGTGGGAACGCCGAGGCGTCCGGGCCGACGAGTACATCCAGGCGATGAAGGCGCTGTGGACGCAGCGCCGAGCGTCGTTCGACGGCGAGTTCGTCTCGTTCTCCGACGTCGTCGCGTTCCCCAAGCCGGTCCAGACCCCGCACCCGCCGGTGCTCGTCGGCGGGATCACCCGCGGCGCGCTCCGCCGGTCGGCCGTCCACGGCGACGGTTGGTACGGCTGGAAGCTCACGGTCGACGAACTCGCCGATGCGCTGGTGATCCTCGACGAGGAACTCGCCGCAGCCGGACGCACCCGTGACGGGTTCCGCGTCGTCCTCGGCATGCCCCACCACGGGGACCACGACGGTCTCGCCGACTACGTGGCCGAGGTCGGGGCGCTCGGCGTCGACGAGTTCGTGCTCGGTCTGTCGATCCCGCGCTCGGGTGTCCGCACGTTCCTCGAGAGCTACGCGACGACGTTGTCGGTGACGGCCCCGACGTGAACGTGCTCGGCCTGACCCCCGACGAAGTGGCGATCGCCGAACGCGTCGATGCGGTCGCGGTCGAACACCTCCTGCCGATCGCGGAACGATTCGGGGAGCGTCACGAGATCTCCCGTGAACTGCTCGAGACGATGGCCGACCACGGTCTGCTCGGCCTCAACATCTCGGCCGAGTACGGCGGAGCCGGTGGTGACCACCGGTACTCGACGTTGCTGTGCATCCTCCGCGAGCACCTCGGCTACCGCGACCCGGGCGTCGACTTCACGTTCGGGCTCCAGGGCCTCGGCACGGTCGCGATCGTCCGCCACGGCACCGACGAGCAGCGCTCCGAGTTCCTCCCGGACCTCGTCGCCGGGCGGCGGGTGTACGCGTTCGCGGTCACCGAACCGCAGGCCGGTTCCGACGTCCGCGGCATGACCACCAACGCCGTGCTCGACGGCGACGTCTACCGTGTCACGGGGACCAAGACGTACATCTCCGGTGCGCCCGACGCCGATGTCGTCGTGCTCGTCACCCGGACCGGCGAGGCGAACGGTCGGCCGTCGTACACGGCCTTCCTGCTCGACCCGGCCGCCGACGGCGTGACGATCCGCTCCGACATCGAGCTCGCGGCGCCGCACTCGATCGGCACGATCGTGCTCGACGATGTCGTGATCCCGGCCGATCGGATGATCGGTGTGGAGGGTGAGGGTCTCAAGGTCGCGCTCGGCACCCTCGAGGTGTACCGGCCGTCGGTCGGGGCCCTCGCCGTCGGCATGACACAGCGAGCCTTCGACCTGGCGCTCGACGTCGCGACCAACCGGTCGGTCTCTCGCGGCCTGCTCGGCGATCTCGAGGCGATCCGCCTGAAGCTCGCCCGCATGTGGGCCGACGCCACGATCGGCCGTGGCCTCGTCTACCGTGCCGCAGCGCTCCGCGACGCGCAGCAGAACTCGGTCCGCGAGGCCGCGATCTCGAAACTGTTCGCGACGGAGGCTGCGTGTCGTGCGATCTATGAGTCGCAACAGATCCACGGGGCCCGCGGGGTCACCGTCGGGCGGCCGATCGAATCGCTCGCCCGGCACGCACGGCAGGCAACGATCTACGAGGGCACCTCGGAGATCCAACGGTCGATCATCGCTCGCGCCGAACTGGCCGCCGAGCCGGTCGAGCGGGTCGGCGACGGCCTCGACCCGGTGCGCGATGCGATCGACCGACTTCGTGCCTCGCCGGTGGGTGCCGAACTGCTCGCCGAACAGGCGGGGGCGTTCCGACTGGCCGACGCCTGCATCGCGCTCGACGGGGCGGCCCTGATGGCCGAACAGCTCGAGTTGCTGACCGACGCCGATGACCCCGGTGTCGCCCGGGCCCGGTGCGTCGCCGAGATCGCCCGCACCGACGCCGTCGACACCGCGACGTCGCTGCTCGTCGACATGCGCCGCCGCGGCGGCACCGACGCGGTGGTCGACGACGACCTCGCCGCCGTCCGTGCGATCGAGGTCTCGTCGGTCGACGATCGGCTGCTCGAACTGGCCGGACTGCTGTGGTGAGCGCGACGATGCACACCGAACCGACCGAACCGACCGAACCGACCGAACCGACCGAACCGACCCTGGAGGTACCCCGTGGCCACGACGCTCGGTGAACTGTTCATCGCCGCCTGCGAGCGGTACGGCGATCGCCCGGCGCTCGTCGGACGCGACGGCACCCGCACGTATCGCGAACTCCTCGACCACGGCACACGGCTCGCCAACGCGCTCCGCGATGCCGGATTGCAGCCCGGCGATCACGTCGCGGCGTTGCTCGAGGACCGGGTCGCGGCGTTCGAGGTGTACGTCGGGTGCGCCATCGGCGGATTCCCGATCGTGCACGTCAACGACCGTCTCGTCGCACGTGAGGTCGACTACATCCTCCGCGACTCCGACACGGTGGCCCTCGTGCACACCGACGGTCGCAACGAACTCATCGACTCGCTCGAATCCCGCCCCGAGCTCCGCACCGTGATCACCATCGGTGATCAGCCGGCGGCCGGCGCATCGAACTACGACGACCTGCTCGCTGCCGCCTCGACGACGATCGTCGACCCGAACCGCGCGCCGGACGACCTGGCGATCCTCGGCTACACGTCGGGGACGACCGGGTTCCCCAAGGGAGCGATGGCGAGCCATCGAGCCGTGGTCAACTGCATCAAGCTGATCCCGTTCGCCTACCGATTGCCGATGTACGGTCGATGCGCGTTCACCGGCACCCTGTCGTTCGTCAGTGGCATCTGGGGTGTCATCATCCCGCACCTCTACGTCGGCGGCACGGTGACGTTCCTGGTGCCCTACACCGTCGAGTCGTGGGTCGATCACATGATCGACGACCGCTCCACGTTCACCTACGCGCCGTCGCCGCTGGTGCCCGGCTTCATCGCCGAGGCCCGCAAACGCCCCGAGGTGCTCGACCATCTCGAATCCGTGCTGCACTCGGCGTCACCGCTACCGGCGAGTCAGGCACGTGAGCTCGTCGAGGTGATCGGCGAACGCTACGTCGAGGTCTGGGGCATGACCGAGACCGTCGCCCCGCTGACGGTGACCGCACGCGAAGACTGGCGCGGCGGGTCGTCGGCCGACGACATCTTCGCGTCGGTCGGTCGCGCCCTGCCGACCGCATCGATCCGGATCGTCGACGCCGATCGCAACACGCTGCCGCCCGGCGAGACGGGCGAGCTCGCGGTGCGTGCCGACACGATGTTCTCCGGCTACTACGGCAACCCGTCCAAGACGGCCGAGGTGTTGGTCGACGGCGAGTACTTCACCGGTGACGTCGGGCGGATCGACGAGGCGGGTTACGTCTACATCACCGACCGAGCCAAGGACATGATCATCAGCGGTGGCATGAACGTGTACCCGGCCGAGGTCGAGGCCGTGCTCGTCGGCCTCCCCGGCGTCGAGCAGGTCGCAGTGATCGGGACCCCCGACGAGCGTTGGGGTGAGGCGGTCACCGCGGTCGTCGTCCGGGCTCCCGACTCCGAGCTCACCGCCGCCGAACTGATCGACGCCTCCCGGCAGCAGCTGGCGAGCTACAAGAAGCCGACGCGGGTCGAGTTCGTCGACGAGCTCCCTCGCAACGCCGGTCTCAAGGTGCAGAAGCACGTGCTCCGCGACCAGTTCGGTGCGGCCGAATGAGCGGCGCGGCCGTCGTGGCGGCCGAGCGGTTCATCGACGCACTCGATCGCAACGACGTCGACGAACTCCTGCCGCTGTGCGACCCGAACGGCTCCTGGTGGGTCGACACCGGGCTCGATCGCGCCGCCGGTGTCCAGGGCGTCGACCCGGGACAGGACCGCCCGTGGCCGCTGCACGGCACGATGCCGCTCGGCGAGAAGCTCGAACTCCTCCGAGGGCTGCGGACGAGATTCCCCGACGGTTGCCGTCAGCGCCGGTGGCATTCGTTCGGTGACGACCGGCGTGCGGTCGTCGAGGTCGAAGGCGATGGCGTGTTCGCGAACGGCGGGCGCTATGCCAATCGCTACGCGTTCGCGATCGAGACCCGCGACGGCCTCGTCGTGAGGGTGCACGAGTACCTCGACACCGCACATGCCGCCGACGTCTTCTCCGGCCGACACCTCGACCGCCGCACCACCGCGACGGAACCCACCCCGGTGGTCGTCGAGGCGGACCCGCCCGGAGCGCAGATCGGACTCGACTTCGTCGGGGCGATCTCGGCCGCCAGCCCCGACCGACTCGCGGCGATCACCAGGCCGGACGCGATCTGGTGGGCCGACTCCGGCCCGAACCGAGAGCCCGGTCGGTTCGACGCCGAACCGCGTGGCGGTGACCGTGTGCCGCTCTGGGGTCAAGCCGTGCTCGCCGACCGAGCCAAGCACCTTCCCGGCCTGATCGCGACGTTCGAAGGCGGCTGGGCGCTGCACCCGCAGTGGATCACCGCCGGCGACACGTCGGTCGCGGTCGAGGCCGCGAGCCACGGTGTTCGCGGCGACGGTTCGACGTATCAGAACCGGTACTGCTTCGTGCTCGACCTCGTCGAGGGGCAGGTGGCGGCGGTGCGCGAGTACTGCGACACGCTGCACGCGTTCGACTTCTTCAACACCCGTCCACGTCCGACGGGCTGAGCGCCGGATCGAGCCGGAGCTCGCGACGGACCGCGAACTCCCACGCCGGGGTACGCCGTCCACTCGCGACCTCGCGGCGGACGTACTCGACGGTGTCCGCGGCGAGCGGCTCGGCGTCGGGTGCGATCGAACGCACCTCCCACGCCCGTCGGCAGCGCCACTCCAGCGTGACCGCTCGGAGGTGGGCCTCCTGGACCGACGCCCCCGTCACGAGCACACCGTGGTTGGCGAGCAGCATCGAGGACGCGTCGTCCAATGCGTCGACGGCAGCCGACGCGTTGATCGGCTGATCGACCGACCCGGTGTACTCGTCGAGCAGCACGAGATCGTCGCCGACGGTGGCGCCGGTCTGGTCGAAGATCGGCGGGACCAGTTTGGCGTCGGCCCACACGGTCGCCCACCGCGGGTGGTTGTGGATCGAGACGATCACGTCGTCGCGACGAGCGAGGAGTTCGAGGTGGAGCCGGGTCGCCGGTGACACCGTCCAGTCGCCGGCGAGGACGTTGCCGTCGAGATCGATCCGCATGACGTCGGCCGGTGTCAGCTCGTCCCATCCGCATTCGAACGGATTCGCGAGCAGCGTGCCGCCGGGTTGGCGGTACACGAAGTGACCGAGACCCTCGTCGTCGTAGCCGGCCCGGTGGAGCGCCCTGGCCAGCAGCGCGAACTCGAGTTCGGGACGAAGTTCGGGCAGCCGCCGACGACCGATGACCGGCTCGGCGATGCGGTGCCTCACGGCAGCGAACAGCGGTAGACGTCGAGCGCGTTGCGGTGCGTGATCAACTCGATGTCGTGCGGGTCGAGTCCGCCGAGCTGGTCGTCGACGACGTCCTGGCACTCGGGCCACGACGAATCCGGGTGCGGGTAGTCGACCTCGAGCATGACGCGGTCGGCGCCGATCGTGTCGATGACGCCGAACGTGGCCGGGTCCCAGATGCTCGTGTACCAGAAGGTGCGCTTGAGCACGTCGCTCGGCCGTCCGTCGGCCATGTCCCAGTCGTCGCGCAGGGTGATCGAGTCGCGGTACCGGTCGACCCAGTCGAGGCGGTCGATCAGCCCGGGCACCCAACCGATGCCGCTCTCGGACAGGACGATCTTCAGGTTCGGGTGTCGGAGGGTGACGCGGGAGAAGAGCCAGTCGGTGGTGGCGAGCATCGAGTTCATGCCGAACAGTGCATTGGTGACGCTGTGGGGCGAATCGCTCGACGGCTGGGCGATCTCCGACGACGAACCGACGTGCAGGTTGATCGTCGTGTCGGTGTCGGCGCAGGCCTGGAAGAACGGCTCCCAGTACCCGGAGTGGATCGACGGGAGCCCGAGCTTCTCGGGGTTCTCGCAGAACGACACGCACGTCGAGCCGCGGGCGGCGTTGCGGTGGATCTCCTGCGCCGCGACCTCCGCGTCGCGGAGCCAGGGGAGTTGGCACGCGATGAAGCGGCCGGGATGCGCGCCGCACCAGGCCTCGATCATCCAGTCGTTGTAGGCCCGCAGGCAGGCGAGGCCGAGTTCGGCGTCGGGCATCGCGGAGAACACGCGACCGCAGAATCCCCAGATCGCGGATGGGAAGTTCAGCGACAGCGCGATGCCGGCGACGTCCATGTCGCGCACCCGGGCATCGACGTCCCAGCCGCCGCGGCGGAGTTCGTCGTAGCGAGCCGGTTCGCCGCCCCACTCCGACGTGGCGCGCCCCATCGCGACGTTCCAATCGCGGATCGCTTCGGGCTTGCCGTCGATCAGCCAGTACTGCCCACCGTCGTCACCCTCGATCACCCGCGGCGCGTCGTCGGCGAACTTGCTCGGGACCCGACCGACGAACAGGTCGGGCGGTTCGAGGACGTGGTCGTCGGCGGAGATGATCGTGTGGCGAGGCGGAGCGACGACCGGCTCCGGGAGGAACGACCGCTGCCGATCGGGGTCGCGGGACCCGCCCTCGTGGACGGCTTCCAGCGTGTTCGAACTCGAGCTGGTCATGGTGTCTCCTCGATGTGGTTCCAGTGCAGGACGTCGGCGACGGGACGCCGACGGAGCGGCTTGAACGGCGTGGTCGGCCACCCGACCGGGATGGTGACGCCGACCGATACACCGTCGGGGAGTGCCAGCACGTCGCGGATCGCCGCGTCCGCGTGGATGTGCAGGGTCGTGAATGCAGCGCCCAGCCCGCGGGCCCTCGCCGCGAGCAACAGGTTCTGTGACGCGGTGTACACCGCGCTCAGCACCATGTCCTCCGCGTCGAAATCGCGGCCGTAATCGGTGGCACGGCCACACACGAACACGACGGCCGGCGCAGTTCCGATCGACCGGATCAGCGCGGCGGCGCTGCGGTACATCTTGCGCTGCGCCTCGGTGTCGAGACGTTCGGCCGCGGCGTCGACCTCGGCCGCGCGCGGTTCGAGCAGGGCGCCGATGCGCGCACGCGGCTCCGGGTCGTCGACGACGACGAACTCCCACGGTTGCGTGTTGCGCGGGCTCGGTGCCCAGGTCGCCGCTTCGACGATCTCGGTGAGGAGGGCGCGGTCGACGGGGCGGTCGAGGAAGCTGCGCGTCGCCCGCGCCGTCGCCATGATCTCGTCGAGGTCGAGGAGCTCGGTCACCTGACGACCTCGCGATCGATCATCTGGAACGGGCCCTGTTCGCCCTCGGGGACCGTGAAGCCGCGCCATCCGGCGGCACGGATCGCCCGCGTGCCGAAACGCCACCCGTCGTCACACCGGACGACGACATCGAGGTACCGACCCCAGACCTCGACCTGAGACCCGTCATGGAACTGGTGCCATGCGTAGATCGACGACTGCACGTTGACCGCGCCGTCCTCGTCGACGTCGATCATCACGTTCGACAGGTGGTGGCTCGTGCCGCTGTAGGCGCGGAACCGGTCGTGGAAGAACGTCGCGAGCGAGTCGGCGCCGGAGATGCTCCGGCCGTGGCCGTAGTCGATCTCGGCGTCATCGGCGAACAGGTCGACCAGCTCGTCGACCCGCGCCCGATCGACCAGATCGCAGTACCGGTACTGGAGGCGTTCGATCGATCGTCGATCGTCGTCGGACAGCTGGTCGCGTGTGTTCACGTCGGGTGCTCCGTTCGTTCGAAGTCGGCGGCGATGGCTCGGAGGCGGTCGAGGTCGTCGGCGGGCCAACCGAAGTACGACGACACCCGGTCGATGCGGTCGCCGAGACGATCGCGAACGAGGCGGGGCATGTCCTCGGGCGACCCGATGAAGGCGACGTGGGCGAGCAGGTCGTCACCGATCAGGCCGCTCATCTCGCCCCACCGCTGCTCGCGAGAGAGCGCCTGGAGTTCGGGCTGCAGGTCGCCGAAGCCGATCGGGTCGAGGATCCGCCGGTACGCCGGCGTCGAGGCGTAGAACGCGACCTGTTCCTTGGTCTTGGCGACCTCGCCGGCGATCGTCTCGTCGTCGTCGCCCATCGCCATGAACAGCGGACACGACAGCGTGATGTCCGAGCGGGAGCGACCCGACTCGGCGAGGCCGACGTCGAGAGCGGGAAGGCCGACGTCGTCGAGGTACGCGGGATGTACCATGCCGTGCAGGATCGCGACGTCGCACGAACCCCCGGCGAGCTGCATCATCCGTGGCCCCACCGCGGCGATGCCGATCGGGATCTCGTGCTCGTGGTGCGGCGGGGTGAACACCGGCGACATCAGGGTGTGGCGGTACAACTCGCCTTCGAATCGGAGTCGCGAGCCGTCGCGCCAGGCCGTGAAGATGGCGCGGAGCGCCTCGATGTACTCGGCCATCCGGTCGACCGGTGAACTCCACGGCATCGAGAAGCGACGCGTGATGTGTGCCTCGATCTGGGTGCCGAGCCCGAGGACGAAGCGGCCCTCGGTCGCCGCTGCCAGGTCCCACGCCGCGTACGCCGTCGTCATCGGATTGCGGGCGAACGCGACGGCGATCGCCGTGCCGACCTCGACGCGCTCGGTCGTGAGCGCCGCCGCCATCGACTGGAGGAAGGCGTCGGTGACGCTCTCGGTCGCCCAGACACCGCTGAACCCGGCGTCCTCGGCCCATCGGGCGTCGTCGGCGGCCCGGGTGGAGGTGTGGCCGATCAGGCTGTGGTCGAGCTTCATGACGCGGACTGGGCCTCCTCGTCGAACCACACGAGAGCGGATCGCTGCGCGGTGCACACGATGTCGCCGGTCTGGTTGCGGGCGCGATGTTCGAACGTGACGATGCCCTGACCCTCGCGCGACTTCGACGGCCGCTTGGCGATGATCTCGGTCTCGGCGTACAGCGTGTCGCCGATGAACACCGGTCGGGGGAAACCGATCTCCCCGAAGCCCAGGTTGGCGATCGTCGTGCCCTCGGTCGTGTCGCCGACGCTCAGGCCGGCGGCGATCGACAGCGTCATCAGACTGTTGACGAGCCGCTGCCCGAACTCGCTCTGGGCGGCGACTTCGGCGTCGAGGTGGAGGCTCTGGGTGTTCATGGTCAGCGTCGTGAAGAGCGTGTTGTCGGTCTCGGTGATCGTGCGGCCCGGCTTGTGCTTGAAC
Organism: Ilumatobacteraceae bacterium; assembly: GCA_033344875.1. NCBI lineage: Bacteria > Bacillati > Actinomycetota > Acidimicrobiia > Acidimicrobiales > Ilumatobacteraceae > Ilumatobacteraceae bacterium. The sequence continues at coordinate 2,523,616 of JAWPMO010000001.1, read as the reverse complement.
ACGTCGCCGATCTCGTACTCGTCGTAGTAGCGGCCTCGGCGTTCGAACACTCTCATGTGGGGATCTCCTGGTGGTCGGCTGGGTGGTCGGCTGGGTGGTCGGCCGGATGGTCGGCTGACTCGGTGGCGAAGGAGGGGTCGCAGATCGCCAGCAACGCCGCTCGGCGCTCGGCGAGGCTGCGCCCGCGCAGGTCGGCGACGCCGTGTTCGGTCACGACGATGTCGGCGGTGCTCCGCGGCACGGTGACGACATCGCCCGGCGGGAAGGTTTCGACGATCCGACTGTGCCGCCCGTCGCGGGTGGTCGACGCCATGGCGATGATGCGCAGGCCGCCGTCGGACGCGAACGCGGCCTCGCTGTAGTCGACGCTGCCGCCGATCCCCGAGATCTGGCGACCGTTGACCGTCTCGGCGTTGATCTGGCCGGTGAGGTCGAGGGCGATCGCCGAGTTGATGCTCACGAACCGCGGCACGTGGCCCAACACGAGCGGGTTGTGCGAGATCGACGACTCGGTCACGGCGACGAGTGGGTTGTCGTGGGCGAAGCGCATGAGTTCGGGCCCGCCCATCAGTTCGGCGACCGAGATGCACGCGTCCGGGTGCACGGCATCGGCATCGAGCCGACCGGCTTCGGCAACCGCGACGATCGAGTCGGTCACCATGCCGGCGAAGCGCAGCGGACCGAGGTCGATGTCGGCCAGTTCCGCCGTGACCGCCTCGGGGATCGCCCCGATGCCGAGCTGCAGGGTTGGACGCTCCGGCAGCAGCGTGCAGATGTGTCGCGCGATCGCCCGGCTGGTCGCATCGGGCACCCCGGCCTCGTACACCGGCATCGGCGACTGGGAGTCGACGGTCGCGGTGATCAGCGACTCGTGGATCATGGCGCCGTTGGTGCGGGGGACGTCCGGGTCGATCTCGGCGATCACGATCGGGGTGAAGTGGGCGCTCGGGTGCGGGTAGCTCGCCGACGGCCCGAGGCTGTGGAAGCCATCGGCATCGGCCGGCGACACCCTGATCAGCGTCACGTTGGCCTGCCACCCGCGGATCAACCGCGGCACGTCGGACGCGCGAGCGGGGACGTAGTCGACGACACCCGATGCCAACTGATCGCGGAGGGGGCCGGCGACGTGCCAGGTCAGGTACCGGAACGTGGTGGTGTCGACCTGCCCGAGGAAGGGGTAGCCGTCGATCTGGAGGCCCGACATCAGGGTCAGCGGGACCTGGTGTGACCGCCGGGCGAGCAGCTCCAGCAACGTGCTCGGCGAGCCGCACCCGGGCGACGCGACCACTCGGCTGCCGGCCGGGAGGAGGTCGGACAGGGTCGTCGTGGCGTCGACGACCACGTGCTTCGAGCCTCCTGTCCCCACCGGCGGGACGTTAGCAATCGACCTGCAAACAAGCAAGTGCTAGGTTGGCGCACTCCAGGGGAGCGTTCGGATCGATCTACCGAACGACCACGCGACAGGAGATGTGATGAGCAACGCAGGGGACACACCGATGGATTTCGACGGCCGGGTGGTGATCGTGACCGGCTCGGGGCGCGGGCTCGGCCGTGAGCATGCGCTGCTGCTCGCGAGCCGGGGTGCTGCCGTGGTGGTCAACGACGTCGGTGGTGCGCTCGACGGCGGGGCCGACGGCTCGGCGACCCCGGCCGACGAACTGGTCGCCGAGATCAAGGCGGCGGGAGGCCATGCGGTCGCCGACGCCCACGACGTCTCGACGCCCGAATCGGCCGCGGCCATCGTCGAGACGGCGATCGAGGAGTACGGGCGCGTCGACGCGGTGGTCAACAACGCCGGCATCCTCCGCGACCGGGCGTTCCACAATCTCGACCCGGCCGACATGGCGCGGGTCCTCGAGGTGCACCTGCTCGGGAGCACCTGGGTCACGATGGCGGCGTGGCCGCACTTCCGCGAGCAGGGATTCGGTCGGGTGGTGATGACGACGTCGGTCGCCGGCTACCTCGGCAACTTCGGGCAGGCGAACTACAGCGCCGCGAAGGCCGGCCTGATCGGCCTGACCAAGGCCCTCGCGATCGAAGGTGGCCGCCGCGACATCAAGGTCAACGCGATCGCCCCGGGTGCCCGCACCCGGATGACCGAGGAGATCATGGGTGACCTGGCCGAACACATGGACCCGTCGCTCGTGTCGCCGGTGGTCGCGATGCTCGTGCACGAGTCGTGTCCGATCTCGGGTGAGGTCCTGATCGCGGGTGGAGGACGCGTGGCCGCCGTGGTCACCGGGCAGACCCGGGGCTGGTACTCCAGCGCGCCGACGCCCGAGTCGGTGCTGGCCAACCTCGGGGCGGTCCGGGATGTGTCGGACGCCCCGGCGATCTCGTCGGTCGAGGACGAGTTCGCCCTGCTGACGTCGATGATCGGCGCCGGCGATGCGTGATCGGCAGCTCCCGTTGACGGCCGCCGAGGCCCTCGGCTACTGTAACCGAGCAACTGCTTGGTTGGTCCCGGATCGACCGGCGAACCAACTCGCGATTCGGAGGAAGCACCGGTGAAGTTCACCTATTTCCATTTGATGCCGTTCGACGGCCTGCCCGAGGACTTCGGTGATCGGTACCGCAGCGTGTGGGTCGACATCCCGCCCGAGGTGCAGGACGTCCCGCGCATCCACCAGCTCTACAACGACTACCTCGACGAACTCGAGCACGCCGCGGTCAAGGGCTTCGACGCGATCGGCGTCAACGAGCACCACAACAACGCGTACGGCCTGATGTCGAGCCCCAACATGATGGGTGCCGCGCTGGCGCGCCGGATCACCGACACCGACAGCAAGCTGCTCGTGATGGGCGACGCAGTACCGCTCTACAATCCGCCGATCCGCATCGCCGAAGAACTGGCGATGCTCGACGTGATGTCGGGAGGCCGTCTGATCACCGGATTCCCGCTCGGCAGCAGCCAGGACTCGAACTTCGCCTACGGGGTCAAGCCGGCGACGATGCGCGAGCAGCACCGTGAAGGTTTCGAACTGATCCTCAAGGCGTGGACCACCGACGAGGTCTTCTCGCACAACGGCCGGTTCAGCAAGCTGCGCTACGTCAACCCCTGGCCCAAGCCGCTCCAGCAGCCGCACCCGCCGATCTGGATCCCGGGCAGCGGGTCGGTCGAGACGATGGACTTCGCCGTCGAACTCGACGCCCCGTTCTTCCTGCTGTCGTACTTCGGGGCCGACTACGCCGCCGACCTGTTCGAGAAGTACTGGGAGCGTGTCGAGCTCGCCGGCCGCGACCGGAACCCGTACCGCACCGGCATGGTGCAGCTCGTCATGGTGGCCGACACCGACGAAGAGGCTCGCCGGCTCTACGAGCCGCACGTGCAGTACTTCTACCAACGGTGCACGCACATCTACCCGGGCTTCACCGAGGCCCCCGGCTACAAGACGATCCGTTCGCTCCAGGAGGTGCTGCCCGCCAAGGGTGCGACCTCGTCGAGCCGCCCCGACTCGTTCGCTGCCGCTCAGAAGTACGGCTGGGACGACTTCGTCGAGCAGGGCATCGTGATCGCCGGCAGCCCCGACACGGTCCGCGAGAAGCTCGAAGCAGCTGCAAAGCGTTCGTCGATCGGCAACTGGGTGATGCTCATGCACATCGGCTCGATGCCGAAGGACCTCGCCAAGCACAACATCGACATGTTCGCCGAGAAGGTCATGCCGGCACTGAGCGGCACCTTCGACGAGCACGAACACCAGTGGTGGCCGAAGCCGATCGAGGGCTTCCAGGAGACCCATGTCCAGCCCGTCGCCAGGGAGGCACAACGATGACCCGAACCACACTCCAGACCCCGATCGACGGCACCCAGATCGTCGTCGACCGCTCCGGGCTCGCCTCCGGACCGACGCTCGTCTGGCTGCACGGTCAGTTCGGTGCCCTCGACGGGCTGCCGGGCCGAGACGCGCTCGGTGAGCGGTTCGACGTGGTCGAAGTCCACCTGCCGGGATGGGGCGTCGCCGATGGCGGCGACCGTTTCGACTCGATCGGCGAGCTCGCCTCGGTCGTCTGGTGGGCGCTCGAGTCCCTGGATCTCGGCCGGGTGTCGGTCGCCGGCCACGGCTTCGGTGCCACCCTGGCCGTCGAGTTGGCGATCCAGCAGCCCGGCGCCGTCCGGTCGTTGGCGCTCGCAGCGCCGTTCGGGATGTTCCGGGCCGACGACACCGGCGTCGACATGTTCGCCCTGCTGCCGCGCGACCTCAACCCCCACCTGTACACCGACCCCCAGGGTGAACTGGTCGCCCGCCACTTCCCGCCCCCGGCCGACGCGTACGAGAAGGGGTTGGCGTCGATCCGCCGGGTCCAGACGCTCGGTTCGACCAGCCGGTACCTGTTCCCGATCCCCGACACCAACGTCGCCGGGCGCGGCTATCGCCTGGCCGACGTGCCGATGCGGCTGTGGTTCGGTGCCCAGGACGGTCTCGTGCCGGTCTCGCTGGCCGCGGACTGGCAGCAGGTGTTCCCGCACGCCCGGATCGAGATCATCGACCCGGCCGGGCATATGGTGGCCGACGAGCACGAGGGTTTCGCAGCCGAGTTGGCGGCGTCGATCGAATCACTCGGCATCACGAACTGATGGACTTCACACCGAACGAAGACCACGAACTCATCGCCGACGCCATCGCCGCGCGGTGTGCGGAGTTCGACGACTCGTACTGGCTCGCGTGCGAGGAGGAGCACCGCTTCCCGTGGGACTTCTACGCCGCGATGGCCGAAGACGGCTGGCTCGGCATGGCGCTCCCCGAGGAGTACGGCGGCGGTGGTCGCGGCATCACCGAGGCCTCGATCCTGATGCGCCAGATCGCGAAGTCCGGCGCCGCGATGAACGGGTGCAGCGCGCTGCACCTCACCGTGTTCGGTCTGCAGCCCGTGGTGAAGTTCGGCAACGACCGACTCAAGGAGACGTTCCTGCCGCGCGCCGCGTCCGGCGACCTGCACGTGTCGTTCGGTGTCACCGAACCGAACGCCGGCACCGACACCTCCAAGATCGCGACCCGTGCCACGCGCGCGCCGGGCGGCGGTTGGACGATCTCCGGGCAGAAGATCTGGACCACCAAGGCGCTCGAGGCCGAGGTCATCCTGATCCTGGTCCGGACCGGCGACGACCCGGACGATCGCTTCGGCGGTCTCACCCTGTTCCTGGCCGACATGGATCCCGACCATGTGACGGTGCGACCGACGAAGAAGGTCGGTCGCAATGCCGTCACGACCGGTGAGACGTTCTACGACGACCTTCCCGTCGAGGACTGGCGGATGGTCGGCGAGGAAGGCCGCGGCTTCTACCACATCCTCTCGGGCCTCAACCCCGAGCGGATCCTCATCGCCGCCGAGGCGATCGGGATCGGTGAGGCGGCCCTCCGTCGAGCCGTCGGCTACGCGACCGAGCGCGAGGTCTTCGACCGGCCGATCGGCGCGAACCAGGCGATCAGCCACCCGCTCGCCGACGCGTACGCCCGCCTCCAAGCGGCCTGGCAGATGGTCATGCTCGCGGCATGGAAGTACGACAACGGCATGAAGTGCGGTGAAGAGGCGAACACGGCGAAGTACCTCGCCGCCGAAGCCGGCTACCTCGCAGCGGACCGTGCGATGCAAACCCACGGCGGCCTCGGATACGCGTCGGAATACCACGTCGAGCGCTACTGGCGCGAGGCCCGGTTGATGCGCATCGCCCCGGTCAGCCAGGAGATGACGCTGAACTACCTGGCGCAGAACGTGCTCGGGTTGCCGAGGAGCTACTGACATGGCGAACGACCCGCGCTTCGCGGGCCGCGTGGCCATCATCCTCGGTGGCGGCAGCGACGGTCCGGCCAAGGCCGGCGACAGCGTTCCGATGGGCAACGGTCGGGCCATGGCCGTGCGTCTCGCTGCCGAGGGCGCGAGCGTCATCGTCGTCGACCGTGACCTCGAGTCGGCCCAACGCACCGTCGATCTGTGCGACGGCTCTGCGGTCGCGGTCCGCTGTGACCTCGCCGACCGGGACGACTGCGCGGCGCTCGGCGCCTCGGCCGCCGACCACTTCGGTCCCGTCGACACGCTGATCTCGAACGCAGCGATCTCCGGGCACCAGGGACTGCGCACCCAGACGCTCGACGACTGGGACCTCAGCACCGCTGTCAACGTGACCGGTCACTGGGTCGTCGCCCAGGCGCTGCTGCCGTCGATGATCGAACACCGGTCCGGCTGCTTCGTGTGGGTCGGTTCGACGGCCGCGGTGCTCAGCTCCGGTCGTTCGCTCTCGTACGAGGCCAGCAAGGCGGCACAGCTCGCCGTGATGCGACACGTCGCCACGCGCTACGGCGGCCACGGCGTCCGTTCGAACGCCGTCGTCCTCGGCATCATCGACTCACCGATGGTCCGCCGCGAGTTCGTGGCCGACGACGCCGCGGCGGCCGCTCGCGACGCGGTCGTGCCGATGCGTCGACAGGGCACCCCCGAAGAAGCCGCCGCCGCCGCGCTGTTCCTGGCGAGCGACGACGCGAGCTACGTCAACGGTCACAGCCTCGTCGTCGACGGCGGCGTCGCCGCAGCCTGGCCATCACCACAGATCACACGACCGACCACAGAGGGGCACCCGCCGTCATGACCGACATCTACATCCGCGGCACCTCGATGACGAGGTTCGGTCGACATCTCGACCGCTCGATGAAGGACCTCGGCGCCGAGGCGGTCGGCTCCGTGCTCGACAACGCACAGATGGCGGTCGGCGACATCGAGTCGATGTTCTTCTCCAACTCGTTGGCGGGGCTGATCACCGGGCAGGAGTGCATCCGAGGCGAAGTGGTCGCCTACCCGCTCGGGTTCGGCTCGATTCCGATCCACAACGTCGAGAACGCCTGCGCCTCGGGTGGCAACGCCCTCCATCTCGCGTGTATGGCCGTCCGTGCCGGCATGCACGACACGGTGCTCGCGCTCGGGGTCGAGAAGGCCAACCACGAGGACAAGGCCCGGACGTTCTCGGCGTACAAGGCCGGCACCGACGTCGAGCAGATGTTCGACACCGGTGACGGCGCCGGCACCGACCGCACCCCGCTCGTCGACCGGCAGGCGGTGCTCGCCCAAGCCCTGTTCGACGGCGCCGGCATGACCCGTCGTGGGCTCGCGTCGATCGCCGCCAAGGCGTACGCCTACGCACGACTCAACCCGTCGGCACACCGGCAACTCGACGTCGACGTCGACGACGTGCTCGCAGCGCGACTCGTCGTCGATCCGATCACGTCGTTGATGAGTTCACCGATCAGCGATGGCGCCGCCGCGGTCATCGTCAGCCGCCACCCCGGCCCCGGTGTCAACATCCGGATCGCCGGATCGACGCTCGCCAGCCGGCCGCCGAAGGGCACCGACGGGCCCTCGTCGGCGGCGCTGGCCACGAGCCAGGCCTACGAGATGGCCGGCGTTTCGCCGAGCGAGGTCGACATCGCCGAGGTCCACGACGCGAGCGCCGCCTACGAGGCGATGGCCTGGACCGCCTGCGGCCTGTGCGAACCCGGCGACGAAGAACGATGGGCGATCGAGGGACACACCGCGCTCGGGGGCAAGCTCCCGGTCAACCCGTCGGGCGGCCTGATCGCACGAGGCCACGCGCTCGGCGCGAGCGGCCTCGCCCAGATCCACGAACTCACCCTCCAGCTGCGTGGCGAGGCCGGCGAGCGCCAGGCCGACGACCCGCGCGTCGCGCTGGCCCAGGTCGGCGGCGGCGTGATCGACTGGGAGACCGCCGTCTCGACCGCGCACGTGCTGGTGAGTGACTCGTGACCCGCATCATCGACGCCCACCTCCACGTGCTCGATCGCGACTGGGTGCCCGCCGGCATGCGTCGCGCCTGGGCGCGCCAGGCCGTCGGCCGCCGGGTCGCCGGCGGCGAGGCGAGCGACTACGAAGACCGCGTCATGGTCCGCCAGAGCGACCCGACCGGCGAACTCACCCTCGCAGCGTGGGACCGCATCGGCATCGACGCCGGCGTGATCCCCGTGGTCGACTGGACGGTCGTCGCCGGTCGCGAAGACGGCGACATCACGATCGAGCAGCTGCACGATCACCACGACGACCTGTTCGATTCGAGCGGCGGACGCTTCGTGTTCTGCGCCGGCCTCGACCCGCGCCACGCCAACGCCCGCGAGATCGCCGAGCGCTCCCTGACCCGTCCCGGCTGCGTCGGCTTCAAGCTGTACCCGTCGGCCGGGTGGCGTCTCGACGACCCGGCCCATCGTTGGGTCTTCGAGTTCGCCCGCGAGCACGACCGACCGCTCGTCATCCACACTGCGCCGCTCGGCGGCGACCCCAACGTCACCCCCAACTCGCGTCCGGCTGCGATGGCACCGGTCATGGCCGAGTTCCCGGATATCGCCTGGGTGTTCGGGCACGCTGGGTTCGAGGCCTGGTGGCTCGAGGCCGTCGACATCGCATTCGGGTGGCAGCGCGCCTACCTCGACCTGTCGCTCTGGCAGCGGTCGGCCGACTTCGACTACGCAGAGTTCCGTCAGCGTGTTCGGCTTGCCTGCGGGCGAGTGGGAGCGCACCGTCTCATGTTCGGGTCCGACATCATCCGCGGTCCGGGCGAAGACGCCGACGGCGCTGACCTGCAGCGTTGGGTCGACCAGTTCCGGGCGCTCGCCGAACCGTACGAGGGCCGACCCGCCGTGTTGTCGGCCGAGCAACTCGAACTCGCCATGTGCAACACCGCGGTCGACCTGTACGGCATCGACGCGGTCCGCACCGCAGCTCAGGGAGGGCAGCCATCATGAAGATCGGGATCAGCGAACTCTTCACCGGGGAGGACGGGCGGGACGCGACGTTCCTCCGCGACACGTCGGTGTTGTTGGAAGACCTCGGGTTCCACGCGATCTGGTTCCCCGAGCACGTCGTCTTCTTCCCCGAGTACACGTCGGAGTACCCCTACGGCACGCTCGGCAGCAACGAGGTCGGCGCGCTGCGTGGCGTGTACGAGCCCTTCGTCGCGCTCGCAGCGATCGCGACGGCGACGACGACCGTCCGCCTCGGTACCTATGTCTGCGTGATCGCCCAGCGCGAGCCGATCTCGTTGGCGCGCGACGTCGCCGCCGTCGACGGCCTGTCGGGCGGCCGATTCGACTTCGGCATCGGCGTCGGCTGGGCCGAATCCGAATACCAGGCACTCGGTGTGCCCTTCGCCCGCCGCGGCGCCAGGACCGACGACATCCTCGCGGCGCTGAAGGTGCTGTGGAGCGACCATGAACTGTCGTCGTACGACGGCGAGTTCGTGTCGTTCGACCCGTTGTTCGCCTACCCGAAACCCGTGCAGCGCCCCCACCCGCCGATCGTCGTCGGTGGCAACTCCGCTGCCACGATCCGCCGCATCGTCGAGCACGGCAACGGCTGGGCGGGATACAACCTGGAAGTCGACGAGGTCGCCCGCTTCATCGAGCGCCTCGACACGGCGTTGACCGCTGCAGGACGGTCGCTCGACGAGATCCAGCTCCGCGTGGGTCGCCGCGCCAAGGGGAAGACCGAAGCCGACTGGGAGGACGACGCCCGCTACATCGAGGCCTGTGCCCCCCTGGGCCTCCACGAAGTCGTCGTCTCGCCACGGTTCGAGGTCGACGGGTACGAAGCCAACGCCCGCCGGTATGCAGAGATCATCGGCCTCGAAGGAAGGACGTCATCGTGAACGGAATCGTCGGATGGAGCAGCTACGTGCCGCGGGCCCGGCTCGACCGCTCGGCGCTCGCGTCGATGTTCCAGGTGGCCGGACCACGCGGTCTCCGATCGGTGGCGGGGCCGGACGAGGACGCGTTGACGATGGCGGTCGAAGCGGCTCGTCCGCTGGTCGATGCCGACAGCGCCGTCGAGTCGTGCTGGTTCGCCACGAGCCATGCCCCGATGCTCGACCGCGGCAACGCAGCCGTCCTGTCGGCGGCGATCGGGCTGCCCGACCACGTCGGTTCGTACGACACCGGCGGGTCGATCCGCTCCGGTGTCGCCGCACTCCGCGCTGCGGCGAGCCAGACGAGCCCTGCGATCGCTGCGCTGTCCGACGTGCGATTCGGCCGCCCCGGATCGGACGACGAAGCCTCGGGCGCCGACGCCGCCGCTGCGTTCGCGTTCGGCCCCGACCCGCTGGTCGAGATCGTCGCCCAGTCGTCGGTCTCGTCGCCGGTGATGGACCGGTGGCGCGCCGAGGGCGACATCGGGTCGTCCACGTGGGACGATCGGTGGACCGCCGAACACCAGGTGCCCCTGGTCGAGCGGGTGATCGCCGACGTCCTCGAGCAGGCCGGGATCGCAGCGACCGATCTGACCGCCGCCGTCGTGTCGTGCCCCTCGGCCCGTGCCGAAGCACAGCTCGCGAAGCGACTCGGTGCGCCGGCTCACGAGGGCGACCCGCGAACCGCGATCGGCTACTCGGGCACCGCCGACGTCGGCGTGCGGCTCGCTTCGGTGCTCGACGCTGCAGGCCCCGACCAGTGGATCCTCGTGGCGACCGGCGCCGACGGTGCCGATGCCATGGTGCTGCGGACGAGCTCCGGCTTCACGGCCGCCGGTGCATCGCCGGTCGAGGACGGCACGCCGATCGAACCGTCCACCTACCTGCTGTGGCGCGGTCTGATCGAACGAGCGGCGTTGCGTCGTCCGCCGGCCGAGGCGCCTGCCGCTCCCGCGGTCGCTCGCAACGAGCCGTGGAAACTGGCGTTCAACGGCTCGACGTGTACGGCATGCGGCACTCGGCACATGCCGCCCCAGCGTGTGTGCCTGCGCTGCCAGGCCGTCGACCGGATGGAGCCCGTCGCGCTGCGCGACACGCAGGCGGTCGTGCGCACCTTCACGATCGACCGGCTCGCCGCGTCGATCAACCCGCCGGTCGTGGTCGGGGTGCTCGACTTCGACGGCGGCGGACGCTACCGCTGCCAGTTGACCGACGTCGTGGCCGCCGATGTGGCCGTCGGCGACCGCGTCGAGATGGTCTACCGGCTCGTCTCCGAGTCGCCGAACGGTGTCCGCAACTACTTCTGGAAAGCACGCCCCGTGTCCGAGGAGGACTCATGAGCAGCAACAAGTTCCCCGGCGTCGCGATCGTCGGTATGGGATGCACCCGCTTCGGTGACCACTGGGATCGCAGCGCCGACGACCTGGTGATCGACGCCGTCCAGGAGGCGCTCGCGTCGGCCGGCGGAATCGCGATCGACGACATCGACGCGTTCTGGTTGGGCACGGCGGTGACCGGCCAGTCCGGCCTCGTGCTGAGCCGCCCGCTGAAGCTGCAGAACAAGCCGGTCACCCGTGTCGAGAACATGTGCGCCACGGGCTCCGAGGCCGTGCGAAACGCCTGCTACGCGGTCGCGTCCGGCGCGTACGACGTGGTGATGGCGGTCGGAGTCGAGAAGCTCAAGGACTCGAACATGACCGGTCTGGTCATCCCGACCGCGCCGACCGACGGCTCCGAGGTCGACCTGACGGCGCCGGCGATGTTCTCCTTCATCGTCCCGGCCTACGCGGAGAAGTACGGCATCCCGCTCGAGACGATGCGCGAGGCGCTCAGTCACATCGGTTCGAAGAACCACGCGAACGGTGCACTCAACGAGCGCGCCCACTTCCAGCGTCAGGTGTCCGAAGCCACGATCTCGGCCGCGCCCACCATCGCCGGCGACCTCAACGTCTTCGACTGCTCAGGTATCTCCGATGGTGCTGCCGCTGCGATCATCTGCCGCATCGAGGACGTGCCGAGGTACACGACCAACCCGATGTACGTCAGGGCGCTCGCGCTGGCGGTCGGTGCCGGCACCGGTGCGACCGACACCGAGTACGACTACACGACGTTCCCCGAAGTGGTCGCGTCCGCCAACGACGCGTACCGACAGGCCGGGATCACCGATCCGGCGACCGAGATCTCGATGGCCGAGGTGCACGATTGCTTCACGCCGACCGAGCTGGTGCTGATGGAGGACATGGGCTTCTCCGAGCGCGGCGGCGCGATCGCCGACGTGCTCGCCGGTCGCTACGACCTCGACGGCGACCTGCCGATCAACCCCGACGGAGGGCTGAAGAGCTTCGGTCACCCGATCGGGGCGTCCGGCCTGCGGATGCTGTTCGAGATGTGGCTCCAGTTCCGTGGCGAAGCCGGCGAGCGACAGATCGAGGATCCGAAGCTCGGCATGACGCACAACCTCGGCGGGCAGCCGGGTGAGGTCGTCAGCTTCGTGTCGATCGTCGGAGCCGAACCGGGATGACCGACGCGGCGACGATGGAGACGGTCGACGTCGAAGCGTTCCGGATCGCGCTCACCGAGTTCGTGGGCGAGCACCACCCGCCGGCCGATGCCGGCGCGGCGACCCGCGACTCGCGCGTCGCCCTCCCGATCGTCGCCGGACCGGCCGGGACCGAGGAGGAGCACCGGGCCCTCGTCGCCGCGTCGTGTGCGTGGCAGCGTCGCCTGTTCGACGCCGGCTACGGCTGGGTGACCGGGCCGCCCGAACTCGGCGGTGCCGGCCTCTCTCCGGCGCATCTCGAAGTGCTGCGCGATGTCATGTCCGAGTTCGACGTCCCCGACGACACGCTCGTGCGCACGGGCACCCAGGTGCTCGGGCCGTCGATCCTCCAACACGGCACGGATCACCTGCGGAGCCACCACCTGCCGGCGATCCATCGCGGTGACGAACTGGTGTGCCAGCTGTTCTCCGAGCCCGACGCCGGTTCCGACCTGGCCAACATCAAGACGCTGGCACGTCGCGACGGCGACTCGTGGGTGCTCGACGGGCAGAAGGTCTGGTCGTCCGGGGCGCTCGATGCCGCCACCGGACTCTGCATCGCTCGGACCGAACCCGGCAGCGAACGGCACCGCGGCCTCACGGCGTTCATGATCTCGATGGACGCTCCGGGCGTCGAGGTCCGCCGCATCCGCCAGATGACCGGTGGTGCCGAGTTCTGCGAGGTCTTCCTCACGGGTGTGACCGTCGACGACGACCACATCGTCGGCGAGGTCGACGGCGGATGGGCGATCGTGATCGACGCCCTGATGAACGAGCGGTCGTCGATCGGCAACGAACTCCTGCCCGACGAGAGCATCATGCAACGACTCCTCGACGTGGTGAGGGCGTCGGACCCCGATCACGGGCTCGTCGTCCTCGCAGCCGACGTCGCGGGTCGGCTCACCATCGCGAAGTGGTTGGAGCGTCGGATCGCCGAGCCGTACGGAGCCGGCGACACCCCCGGCCCGGAGTTCGCGCTGACGAAGTTGGCCCTCACCGAGGTCGTCGCGGGGATGTGCGAACTGGCGTCGCGGACGCTTGGCGCCTCACTCGTCGCCGGCGATCGGCCGGAGGGTGCAGCGTGGGCCGAGTTCGTGTTGGGGGCCCCGGGGCTCAAGATCGGTGGCGGGACCGACGAGGTCCTGAAGAACAACGTCGCCGAGCGGATCCTCGGCCTCCCACGCGAGCCCGCGCCCGGCGCAAAAGACCGGCAGCCGGTGGCCCGGAACCTACAATGATCCAGCCTCGACGCTGGAGGCTCGTTACGCCGATCCGGCCGATCCGCGAGTACATGGGAGAACGATGACGAAGTTGCAGAACGATGATCGGCCGTTGTCCCGACGCGACGAGTTGCTGCAGGTGGCGGCGCGGGTCTTCGCCCAGAAGGGCTTCGCGAATGCGACCGTACGCGACATCGGGGAAGAGGCGGGCATCCTCTCCGGCAGCCTCTATCACCACTTCGAATCGAAGGACGCGATCCTCGAAGACCTGCTCCGCGGGATCTTCGACGAGATGGAGCAGGGCTACGTCGACGTGATGAAGTCGGCGTCGTCGCCCGACGAGACGATCCGTTCGCTGGTCGCGACCGGCTACAGCTTCCTCGAGTCGTTGTCCGACGAGATCCAGGTTCTCAACAACGACCTGGCGTACATCTCGCGCCTGCCCCGCTTGGCGTTCGTCGAGGAGCGCACGAAGGCGATCGAGCGGATGTGGGTCGAGACGCTCGCGCGTGGCTCGGCCGACGGCACGTTCCGGGCCGACCTCGACCCGCAGCTGGCCTACCGGATCATGATGGGTTCGCTCGTGGCAGCGGTCCGCTGGTTCATCCCCGGTGGACCGGTCTCGGCTCGTCAGCTCGGCGAACAGGTGGCCGGGTTCTACCTCGACGGGCTGCTTTGCCCCTCGGGCGACTGACGATGGCTCGGTCCGACCGCGTCACGCTCGTCGAGGTCGGTCCTCGCGACGGCCTGCAGAACGAGAGCGCGATCGTCCCGACGGCGACCAAGATCGAGCTCATCCAGCGGCTCGCCGCGTGCGGCGTCGCCGACATGGAGGTCGCGTCGTTCGTTCGCCCCGACCTCGTTCCGCAGATGGCCGACGGTGTCGAGGTCGCAGCTGCGGTCATCGGGCTGCCCGGCCTCCGGTCGATCGCTCTGACGCCGAACGTCCGTGGCCTGGCGGCAGCGGCCGAGGCGGGGATCAGCGAGGTCGCCGTGTTCGGTGCGGCCAGCGAGACCTTCAGCCAGAGGAACCTCAACTGCTCGATCGACGTCAGCCTGGAGCGCTTCGGTGCCGTGGCGGCCGAGGCGACCCAGCGCGACATGCGAGTGCGCGGGTACGTGTCGACCGTGATGGGATGCCCGTACGAGGGCGAGATCGCCGAGTCGGAGGTGGTTCGTCTGGTCGAGGCGTTCTTCGCGATGGGCTGCCACGAAGTGAGCGTCGCCGACACGATCGGCGTCGGAACGCCCGGCCGCACGACGGCGCTGTTCCAGGCGTTGGAGCATCACGTCCCGTTGGAGCATCTGAGCTTCCACGGCCACGACACCTACGGTATGGGTGTGGCGAACGCGCTCGCCGCGCTCGACGTCGGCGTGCGGTCGATCGACGCGTCGATCGGCGGCCTCGGTGGCTGCCCCTTCGCCGGGCCTCGGGCTCGGGGCAACGTTGCCACCGAGGACGTCGTCTACGCCGTCGGCGGTTCACCCGAGTTCGACCTCGACCTCGACCTCGACCGGCTCGTCGAGACGTCGGTGTGGATCTGCGACGAACTCGGTCGACCCCCGGCGTCGTCGGTCACCAACGCGTTGCGCTGAGCGGCTCGGCTTCAGGTGTAGAACCTGAAGAGGACGTCGGCGACGCAGGCCGGTTGGTCGACGTCCCTGATCTCGAAGGTCAGTCGGTAGCCGATCTCGACCCCACCCGCGATCGGGTCGGCTGCCAGCAGTTCGACGCCCAGTCGGATCTGCTGCCCGATGCCGACCGGTGAGGGGAACCGCACGCTGGTGCAGCCGTAGTTGACACCCGTCGAGAACCCGCTGACGTCGACGACCTGGGGGAGCAGCACGGGCGTGAGCGACAGGGTGAGGAACTCCGGAGCGGTGTCCGACCGGGGATCGAACGTGGCGCCGAGCGACGTGGCGAACCGTTCGGCTCGCGGGCGCGTCACCTCGAGCCAGTCGCTGCCCCCGAGGTGCTCACCGACGCACGCAGCGAGTCCGTCGATGCCGTCGATCCGTCGTGCAGTCATCGGGTGAGCTTGGCACCCAGGGTCCTCACCAAGCAAGCGCTCGGTCGCAGCCCGATCAGCCGGACGTGAGCGGGGCGGAGGGTGGCCCCGGTGGCTTCGCGAGCGCGAACATCACGCTGCCGCTCCCGGCGAGGACCGCCAGGATCGTGAAGCCGGTTCGGTAGCTGCCGGTCACGTCCGCGAGGATGCCCGCGAAGAGTGGGCCGCCGACGACGCCGACCATCAGGACCATCGACGTGTAGCCCATGATCTGGGCGAAGGCGCTCGATCCGAAGTAGTCGGCGCGGATCGCGCTCATGAGGGGCCCGCGCATGCCCCACGCCAACCCGTGCAGCACGACGAAGCACCACACCCACGCGGCCGATGCGGCGAACGTCAGCATCAGGAGGCCGGACGCGTGGCCGAACATCGCCGCCACACACAACCAGCGCTTGTCGAGTCGATCGCCGACCGCGCCCCCGAGGAGCATCCCGACGACCTGGCTGACGGTGATGCCCGCGAGGACGAAACTCGCTCCCTGCAGCGTGTACCCCTGCTCTTCGGTGAGGAACAACGAGAGGTGGGCGACGACGGAGCCCACGACGAGCAACGCCGAGGCGTGGCCGATCGCGAGGAACCAGAAGGCCGACGTGCGCACGGCCTGCCCGGCGGTGAGGTGTGCCGCCGAGAGGGAAGCTGCCTGACGGCCAACGGCGGCCGGCGGATCCGTGAGGCCGTCGATCGGGAGTCCGTGCTCGCCGGGGCTCGAGCCGAACAGTCGCGACATCGCCAGCGTCACGGCGCCCAGCGCCAGGCCCGACAGTGCCGCGGTCGTGCGCCACCCGAGGTGGGTCAGCGCGGCGACCAGCACGGGGGCGAACAGTCCGCCCGCAGCGATGCCGATGCTGGTGAGCGACAGGGCGCGTGCCCGTCGACGCTCGAACCATCGCACGACCTCGGTGTTGACCGTCATGAAACCGGAGAGCCCGGCTCCGATCGCGATCACGAAGAACGACAGCACGAACGACACGGGCGACGACATCTGACTGAACCACATGAACCCGGCGACGACGATGACGGCACCGAGCTGCATGATCCGTTTCGTGCCGAAGCGTTGGATCGCCCATCCGTGCGCCGGACCCAGCAGCCCGCTCTCGGCCCGGTTGAAGGAGTACGCCACCGAGATCGTGCTCTTCGACCAACCGAATCGGTCTTGGAGGACGACGGCGTAGTTGCCGAACGCCTGCAGGATCAGTGAGCTCTGGAACGCGAGAATGATCGCGGAGGAGCCTGCGATCTTCCAGCCGCGGAAGATCGGCGTCCGCCCCGCCGAGCGGGGGACGCCCGTGTGCGGGTCCGCGTCGCCGAGCCCGGTGCCGGTCGCGGTCACGCCGGATCCCTCAGGATCCGTTCGAGTGTCGTGACGGTTCGTGCCACGGCCTCGCGCTCGTCGGCGCTCGTTTCGGCGAGCCGATCCGCCAACCACTGGTCACGGCGGCCGCGCGTCTCCTCGATCCACGCTCGGCCGTCGCCGGAGATGGCGATCCGGGACACCCGCGCGTCGGTCGGGTCGGTGGTGCGCACCACGAGCTGTTCGGACTCGAGCAGGGCGACCACCTTGGACACCATCGGCAACGACAACTGCTCGCGGGCGGCGAGCGCCGACAGGGCGATCGGACCGTGGCGGAGCACCGTGCCGAGCACCGATGCCTGCGTGGGGGTGAACCGGCCGCCCGACTGCTGGCGCAGCGAGCGACCCAGCGGAACGATCACGGCGCGCAGCCGTGCGGCAAGTTCGAGGGTGGGGCCGTCGTGGCCGGCGGAAGGCACCCGAGCGAGGCTACCGAGATGCTTTCCTCAGTGAAGCATCGCGGCGCCCATCATCGCGGCGCCCATCATCGGGAGCGAGCCGCGCGGTCAGCCCATGGCGAGGCCGGTCGCGAACACGTAGACCGAGTACAGCGACGAGGTGCCGCAGATGAACAGTCGGTTCCGTCGGCGACCGCCGAACGTGACGTTGCCGACGATCTCGGGGATGTGGATCCTGCCGATCAGCGAGCCGTCGGGGTCGTAGCAGTGCACGCCGTCGAGCGCGCTGGTCCAGACCCGCCCGGCGGTGTCGACCCGGAACCCGTCGTACAGGCCGGACGCGCTCGTCGCGAAGACTTCGCCGCCGGTCAGCGTGCCGTGGTCGGTGACCTCGAACCGGCGGATGTGGGCCGGACCGCCGGGCGTGTGCGTCGCCCCGGTGTCGGCGATGAACAGGGTGCGCTCCTCCGGCCCGAAGGCCAGACCGTTCGGCAGCACCATGTCGGTGGTGGCCCGGGTGACCTCGCCGGAGTCGGGGTCGACGCGATAGACGTGACAGCCGTCGAGTTCCCGCTCCTGGATCTCGCCCTCGTAGTCGGTCGCGATGCCGTAGAACGGATCGCTGAACCAGATCGAACCGTCGGAGCGCACCACGACGTCGTTCGGCGAGTTGAGCCGCTTACCGTCGAACCGGTCGGCGACGACTGTTATCGATCCGTCGTGCTCGGTCCGGGTCACGCGACGCGTCAGGTGTTCGCAGCTGACGAGGCGCCCCTGGGGGTCGACCGTGTTGCCGTTGGTGTTGTTCGACGGCGAGCGGAACACCGACACCGAACCGTCGGTCTCGTCGTACCGCAGCATTCGGTTGTTCGGGATGTCGGACCACACGAGGTAGCGCCCGGCGGCGAACCACGCGGGTCCTTCGCTCCAGCGGGCGCCGGTCCACAGCCGCTCGACACGGATGTGCGGCGCGAAGAGCTCGCCGAACCGCGGATCGAGCACCTCGAATCCCGTGCCCTCGATCTCTCCGAACATCCCGTCCTCCTGTCATGAACCGTTTCAACCGAACCGCATCGACCCGTCGTCGCGCGCATATCCTGGCAGAATCCGAGCGACTCCCTGCTTCCTCCGGCGTCTCGACCGACCCGTCGATCCCGCGTCCGTCGGCGACTCCGCCACCCGCCAAGCGACCGAGGTGCTCTCGTGAACTACTGGGTCGGCACCAGCTGGAAGATGAACAAGACGCTGGCCGAAGCGCTCGCGTTCGCCGAGTCGCTCCGAGCGTTCCTGCCCGATGCCGACGATCGCATCCAACCGTTCGTGATCCCGTCGTTCACCTGTGTCCGCGACGTGCAGCGGGCGCTCGCCGACACGCGGGTCAAGGTGGGCGCCCAGAACATGCACTGGGCCGACGCCGGCGCGTGGACGGGCGAGGTCTCGCCGGTGCAACTGCGGGACTGCGGCGTCGACGTCGTCGAACTCGGTCACAGCGAGCGCCGCGAACACTTCGGCGAAACCGACCACACGGTCGGACTCAAGACGGAAGCAGCGGTGCGTCACGGCTTCGTACCGCTGATCTGTGTCGGCGAAACGCTCGACGAGCGCGAGTCCGGTCGCGCCGACGAGGTGCTCACGGCGCAGACCGAGGGAGCGCTCCGGCTCCTCGACGAGACCCAGCGGCCGGCACGGATCCTGTTCGCCTACGAGCCCGTGTGGGCGATCGGCGAGCGCGGCATCCCGGCCTCGTCCGACTACGCCGACCGGCAGCAGGCGTTGATCAAGCGGGTCGCCGGCGCCCTGCTGCCCGCCGAGCCGCCCGTGCTCTACGGCGGGAGCGTCAACCCCAACAACGCCGCCGAACTGATCGCCCGCCCGCACGTCGACGGCCTGTTCATCGGTCGGTCGGCGTGGGCCGCCGACGGCTACATCGACATACTGCAGCGGGCATCCGCCGCCATCTGACCCACACCCTCGATTCGAACGACGACCAGGAGACCCCCATGAAGATCGCAGTCGCCGGTGACAGCGCCGGCATCGGACTCGCCGGCATCATCGCCGAGCATCTCGCCGACACGCACGAGGTCGACGACCTGAGCGCACCGCAGACCGACGCCGAACAGCTGTACCCCCATCTCACCGACCGGGTCGCCAACCTGGTCAAGGACGGCACCTACGACAGGGGCATCCTGGTCTGCGGCACCGGCATCGGTGTGTGCATCTCGGCCAACAAGGTGCCGGGCATCCGGGCCGCGCTGACCCACGACACGTACTCGGCCGAGCGAGCGGCGTTGTCGAACAACGCCCACATCATCACGATGGGTGCTCGGGTGATCGGGCCGGAGCTCGCCAAGGCGGTCGCCGACGCGTTCCTCGCCCAGACGTTCGACCCAGCGGGTCGCTCGGCCGGCAACGTCGACGCGATCGACGAGGTCGAGGCCAAATACCTCGGTTGCTGATCGGTCGCAGCCGGCGATCAGGTCGTCAGCGAGCGGCGCATCGCCTCGACGACGATCGCGGCCGATGCGGCGCCCGGGTCGACGTGCCCGAGCGCTCGATCGCCGAGTCGCTGCGACCGACCCACCGCCGCGGCCATGTCGCGCGTCGCTTCCGCCCCGGCGCGGGCGGCGTCGACGGCGGCGGTGAGACAGACGCCGAGCGGCTCGCCGTCGGCGTGTGCCGCGTTCGCCGCATCGGCGGCGGGCACCCACGCGTCGAGCATCGTCTTCTGGCCGGGCTCGGCCTTGCCGCGATCGCGGATGCCGGTCGCGATCGCACCGACGACCGCGATCACGTCGGCGTCGTCGAGTTCGCGTCGGCCCGCGACCGCAGCTGCCGCTCGCATCAACGCCGTCGCGTACAACGGCCCGCACGACGCGCCGGTGGCGTTCAGGAAGGCCAAGGCGGCCGCGTTCAGCAGGGCCGTCGGGTCGGCGGTCGGGTCGAGGGCAGCGACCGCCTGGTGAGCGGCGCCGAACCCGAGCGCCATGGTGACGCCGTGGTCGGCGTCGCCGATCAACCCGTCGAGGCGGCAGAGTTCGTCGCCGGCCGCCGCCACGTCGTGGTCGATCGCGGCGAACATGCGGCGGAGCGCTGTCGTGTCGAGGGGCATCACGGCACCCGGAACATCGCCGCGTCGCACGGGCGGTCGAGCAGTTCGGTCAGTTCGTCGTCGAGGTGCAGGCACGTGACCGATGCGCCGGTCATCTCGAGCGACGTACACCAGTTGCCGACCCAGGTGGCGTGCACGCCGACACCGGCCTGGCCGAGCCGCTGTTCGACCCGTCGGTTCATGATGTACAGCTCCATGAGCGGCGTGCCGCCGAGACCGTTGACCAGCACGGCCACCCGGTCGCCGGCGGGAGGGGCCATCTCGTCGAGGATCCGATCGAGCATCTCGTCGACGATGGCGTCGGCCGACTGCAGCGGCCCGCGCTCGACGCCGGGCTCGCCGTGGATGCCCATGCCGATCTCCATCTCGTCGTCGCCGATCTCGAAGTTCGGTCGTCGCGTCTGGGGGAGCGAACACGGGCTCAGCGCGACGCCCATCGTGAACGTGCGGTCGTTGGCGTGGCGTGCGAGTCGTTCGACGTCGTCGAGTGACATCATCCGGTCGGCGGCTGCGCCGGCCACCTTGAACACGAAGAAGTTGCCGGCCACGCCGCGCCGCTGTTCGCGCCGGTCGCGTGGCGCCGAGGCCACGTCGTCGGTCGTCAGCACCGTGCGGACCTCGATGTCGTCCATGGCCGCCATCTCGGCGGCCATGTCGAAGTTCATGACGTCGCCGGCGTAGTTGCCGTAGAGGTAGAGCACGCCGGCGCCACCGTCGACGGCACGGGTGCACGCCAGGATCGGGTCGGGAGGCGGCGACGCGAACACGTTGCCGACCGCCGCCGCGTCGGCGAGTCCCCGGCCCACGAAGCCGAGGAACGTCGGTTCGTGCCCGGATCCACCGCCGACGACCAGGCCGACCTTGCCGGGCCGGGGGCCCGAGCGGGCAACGACCGCGCGGGTGCTGCCGTCCACCCGTTCGAGATGTCGGGGATGGGCGGCGAGCACGCCGTCGAGCATCTCGTCGACCGCGTCGGCGCCATCGTTCACGATCTTCTTGGTCTGCACGATCATCCCCACTTCCACGTCGGCCGGATTCGATGGTACTCATCCGTTCGATGCCCGTTCCACGGGTCATAATGAAGAGAACGAAACGATTCAATCCGCGGACCGAACCGCAGAGGACGGCATGACAGCTTCGGAGATCAGGGTCACCTACCGCATCGAGACCTCGGGTGATCCCGCGGCGGCCGCGACGAAGATCGCCTCCGATCAGTCGACGGGCACGTTCACCGATCTGCCGGGCGAGACCGACGAGGTGCAGGCCCGGTGCGCCGCTCGTGTCGTCGAGGTGACAGCGCTCGAACCGCTCGACGTCCCGTCGATTCCCGACCCCGGGGGCGGCGGCCCGTACCACCGCGCCGACGCCGTCATCTCGTACCCGCTCGAGGCAGTCGGCACCGACGTCGCCGCCCTGATGACGATCGCGATCGGTGGCGTGTACGCGGCGAAGGGCCTCTCCGGCATCCGGGTGATGGACATCGACCTACCGCAGGAGTGGGCGTGCCACCCCGGTCCGCAGTTCGGCATCGAAGGTTCGCGCCGGCTCATGGGCGTCGACGCCGGCCCGATGATCGCGTCGATCATCAAACCGTCGCTCGGTCTGCTCCCCGACGAGACCGCCGACGTGGTGCGCATCCTGTGTGAAGCGGGCGTCGACTTCATCAAGGACGACGAGAAGCTGATGAGCCCCGGCTACTCGTCGCTGGCCGACCGGGTGGCCGCGATCATGCCCGTCATCGACGAGCACGAGCAGCGCACGGGCAAGCGGGTCATGTACGCGTTCGGGATCTCGTCGGCCGACCCCGACACCATGATGGCCAATCACGACACCGTGGTCGCCGCGGGTGGCAACGCCGCGGTGATCAACATCAACTCGATCGGGTACGGCGGGATGTCGTTCCTCCGTCGCCGGTCGCAGTTGTGCCTGCACGCCCATCGCAACGGATGGGACATCCTCACCCGCCACCCGGGCCTCGGCATGGAGTTCCGGGCCTACCAGAAGATCTGGCGCCTGCTCGGCGTCGACCAGTTCCAGATCAACGGGATCCGGGCGAAGTACTGGGAGCCCGACGAGAGCTTCGTGCGGTCGTTCCACGATTGCATGACGCCGATCTTCTCCGACGCCGACCGCCCCTTGCCGGTCGTGTGTTCGGGGCAATGGGGCGGGCAGGCGCCCGAGACGTACCAGCGCACCGGCCGCACCCTCGACCTGATGTACCTCGGTGGCGGCGGCATCCACGGCCATCCGATGGGACCGGCCGCAGGGGTGGCCGCGACTCGTCAGGCGTGGGACGCCGCCGAGGCCGACATCCCGCTCGACGAGTACGCGACCACGCACCCCGAGTTGGCCGCCGCGCTCAGCAAGTTCGGCTGAGCGAGCGGCCCTCGGGTCGTCTCGGTCAGGTCGTGCGTTCGTCGTGGGTCAGTGGACGATGGATTCGACGGAGGCGGTGATGGCGTTGGGGTCGAAGATGCGGTTGAGCCAGTCGTCGTGGAAGATCAGGGGTTTGGCTTCTTCGATCGCGAGCATGCACCCGTCGGACAGTCGACCGCCGGGTTGGAGATCGAACGACACCGCCAACAGGATCGACAGGTGGCCGAGCAGGAAGTCGCGTGCAGCCTGCTCTGGCACCCCGCGTCGGGTGGCTTCGTCGACCGCCGCGCGGAGCATGTACGAAAACGTGGCACCGACCGATTCGGACAGGGCGGGTTCGAGCACGATCATCTGCTCGACGGTGCAGCGGTGTGCGGTCATCACCGGTGCGTAGAACGCGCGGGCGATTTGTTCGCACAGTTCGTAGTGGTCTTCGGGGCCCTGCATCAGCGCGCAGATGATGTTCTGTTTGGCCTTGTAGCCGCCGAAGTAGTCGGTCTGGGCTTCGGGGTCGGTCTCGTCGTTGAAGATCGGTGGGTGACACGGGTGCGTCACGAAGTAGGTGAGGTCGGCCCGATCCGGGAGTTTGCCCGCCGATGGTGCTGCGGCGTCGAGCATGATCACCGCGGTACCCGGGCGCAGTTCGTCGACGAAGCCGTCCAGGATCGTGCCGATCAACCGGTCCGGTACGGCGAGGATGACGACGTCGGCGTCCGCGAGCGCGTCGGCTTGGGTGGTGCAGGTCAGGCCGGTCTCGTCGAGGAGCCGTTGCCGGCCGGCTTCGCTGACCTCGATGTGGTGCACGGTGTACGGCGAGTCGGCGAGGTTCGTCGCGAGACGAACACCCATCTTGCCGCCCGCACCGAACAAAGCAATGCTGATCATGAACTGAACCTCTTTCGTTGTCGTGGAGGGTGGGGAACGAGCGCTGCTCGGCGGCGTGTCATGCCAGTCCGCGCTTGGCGAGTTCGAAGAAGTCGGCGCTGCCCATCTGGCCGCCCTTGAGGGTGACCTCGAGGCCGTCGATGTCGGCGTCGTCGGAGTGGACCGCACAGAGTGGAGCGCCCGGGGCGAGTGGGGCGATCGCCGACAGTGCGGTGGCGTCGAGCGCCGTGATGGCGTGCCCGGACGTGTCGCCGCCGGCGATCGCGACGCGGGGCAGGCGGGTGGTCCGTCGGACGTCGGCGACGATCCGACCGAGACCCGACCCGATGCGATCGTTGGCCGTCTCCGCGGCCACGCCGGAGACCCGGAGCGCGTCGGTGAGCCGAGCCGTCGCCTCGTCGATCGGACCACCGGCGGTGGCTACGATGACGTCGTTGCCGCCGGCGAGCGCGGCGAAGGTCGCCTCGGTCGCTCGTGAGAGTTCCTCGGCCCAGGTGGCCTCATCGACCGATCGGGTCACGTCGAGGTCGATGATCGTGAAGCCGGCCGCTGCGGCGGTCGCGATCTGGGCTGCGGTGACCGAGGAGCACGACCCGGACACGCACAGGATCTGATCGACCGGCGCGAACGTCGGTGTCTCGACCGTGCTCGGTAGGAGCCCGATGGCTCGCCAGTGGGCGACGAGGGCGTACTCGATGCCCTGTGAACCGACGGCGAAGACCGGCCCGTGCCCGTCGCGCCAGATCAGCCGACCGGCCTCGGTGAGTGTGGTGTCGTCGATCACGTCGATCGCGACGATCTCGGCACCGTCGGCGAGTGCTCCCGCCAGGCACGTGTCGGCGTCGCCGGCCGCCATCGACGCGAGGTCGACCAGGCCGATCGACCTGTCGGTCTGTCGGGCGAGGTGCACGGTCAGGTCGGATTCGTCCATCGGCGTGACCGGGTGGCGACGCATCACCGGGTGCCGGTCGAGGCGGTGGACGCGGCTGTCGATGCCCGCGAACAGGTTGCCGAACGCCTGGTACCGACGGATCGCCGGCGCGCCGACGACGAGGGGGTGCCAACGGTTGCCGAGAATCGGCGCGCCGACGTCGATCGCGGTGCCGATCGAGCCGACGGTCGGTGACGAGTCGAACGTCGAGCACACCTTGTAGTGGGCGACCGGTGCGCCGAAGTCCGCCAACGCTCGGAACGCGTCGGGCAGCCGGGTGCGCATCCATTCCGGGGTGCGCGAACGCGCCACACCGGCGATTCCGATCGCGCGCACGTCGGGGAATCGGGCGAGCTCGTCGGGGCCGGGCGGCTCGAGGAACATCACGGTCGGCACGCCGGCGAAGGCCAGCACCTCCATCGCGGAGGACGAACCGGTGAAGTCGTCGCCGTAGAAGGAGATCAGTCGGTCGGGGGTGTCGGCGGTCATCGGGTGTTCCCTGGGTCGGCGTCGCGTCGGATGAACAGCACCGCGGACGCTTCGAGCGTGAGTGTGGTCGGTGTGGGATCGGTCGTTGCCCGGTCGAGCCAGGCGGGGTCGGCCGCGGCGGCGGCGAACGTGGCCGTGTCGAGGAGCGCGTGCCGTCCTCCGACGTCGATCGAGATGGTGCGAGCGGTCGAGGTCGGATTGGCGATGACGACCCGGAGTTCATCGGCGCTGACCACCGCGACCCCGGCGAGCCCGTCGGGGAGGCCGACGACCCGGTGCCGGGCACCGCCGGCGGCGAGCGCGGCGTGGATGTGGAAGACGGGGTGGGCGACGGCATCGGCGTGATCGTCGTACCAGGGCCGGTCGACGGGGCCCGGCTCGGCCAGGAGTCCGAACGGTCCGGTGGGCGCGGCCAAGCTGATCGCCTCGATGCGATGCCCCTCGGTCGCCGCCAGTACGCCGACCGCCCACGCCGCGCCGAACAGGCCGCGGGCGCGCGGGTCGTACGTGGCCATCGTCACCCGTCGCTGATCGGGGTTGGGTGAGACCGCTGCGCCGTAGGGATTCGTCCGCATGCCGATCGCGGTCAGACCGAGTCGGTACGTCCGGTCGCCGATGATCGACCGGGCGCTCCGGAAGATCTCACGGAGGCCCTCGAGGGTCTGCGTCACGCTGAGATCGTCGGCGGCGTGCACGATCGCCGAGTTGCCGTGGGTGAAGTGATCTGCATCGAGACCGTCGGGTCGGTGACGGTTGAACTCGGTGAAGTTGGTCAGCATCCCGGCGCCGACCGACGCGTCGGGAAACGCGGCTCGGGCGGCGGTGAACGCCTCGGCCGGCGTGAGTCCGCTCGGCCATGTGCCGCCGGGCTGGTGGCTCCGAAGGTAGGTCGACGGCAGCGCGACCACGTGGGTGGGAGTCACACCCGCCCGCCGGCATGCGTCGGCGACGGCGTCGAGCTGCGGTCCGGCGGGCGCGTCGTCGAGGACGATCTCGAGGTCGAGGGTGGTGCGGCCCGCGAGCACGGCGCCGGCCTGCTCGAGGAGGTCTGGCGCGTCGGTCGGCGTGACCCGGAGGAGCAGGGCGCCGAGCGACGCGAGCCGAGCGGCTCCGACGCCGTCGGGGAGCCAACCGCGCTCGGCGGCGAGGAGCAAGGTCGGCAGGTCCTCGTCGAGCGGTCCACCGATCGTGACGCCGGCGGCCGCGTCGCCGGTCGGTGGCGCCGATGCGGTCGGCGGGCACCCGGGCACTCCGATGCGGATGTCGATCTCCTGGCGGATGGTCGAGCCGGCCGGGATCACGTAGAGGCCGTCCTCTCGCAGCGGCGGACAGTAGGTCTTGAACGACGCGTCCGACCAGTTGCGCTGGTCTTCCATCTCGAAGGTGTCACCCGCGAAGTCGATCACGACCGGCACGCCCTCGATCTCGAACTCGAGGCCGATGAAGTCACGGACGGGCTGCGTAGGAGCGATCAGATCGGGCATGGTCGCCGGCTGTCGCAGTCCGTCGGATCGCGTCACCTCGACGGGCCGCCCGGCGATCCCTGCGATCGGGTGGAGCATCGTGAAGCCGGTCCGGTTGGTCGAGAAGTCGCGGCGAGCGGTCGCCTCGCCGACGGCGCGGATCGTGCCATCGGCGAAACCCTCGAACACGACGCGACAGGCGAGCGCTTCGTCGGCGACGTCGAAGTGCTGTTCGAACCGGAAGCCGTCGGGCATCGTGTCGAGCTGCTCGTGGGTGACGATCGGTGTGTACGTCGACCAGTTCTCGTCGCGAACCGTGAAGTCGATCCGCCGCACCACCTCGATCGGGCCGATCGCGAGACGTCGCAGCGCCCCGGCGTCGAGCAGGGCCGTGATCGATCCGACGCTCACGTTCGCCGGCGGCGGAGGGATCTCGCTGGTGCCGGCGACGAGGACGGACCGGTCACACGGATTCATGCGGGTGCCCATGAGGTCGTGCGCCGCGCCTAGTTTCCGACCGCGCGCAGCAGGCGTTCGCCGGCGGTGGTCATGTGGGTGGACATCGCTGCAGCGGCGGCGTCTTCGTCTCGTCGCTCGATGGCCACGAGGACGGCCTCGTGTTCGTCGACCGCGAACCGGGCGTCGGCCGGGTCGCGTACGACTCGATCGGCCCAGACCCGCAGGAGCGCCCGCACGGTCTGCAGCAGGTCTTTGAGGACCGTGTTGCCGCTGGCGTCGGCGAGTTCGAGGTGGAACGCCATGTCGGCCTCGACGAACCCGTCGAGCGACGGGATCGTCTGCCTCATGGTTGCGACACACCGGCGGAGTCGCTCGATGTGGTCGGGGGTGGCCCGCTGCACGGCGAGCCGTGCAGCCTGGACCTCGAGCCCCTGGCGGATCTCGATCAGGTCGTGGGTGCGGTCGTCGCTCAGCATCAGCCCCCAGCTGAGTGTCTCGGGCAGGAGCTCGGAGGCGGTGCCGCGCAGATAGGTGCCCGAGCCGGGGCGGACGTTGACGATGCCGAGGATGTCGAGTGCGGCGAGCGCCTCACGGATCGCCGAGCGACCGACGCCGAGCGACGCGGCGAGTTGCCGCTCGGGTGGTAGGCGGGTGCCGGGTTCGATGTCGCCGCTCGTGACGTAGGCCAGGAGTCGACGAGCGACTTCGGAGACGACGGTGTCGGACGGCATCGCGCCGCCAAGGGCCGTCGTGATCTCTTCGACCGTCTTGTCGACCCGCGGCGTCACGCGGCCACTGTAGAACCGGGTCCGTCACGCGCGCAACCGGTTGACCAATTCTGTTGAAACGAATCAACCATCACGGCGGGTGGGTAATGGCGAGCCGCGACGCGCGGACGGCGTCGAGGTGGGTCAGCGCAGTTCGAAGCCGCGGCGGCGGAGGAACTCGCGCATGTGCGGCCGCCGTTCGCCGCCGACGAGCCCGGCGATCGCGTCGCTCCAGCTGGTGTCTTTCGAACCGCCGGTGCGGCCGCGGTAGTACCGACGCATGAGGTCGTCGTAGGCAGCGATGAGCTCCCGGTCGCCCGTGTCGTCGTAGACGCCGTCTCGCAGGACCAGATCGAGCGGCAGCCGCGGTTTGACGTCGGGATCCTGGCCGGGGTGACCGATGCACATGCCGAAGACCGGGTACACGTCGTCGGGCAGTCGGAGGAGGTCGGTGACCACCTGCGGGTCGTTCCGGATGCCTCCGATGTAGCAGATGCCGAGTCCGGTCGCCTCGGCGGCGACCACCGCGTTCTGGGCGGCCAGGGCGACGTCGACGGTGGCGATGATGAACTGCTCGGTCATGCCGGCGGCCATCGTCCCGCCCGCCATCTCGCACGCGATGCGGCTCCGGTGGAGGTCGGCGCACCACACCAGGAACACGGGCGCGTCCCGGACGTGGGCCTGCCCACCGGTGACCTCCGCGATGCGGGCCCGGTGCTCGGAGTCGCGCACGCGGATGACGGTGGTGGCCTGGAGGTTGCTCGAGGTCGCTGCGCAGAGCCCGGACTGCACGAGGTCGGCGACCACCTGATCGGGGACCGCCTTCGTCGGTGAAGGTCCGGATCGACCGGTGTGAGCGGAGGAGCGCGTGGAGGTCGTGGAGGTCGTGGAGGTCGTGGATGTCGTCGGTGTTCGTCATGGTGGGGTGCTGTCTCGCGTCGTTCAGGGTCGGCTCGCGGCGTGGGTCGCCCAGGCCTGGTAATCGACCTTGCCGTTGGCAGCGCGTTCGAGGCTGGCGACGGTGAACACCCGCTTGGGGGCCTTGTACGCGGCGAGGTGCGCCTTGACATGGGCGATGAGATCGGCCTCGTTCGCGTCGCCGGTCGGCTGCACCACGGCGTTCACGGCTTGGCCGAAACGGTCGTCGGGCACGCCGACCACCACGGCGTCGGCGACGGCGGGGTGTCGCTTCAGGACCTCTTCGACCTCCTCGGGGAAGATCTTCTCGCCGCCGCTGTTGATGCAGACCGAACCACGCCCGAGCAGGCTGATCGAGCCGTCGGCCTCGACGGTGGCGAAGTCGCCGGGCACCGAGTACCGCACGCCGTCGATCACGGGGAACGTCGCCGCCGACTTCTCGGGATCGCGGTAGTACCCGACCGGGGTTCGTCCGGTGAGCCCGACCCGACCGATCTCGCCCGAGCCCGGCTCGACGAGCCGTCCGTCGTCGGTGATGACGACCGCGTCGTCGCGTAGCCGGAAGCTGGCGGTCTTGGCCGCACGGTCACCGGTCGAGATCGACGACCCCATGCCGAGCGCCTCGGACGAGCCGTACGAGTCGACGAGCATCAGGCCGGGATGGTGATCGAGGAGCGCCTGTTTCGACTCGGCGCTCCACATCACGCCCGACGACACGATCAGGCGCAGTGAGGAGATGTCCCAGCGCCCGGGGTGCTCGTCGAGGGCAGCGAGGATCGGCTTGGCGAACACGTCGCCGACGATGATCGTGCTCTTGACGCGTTGCCGGTCGATGACGTCGAGGTACTCCTCGACGTCGAAACGGGTGCTCTCGAGCGTCACCGTCGCGCCGCCGAGTGCCATCGTGTTGAGCGAGCTGAGCAACCCGGTCCCGTGCATGAGCGGGCACGCCGGCAGTCCGATCGGGCCGGGCTTCCGGCACCGTGCCATCGCGGCGGGTGATCGTCCGGATTCGTCGAGGTCCGGGGTCTCGGGGAGCGCGTGGCGATTGCCCCGGTCGGTGACGAGGAACAGATCGTCCTGGCGCCACATGACCCCCTTGGGCATGCCGGTCGTGCCGCCGGTGTAGAGCAGCACGAGGTCGTCGCTACTGCGCCCGGCGGGTGCGGTCACCCGACCGGTCGTCGCAGTGGCGGCGGCGGTCTCGTACTCGGTGGCCCAGTCGGGGCACGACCCCTCACCGTCGTCGACCCACAGCCAGGTGTGGACGTCGGGGACGCGGTCCCTGATCCGTTCGATCGTCGACGTGAACGCGCCCTGGAAGACGACGGCGCCGGCGTCGGCGTTGTCCCAGACGTAGACCAACTCGTCGTCGACGTAGCGGTAGTTGGTGTTCACGTGCACGAGCGACGCCTTCGAGCACGCGAGGAACAGCTCGATGTACTCGGGCCGGTTGTAGAGGTAGAACGCGACCTTGTCCTGGTGGCCGGCTCCGGCATCGAGCAGGAATCGGGCGATGCCGTCCGCGCGCCGGTCGAACTCGGCCCAGGTGCGTGTCAGCGTGCCGTGGAGCAGCGCCGGAGCGTCGGGCAGTGCGGCGGCGACGGACTCGAAGACGTCGGCGAACGTCCAGCCGGGCACGGTGTCGGGGGTTCGGGTCATGGGGTCCAGTCCTGGGGGATCGGTCGGCCGGTTCGACGCGGCGTCGTCGGGTTCGCTCGGGTTTCCGACCGACGATGTCACGGGTGAGGACGGGTGTCATCATCGAGTGGTCGCCGATCGGCTCCCGAACGCCCCGAGTTGACCTCGTCAGATTGCAGGCAATACCGATCCGCATCGGTGCGCGTCGATGTTCCTCGGTCGCAACGAGGAGGGCGGCCTCCGGTGCGTGTACCACGGTTGGAAGTTCGACACCGAGGGCCGCGCGATCGAGATCCCCAACCTCCCGCCGGCGCAGGAGGAGGGCTTCAAGCAGACCGTCAAGGCCAAGAGCCACCGGGTCGAAGAGCGCAACGGATTGATCTGGGTGTACATGGGTCCGCGCGAAACGCCGCCGCCGCTCCCGATGCTCGAGGCCACGATGATGCCGATCGACGACATGCAACTCGCGTGGGCGCAACGTGACTGCAACTGGCTGCAATCACTCGAGGGCGACATCGACACGTCGCACTTCGGGTTCCTCCACGCCGGCCACCTCGACGGCAACGACTTCGCCGACGACGACCTGGTGCGGTACACGGTGGTCAATCGAGCCCCCGAGTACCACGCGATCGAGACCGACTGGGGCACGTCGTACGGTGCGCACCGCGAGACCAGCGCCGGTGAGACCTACTGGCGGGTGGCCAACTACCTGTTCCCGTTCTGGAGCCAGACGCCGGCCCCTCCGTTCGCCAACAACGTGCACGCCAGGGCGTGGGTGCCGATGGACGACGAACCCACGATGTGTGTGCACCTGGGATGGAAGGGGGCACGCGGGCCCGCAAGGCCAACGCCACCCGTCCCGACGGCACGCCGATCTTCGGCCTCAGCAACACCGGCCTCACCGAGAGCATGGGGGCGATCACCGATCACACGAAGGAACATCTCGTGCCGTCCGACCGGATGATCGTGCGGACACGACGGCGGATCCTGCACGCCGCACGGAACTTCGCCGAGACCGGGTTCGCCCCGGGTGTCGACGATCCCGACACCTTCGCCGACGTACGCAGTGGATTCTTCACGGCGCCGAAGGATGTCGACTGGCAGGACGCCTACCGCGAGCAGTCCGCTGCTGCCAACCGACCGGTGCCGGCCGACGCGTGACACCTCGGTAACCCCGGCGCCCGCTCGATCGCCGGACGGCCCAGGAACCCCCCGGTTCCTGGGCCGTTTGCGCGCCCGGGCGCGTGTTCGGACGAGACGCATCAACACTGAATATTTATTCAGTGTTGACTGACTATTCGTCACCTGCTTCGATATCCATCAGACCGTTCGAGGGGGACGGCTGAGGGGGACTTTCGATGACAAGCAACGACCAGCCGATGGCGTTCGGCGCGGGCCTCTGGCTCTTCGGACAGTTCGTCGACCGGTACGCCACCGATGCGTACGGTGACGAGGTCAGCACGCTCGAGGCGATCGTGGCCGCGAGCAAGGTGCGCGGCCTGACGCATCTCGACATCAACTATCCGTTCACGTCGCCCGACATCTCGGCCGCCGACGTCCGCCGGGTGCTCGACGAACACGGTATGCGCGCCATCGCGGTGACGCCGGCGATCTACTCGCGCCGCTTCGCCAAGGGCAGCTTCACCCATCCCGACGTCGCGGTGCGTCGGGAGGCGATCGACCTGTGCAAACAGGCGGTCGACGTCGCGGGCGAGCTCGACGCCGACTACGTCAAGTTCTGGCCCGGCCAGGACGGCCACGACTACCCGTTCCAGGTCGACCACATGCAGGTGTGGGACCACGAGGTCGAGGGCATCGGCGCCGTCGTCCGGAGTGCGCCGGACACCCAGTTCGCGATCGAGTACAAACTCAAGGAGCCGCGCCTCCACATGACGCTGTCGACGGGGGCGAAGACGCTCCTCGCGATCGATGACATCGGCTGCGACAACCTGGGCATCGTCATGGACTTCGGGCACTCTCTGTTCGCCAAGGAGTCGCCGTCGGAGATGCTGCAGCTGATCCATCGCCGAGGCCGCCTCGTGAGCGTCGAGATCAACGACAACCTCCTCGAGTGGGATGACGATCTCGTCGTCGGCAGCGTGCACCCGATCGACACGCTCGAGTTCCTGAACACCGTGCGCAAGATCGGTTGGGATCAGCCGATCCTGCTCGACCAGTTCCCGTTCCGCGAAGACCCCGTCGGAGCCGCGCAACTCAGCATCGACGTGATCGAGGCGATGTCGGCCAAACTCGATCAACTCGATCTCGATGCCCTGCGTCAGGCGCAGGACCGTCACGATGCGCTCGCCACGCAGCGTCAGATCCTCGGTTCGCTCCTCGATCTGAGGCGCTCGTGACCGAGATCGTGTCGCTGAGCGAACGAGCGCGCCGCATCCGCGAGTCCGACCTGCGGATGATCTACGCCGCGGGTCTCGGCCACGTCGGCAGTGACTTCTCCGCCATCGACGTGCTGACCGCGTTGTACTTCGACACGCTTCGGATCGACCCCGATGCGCCGGAGGATCCCGACCGCGACCGCTTCGTGCTGAGCAAGGGGCACTCGGCCGGGGCGCTGTACGTGACGCTGGCCGAGGCGGGCTTCATCCCGCACGAGTTGCTGGAGACCTTCGCGCAACCCGAGTCGACGCTGAACGGACACCCGAACCGGCTCAAGGTGCCGGGCGTCGAGGCCAGCACCGGCCCGCTCGGCCACGGCCTGCCGGTCGCGGTGGGGATGGCGATCGCGGCGAAGCTGCGCGGCGCCTCGTGGCGCACGTTCGCGCTCTGTGGCGACGGCGAACTCCAGGAGGGCAGCATGTGGGAGGCGGCCATGGCGGCGTCGCAGTTCGAACTCGATCACCTCACGTTGATCGTCGACCGCAACGGTCTCCAGCAGGGAGCACCGACCGAGGTC
Organism: Ilumatobacteraceae bacterium; assembly: GCA_033344875.1. Taxonomy (NCBI): domain Bacteria; kingdom Bacillati; phylum Actinomycetota; class Acidimicrobiia; order Acidimicrobiales; family Ilumatobacteraceae; species Ilumatobacteraceae bacterium. The sequence continues at coordinate 2,490,408 of JAWPMO010000001.1, read as the reverse complement.
ACCATGCGCCTCGACCCGCTCGCCGAACGGTTCGCCTCGTTCGGATGGATGGTGCACGAGGTCGACGGCCATGACCACCCGGCGCTTGCCGCAGCGTTCGCCGCGACGCCGTACGCGGACGGGCGCCCCAACTGCGTGATCGCCCGGACCGAGAAGGGACACGGGGTCAGCTTCATGACCGACAACGTCGCCTGGCACCATCGTGTGCCGACCGCCGACGAGTACGAGATCGCCCTGCACGAGTTGGGGGCCACCGCGTGACCGCAGCGGCCGACGAGGTCTTCACCGACGCACCGCGATTCGACTGCCGCGATTCGATCGCGGCCACGATGATCGAGCTGGCCGAGGCCGACGAGCGCGTCTGCGCGGTCGCGAACGACTCGGTCGGGTCATCGAAGCTGGGCGGATTCGGTGAACGCTTTCCCGACCGGCTGATCAACGTCGGCATCGCCGAGCAGAACATGGTGGGGATCGCCGCCGGGCTGGCGAACGGCGGCATGATGCCGTACGTCTTCGGCGCCTCGTGCTTCGTCACGGGTCGGGCGCTCGAACAGATCAAGGTCGACCTCGCGTACTCGGCGGCGAACGTCACCGTCGTCGGGGTGTCGAGCGGCATGGCGTACGGCGAGCTCGGGCCCACCCACCACTCGATCGAGGACCTCGCCTGGCTCCGGGCGATCTTCGGGCTGAACGTGGTCGTCCCTGCCGATCCGATCGAGACCGCTCAGGCGCTACGGCGCGCACATGACAGCGATGGGCCGTGCTTCATCCGGACGAGCCGGATCCCGGTACCTCGGGTCAATCCGTCCGACGCCGCCTTCGAGGTCGGTCGGGCGATCCGCCTCCGTGATGGTGGCGACGTGACGATCATCGCGAACGGTGTGGTCGTCGAGCGGGCGGTCGCCGCGGCCGGACTGCTCGCCACCGACGGCATCGAGTCGCGAGTCCTGAACCTCGCCTGGCTCAGCCCCTTCGACCACGAGGCCGTGCTCGACGCGGCACGGACAACGGGCGCCATCGTCACGGTCGAAGAGGCGTCGGTCCGCGGCGGCCTCGGTGGCGCGGTCGCCGAGTGCGTCGTCGCCGGTCACCCGGTGCCAGTGCGGTCGCTCGGCGTCACTCGGTTCGCCCCGACGGGTTCGGCGCCGTGGCTGCTCGACCATTTCGGGCTCGACGCGCTCGGGATCGCCGAAGCGGCTCGGCAACTGATCGCGGGGCGGTCATGACCGCGATGCCCGAGCGGGAGATCATCCTCTGCCTCGACCAGGGCACGACCAACACCAAGGCGATCGCACTCGACCGCACCGGCAGCGTCGTGGCCGAGGCGACCGAGCACGCCGGACTGTCGTTCCCGCGGCCCGGTTGGGTCGAGTCCGACGCCGCCGAGATCTGGCGGGCGACCGCGTCGGCCGCGCAGCGGTGCCTCATCGCGCTCGAACGCCCGCATCTCGTCGCGGTCGCCGTTGCCAACCAACGTGAATCGGCGGTGATCTGGGATCGATCGACGGGTGAGCCGCTCGGTCCCGTCGTCAGCTGGCAGTGCGGTCGATCCCAACCGCTGTGCGAACGGCTCGCCGCGTCCGGATCCGGTGAGCGCATCCGTCGGCTCAGCGGGCTGTCGCTCTCCCCGATGTTCGCCGCCGGCAAGATGGCGTGGTTGCTCGACCAGGTGCCCGACGGTCGCGGGCGCGCGGCGGCCGGCGAGATCTGTCTCGGGACGGTCGACTCGTGGATCCTCTGGAACCTGACCGGAGGACGGGTCCATGCGACCGACCTGACCAACGCCTCGCGCACGCAGCTCCTCGATCTGGCGACGTTGCAGTGGTCCGACGAGCTGCTCGAAATGTTCTCGATCGCACGCGCCGCGCTGCCCGAGGTCTTCGCTTCAGCGGCGGAGTTCGGCGCCGGCGCGATCGCCGAGCTGAGCGGAGTGCCCGTCTGCGCGGTGGCCGGTGACTCGCACGCGTCGCTCGTCGCACACGGCGCACTGCGACCCGGCAGCGTCAAGGCGACGTTCGGCACCGGCACCTCCGTCCTCGCTCCCGTGGCCGACGATCGGGAGGTCGCGGGGCTCTCCCGGGCGATCGGCTGGTCCCGCCGGACCGCCGACGGTGTCGAAGCGATCCGGGCGCTCGAAGGCAACATCTACGCAACCGGGGCAGCGCTCGACTGCGTCGCCGGCCTGACGGGCACGACCGACGACTTCGCGAGGTTCGAACGCGAGGCGACCGCAGATCGTGGGGCGGCAGCCGGCGTCTACTTCGTCCCGGCCCTGTCGGGCCTCGGTGCGCCGCACTGGGACGCCACGGCGACGGGAACCATCGTCGGCCTCACCCGCGGCTCGGTCGCCGGCGATCTCGCTCGAGCAGCCTACGAATCGATCGCCTTCCAAGTGCGCGACGTGCTCGACGCTCTGCCGCCGTCCTCGGCGGGCCGACGACTCCACGTCGATGGCGGAGCGATGCGGAGTGACCTGCTCGCCTCGCTCGTCGCCGACGTCACCGGCATGGTCGTGGTCCGGCCGACCACCACCGATCTCAGCGCCGTGGGTGTCGGGTACCTCGCCGGGCACCAGATCGGATGGTGGCCGTCGCTGGACGACGTCGACCGACTGCGGCCGGCGGTCACCGAGTTCCGGCCGGCGCCGGATCGCGACTGGGAGCTCGCTCACGCACGCTGGGGCGAGGCGGTCGAACGGTCGCGCGGCTGGAACACGAACGAGGTGCCGGTCGGGGCCGACTCGCCCGACGCCCACCTCCATGCAACGGGAGCGAACTCATGAAGCACCAGGGTCGCTGGATCGCCGGTATCGCCGCCGTGGCGTTCGTGGCGGCGTTGCCGTCGGCGCTCGTGATCGTCGACGAGGGTGAGCTCTCGGCCCAGCAGCAATCGGAGGCGTTCGATCCCGTCGTGTACGTCGACGACATCTGGGAGTCATCGCTGCTGCCGACGATCGACGACGAGGCCCAGGAGTTGGCGACCGTGCTCGACGCGATCGAGGTCGATGCCGGCGGCAACGGCGACAAGGCGCAACTCGTCCAGGTCACCGAGGAGTACGGCACGATCACGGTCGGCGAGGCGCACGTCTACCTCGTGCGGGGTACGGGAACGGTGACCGAGGTCAGCGACCGCGGATTCGCAACGATCGCACTCGACGGCTACGACGGGCCGACCGACGTCGTGATCTACGCCGGGACGAGAATCCCATCCGACGAGACGTCGGTGCGAGACGGCGTCGGCTCCATCGACTTCGGCGACTTCAAGACGCAGACCGAGTACGGACAGGTCGCGAGCGAGATCAACAAGCGGATCGTGCGTGACGTGCTGAACCCGTTGGCCGACACCGACCTGACCGGCCGGCAGATCTCGTTCATGGGTGCGTTGGCGATCCGCACCTTCAACCTCGTCCAGATCGACCTGTCGTCGATCCGCATCGTGCCCGTCCGGATCGAGATGGCGGGATGACGATGAACACGGACATCGACGTCGCTGCCGACGAGGTGCACGACGAGGTCGTGCTGAGCTGTGAGCAGATCGCCAAGGTGTTCCCCGGCACGGTGGCGTTGCGCGACGTCGACTTCCGGGTGCGTCGCGGCAAGGTGAACGTGCTCGTCGGCGAGAACGGCGCCGGCAAATCCACGCTGATGAAGATCGTCGCCGGCGTCCAGGGGCCGACGAGCGGGCAACTGCTGATGGACGGCGAGCCGATCGAGCTGCACTCCACACGTGATGCCGAAGATCACGGGATCGGCATCGTGTACCAGGAACTCAACCTGTGCGCGAACCTGACCGTTGCCGACAACATCTATCTCGGTCGGGAGATCACCCGTCGTGGTGGCATCGACCGGTCGGCGCAACGCGACGGCGCCCGCGAGATCATCCAGCGGCTCGGTCACGACATCGACCCCGACATGTTGGTCGGCGACCTGCGGATCGGCCAGCAGCAGGTGGTCGAGATCGCCAAGGCACTCACCCACGAGGTGCGGGTGCTGATCATGGACGAACCGACGTCGGCGCTCAGCGCGGCCGAGGTCGAAGAGCTGTTCGGCGTGATCCGCGACCTCACGACGGCCGGTGTGGCGATCGTCTACATCTCACATCGGCTCGAAGAACTGATCGAGATCGGCGACTACATCACGGTGCTGCGCGACGGACAACTCGTCGACGAGTCGAAGATCGATGCGGTCGACGTTCCGTGGATCATCCGGAAGATGGTCGGCAAGGACCCGGCGGAACTGTTCGAAGGCCACGGCGGCGAGGTCGGTGAGGAGCGCCTGCGGGTCGAGGACCTCTGTCTGATCCGCAACGGCGGCTACGTCGTCGATCATGTCTCGTTCAGCGTCCACGCCGGTGAGGTCGTCGGGATCTACGGGCTGATGGGCGCCGGCCGATCGGAGCTGTTCGAGTGCCTCGCCGGCCGCCATCGCGACGCGACCGGCGACGTCTACCTGTCGGGCGAGTTGCTCGAGTCGTCCACGGTGCTCGATCGCATCAAGGCCGGCATCATCCTCGCACCGGAGGATCGGCAGCGAGACGGTTTGGTGCAGCCACTGTCGGTCGCCGACAACATGGTGCTCGCCTCACTCGAGGATCACCTGGGTGACGTCGTGCCGGCACTCCGGACGTCGAGCCAGCGCGAGGCGGTGGCCGAGCAGATCGCCAGTCTCGGGATCAGGGTGGCGTCGCCCAACCAGCTCATCACGTCGCTCAGCGGCGGCAATCAGCAGAAGGTCGTGCTCGCGAAGGCGTTGCTCACCTCGCCGCGGGTGCTCCTGCTCGACGAGCCGAGTCGGGGCATCGACGTCAACGCCAAGGCCGAGATCTTCGCCTTGATGGCGAAGATGGCGTCCGAAGGATTCGGCGTCGTCTTCGTGTCGTCGGAACTCAAAGAGGTCCTGGCGATGTCCGACCGGATTCTCGTGATGAGCAAGGGCCGACTGACCGCGACCCTCCACCGCAGTGAAGCGACCGAGGAAGCCCTCGTCGCCGCATCCGCCGCCGGGCACCGGCCCACCGACAAAGGGGAGACGATTCGATGACCACGCCAACCTCGGCGCACGCGGATCCGGCGGTGCTGACACCGCCGGGCCGCAAGTTCACCAGGACCGACGTGCAGGAACTGCTGCTCAAGGCGCGAGCGTTCATCGTGCTGATCGTCGTCGTGGTCGTGTTCAGCATCATCGTGCCGAACTTCGTCAACGCCGCGAACTTCGAGATCATCGGCAAGCACGTGGCGATCAACGCGATCCTCGGCATCGGGATGACGTTCGTGATCCTGACCGGCGGCATCGACCTGTCGGTCGGCTCGATCGTCGGCTTCACCGCCATGGTCGCCGGCATGTTGATCAACGAAGGGATCGCGTTGCCGTTCTCGAGTTCGGTCGCCTATCCGTCGATCTGGCTGGTGATCGTGCTGTCGCTCGCTGCGGGGTCGCTGATGGGAGCGGTCAACGGGCTCCTGATCACGAGACTCAACGTCGCGCCCTTCATCGCGACGCTCGGCATGCTCTACATGGCGCGCGGTCTGGCGCTCCTGATCAACGACGGCAACACGTTCCCGAACCTCGTCGGGCGTCCGGAACTCGGCAACGAAGGCTTCGCCGAACTCGGGTCGGGTGAGTTGCTCGGCATCAACTGGTCGATCTGGATCATGGTCGTGCTCGGTCTGCTGGCGGCGTTCGTCGCGACCCGCACCCCGTTCGGCAAGCGCGTGTTCGCGATCGGCGGCAACGAGCGGGTCGCCGAACTCTCCGGCATCAAGGTCAAGCGCGTCAAGACGTCGGTCTACATGATCAGCGGATTCTGCTCCGCGATCGTCGGCTTGATCGTGGCCTCCCAGCTCGTCGCAGCGCACCCGGCCACCGGCCAGTTCTTCGAACTCAACGCGATCGCAGCCGTGGTGCTCGGCGGCACCGCCCTCGCCGGCGGGCGCGGCGGCGTGCTCGGGACGGTGATCGGTGCGTTCGTCATCGGTGTGCTCGGCGACGGCCTGATCATGAAGGGCGTCAGTTCGTTCTGGCAGCAGGTGATCAAGGGCCTCGTGATCGTGCTGGCCGTGGTCATCGATCAGGCGCAGGCCCGCATGCAGGAGCGCC